>NZ_JBALGC010000057.1:0-28136 GCF_036916575.1 Nostoc sp.
TGAAGTAAGCTGCTTGGCTCTCCAAAATTTCACTGCTAATTCAAGTCCTAATCACAAAGAAATTTAATCCTTAATTATATCATAGAAAACTTTTGCAAGAGTTCTATAGAAGCTCTAGAATTCAGGAATAGCAAATGTTTTCGGAGAGTGACAGAACAGGGATAACGTCCTAAAGAGGAGATCCACTGGTGAACGTTGCCAGCGCTTCTTGGCATTGAGCCGAGATCTGATATCGTTGGCGAATACCAACTTATGACCCTTAGTTGGGAAAATGCAAAAATTTAAGCTGAAGTTCCCCCAGCAAATATATTTGCTGGGGATGCGGACTCAGAGGATGAGAAGTTTCGAGGGAACGTGTTGCACTCAAGCAGTTTGTGTCAAAGCTCAAAGTATTAAGTCAAGCGATCTGCCAGCGGTTTTGCCGTGATCGCGTTCAGGTCAGCCACGGTTTGCTGTGGAAGTTGCAGTGACGCAGCTTTGATATTCTCACGCAGATGCTCAACTGATGACGTGCCGGGAATCAGCAAGATATTGGGGGAGCGCTGAAGCAACCATGCCAGCGCTACTTGCATCGGTGTTGCGTCTAAGGACTTGGCGGCGCTTTCAAGTACCGAAGATTGTAGCGGCGTGAACCCACCCAGCGGGAAGAACGGCACATAAGCAATTCCCAGCTTCGCGAGGTCGTCAATGAAAGCGTCATCTTCCCGGTGTGCCACGTTGTACTGGTTCTGCACACAGACAATCTCCGCGATCGTTTGCGCCTCTGCCAACTGCGTAGGTGTGACATTGCTCAAACCGAGGTGACGAATTAATCCCTGCTCCTTAAGTTCGGCTAAGGTCATTAGCGGCTCTGCAAGAGAACCCTCCGATGGCCCGTGACCGTCACCCATCAAGCGGAGATTGACAACATCGATCGCATCGAGTCCGAGGTTACGCAGGTTGTCGTGAATTGCTTCGGTCAAATCCTGCTGCGACATCGCGGGAACCCATGATCCATCTTCAGGACGACGCGCCCCAACCTTGGTCACAATCATCAAATTTTCTGGGTAGGGATGCAGCGCTTGTCGGATAATCTGATTTGTGATGTGAGGTCCGTAGAAGTCGCTCGTATCGATATGATTAATGCCTTGCACGCTCGCTTCGCGCAAAACAGCAACGGCTGCATCTACATCTCGCGGCGCACCCCATACATTCGGACCCGCGAGTTGCATGGCACCATAACCTATGCGCTTCACTGTTATTGAAGTGTTCGGCAGCGTCAAATTGCCACCAAGGTTCGTTTGCTCAGACATATAGCTACTTTCTCCAAGAATTTTTTAGTGATTTAACGAAAGCAATTACCAGAGTCCATTTCTCATTGATGTCGCTGCGTGTGCTCAAAGCCCTCTCCTGTTGAGTGATAGATTTCTATCGCTTGTCATTGTTCGTTGCCGCTCGCGAACATTTGCTCATAATCACCGTTCCTTTGGGCAAATCGATATGCTTTGGAACGATTAACAAGGATTTCGCCCTGGGGTGGGTTTGGAGTGCTGAGAATCTGCATCACTTCAGCAATAAAGTCAGCGAGTGGCATTGCGGCAGGATCAGTTGCCTGACTAGGACCGCCAAGCTCTGTCTGTACATAGGGTGGGGCGAGTTCAAGAACATCTACGGAGGTTTCCCGAAGCTGAACGCGGAGCGACTGCAACCACGAGTGCAGAAAAGCCTTGCTCGCGCAATAGGTTGGGAATCCACTCATGGGAACGAAAGCCAAGCCAGAGGTGGTGGTGATAATCGTTGAATGCGGCTGCTGTTTGAGAGTCGGGAGGAGTGCCGCCGTGAGGTGAAGCACACCGACAATGTTAGTCTGAATCATAGACTGCATCACGGAGAGATCGATCAAGTCTGAGGTAAGGTCTTCGGTTTTAGAGATTCCGGCATTGTTGATCAGAACATTGAGTTTAGGGAACTGTTCTCGAATGCGGGACGCAAAGGCTTCGATATCCGCCGGGTCTTGGACATCAAGTTGAATCCCGTGCATCCCGGAGTGAGCGGCGGTGATTTCGTTGAGGAGATGTTGACGGCGACCCGCGATAATGACTTGATTACCGCTCTGATAGAAAGCCTCGGCAAGCGCACGACCGATGCCGCTTGTGCCGCCAGTGATGAGGATGGTATTGTCCGTGAGATTCATAGGTATTTTTCCTGCAAAGATGTCGAAACGAAGAATGTCAGGGTTTGTTAAGAGTAACGTTGTTGCAAATGTTGGGAAGTGTTTTGCATGGTAGGTTCTCCTGTACAGTTTTGGTATGCTTGATGTAATAGTTGTTCTATCTGACAACATGAGCATCCAGATAGATATCAACGCTTGAGTTAAGCTGCGCGTGTAGCCCAACTAACAGTTATTGAAAACGGCTGAAAGCCAGTTTTTATATTCTCAAGCACCACAATGTTTTCCGCTTGTGCTGAACTCAAGCATCAAGGCGCTGCCACCCGTAGCACAACCTTGCCGCCCGTGTGTCCTTGTTCTAACTGCGTGTATGCCTGGCGCACGTCTTTGAGGTCGTACACGGCTGCTATCGGAACTTGCAACTCACCGTCTGCAACCAGTTGGGCAATCTCAGCCAGAACCGCACCCGACTCAGCCTTAGCGCTGCCATCGGCGTGTGCATGGTGTCGAGACGCTGCCTCAAAATCGATGATCGTATTGATGCGATTCGGCGCAACCCCTAGCTTGATCGCGAGATCGACATACCCGTGACCCACCGTGTCAATGACTGCATCAAAGGCATCTGGAGCCACACGACTCAAGCTTGCCTGCAAATCGTCGTCGTAGCCAACAGGAATTGCGCCGAGCGATCGCAACCAGTTGTGGCGCGATGCTCCCGCCGCACCGACAACCTTAGCGCCAGTCCGCAGCACCAATTGCGTCACGATCAATCCCACGCCGCCCGCTGCACCAGAGACCAGAATTGTTTCTCCCCGTTGAGGAGCCACTGCTGCAACGGCAGCCTTTGCAGTCGATGCTACGATGAACAGGGCACCCGCCACCTCCCAACTCAGCGATTCAGGCTTGACAATCACTTGCTCCGCAGGGACACAGACAAACTCTGCTTGGGCAGAACGCTCATTCGACCAGCCTAGAACCGCAGTACCTACAGCAGGACTGGTGACGCCCTCTCCCAGTTCAGCCACGATGCCAGCGAAGTCTGCTCCTTCACCACAGGGAAACGTCGTTGGATACTTCTGCTCAAGCTGACCTTCTCGGATTAAAATCTCACCGGGATTTGTTCCCGCAGTAACGACGCGAACCAGAACCCGACCCTGACTGGGTGAAGGTTTTTCAACCTCGACGACATTGAGGACATCCACACCGCCATAGTGATTAAAGCGCACTGCTTTTGACATTTTATTCCTCCTCTGAATTCGTTGTTATTGGGACTTAGACAAAAAACACCCATAAAAGAGCCTCAAATCTATATACAGAAAGACTTTGACATCATTAGGCTTAGTTTGTTGATATATCTGGGTTTGAGGCATTTTTGAGTATTTGGTGTATTCCCCTTACTCTGTATGGGTTTGAGGCTTGTTTGTCCCAAAAAAATGTTTAAGTCCCGTTATCCATTTGCTTATCCGCCCAACTCAAGAAATATCCTCGTAGAGTCTTCGTATACTCAGAGAGATTGACCGCCAGAGACTTCGATTCTCTGTCCCGTGATCTAGCGATTGTCTTCAGATAGCAACGCCGGGATCGCCCTTGGTGGGTACTCCGTGCCATCGCACCTCCAATATCATCCAGGACACCTACACGACCTAAAGCGGTTGGCGTACCAAGCGAGGAACGAGCGCAGCCCAGGCTGTAGGCGGTCGGGTGCAGCGCCTTGTTGGGCAAAGGTTGGTGATTTACGGCGACATTCTTTTGATAAGCGCTTATTCGCCGCTCACGCGCAACACGATTTTGCCCAGATAGTGCTGTTTCATCGCTGACTGCGCTTGTGCCGCCTCTTCCAGCCCAAATGTCTGCGCGATGTGAACTTGAAACTCACCCATGTCGATCAATCGGTTAAGTTCGTCTAACAGCATCCGGTTAGCGAACCCATTTGCCTTCTTGAGTTCTACACCTGAGGGCGCTTTGGGTTCGGGTATTACGCCGTTAGGAAAGGCGATAATTCCGCCCTGATGCACTAACGAGAGCGTGGATTGAACTGTGTTGCCGCCCACCAGCACCAGTGCAGCATCGAAGCCATCGGGTGCAAAGGCGCGGGCGCGTTGCACAATGTCGTCGCTGCGTCCGTCCACCGCTTCATCAGCACCTAGTTGCTTAGCCAAAGCTACACCGTCTGCACCCGATGCGATCGCGAAAACGTTTGCGCCCATGCGTTTAGCCAGTTGAAGCGCGACGTGACCGACGCCACCGCTGGCGCCCCACAGTATTAATGTGGTTTTGTTGCCTGTCCCCAGTGCTTGCAAATTACTGAGTGCCGTTACACCAGCAATGGGTAGCCCGCCCGCCATCACAATATCGAGACCATCGGGCATCGGTGCGACCGTCTTTTCAGAGACGACGACATATTCTGCATAGCTACCGCCCTTGTCGTTCATGAAGCTCTGGGCGTAAACGCGATCGCCAACCGCAAACCGCTCAACGCCATTGCCAATCGCAACAATCGTGCCTGCACATTCGCCGCCCAGCACACGCGGAAAGTGGACTTCATTATACACCAGCTTACCTTCACGCTCCATTGCGTCCCAGATGCCAACTCCGGCAATCTCAATGCGAATCAAAACTTCGCCCGCATCCACCGTAGGCACGGGTAAGGTGTGCAAAGTCAGCTTGTCAGGGCCGCCGAACTCGTCAACAGCCATTGCTTTCATTTGTTGGGGAGTATTTTGCATAAATTAGGTTCTCCTGTTCATTACTTCAGTTGTTATTGAGGGGTTCACAGACGTAAAACTGCTGACAAAGTTTGTTTGGACGGATTGCCATTTTCTCCAAGAAGTTTTTAATCGTTTTAGGAAACAAATGCAGCATAGTTCTTCGGGCTCTTTAAGGTCTCAATCTCCATGCTTTTATCCTACAAATTCGATCCAGCGTTTCCAATGCCTAAAACTCTTTGATCCTTGCCTAATTCTCCAGCATGAATCGCTTGAAGACATTCTATAATCGTGTAGGGCATTGAATGAGTCGAGGCTTTACCATGACTTTCGTTATCGCCAATTCTGAGGTAGTTGCAGATCAGTGCCAAGCGCTGGCGACATTAGTGGCGCGGCACACCGAAGCCAATAGCAACCTTGTTTATCCAACTGCGATCGCACCCTTGAGCTTTTCGCGATCAAATGCGTCATCTGCCGTCATTTACCAGGATTATGAACCGTGTCTGGGCATTCTCGTTCAAGGCAAGAAAAACATAATACTGGGAGAGGAAACGTATCCCTATGAGATAGGGCAATGTCTTGTTGTCTCAGTTGATCTCCCCATCGGTGGGTGTATTGTCGAGGCGACAACCGATCAACCGTATTTAGGATTAAAGCTGACTCTAGATCCAATGCAGCTTTGTGAAATGGCTGCTCAAATGAATTTTAGTTCAGCGAAGAAAGAGAACTCCGTCCGAGGCTTATTTGTGAGCAACGCTGATGCGACGTTGCTTGAGTGTGCCCTTCGCCTCACAAAGCTCTTAGATACACCCCAAGATATTCCCATGCTGGCACCGATGATGATTCGGGAACTCTACTACCGTCTGCTGATCGGGGAACAAAGTGAAGCCGTGCGCCAAATTGCTACATCTGGCAGCAGTATGCAGCGAATTGCTTCAACGATCAAACAAATCAAGTCTAACTTTACTCAGCCGATGCGAGTCGAGGAATTAGCAAAGCAGGTAAGGATGTCTACTTCATCCTTTCATCAGCACTTCAAGCAGGTGACCTCAATAAGTCCACTTCAATATCAAAAGCAGTTAAGACTGTTAGAAGCCCGTCGCCTGATGCTAACGGAAGATTGCGATGCCACCTCTGCTGCCTACCAGGTTGGGTACGAAAGTCCCTCACAGTTCAGTCGGGAATATTCCCGCCTGTTCGGTGCGCCACCAATGCGAGATATCGAACGATTACGATCAGCTTGATGACCTTGCCCCAAAAAGGAGAGCGAAAAATTTTAGGGGAGATAGGCAACAATTCAGCAGGGGTTCTAAACATTAATCATCCCAAAGACGAATGGCACGCTCGATAAGGTGTAAGTCAGTAGCTGTAAGGGTTAAAAAATTGGGATGCTCCCTAAATTTACGCTTTGCTGCACCTTTTAATTGAGATGCAGTTTCAATCAACAACTTTTTAAGAGAATCAGTTAATACTATAGCCACCAGTTGCCACACTCAAAAACTCAAAAACTCAGTCATTATTCAAATTACTACAAAAGGGGGGATGAAGGGGCTGCCGACGGCAGCCCCTTCATCCCCCCTTTAAAATGATTATCATTATTATTAAGCGAATAGTTTATTTTCTGGAAGTCCCTTAAGGCTTGCTTAATTGGTGTCAGCGTTTAAGTAAAGATTATGAACGACTGCCTGAAACTTCCGAGACATTCATCTATATTGCCATGATTCGTATCATGCTTCGACGGTTGGCATAATTTTTGGCTCACTCTGACTTTTATAGGACTTTACAGGACGTGTTGCTCCTGTTGTGATCGCGTTTGTGAGAGATTAACGCGATTACAAGTTTTCCCGAATCGGGAAAATCATCTAATACCGCCAGTAGCTACGGCTGTTCTATAATCTTTGTCCAACCAGTACTAAAGCCTCGCGCAGCATAGGCGTTTAATTGTGTGTAATTGCCAGAGCGATCAAAAACACCAATAGCAGCCGCACCATTGCTAGTGTTGTAGAAAAGTTCATCAGCTAGAACTGATGACATAGGTGTAAGACTTGCAAAAGTAGCAAGATTTTCACTTTGGCAGAGATCTCGGCTCAATGCTTATCTGGGTGAAGGTTCCCAGCACACTATGCGATCGCTCGACTGCTAACCAATGGTGCTTGTGATGCAAGCACTTTGGATTGGTCGAAGTTGCATTACCAGCAGACTGCTGCGGTTAGGTCAGTGCTGATGGAAAAATACTAATGAAGATAATGCACGTAATCCTAAAGAAGGCGAACTTATAATGATCAGGCAGTAAAGGATAAATAAAAATACGTAAGGATTCAGGTATAATATTGCAAAAGTAAAGAAGGGCGAGACAGATAATTATTAGAGTCAGCTAGTAGAGCTTGTGCAAAAAAATCAATTACAGACCGACCTTGACGTCGGCAAGTCTGCACCACCGTCAGCAAATTAGCAGTGTGTTGAAACCGCTCCATCGAACGGGAACCACCACTAACCATCTGCGTACGGGAGTTGTTCCTATCCCGCCTTAATCATTATCCCATTATGCAACGCCAAGAGCGCTGTCATTGCGATTTCTCCACCTGCGCCATCTTGTCGATTGCAAAACTGAAGACTTCCACAAGCGCCCGCAAGCGTTCTTTCTGTCGTTTAGGCGGAAATCGCTTGGTTCTTGTCAACTCGACTATGCCATGAAGGCTCGCCCAGAACAATTCCGACAGGGTTTCGGACTTCGTGCTCTGCTCAGGAAAGAGCTCCAGGATTTGGGAGAACGCAAATCTCAACTCGGGAGGAGTGGCGGGATCTCCGAAAGGCACGCTCAGGCTAAGCGAAAACATCGCTTCGTATATAGCGGGTGAAGCGGTGGCGAACTCCAGGTAGCCGCTCGCCACTGCCTCGACTGGGTTTCTGCGCTTTCCCCGTAACCGCGCCTTCTCCAAAGCCAAGCCCAGCTCCTGGAAACCCTCAATGGCGACTGCGGCGACAATGCCCTCGCGGTTCTCAAAGTGGGAGTACAAGACGGGTTGGCTGTAGGATATCTCGTCCGATAGCCGCCGCACGGTAACGTTGGACCATCCTTCGGATTCCGCGACCTGTCGAGCCGCACGGATGATCTGTGCCCGGCGAGCCTGCCTGTCCCGCGCCTTTCGTTCCTCAATTCGCTGGGTCGTCATACCAAAGTGATCATAGCACCGCTAGAAATTATTTTACACTATGGAGTTTTAAGTCACTTCATTTGCATTTATAATAGCGTTGCTAGTATTTCTAAAGAGAAAATAAATTATGCATGCCGCTATTCCGCTTTCTCTGGCCGTCTTTGTTTCTGTCACGATTATGGTGATCGGTTGCTTTTACATTGCAGCTCCGGAGCGGGTCGTAGGTTCGTTTGGCCTCGAGCCACCTGCTGCTGAAGCGAACACTAGCGCCTAGCTTCGCACAAAAGGGGTCGGGATGTGGCCTCTGGATTGGCCGTGCTGACCCTGATGCTGACCACGAACAGCAAGACGGTGGGCATTGCCCTCCTAGCCCTCGCCGTCATCTTGCTTGGCGACATGTCCAACGTTCTGGCGTCAGGCGGGCGTAAAGCTACGGCGTTTTCCGTTCATGGCATGACCTGCTTAGTGATGCTTTTCGCTGGCCTCTTGCTGATCCATGCCTTCTAAGCTGATGCCCCAATAGCAAGAGAACGGGTATCAAGACCTCACCACAAACAGAGCAACAAGGAGAATCCTATGCGAAAGTTTCAGCTCAGAACCTATCGTCTCCGAACAGAAGAGGCCGCTACCGCTTACCTGCCTCATTGGGTACTACATGTCAAAAGCCTTGAGCTGTTCGGCGTGGAGACGCATGCCTTCTTCTCGGCTCCCTCGGCGCCGCGGAACGTAGTTGCGCTCATAAGCTTCGGCGAGCAAGCCGATCCTGAGGTCGTCACACGTGAGTACATGCAAACCGATGCGTTCAAGCAAGACATGAGCGGATTCGATGTGGCACAGATCGAAGGCGTTGACACTCTTCTCCTTATCCCAGGAGATGGGTCACCTCTAAGCTAAAATCGCTTCCTGTAAAGAGCCGGTCGCACAACCATGCTAAAAACTGACTTCCCGGCCCCTCTCAACTTAACGTTCGTCCGAAGCCATCAAAGGAGTTGTTCATGCACTTGTTCAATGTGGCCGCTGTGTTCAGCTTGCTTCTGCTAGTGGGCTCCGAGTTTTCTGTTTCCGCGTTCGTAAACCCTAGCGCATGGCGTCTTGACCCCGAGCCGCAAGCGAGAATGCTGGGTCATTACGCTGCCGTGCTTGGTAAGGTAATGCCGGTGTGGTACACGGCCGATCTCCTACTACTCGGGGTTGAGACCTGGCTTTATCGGCACACGCCAGGGTTTGTGATCCTGCTCACGGCCAGTGTGATCTGGTTTCTTACTGTGCTCGCCACGATCCTCTTCCTGGTGCCACTAAATAATCGTGTGGTCGAAGGTGCTGCTGGATGGCAAGCAATACATCGTACCTGGGACAGAAGACATCGCGTGCGTATAGTCGCTCTCGCCGTCGCATCCATCCTATTCACATACGTCGCGGTCCGCTGAGAGATCCATGATCTGGATAAGTAACGGGAAACGCGCTTGGCGTCAGTTACAGCTGTCCATTAAGAAAATATGCAGCGATGCTCAATTTTACGGTTATCAATTCAAATGATTTGTGGAGGATAACGATGACTCAACGGAATGATTTGTCAACCAATGCTAATGATTTACCGATGAACTCCCTGCTATTTTGGCTGGTGGTTTTGCCTGCCGTTGGCATCATCTTTATTGGTGCCCGGTTTATTATTGCACCGTTGGTTGGAGCAGCAGGTTTCGGTGTACCCGTTGATAGCACAGATACTTATGCCTATCTCTGGGCAAAGGGAACGCGCGACATCGTATCCGGTTTGTTTGTGATTGTCTTTCTTTGGATAAAAGTGACTCGTCAGGTATTGTCTGCCTTTCTCTTCATAGTGGCGCTCATTCCGTTAGGTGACTTGTTGAATGTGTATATCAACATTGGAATGAGTAACATTGCTGCACTGATGATTCACGGTGGCACGGCTTTGTACTTGATTGTTTTAGCCAGTGTTCTACTCAAAAGAAATTGAGACTGTAAAAGTGACGCTATCAAAGAGGCAAATATAATGAAAGCGGTAGAACTATCCAAATCCATAGAAGGTTTGATCAGCGCACTACAAGGTCGTGTTTGTCTGCCAGGACAGAAAAATTACGACGAACTTCGGACTCCCTGGCTGCGTGTCATCAATCAACATCCGGCATTGATTGTTGAAGCCACTTCCGTCAGCGACATCGCTGCTGCAGTGCGCTTCGCCATCGCTTCTTGCAGCTGGGCTTTCTCGTCGGCTGCTTGCCCGGCGCGCGAGTTCTTGAAAGTGGCTTGCTTGACTGGCCTGCCGCATTTGGGCTTCGCGCAACATCACCCACGGATACTTGCCGCTGTACACATCGAGATGTTTTTCTTTGCGGTTAGTGAATCTCGCCAAGCGCCCATAATGCTGATAGCCGGCGCTACCCGGATCGCCCCCCGTTTCCTTGGCAAGAATCTTGGCGAGATGGGAGGATTCATCCCGCTTTAAGCGATCGCAAATTTTGATCCAGACTTGACAATTTTTGAAGCTTGTTTCCACCACTACACATGGCTGCAACCCCTGATCATGCAGGTCTTCCACCATCACCGGGTCGAGGTCATCTAGGAGAATCAGCCCTTGGGTGTCCCCATTCGGCAGACGGGCAGGACGCACATAGATATCACTACCACAGGCATTTTCGGCTTTGAGGTAATTTAAAACAGGCGTTTTTCCCGTTTCCGGGTCAACTTTCAGCAGATGGTCTTTGTGCCAGGTTTTTTCATGGAAGTAGCTTTTTGCTGCATCTTCTGCATCATGACGGATGCCAATTTCAAACCATCCATTTCCCCCCATTGCTGTCAGCTGATTTTTGACAGCAAGATAGGTACGGTCGCGGGGTTCTCTGGGTGGTGCATTTGGTCTGGCGTGCGAAGGGGCGTTCTCTGTAGACTTTGCCGGGGACTGAACGTTTTCTTTTTTTATGCTCGCATCTTGTGTTGCAAGTTTCTTATCTAACAACACCGCCTGCATGGCATTGCTGGTGATCTCCTCTGCGGCGCTGCTGGGGGTTTTTGAGCGGCTTGCCGCCGTATGATCCTGTTCCTGAACATTTTGCTGCACAGCTTGAAGCTGGCGTTTCTCCTCCTCGGCAATCTCTCGCTGGAGGGTAGCAATTTCCCTCTGAAGCTGGTTAAACTCCATCACCTTGGAGTTGAAATCGATCGCGGAGGTTGTTTGGGTACGCTGTCCATTGGCGATTTGATCACGAATAACCCTGACAGCCCGTCCCTCATGGATTTGCGGCATCCGGTCGATGCCTTGCGCCGCATAGCTCCGGTGATCCACACGGGCATCATATCCCTTTTGTTCAAAATGCTGATTGAGATGGTCAGCCCACCTCTCCCGCCAAAGCTGATGCTGCGCCACCTTGTTCCAATTACGGTTTTTCTTTGCAGCAAAACCGTCACTTCCTACCTCGCGCATCGTCAGAAGCACATGAGCATGGGGATTGTGACTTTTATCCCCTTCAAAATCATGGAATGCCACGTCAGCGGCCATTCCCATCGCCACGCACTCCCGCTGCAAAAAGCGGCGCGTCACATGCAATTTTTCGTCATGGGACAAACAGTTTGGCAGCGACAAAATCAATTGCCGGGCTACCTGCGAATCAACGCGTTTTTCATGGGACTCTGCCTGGTTCCATAGCTGCTTACGGTCGAACACCCAGGCGGGTGCGTTGGCAGGTGCAAGAATTTCTGAATGGTAGACATCTTGCTTGCGGGTAAAGTCGTATGTCGTGCCGGTGCGTTCATCGTAGAGCTTTTCCGCAGCATTGTAGGCTGCCGCCGCCACCGCCGAATGCCCCTTTCCCCGCGTGACAATCTTGTTTTCCAGCTGTAATACGCCGCCTCTGCCACGGTGACTCTTTGTGAGTGTTATTCTTATTTTAGGCGTACTCGACTACCCTAGAGCACCAACTTTTTCAGTGATTCTCCTCACACTTTGTGGTTAGGGGGTTTGGGGGAATCCCCCAACGCAGTGACATTGCGAACGCAAAGCCCGTACAGGGCTTTGTGCCCTGCGGAGCAGGGGCAATGTATAACTGCAGTATTAAGCACCCCTTCTGGATGCAATAGTGGTCAGAAAATGACCTCAAACACCTGTGCAACCCGAATTTCTCAAAGAAACGGTAGTTCATGCAAAAGAGTTCATGGGTATTTGACAGATTTGGAATTTGTTACAAAATGACTGGTATAAATCAGTCATTCTGCAACATCTCAAAATACCTTTGCTCAACCACAACCACCGATGATGCCTGCTTGTCCCTGTCCCCTTGCCCATGCTGCACTTTCCCTCATGTCCGCCGCAATGGGACACATCAGCCTTCTGGTTCCCAAAAACTTCAGTGTAAGGACTGCGGTCGAAACTTTCGCAAGCAATATGCACGGCTAGGATGGAAAGAGGGAAGCGATCGTAAAATTCGGCGACATCTACTGGAAGGTAAGTCGGTACGCTCCATTGCTTCGCAATTTGGCGTGTCTCCCAATACGGTGCAAAGTCAAAAGAACACGCTGGATAAAGATTTTTTGCAGTTAATCCGCCAAGCATACAAAACAGAAAACACAGTATTGGAGGGGAAAAGCCCGCTGCGCTACCCTGGCGGTAAAGCAAAAGCTCTGGATGTACTCCTACCCTTCATTCCCACCAATATTCAGGAGTTCCGCGAACCTTTTGCAGGTGGCGCATCCGTCGCACTGGCAGTAAAATCCCTGTTTGGCGATCGCTTGTCCCGTGTATGGATCAATGACATTCAACCCGACATTGCCGGATTTTGGCAGGTGCTACGAGACGACAGCGCCGCGTTGATCCAAGAAATTATGGGATTACGCCAGCGTTACCCTGCCGGAAGATCCCTCTATCAGCATCTGATTTGGAGCCTCGAACCGTGGAATCTGATCACACGAGCAGCACGGTTTTTCATCCTCAACTGCATTACATTTTCTGGCGTGATTGAAGCTGGGGGATATTCAGAGCAGGCTTTCAAAGGACGGTTTACAGGAGAGTCAATCAACAAGCTGGGGGTGGTTGCGCCGTTGCTTAAGGGGATTAATATTACTGCCCTGAGCTTTGAAACCTTATTGGAAGAACCGAGAAAGCAGGTTTTTCTGCACCTTGATCCGCCCTACTTCAGCGCACAGAAGCTTTATGGGGAACGGGGCGAGGTTCACGCCAGCTTCGATCATCAGCGTTTTGCCTATCACGCTCAACGCTCACAGCACCGATGGCTGATTACCTATGATGATTCGCCGGAAATTCGTCAGTTGTTTAAGTTCGCCAAAATATCAGACTGGCGCTGCCAGTATACTATGAACAACTACAAGCAGTCCTATGCAAGGAAAGGGGGCGAATTGCTCATCCGGGAACCAAAAGGAGGAAGAAACTGTAATTACCGCTTGAAATATAGAAAAAAAGTTTATAGGGAATATTCAAACCTTTTGCATCTTTGCAAAAAGACGCAATCACAGGATTTTGCACCCTTCACTCAAAATCCTGTCTCTCAAGTCCTTCCAGGACTCGTTGAAAGCTTAAGGGCTTGAATTATTCACCAATACTTGATGTAAATTTATGCAATTTGTACTTGCTGTCTATTTTTTTATCGCCATCTTCTCAGCGATTTCTTACTTTTTCTTTACCCCACAAACGGCACATGCTGAAAACTTGAGTCTTGCTTCTCTAGATCAGACAATCGTCACCATGCCTCATGAAATTTTGGAGCTTCAATCGAGTAATATTGTTCATAACATCGAATCATTAAGAGACGATAATTTTTGGCGAGAAGTAACTCAACATCCTCTCAGCCATCCAGACCTTGAAGAACATTTAGCAAATTGCTTGACGTATGCAAAACAGCTTCAAGCAGATTTAGAAGAATCCATGCATTTCATTTCCAATACTCATAAGCTTGAAGAGATTCAAAAGCTAGTGGAAGTGATGAACTTCAAACAGAATAGAATTGCTTGCTTAAAACTTCGAGAGCAAGGGTTCTTTTCAAGCGAAATGAAAGTCAAAGGTAAAGGAATTACGAAAGAGTATCTTGTCGCCTTAATCAATCATTGCAAAATCTACGAACTAAAACTTGTCCTTTCTATTTTGAAGGAAATTTTAGACCATCAAGTTAGCATCGCAAATGCTTAATCGTTGAACATAAACATGCCCTAGAGGTATTCAAACCGAGGCGTCCCAGACATGGACATTCCCCCCTTTGCTTGAATTCTCTAGCGGTATCGCTGCATTGCTTGATATGCTGTAGCAATTCAACTGACCGATAAATCAAATGATCTTAGCGTACACTTAACTTCTTCAGTCTCCTGCAATGACAATCTCACTGGGATCTAAGAATAGCAAGATTTTAGAAGGACCATCTCCTATTTCTATTTTCTGTCGATTACTCAATATCTTTCTTCTTTGATTATTAAATAGTTCAGACTCTACAAAGCGATTAGCCTTTTCACAATTTTGTGCTAGTTTATACAAACTGATTATGGTATATTGATGATTTTCTCCAAAAACTTCTTTTTGCAATTGTAATAGTCGATAAAGTCCGCAATCTTCTTTCTGATATAATTCCTTAATCTCAATTAATTTTTGACAGTTTTGCTCGTTTATTGGACAGATAATTTTAATTGCAATGAAAAGAGAAGAAAGAATTTATCCAGAGGACTTAAAGATTAAACTTCCTGATAAACTTTTTTTCAAAACCTTGGGTGGTAAAGGAATAGAAATCACATTTTGGTCGTAGTCTTTATCTCCACTATAAAAAATTTCTTGATGATAAAAAAGATGATCGTACGGCTCGTCCAAATATAATCTTAAATCTAAAACTCCTGTTCCTATCGCTTGCAATTGAAGATCAGCCCAGCTATTAGGTAATCCTTTCAATAAAATTGGATAGGGATTTGTAGTGGGGAAAAAAGTATCAAAACATGAAAATATTTCTTCCAATAAATGCAGAGAGTCATTATTATATTTGTTTTTTTGAAAGTTTATTACTGGTAAGTGACCTTCAGGCGCAGAGAGACTAAAATTGATTGATGTCTCAAAATTAGAAATATCACTTAACAAAGCATTCCAGCCAACACGATGGCAAAATTTCTCTGGGTTACGATCCACTTCTTCCCAAATTCTTTTTTGGATACTTAAACCAAAACGGTACAGGACTTACGCAACTGGCACAATGCGATCGCCAATTTCTAGTACATGGGTATTAGTTAAATCTGATACCGAAAGCCTTGTATTCGTAATAGAAGCCGATGTATTGGAAGCAAAGCATGAAATATTCATGAGAAAATAGGTAGAGGTTGTATGAGATAAATGTTGCTTAGGGTAATGAGATTTACTAAGCTTAATTACTGCCAATACTTATTAAGTAGTCAAATTAATTATACAATGACCAATTTGGCAGAGGATTTAAAGACTATTAGCCATGATGCAATTAACTACTATTTGAAGAGAGAAAAGTTAACACCTCGATTACTTTGGGATAACTTGAAAGAGGTAGTTGAGCCTGATGACAATGGATACATAATATTTGATGATAGCGTTTTAGATAAAAGGTATTCTGAAGAAATAGAAATAGTCAGGAGACAATATAGCGGTAATGAGCATGGTGTCCTCAAAGGTATTGGTGTAGTTAGTTGCGTGTATGTCAACCCTAGTATTCAAAGATTTTGGGTAATAGATTACCGCATTTTTAATCCTGATGTTGATGGTAAAACCAAGATAGACCATGTGAAAGACATGCTGCAAAACCTTGTATATCATAAGCTTTTAGCATTTGATACTGTTTTGATGGACAGATGGTATGCCGTACATAGTTTCATGTTTTATATTGAGAGTTTAGAAAAAATTTATTATTGCCCTTTCAAAAATAATCGGTTAGTTGACGATATATTTGCCAAAGAAAAATCTCAACGTATTGAATTATTAGAATGGAGTCCTGAAAAGTTAGAATGTGGTAAGATCATAAAAATTAAAGGGTTTCCCGCTCAGAAAAAAGTGAACCTATTCCGGGTTACTGTTTCTACCAACAGAACGGATTATATCGCCACTAACGATTTATCTCAAAGCTCCACGGATGTTGTACAAAAGGTGTGTAAAATTCCTTGGAAAATCGAGGAGTTTCACAGAGAGATTAAACAACTAACAGGCATTGAATCTTGTCAATGTCGTCAAGCTAGGCTTCAAAGAAATCATATTGCTTGTGCAATGTTGGTTTGGATTAGATTAAATAATTTCGCCTATCAAACTGGTCAAACTGTTTATTAAATCAAGCATAATTTACTTTCTAATTATTTAATTCAACAACGAAAACGCCCAAGTATTCCTATGTGCTTGATTTGATTTAAATTGTCGTGTGGCACCGCCCGCTATTTGTGCAGTTGCGTAAGTCCTGGATGTTTTTAAACCCGCTTGTCAATAGCATTTGAGATGCGCTTACCCTGGCTGCTATTCAATAAGGAACGGCAACTAATTGAGCAGACTATCATCCGTGAAAGACAGATGATGGTCTGTTTTGCTTTGGGAGGAATCACGGCAACCATTATGCCTCTACTCGCTTTTAAACTACCAAAGGAAATTAAACTTTTCTCACTGCTGTATGGCGTGGCTAGTAACTCAGCTTTCACGTTTGCTGTGTACACTCGAAACCGCAAAGAAGGAATTTACAAAACGCTAGATGATGCTCAAGCTGCTAGTTTAGCTGACCAAATGAAACACAGTATCAGTTTTGATAGTGCAGTCCAGCGAATGGAGTCACAGCGTAGACTTGCTGGTTATATCTCAAAATTGCCACAGTATGAGCAATCACGTTGGTTACAAATGTTTGGTTTAGCTGGTATTATTCCACCGCCGACGATTGACGCAGTAGTTGAAGAAACTAGGACAATAGCAATTACTCCTAGTCAATCGTCATTTGATGAACTATCAGAAGACCTCGCAAGCGAGATTGACTACAGCTGGTTAGATGAAAAGTTTGTTTCAGCTTCTAAGGTAGTGTTTGGCCCCAAGGGTAGCGGTAAGTCAGTTTACTTTGCATACGAGGCTATCGCTTTCTTGCAGATGAATCCAGATGGTGAATTAAGAATAGGCGATCGCCACTTTGATAGAGTTGAGTCTCAATGGCTTCCTGGTGTACCTGCCGAGGTTCTAGAAAAGAAGTTTGTAGCTAAGAAGTCTGAGCAAATCTTAGCCATGTTTCGCCGTGCTGGTTCACTGCTGCGGTATCGGGTTGAAAATGAAATTCGCCTGAGTCATCCAGAATGTAAGCGTTTCAAGTTGATTTGTGATGAATTTGAGTCCTTTATTCTCCAGTTGTTTGATGAAGAGAAAAAGGAAGTTATGGATATCATTGCCCAAACCCAAGATGAGGGACGCAAGTATGGGGTAGATATTACGCTTGGTGTTCACTCACTCAAAAAAGAACGCATTGGTGTTGACTCGTCCGTGTTGTTTCAAATGGACGTGCTGTGTTTGGGTCAGGGGCTAGCAGATCCCAATACTAAATTTCCCGCAGATTTCAATACCAAAAAATTGCTAGAAGCACAGCACATTTTACAGGCATCACTGAGTAAAGGTGACGGATTCGCCTGTGTGTGCGGAAACTTGGCGAGATGCCGTGCTGTGTGGTAATGCCATACATCGATTTAAGTCAGATTCAGGTGCAGTTCACCGATAACCAGCACCAAACTAAACAAGCACAGGGCGATTGGCTAGAGGAAATGAAAAAATGGATTATCTCTTTGGGCAGAACTCCCGCCGCCGAGGTAAAGGCAAAGTGGGAGGCGATTACAGGTCACACACTCAACGCCAACGGGCTACAGCTATTAATGGAACATCTAGGTTTAACTGGCAGGTCAGATACGGGAACCTAAAACAATATAAGAAACGATGTGCGATCGCCCACAAGGCAGTCAAACGTTTTTGCTGTGTCTGTCTCATTAACACATCAGAAGAATTACATCATGCCAAATATGGGAATGATGAGATTGGTGTAACAGTATTTCCTGTTTGCCAAGAATGCCATGATTCTGTATGCCACTCCTCTAAGAATTGGCAGAAAGATAATGGGACTTAGACAAAAATTTGCCTGGAAAAACCATCAAACGTATATACACAGAGGCTTTGACATCGTTTTACCTGTTTTCTTGATATACTTGGGTTTCAAGCGTTTTTGAGCCTTTGGTGTATTTTCCTTGTCCTGTATAGGTTTGAGCCTTGTTTCTGCCTCAAAAATGTTTAGTTTACTGTCGTAGGCGATCGCCCCTCATCCTCTAAGAATAAAAGCCCGAAGCTAGCATCAGTTATGTTCTACTTACAAGCGTTCGCTACTTATTCCTTGCCCTTGTAGCGATCGCTCATATCGTTGCCGCCGCGTTCTCTGGTTGCAACCCTGTGAACTTTTATTTAAAAGGGTTAGGAATTGAGTACCAGTTTGAAAAGGGAGCTTGTCAACTTCCCCCAGATCAACAACAGAAGTAGGATGACGTAATCATCAAGATGCCCAGTGGTGCGATGCTGCTGGGCATCGCCCACTGTAGTCTGTGCTTTATGCGATCGCTCTACTTATCCTCTAAGAATTGTATGGGGGCGATGCCTGCGGCGGGCTATGCCTACGCTCAAAATCTGGAATCGCAATTCTGAGCGTTGTAGTCCTTATTAGATAAAAACTTCTATAAATAGCCCTTGGGGAATATAACCCCATCAAAAGCCCAAGTCTCACCACCTGGGTTTTTTGGTAATAGAGCGATCGCACTTTGACTCTAAGAAAATAGTGGAGTGTCTTTATTTATGGGTTCTTCCCCCTGCTTATTGCCCCCTGCCCCCTTTCCTCTTTTTGACTGCTCACGCACCTTGTTTTGTATCTGCCATCTAAGAGGTTTTAGTTCATGAAACGGTTGTTTGCTTTTATTACAATTGCTTTCCTCTGCTTTAATTTTGCTCATCTTGTCAACGCATCTGGGTCAATCTCAACACATTCAGGTAATACTTGTACTTTAAGGGTGTTGAAAAAAGGAGAGGGTTGTTTCCTTTACAAGGTTGAAGCTGGCAATTTCTCTATCCCTGTTTACTACTACCTACCTAATCAATTGCAGGCAAATACTAAAGTGGTATTCGCCATGCATGGTGAAAAACGGAATGCTGAAGATTATAGAAATGACTGGAGAAATATCTACAATCGCTTGGGGAGCGACAATCCAAATTTTATCCTGCTTGCTCCCCAGTTTAAGCAAAAGCGCTATCCATTAGCTACAGGGTATAATCTTGGCAACATGTTTACAGAAGATTTGAAGATTCTAAATCCTCGAAGCCAATGGGCGTTTACTCAAATTGAAAATATTTTTGACTTTGTGAAAAGAAGCACCAAAGTCAGCGCAACCAATTACTATCTCTATGGTCACTCTGCTGGCGCACAGTTCGTACATCGAATGGTCATCTTTATGCCCCATGCACATATTAAAAGGGCGATTGCCGCAGAGGCTGGGTCGTACATAATACCCGATGAGCATAAGGACTATCCTTGCGGTTTCAATAAAGAAACCGGAGAGCAACTGCCATCTGTGGACTTGAAACCCACATTCAGCACACCAATGACAATAATTTTAGGTACAAAAGATAACAAACCTTTATCGGATGACCATGATACCTATAAGTGCAATGCACAACAAGGTTCTAATCGTTTGGCTCGTGGTGAATATTTCTACATTCAAGTAAAAACCATTGCTAATGAGAAGAAAAAAGATTTTCAATGGACTCTCAAAAAAGTTACTGCTGCTCACATTGTTGCAAAAACGAATCCACCTATTGAAGATCCGATGTTAGTGTCTTGTGCTGCAAAGGAGTTTTTTCCTCTCTTAACGGGGGTTAACTGCAAATAGAGGAGTGTTACCGAAGCTGCAAAAGCTTCTGGTTAGGTTTTCTGTAACAGCTTGCTAACTTCAGTTTTTTGAAGCTTTACTCAATTTCAGTTTCTCCATTACCTTGCACGGTTTGAAGAACTGATTCCAGACGATAGCCAGCCTCACGCATATAATATCCAGCCGCGCCCAGGTCTTCAAACACGCTGTCAAATTGGGGATGGGTTTGTGGAAAAATCTTTCCTAACTTATCAGCAATTTGCTTTAGTTCTTGTTGGATTGCGATTAGTTTTTGAGTATCGTCCATACTTACCTGAGCTTCTAGAATTTTAATGTTTATTTAGCGCTAAGAATTTATGCCAATTCATCTGTTCTACGATTGCTAATCACAAAATTATCCAAATTAGCCAACACAGATTCTAAATCATGGTTTGTTTCTTGCAACAACTCAGCCAGTGATTTTTCATTAACTTTTATGTCTTCTAGCTGGCATATTTGTTGGTTGAGTACATAAAACACAATCTTGACCATTGATGGTTTGCGGGAATGCTCATGGCAAGCTGAGATATTCGAGCATTTATAGTCAACACCTGTCATTTGACGACAATCTAAACCCATTGGACAGTACATAAAATGGAACGCTTTGTTTTTATAACGTAGATTGTCAAAAGAAATATCAACTAATCAAAACCTTGGCAGCACTGTACCCGTTCCTGCGTCTTTTTTTGTGCGGACATAAGCCTTCGTTGTATCCGTTTTACTATGACCCAACTGGTTTTGCACCTCAAAAACATTTTTATGCTCGACTGCTCTTGTCGCGTGAGAATGCCGTAGCCAATGACAGGAGAATTTTACCTTCGCCACTTCAGATATATCCTGAATCAACCTTTTAATAGCTCTGTCGCTCAATGGCAATCCTCTCTTTTTCGGGTCAGGCGACATATTGGGGAACACGGGCATCTTGTCACCAGCCATCCCCCGATACTTTTTGAAAACGAGCGAAGTCTGATGGTCTAACCCAATCTCGCGGTACTTGCCACCTTTGCCTCGGAACTTAATCGTATAGTATCCCCGGTTTCTATCCTCTGGTGTCGGGTCGGGATACCACTGGAAATTATGCCAATACAATCCCGGATAATCTTCCTTTGGTAGCCTTGGTTCATCACTCGGAACCGTCACCCGACCAAGTTCGCCAACTCGCATACCGCTATAAAAAAGCAAATTAAAAACCAACCAGTGCTTACCCCCCAACTGCACAGCAGCATTAGCTAGCTTCTTCATTTCCCAATCTTCTAAATAACGCTCTGCCTTGGGTAAATTTCTGAAATTGTCGTAATTTATAGTACTGGCAATATTCCTTAAAAAATAGCCAACATTCTCCCCGCTCCCGTAACTCCAGAGCGAACGCAACATCAGCACTTGGTTTGATTTAGTATAAGGGGAAACCTCACCCAAGAAGCAATAAATTCGAGTAACTTTGGTTGCTGGATTAATCTTAAATCGGGTATTCCTTCTTTGCGTACCCATACGAGACATTTTTGACCAAAACGGTAGTATTTTCGCTTGGTTTGTTCGCGGTTTTGACTACCCGCCCAAGCCATAGTGTACTGCTTTGAAAGAGTGATCACACCAAAGGCAATTTTTCCTCTAAGAATTCTAGAGGGGCGATCGCCCATCCAAACTTTCCTTGCTTGAATTTCTTCAAGGGGTCATGACCCCAGAGCCTGTTTGAAAAAAGTAGTATTATCTCAAAGCCCGGAAAAATACCATATTCAACATGAGCAAACGTTCACCTGGGTTAATTGCAATCATCTGTTACAAGTTTTTTACAGCTATACTGTTCACTCTCACTGCCATTGCAATTTTTATGACCTTAAAGCATCGTCAAGGGCTAGAACAGTTTGCTGATTCACTCTTAGTTGCTGGAAAACAAGGAGTTATTGCTTGGGGTGTAAACAAAATCTTAAATCTCAACCCAAAGACGCTTCAGTTTAGTGGGGTTGTGATCGCAATTTACGCAATCGTAAGAATGGTTGAAGCTGTAGGGCTATGGTTTCAAAAGGCTTGGGCGAGGTGGTTAGTGCTGGGTATGGTAGGAATCAGTATTGCACCTGAAATCTATGAATTGACGAAAGGCTTTTCCCTACTTAAGTTAAGAGCCTTTATCGTTAATATTGCAATTTTTATCTATCTTTTACAAGAATCTTTTAGTGCTAAGAATACCAATAAGTAACAACCGCTTGTTCAAAAAATAAACCTTTTTAATGCTAAAAACGCGAGAGTGTTTTTGATTACCATGCGGCCGTTTAAGGAGCGTGCCACAACAAGGGGAGCCAGTGGGAAAAAGCTATTACACCACTGTATGGCAACTCGTGCCGATTACAGGGCATGATGATGGAAGTGGCAGAGGTGAATATGGTGCAGCTGTAGGGGGGAGGGGGCGATGCCTACGGTGCTTGCTAGCCTACGCACTCTAGAATCTTAGGCATAGTACCAGTGTACTGCGAAGCAAGCAAGCGATCGCACCAGGGAAAACGCATCTTATTTACTAATAAAAACTAAGAAAGATTTCAAAATAATATAGATAATTGCAAAAATTTTGAGAATGATAAACAAAATAAATCAACAAGTTTTCCAAACTCTGAATTAACTTATCTTTAGATGAATCACTAAATGTAGTTCTTTTTTCTGCTGAACGTCACAATATCATGTTTGACTTTAAGGTTATCTTTTTAGCATAGCGATCACTTACCACCACTGCATACAGCGCGGTCACGACAATTAGCGATACCTTGCTCGTATCTGGGTTCGACTGCCTAAGAGGCTCTAACGCTTTACTGAAGGAATAACCTCGCTTGTGTTAACTTTGAGTTGAGGCTACCACATTTTCCTTCATGGTGGTGAAATTTTTTCATTGGGACTGCCTTGCCCGAAGGGCTTATCACAAGTGTCTTTGCTACTTTCCCCCCATTTGTTTCAAATACTCCTCTCGTTTAATAAAGGCAACCTTGAGAGCCAGTCGAGATTGGGTAGCTTCTGGCAATACAGGGGTGACAGTGTGCCAGGAGTGGTCTGAATTCACGAAAATGATTGAGGTATTGAGTCGTGGTGGAATTTGCTGATATACGTCCTTGGCTTGGTCAGATTTCAATATGCGTAAACAACCGCCCCAGGTTGGGTTCCATTGTTGATTGAAATAGAACATTTGCACCATACGGCAAATGGTGGTATCGGTATGGGGAGGAAAGGTATTTTCTTTTTCATAACGGAACAAGTAGATGAACATTAAATCGTCCATCAGGTTTAAGCCTGTTAGTTCCCCAAGAGCGGCTCGATAAGCAGTTGAGCGTAGGTCTTCTACTAGCTCCTGCCAAAGGTCGTTTAGTTTCGGTGGCGAAGTTATCAGTGGTTTATTCCACTCCTGAATCTCATCGTAGACCATTCGGACTGGAAACAAAGAGCCTCTTTCTTGATAAAATTCGGATTTAGGATAGCTGTTGGCTAACTCCAAACTCTCGCTCTCAGGCAAAAAGTTTTCTAAATATGCCCAGGGATAAGGTACAGATTGCATTGTCGCTTTCGCGATGGTATCTAAATCAAGCATGGCACTAACTTTATATGTAGATGAAACTAACTTTAGTTAACTTAATACTTTGCATCTAGGTCAAAAACTGGGTTTCTTGAGAAAGATGGCGCAAGAAGACCTTAATTTTTCGTATTCGATACCCGGTTTTTTAGGTCTTGTTGAGAATGGTGCACTCCGGTCAGTTAAGTAAGTATTTAAAAAGGTCATCTAAAGCCAAATTGGCGGTTATTGGGCCACTGCCTATCCAGTAAATTCCTACTGGATAAACTTGACCGTGCTGTACTGCCTTCAACTTTGACCATAGGGAAGTCCCTGGCATCTGCTTTATGGTTTTTTGATTGCGCTCAAAAACAGAATGTGAAATCCGCTTGTCGAACGTGAAGTCAAAAATGACATCTTCATCAACTGACAACAATTCTTCCTCTGAAATCAGATACCAAGCGCCAGCTATTTTTAAATGATCATCGGTTGCTCCGCTTGCAGATAATCTCTGCTGAACCAGACCTGCATCTTCAAAAATGCCCCTTGAGAAACTATCCGGATCTCTGAGAAATAGCCGCACAATTCCGTTATTAACACTAATAAGTGACACCCTGGTTGAAGAAAGTTTCGCGCCCATAGTAGCTCTAAATGAGCGTAAGCGAGAGTAGTAAAGGGCAATGACTTTTTGGGCACGCTCAGTTTTGCCTAAGATGGTCGCCATCTGCAAAAAATGGGATTTCCAATCCTGAACGCTGTTAATGTGTATAAGTACAGTCGGCGCTATGTGTGACAGTAAGGGGTAGATATTCTGATTCTCTTCTAAACCTAAAATGATATCTGGCTTGAGAGCTAATACCTTTTCTATATTTATCGGAAAACTCGCACCTCCCACTTCCACAATGTCTTTCTTCGTTAGTGGGTCAATCTTTAACCAGTCAAGCCATTCTAGCGATCCTCCAATGGGTTTTACTCCTAAAGCCAGTGCATCTTCTAACAAGGGAGTGTCTAGGATGACTACTCTGCGTGGGGGAACGCTCACTCTCGTCTGCTCCAACCTATATTTGAGGTTACGGACGCTATTTGCTACAGTGGAGAGGCGTGGTGGCTGACTATGAGCCGAATCGTACTCGTAGTTACAACTAGATACTACTCCTAACATCAACAGTCCAACTAACAGCAGTTGTATTAGTAAATTCACAGCTTAAAACTCCCAGCCCACGCTCAAATATGCCTCAAAGGGGGCACCCGGAAAAACTTGCGTTTGACCGTTAGCCCCAACGTAGTAAAGGGTGTTAAACAAATTCTGGAGATTGAGTTGTACTCGCAACTTGTTGCGGCGATAGTAAAGAGCAGCATCAGTGCGGAAGTAAGAGGGTAATGTAAAGGTGTTTGCCAAATCTCCATAGCGATCGCCCACATAAAAAAGACCCAGCCCACCGCCAAATCCTTTCCAAGATCCGGTGGGAATAATGTATGTCGTCCACAAAGAAGCGGTGTTTTGAGGAACGTTAAGAAAATTCCCAACTTTGATGCTGTTGTCTTTAGTAACGCGCGGATCAATCTAGTTGTAGGAGAAAATGATGTTCCAACCCGGTGCGATTTCTCCTGTGCTATGTAGTTCAATCCCCCGACTTCTCTGTTCCCCAGTTTGGATTCTAAAGCGAGAATTATTGGGATCGACTGTTGTAAGGTTAGTCTGAGTCAAATCATATAAAGCTAAAGTGGTAGATAACTTATGATTGAGTAAGTCTGTTTTCACTCCGACTTCATACTGAGTTCCACGGGTAGGTACAAAGGATTTTCCCTGCGCGTCAGTACCAGTTACCTGCTGAAAAGATTGGCTGTAGCTGGCGTAGAGGCTAAGGGGTTTAATCGGTTGATAAACTACGCCTAAGCGTGGACTGAAGGCATTATTATCTTGACTAGTTCTCTGTCCACTCAAGTTGTCGAGAGAGCCTGTATTTAGCCAGTCGAAGCGCCCTCCTAAAAGGAACTTGAGGTTGTCAGTTAGTGAGATTTGGTCTTGAAGATAATTCAAGCGATACAACAAAGTCCGATCCTGATTCAATGGACCAGAGATGTCAATTGAGGGTTCAACAGTTTTCTCAGAGCCAACGCGTATCTGACCAAAATAGTACGGTTCTGATAATGGCTGTTTAGTGACACGGTTAATCACACCACCTGGGGATAGTTGTCCGTATAGCACCGAAGCCGGACCGCGTAGAAGTTCAATTCGCTCTGTGTTAGCAGTGTCAACAGTGTTTATTCCTGATAAATCTTTTAAACCGTTACGAAATAAAGTGCTACCAAAGCCTCGGATCGAAAAAGAATCGAACAGCGTCGATGGAAATCCAGTTGTGATAACGCCTGCTGTTCGCAGTACCTCTCCCTGGTTTTGCGCGTCCAAATCATCGATTAACTGGCGAGGGAACACCTGAATTGATTGAGGAATCTCAAGTAGGTCTGTTGGTGTCTTTGTTGCTGTAGTTGTATTATTGACTTTATAACCTGTTTCAGGCGGTGCTGTCACCTCTAATTCAATTGGTGCTTGGTTTTCACTAGTTGGCGGTTTTTGCTGTGGCGGGGGTGATTGCTGTGCTGTAGATGTAGTATTTGTCACCCCAATCACTAATCTTTCAGGACTGTCAAACAACTCTACTGCTGGTACACCCACTTCACCTATAACTGTCACCCGTATGGTATTAACATTAATGTTGGTAACAGTCACCTCGGTAATTCCTGGTGCTGGCTTTGATTGCCGAAATGTATTGCCACCAATCAAACGCAACTGAGTGTTAGGTATGTCTGCAATGTATGAGTTACCCTGAGTTTTTGGAGTTAGCTGCAAGCGTTGGCTGTTGACACCCGTCTGTAAAATTACTTCCAAACCCTTACTTATACTATTGACCTTCACTGCCGTTACTGGTATAACTTGTGCTTGTTCGGAAGGTATAGGTGACGACTGTACTAACTTTTGGGCATCGGTAAACCCATGCTTTGTTTGCTTGAAACTGTGAATTTTTCTGAGAGGTACAACTGAGTTTGTGATTGTTTGTTGAGCTAGTAGTTGCTGCTGATAATCCGGTATTTCTGCCGTTCTAATCGATCGAGCGATCGCAGGTAGAAGTTTCCCTATAAACATTACTATTACCGAAGTAGTTAATCATACACTCTGCCAGAAAAAATAATTTAATCTCTGCGGCTTCATTGAAACTTCCTCACACACTTACTCATCTATCCCTCACTAGGCGCTCTGAGTCAAGGTATAAAAGATAAGTGAAAAACCTATTACCCTTTATCCAAAACTCTGTAACAATCTCACTCCAAGATAAATTTTTCTTGAATTGGGGTTGTGACATCAGCTACATTATTGAACTTATGTTGAATATTACCAACAAAGTTGAGGATAATTTGAAAAAGATTTTTACTCCCAATCTCAACAAATCTTGTGGCTACACAGACAATAACTGCTCATCTAGTAACTGAAATCACGGAATCAAGTAGCTTTCGATGATTTTCATCAAGTTAACTGCTATTTGATGGGAGCAAGTGCTTTGTCAGAGTATCTTTACCAAGTACAGCACAAACTAGCCAAAATTATTGGTAATATCATCGCATATAACTTACATCTCTATTTGTAAGGTGATTGCTATTCGTGAGGAGGAAACTTAGTATGCGATGATCGCACCAAAGGCAATTTTTCCTCTAAGAATTTTTTGAAGGCGATGCCTGCGGCGGTAAACTACGCCTTATGACTAACTGATGCCTTGGCAATCCGCAGTAACTATTGACTATGAACTGTTGGCTATGGACTAATGATTAATGACTAATTACCATGTGACCAAGTGACGTACCAAACCATTCATGTTGTAGCTCCTGAATGTGGCAATACCTAATAAAGTAGAAGAACTCAAAGCAGTATTATTGGGACTGATTGAACCAACAAGACTTGAAGCAGGTGTCATTAAATATGAACTTTTACAAAATCAATCAGATCCAACAGATTTTACTTTTGTACAAGAGTGGGAAGGAGCGGCAGCACTGGATACTCATTTAGCGTCAGTCCGGGAGCAAGTACCAATGGCCAAGCTAGAAGGATTAATAGCTGCGCCACCAGATATCCGACATTATTCTATTTTGGCTGCGATCGCCTAGTATCCAAAAAGTGGAATCTTGAAATGGTTGCACACAGTGCGTTGGTTCTTTAATTCTTCTCGCCAGGGCTTGAGGGCAATGCCTCCGACGGGCGTTTGAGCCATCGCACTCTTTGATTTTCGGTATAGCAGCAGTGTACTGCTTTGTCACAAGCGATACTTGCGGTTCTTGCTAGCCTACGCCCCATGAGTGCAACGTTTCCTCTAAGAATGGTTCCAAACAAGAGTGAGCGCTTTCATCTGTATTTATTTTGCTGCAAGGGTTCTTGGGCGATCGCCTTGGTGGTGTTTACCTCTGAGAGCTACACTGATGCCTAGAGTGCCAAGAGCTAGTAGACCTAATGTAGAACTTGATTCGGGAATTGATTTCAAAACTGGATCTGCACGGAAAATACCGTTGATAGTCTTACCACTGTCATCTATAAGCTCGGCATAAAATGAGATTTGACCGGAATTATTTAGACTCCCGCTCGAAAAAACATTCGTCACAGTGCCACCTAAAAGAGAGTCTCCAACACCAATCACCTTATCTGCAAC
>NZ_JBALGC010000058.1:0-6379 GCF_036916575.1 Nostoc sp.
CTTTTTTTCTGACTTAGTTCTCTGATTTTTCGACATCCACTCAATGGAATCCACTGTCGAGCTATTTTTGCTTGCTTTAGTCTAAACTCCAGACCTTAGAACAACTAGCTAAATTGGGCACTGTTGATAGTCGCAATATCACTGCAGAAGATGTGGGTGATCGCCTGGTGGATTTCCAAGCTAGATTAACTAATTTGCGAAAAACTGAAGCAAATTTGCAAAAAATTATGGATCGGGCGGGTTCTATTACAGATGTGCTTAGTGTTGCCCAAGAATTGAGTAATGTCCGACAAACAATAGAACAAATTGATGCCCAACTCAAAAGCCTACAAAATCAAGTTGCTTATTCTACTATTACGCTGAACCTAGAAGCAGCAGTTTCTAGCACCAGTCCACAACCTGCCTTTGGTTTGCAAGTTCAGGAAACTTGGAACAACTCCACCCATTCTTTGAGTGCATTTTCCGTTGGCTTACTCAAGCTGGGTATTTGGTTAATTGTTTATAGTCCCTATTTGTTAATTTTTGCTGCTCTTGTCTATGGCTTTACCCGTTGGCGGCGAACTCATTCACCACGTTTGACACAAACACCACAATCAACTAGCTCTGAGTGAGTTTGCATAAATCTTACATATACCTTTGATAAATTTACACAAACAAAGAGCGATTCAAATATTCCCAACTCTTATTGTTTGAGCCTCCATCTTGAAAAGTTCTGTTTATCCTGTAGTTTTGATTATTTTAATCCTTGTTCAAATGTAAAAAGCAATACAAAACATCTGATGACAATTTTGATACAAATTTGTTAAGAATAGTTACAGCACTAGTAACGTAGGGACATATTTATTATGGTAAACTCACTTGACAATAATCCACCTCATCAAGTTCTCATTGTTGGCGGTGGCTTTGGTGGACTTTATGCAGCAAAAACACTCGCCAAGGCGGCAGTAAACGTTACTTTGATTGATAAACGTAATTTTCATTTATTTCAACCCCTCTTATACCAAGTCGCCACAGGTGCGCTATCTCCTGCGGATATTTCTTCGCCGTTGCGTTCTGTACTCAGTAAGAGCAAGAATACGAAAGTACTGCTGGGAGAGGTGAATAATATTGATCCAGAAGCACAAAAAGTGATTGTGGGCGACGAAGCAATACCTTACGATACGTTAATTGTCGCTACAGGTGCGAAGCATTCCTACTTTGGCAAAGACAACTGGGAAGAATTCGCCCCAGGTTTGAAAACAGTAGAAGATGCTATAGAAATGCGTCGTCGGATATTTACGGCGTTTGAAGCCGCAGAAAAAGAAACTGATCCAGTAAAACGCCGTGCCTGGTTAACCTTTGTAATTGTTGGTGGTGGCCCTACTGGTGTAGAATTAGCTGGCGCGATCGCAGAATTAGCAAATCAAACTCTCACAGAAGATTTCCGCAGCATCGACACATCGGAAGCCAAGATTTTGCTATTAGAAGGTCTGGATCGGATTCTGCCACCATTTGCACCAGAGTTATCACAAGAAGCGGAAGCATCCCTGACGCGGTTGGGGGTGATTGTCCAGACAAAAACACTGGTAACGAATATTGAAAATGATATTGTTACCCTCAAACAAGGTGATGAAGTTAAAGAGATTGCCTCGAAAACGGTATTATGGGCAGCAGGTGTGAAAGCTTCAGCAATGGGAAAAGTGCTAGCAGAACGCACAGCTGCTGAGTGCGATCGCGCTGGACGCGTTATTGTCGAACCGGACTTAAGCATTAAGGGACATCCCAATATTTTTGTAATTGGCGACTTAGCAAATTTTCCCCATCAAAATGGGAAACCGCTACCTGGTGTTGCACCTGTAGCGAAGCAACAAGGAGAATATGTAGCAGAATTAGTCCAAAAGCGGCTTGTAGGTAGCAATTTGCCACCCTTTGCTTATACCGATTATGGTAGTTTAGCGATGATTGGACACAATTCTGCTGTGGTCGATTTCGGCTTCATCAAGCTGAAAGGTTTCTTTGCATGGCTGTTTTGGCTATTGATTCACATCTACTTCTTAATTGAATTTAACAACAAATTAGTAGTAATGATTCAGTGGGCATGGAACTATTTCACCCGTAATCGTGGAGCAAGATTAATTACAGGTCAAGAATCACTCACGCAGTTCGGAATTGATAATAGCAACAGTTATACATCAGCCGATAATAAACAGCCAGTAAATGTCTAGTTGATTATAGGGAATTGGGCATTGGTTATTTCCCTCATCCCCCACACCCCACAAGACAACAAAGTTATCGCCCTTATAAATTAGCAGTAAGCTGTTTGAGGGCGTTTTTCATAATCTACATATGGCAACTATTAACGACAACTACCTGAAACTGAAAGCGGGTTATCTGTTTCCAGAAATTGCTCGGCGGGTGAATGCCTTTGCTGAAGCGAATCCTGATGCTAAGGTGATCCGGTTAGGCATTGGTGATGTTACCGAACCTCTGCCGGAGGCTTGCCGTACAGCTATGATTAAAGCTGTAGAAGAAATGGGCGATCGCAATACCTTCAAAGGCTACGGGCCAGAGCAAGGCTATGCTTGGTTACGGGAGAAAATAGCTACTCAAGATTTCCAAGCGCGGGGAGCCGAAATTGATGCTTCAGAAATCTTTATCTCTGATGGTTCCAAATGCGACACTGGCAATATTCTGGAAATCTTTGGTGATGATAACATCATCGCCGTTACTGACCCTGTGTATCCTGTGTATGTAGACACTAATGTTATGGTGGGAAATACTGGGGATGCCAACGACAAAGGCGAGTTTGAAGGCTTAGTTTATCTGCCGATTACGGCTGAAAACAACTTCACCGCCGAAATTCCCTCAAAAAAAGTCGATTTAATTTATCTCTGCTTTCCCAATAACCCCACTGGCGCAACTGCTACCAAGGAATATTTAAAGGCATGGGTAGACTATGCCAAAGCTAATAACTCGATTATTTTCTTTGATGCAGCCTACGAAGCTTATATTACCGACTCATCACTTCCCCACTCAATTTATGAAATTGAAGGTGCAAGAGAAGTTGCCATCGAGTTTCGGTCTTTCTCCAAGAACGCAGGCTTTACAGGAACCCGTTGCGCGTTAACTGTTGTACCGAAGACACTCACAGGAAAAGCCGCCGATGGTTCCGATGTGGAACTATGGAAACTGTGGAATCGTCGCCAGTCCACCAAATTTAATGGCGTTTCTTACATCGTCCAACGAGGAGCCGAAGCGGTTTACTCTGAAGAAGGACAGGCACAAATCAAGGGATTGGTTAGTTTTTATCTAGAAAACGCCAAAATTATCCGCGAGAAACTCACAGTTGCCGGATTATCAGTTTATGGTGGCGTGAATGCACCTTATGTCTGGGTGAAAACACCTAATGGTTTATCCAGTTGGGAATTCTTTGATAAGCTGCTGCAAACTGTCAACGTTGTCGGAACACCCGGTTCTGGCTTTGGTGCTGCGGGTGAAGGTTATTTCCGCATTTCGGCATTTAACAGCCGGGAGAATGTCGAAGAAGCGATGAAGCGGATTACTGAGAAGTTTAAGGTGTAAGGCGATCACTTTTAGCCGCTTTTGTTAAACTCAATCTATTAGTCTAAAGGTTACGGTGGGCTATATTATCCACCGCAACCTGATAGAGATAATATTAAGTAATATTCATGTAGTTGGGTAACTGGAATTGGTTATTAGTATTAAAAGTTATATTAGCTTTTACACAATTCATCAAATTACTTCCAATCGTAGTAGTATTTGGATTTGGTTTGAAGTTAAACTTTGAGTTAGGCAAAGCTTTACTTATTACCTTTATACTCCCTTCTGGGATAATACTCGTACAAGGAAGTGTAAATACTATTGTATCTAGTAATAAATCACTACATAAGTCGTGCTTTGCTAACACTTGCTCAAAAAATGGACGTATTAAATTAGAGTAGATATTATCAAACTTGATGAAAGCAAAGGAACCGTTACTTTCAACAAAGATATCTGGCATTAAATCACAGTTTGGTAATACTCGTCTAAAAGCTGTACATAATTCAAGAGTAACAATTGTGGCTTGAATAACATCCACTTGGTTACACAAGAATGGTATTGGACTAAAATTTGTTCTGCTAAAAGATTATTCATTTGTCAAACCTCTTATCGCTTAATAACTTGCGAACAACTTTAAAATCCGGTTGATTTACTTCTGCTCCCGCTTCAATCTCTTCCCATAACATTTCACAAAACTCATCCCAACTGGGCGATTCTTCCGGGAGTAGAGCCTGCTTTATACTACCCTTTTTGTACTTCAGGATTTCAGACACCTTTTGCCCAGCAAATTTATGTACGATTTCCCCTCTCCTTTTGATTGAGTGGCTACTTTACTTTATACAATAGTGATCGCACATACATGACTACTTTGACTATGCGATGCCTACGGCAGTAAACTACGCACTTTCCTAATTATCCATGAATTGCATCCAGAAATTATTCCTGAGAATTGTTTCCTTTTTCTTTGCTATTATCGGCTAAATCAATTTTTGGCTCAACTTTTAGTCGTCCATAATTAGCTAAAGTTTCCCCTTCTTCCAGATATACAGGAGAGTACTTACTCAACCCAATACGCTGTGAAGTATAAATTCCAGAATGACCCGAAAATAAGTAGCTTACTACACAGCCAATAGCAACAAATACTCCTGATTCCAAACCAAATAGTTCAATTCCCATTAAAGTTGATGCCAAAGGTGTATTTGCTGCACCTGCAAATACACTCACAAATCCCATTCCTGCTAACAGTGGTGCAGGTAATGCTAAAAGTAACGATAAAGCATTACCTAAAGTTGCACCAATAAAAAATAAAGGTGTTACTTCTCCTCCTTTAAATCCAGCACCTAAAGTTAAAGCAGTCATACCCAATTTGGTAGCAAAATCCCAAGGAGGTAGCTGAGTATAGAAAGAATCAACGATGGTTGGGATACCAAGCCCAATGTACTTGGTTGTTCCACTCAACCCAACAATTGCTGCTATTATCACACCGCCGAGCAAAGGACGCATTGGAGGATAAGATATTTTTGCTTTAAATAAGTGACTAATTTTGTGAGTTATTTGAGCAAAAAATCTTGCGACTATTCCAAAGATTGCTCCTGCGATAATGGCAGAAATCAGCCCCAAAATTGTCAGCGTTGGTATTGAGGGAGCGTGTCGGTATGCAGTATGATGCAAACCCAATAACAAGGTTACTTGATTCCCAACGATCGCAGCAATTAAAGAGGGAAAAAGAGCATCGTAATGAATTTTACCAATCGCTAAAACTTCCAGACCAAATACAGTTCCAGCTAAGGGAGTACCGAAAACTGAAGCGAATCCCCCACTGATACCTGCCGTTAATAAAATTCGCCGATTAGCTCCTTGAAAATGCAATATTTTAGTTAACTGGTCTGCCAAAGAAGCACCCATCTGTAATGCTGTACCTTCACGACCGGCTGAACCTCCAAATAAGTGAGTCAGGTCTGTTCCTAGTAGAACAAGAGGAGCCATGCGGAAAGGAATAATATCTTTAGGTTTATGGATTTCTTCGAGTAAAAGATTATTTCCTGCTTCTACAGTCCGACCAAACTGATGATAAATCCAACCGCTCAAGAAGCCACCAAGAGGCAGCAAGGCGATAATCCAACGATGCGATTCTCGCCAATCAGTTGCCCATTCAAGTGATGCCAAAAGAACCGCAGAACCTGTTCCAGCAAGAATGCCTACCACAAAGGAAATGGGTAACCACTTGATCAGGTGGGGTAATGCAATAAACGGTTCAAACTGACGAAAGTGTTTCATACCATGACTCCTTGAGGTGCGATTTGTAGACTTAGACTTTCTACAGGGGAGTTAGGTAATGCATTTAGCCAAGCCCTACCCTCCCGCAGTAAGTCAGGAAAGTAGGAGCCATCAGCCTTCCAGTTATTAATTTAACCTGTACTGGAAAGGCGGTTTTGGCGAGCTCCATCGCCATAAATACTATTTAATTAATTCAACAATACCATTTTTGCTTTTGTATTGCTTTTAGCAATTGGTCATCCTTGATTTACTACGTCTCTTTACCCTCATTGATGATAGTTGTGGTATTTGCTGACATAACTTCTCCCATGTCGAGCAGAAATTGTCTAGATCGCAGAAAATCTGGGTGACATTGAGGCAACATACAATCAATAGTGGACGCATTGTTTTAGGCTTTGATCCTCCAAAAATGCAACACAATATAAGACCGACTTGGGAGTCAGATTATTCGCCTTATTTATTTAAAATACAATCCTCATGCTCAAATCCAGCCACTTCGACTGAGTAATTGGCGCACTACTAGAAATATAGTCAACACCCGTCTGTGCGACAGCACGAATAG
>NZ_JBALGC010000059.1:0-60494 GCF_036916575.1 Nostoc sp.
GGATACCGTTCCATGTATTATGCTGAATTTTTGGGAAATGCCCAGGATATGCTTTATACCTAATCCATGCATTTGCAGTTCCAGAACGTTTAATACTTATTACACTCCCAGCTTTGGCTAGATTTGTGTAGACTCCGTTCATAATTAATACTGTATCGCCAGGGTTGGTAAGGTCTGCTGCCTTTTGAATTGTCCTAAAGGCGGATGAAGTAGAGAGTCCGCTATTTTGGTCGTTTCCAGTACCACTAACATAGTATGTTTTCGGAGCCGCCTTAGTGCCGATTGGCTGGCGGCTGGATAGGATCATTTCCTTGTTAGTGAATACCTGACGGACGTTTTCAACTAAAGATACTTTTATCTTTTCTCCCTGAGCCAAAAGACTTAACGCTACGGGAATGGCAAGATATGCACTTAAACTGAAACCTTGAATTACCACAAGAAAAGGCTCCTTTATCGCCACTACTTAACAAAAATATCAGGATATTCCCTAATTTGGAATACTTTTTTGAATAGGGAATATAATAGAGCCGACTTTCCTAGCTCCACCGATAGCGCAATTAAATAAGTATTCCAATAAATATTGGTACTGATTCAGACGATATAGAGGTAGAAGAGTTGCTGTTAAATATAATTTTCTACTGTTAAAAATGAAGGCGATCGCCCACTAGAGTTAAAGTGGCGATCGCCTATCCGGGGTGATTAAAGTCACAACTTGAATTGAGTTAAATTTAGTAACGGGATTGTGGTACTAAATTCAAGTTAGAATTCAGTGTGAGCCTTAAATCTTGTGCAGGTCTGAGGACAAAAGCATTTCCTTGTTTTTTCCGCAACAGCACACTTGCACCCGCACCCGCAGCCGCACCGAGAACAGGTTTTAAATCGTCAATTCTGCGGTTCCCAGTAACTAGTGAACCTAAAACACCAGCACCCCCACCAATAGCTGCGTCAGTTAAAACCTGATTCGTGCTGGGCCCCCGTGAAACTCTTTCAGTTGTAGTATATGTTCGAGAACTTGCATTAATTGACTGACGCTGACCATTGGAAAATTCTAATTCTTGAGCTATAAACCGCACGCCTTTTCCTTGATTATCATCTGTATCTCTTGTATCTCTTGAATAATTATCTAAGTCAACAGGTTCTAGCCGTCCATGTACTTTAGTACCAGCCGGAATTAAGACATTTCTATTTCTGTCGAGAATGTTATTGGCTATTCTCAAGGTTAGAGATTTACTTTCCCCAGGAGAAATAGTAATTGTCTCTTTTTCGTAGGTAACAGGAAAAGTAACCCCAGAAGGAATGGTAACGTTTCCGTATTGCCCATTTCTATATTGTGCATTAGCAGGAGCAAAGCCCAATAGGGGGCTAATGACGCTTGTAGTAACTGCTATTGCCATAAGTGCAGCAGTTCCAGATTTACATTGATGTAGGCGAGTCATAAGAGGGTTGTCCTTTGTGTATGTGATGTATGTAATGACGGGGATTCACTGAGTTTGTTTCTGACTGTTTTTTAACCTGTCATAAGCGTATTCCGAAGAGAAAAGTACTTGTTATCATGGGAAGTGATCACTTAGGCGTAGCCCGTCGTAGACATCACTCCTCAGAATTTGTATTTTGCTAATGTGCGTTACTAAATCAGAGGTGAGACATTCATAGGACGCAAAACGAGTATCATCTTGTTCCCAAATCCTGTTTTATTACTTATGTTCACATATCTAAGCCATTGAATAGAGGCAAATGTGGCTAACTGCGAACTCTTATTTTTATTCTAGATTGATTTGCTAGGACTTGGGAAATATTTTCGTTTTCTTAACGAATGATTTACCTGTGGGACTGAAAAATTAACTATCTGTTACATGGGTATTTAAGATTGCTGCTGACGCTGTTTAATCTCTGCGATCGGTAATAGCAAGGTATCTTCTATTTGCTGCCGCACTTCCCGGCTGACATAACAATCGCTATGTAGACAAGATATCAGTAATTGATTGGCATAGTAATACTGCTCAAACAATTTCTTCTGCTGGACACTGAATTGCCATTCAGTAATAATATTATGGTATTGAATCATTACTGCTTCAAATTGCTTTTTCCAAGATAGATGGTTAGCTTGCCACCATTTTTGAAAAATTTTTGGATCATTTGCTATTGGCACTTGTTTCCTAAGTTCTAGCAGTGCTTGCTTTGTTTTAGGAGCAAGAGCAAGGGCAGCAATAGAACATTCATATTCAAAATACTCGTCATCTTCAAAATCATCTTCAAAATACTCATCATCTTCAAAATCATCGCCTTGCATATAATTCCCAATGGCTTCAATTAGTGATAACCCAATAAGATTGTCTTTATTGTTATTATATTGCTCTCTAAAATTTTCACGTATAAAGTTTTCACTAATTGGCAGTTCATTAAAAATAATTCTATAAAGAAAGGTAAGGCTCAGGACAAGATAACTAGAAGAAAGACTCATTATTTGTCCCCTAACCGCAAAGGCTAAATAAAAAGCGCGGATAATAACTTTTTTATATTGAACATCAACTGAAACTGATTTTTCACTGCTCCACATCAATAAGTTTTGCAAGTTATCATCTTTAGCTACGATTGCATCAATGTTCTCTTTGATCAACAGCAATAACCGATCTGCATTTGGCGACATTCCAACCGCAAGTAAAAAGACTTCCCGCCAGCGTTTCTCAGTGATATGGCTAACAAGATTTTGCAACGCTTCCTCTGATGATTGTCTTACAACCACAAATTCTCTAGCTGTGAAATACTCATGAAATGTGAGGTGAGAAAATGAGTAAATACCTTTTGCCCTTGCTACAACTAGTCCATGATGATGTTCAATTGAACGCAAAACTTGCTCACTGTCAACTTGCAATGCTTCTTCGTCAGTATTAGCACCGGGTAAATTGCGGATGTATTCTGTAATGTATTGTTCTGCTACTTTCTGCTTGAAGAAATAGTCACCGCGCTCAAAAGTAGTCAACGCCATTTTGCTGAGTAAATCTTCTTTGCGTTGAACTGAGAGCTTTTTGTAAATCTGATCGCGTTGAATTCCCCGCTTGGCATCCCATTTTTTCAATAACGCATCCAGTCCTTCTTTATATAACTCAGAACGATTAACAGGAAAATCCCCTGACTCTTCAAATGCTAAACAAAGCAACGTCAGTAGCAGAGGGCTTGCTGCTAGTTCTTTGATGCGGTTATTTTCTTTAAGACGTTTGATAAAAGTCTCTGGTTTTACAGCTTTATCCTTAAACCATTTATTGGTAAAGTTGGAAATTTGTTTATCGTCAAAATCAGCAACTTCCACCTCTGTAAACTTCTCAAAAGTATACTCCTTTGCTGCAATCCGGCAGGTCATGACAAACTGATTGTTTGGGAAATGAGCGGAAAACTCACGAATTTCTTTTAATACACGGTTACTATCCTCTTCTCTAACTTCATCCAACCCATCGAGTAAAACTAATACCTTGCCATAAGTTAGTACATCTCGGATAGAAGAGATAGGATTTATTGCCTCTTCAGTGATGTGTTGCAATAATCCAGGTTTGTTTGCAGCTTCCGCAAAGTTTTTGAGGGTGACAAAAATCGGTACACGTTCAGCCTGAAACTCACCTCCAATACACTGAATCGCTAAATACTTCAGAAACGTGGTTTTACCTGCTCCTGGTTTACCTAATATCATTAACTTGGGATATTTTTCTACAGCCTCCAGTCCTGGCACTCGTTTTGCAGTGATCCTCGCTAGTGTAAAGCGGTCAAAATCCTCATTTGTACATTCTTGTAATAATTCATCAATTCCTAATCGTTGCTGTCCAGTGATTTTCTCTAATATATTGACGCTGGTGTAAATATCATTCAATCCAATGGGCTGAGTCATATCTAGCACCCGCATTGTGCCGCAGCGTTGTTGAATGATGGGTTTTATCTTTTCACGTACCCCTTGCACGATCGCATCAATATCAATGCTGTTATCCTGATTTACCTCTGGTTCACTAGCTGGTTCAGCAATTATTTCTTCCCACTCTAGGTTTAGTCTGTCGCAAATCTGGACAAAGAGATTGCGGTCAACAGGTTTACCTGTAAAGAATTTTCCGATCGGCTGTCGAGTAATTCCTAAATCTTCAGCTAATGCCTTTTGAGTTAAGGAACAGCCGATCAAAGCTCTTTTTGCTTTTTGGATACCTTCTAGAGAACAGCAAAGCGATCGCCCTGACATAACCTAACCACTACACTTTTGCTGATTCTAACTGCCAATTTCGTAATTCATTCTCATCGCATACACAAGTCACTCATATCACAAGCCTGTATTTAAGCCTACAACAACCACCCGCCTGTAAAGCTAGGGATGTAGTGATTCAAACGATTTGAATGTTATCCAAGAAATTTCCTTCAAGAGATGAAGTGCTGGCTGTTGTAACGCTGATTATGGTGATTGGTTCTCTCACTCTTGCAGTTATCGACGAAAAGAGTCGCCCTCCATTTCTTGATTTAACAAAATTTGCTGTCGGTACATATATTGGATTGTTAATACCTCGGTCAAGGTCAAGCGATGTCTAGGACGGGCTACGCCTACGCAACTAGCCAAACTCGAATTATATCTTGGCGATTAGAAGTCGGACAACCATAAAAACGAAACCCGCCAGCGCGGGTTTTAATTTTCAAGAGATTTTACGAGTTATCTTGAAAGGGTTAGTCTGATAAATTTTTGATGCGATCGCAGCAATTCTTATGCTGGGTTAAAATTTATTCAATTGCCATCAATAAGTATGGTATATGAGGTTTATAGAGGTTCTCAATTGTGTGGAATATTAGAGCCAGTTATGTGAGCGGGTTAACAGACTTGAGTAAACTGGCGTACCGTTCGTAGGACTTCCCACAGGGTACGAAAAGTGCTATAAACCTCATATTGGAGCCGGAAAATTCCCTAGTGTAATTACATTCTCAAAGGCGAATAGCAGCAGCTGTTCTAACCGCCAAAGCTCTTAGTATTTCTTCTTCAAGAATTTTTTACGAGATATCAAGTATATCCCTATTAGGGATAGACCCGCTACTGACGCAGGTTCAGGTATAGTTTTGATTTTGGCATAAATAGCTGTTTTAGTTGTGGCTCCTTCAAGGGCCTTAATACTTATCTGGCTAACGTCTGGATTAAAGCCAGTTAGCTCAAGCGTGTATTTATTGCCTTCAAAGGTGAAACTACGATCACTCAAATTTGTGTCTATAAATACAAAGTCTGCATTATTATCAGAATCTGTTACTTCGTTATATGTATTTACAAGACGCAACTTGAAGTCAAAAACTTGGCTGATTCCAACGGACGGTCTCAAGGATAGATTGATATTTAAAGGTACAAATTCAACGCTTGTACCTTGAAGTACCGTTCCATTAAAGTAAGTTAAATCACCTATTTTGAATGGAGAGTTGATGTCAGTTGAAAAGGAATTTCCATTTAAAATAAGTTCATTTGAGCCTGTTATTGTACACCCACTAGGAGCATTTGAAGCTGGTGGACACACATTAGCATCACCCCAAAGAAATGTGTTGCTTCCCACACCCGTATATAGGGGAGTGGTATCTATACTTCCGGGAGTAGGTTCTCCCCATGTACCACTAGAGATACCAGAAAAAGTTAGAGCATGTGCTTGACCAGAGAAACCAAATCCTGTGGTCGCACCCACAAAAAAACTAGAAATAGCAGTCGCAAAAATTAAACTTAGTTTCATAACTTATGTTTCAATTCTCATTTTGGAGCTTTCTCTCAACTAAATCTCCAGTCTACGTTAGTAAATTTACGGAAAATACGCCAATAATTATTGTAATTTTTATAAAATATTTATATTTATTTAAAAATATTTTATTAAAAAATTTATATTTATTGAGCTTTTTTTATGGGTTATTCAAATATTTCATCACTTTATAATTAGTAAAACTGTTTGCATAGGCGTAGCCCGTCGTAGACATCGCTATCTTACTTGCTTCTCTGATCAAGTGTCAAGTTGATATCAATTTACTCTTTTTTGGCACTCGCAGCGCTATTGGGACGAATGTGATTCGTTGGTAGAATTCAAGAATAACCGCAAGGGATAAAACAAGGGCGTAATCCCAAGCGAACTTTGACAACTTGACAATCATGAGGGCGACTCAATTTATTTGATAAGTCGCTAATCAGGTTTATCTTCAAGGATTTTCGGCATATAGATTATAATTTTGACAAAATATCTGGCAATAACTGACTAGGAACTTTAGATAAAGCTAGATTTTGTCCTTGTATCCCTAATTCATTATGAAAAGCACGAATAGTTTTCACTACATAAGTGAAGGTTGTTTGATAAGCATCTGGTTGTTTACTTAATCCGTTTAAGGCTTGCAAATGGTTATCTAATGCTACTTCTAAGTGTTGATAACATGTTGCTTTGTCACCATTAAACGACTTATCTATTACAAGCTGATAATGTGCTAGACCCAGGTTATTGTGAGAGGCAAGCAAATCAAAACTTAAAGGAGTACCACTAAGTGAGTGAGCCAAGGCTATGGCCTCTTCATAAGCGCTGATGCATAGTTGCAGATACTTTTGCCCTGCCTCTTTAGTTGTCTGAGATAGGTTTGCTAGATGCCAGTAGGCAGTACCCAGATTATTTTGTGTAGCGGCGCAGGCGCCAGGAACATTAGCTGGAGTGCGATACTTGAGAGCTTCGCTGTAGACATCTATAGCTAGCTGGAGATTTTGGGCAGGTTGTTCGTATTGTGCCAGATTCCAACAGGCAGTACCTATGTTGTTTTGAATCATACCATACTTAAGCGGTTCCTCTTCCGGGTTGTAGTGTATAAGTGCTTCGTTGTAAGCTGCGATCGCTTTCTTTAAATGCACAATCGGTTGATTGTATTGCCCTAGATGCCAGTAAGCAGTACCCAAATTGTTCTGGCAAGCCGCATACTTTAATGAGTCCATGTCGGCTGTACGGTAGCTGAGTGCTTCATTGTAAGCTAATATTGCTTGCTGCCAATTTTCAGATGGGTGAGAAAAACGAGCTAAATCACCATAAGCTGTCCCCAAATTATTTTGCACACGAGCGTAAGTTTCCTGATCTGTCTGGGATGAGATCATCTTTAACGCCAACTGATAAAATTCTATTGCCTGCTCTATATAAGTTTGTCCCTCCTCAGAATTGGGTGGTGTGCGGTATAGCATCCAGTAAAGTGTACCCAAATCATTCAAGATGTTTGGGAGTTGTGGTGAGGCTTCATCATAGCTAATTGCCTCCTGATAGGCAATAATCGCCACCATCAGGTTTTCTAGGGTTGACTCTCCTTGCTCAATCCGAAGGCGGTATAAAATGCCCAAGCGATGATAAGCTTCTGCCAGTACCTCCCCTGGAACTTGCTTTTCGTGTAATTCTTCAATCTCCAACAAAATCTGCTGCGGTTGTAAGTAATCCTCTGTATCTTGAGCAATATTTGTGTTGATTGTTGCTATTACTAGCTCCGTTAACTCGCTGCTAATATAAGATAAAGACGACAGCGATTGATTATTATTCCCACTACCAGACCTATTAGTAGATTCCTGCTGTTGTGGCACAGTCTTCAAGAAATCCGCTGTTGACGGCGAAACTTCCTGGGTTTTGTGTACGCCATTCCCTTGTGTTTCTGCCGGAAAATCGAAATTATTCTTAAACTTTAACTCGGTGGCTGCGGTTCTGAGTCCTGTTTGGGTAACTGATTCATCTAGAATCGACTGCTCAATATTCTCTAAATCCAAGCTTCTGGAACTAGAAAAACGTTCTGGATAACCCGAATTCTGAGTCGCTGGTGTCGGTTCTCCAGCAAACACAAATACGCCAGTACGACAACGCCAAAACTGTGGTGCTGATTGCTTGATAGCAGATAACCAAGGACGCGGTATCCACAGCAGCAAGTTAGATTCTAGAAATCGGCTGGATTCTTGTTTAGAGAAATATTGTTCGCTTAAGCGAATATAGTGCAAAAATAATCGTTGTGTTGCGACTGGTTGCTTAGTTAGCTGCTCCACGCCTACAATCTGAAACGCTGGTACTGGAAAAGGTCTTCCTGGGGTATCTTTTGATGCCCCAACAATTGGCGGTGGATAATTTGCCAACCATTGATTTATCTGAACTATGGGATTGGGATCGTTTAAATTCAAACGCAACGTCACTAATCGCGGATAAGCTGGAGTGCTATTTTCTTGGGTATTTGATGGCTGATATAGCACCTGTCCAACAGGATAAGCCAATGTAGAATGCAAACGGCCCGCTACTTGATTTCTCAAGTGTAAATCATCACATACAGCTAAAAAAAGTTGTCGTCGTAAGCCAAGACTTAGGGCAAGTTTCAGGCGGTGGTATACTTGCCGATTCCAAGCAAAATTTTCGTTATGTGCAGTATCATTCACGCTCATGGCGGCTAAATAGCCAAAACACAGTACATATCACCTTTCTAGGCGCATCCAAGTGGGTTGAACTCATAATGAAAATGATTTTTAAGTGGATGTTATCCGGCTCAGGATAAATTGAGCCTTCAGGTCTAGAAGAATAAAACAGTATATAATTATACTTTAATCGCTAATTCAATTTTAACAAAAAATAAAAAAGCAGGCCCCTCTTAAAATCGGAACCTGAAAACTATAAAGATGAAATTTTAGTAAAAATATTTTATGCTCAACTGACCTGGGAAACAAAGAAGGCGACTGTAATCAAACCGCCAACTAAAGCTGTAGCGGCGATTCCTAGTAAGATATAAGTTCGCTTTTGCCCTTCTGTGGCAGGTTCTGCTTGATAAATCTTTGGTTCGCGGGCAAAATTATTCAGAAGACCGCCTTCTTCATTTGTATAGGGCATGAATTAATTCCTTTGTCTTTATTGTTCATTTAATGTTACATAAATGCTAAATCCGCTCTGAAACTGTTAGACAAATCGTTACATTGGGGATTGGGCATTGGGCATTGGTTATTCCCTTGTCTCCCTTGTCCGTCTATTCCCCATGCCCCATTCCCTAACTAGTAATCGTCCCAGTCAGAGGAGAACTAGGACTGGCGTAATCTTTGATGGGCATCCTGCCAGCAAGGTATGCTAGACGGCCGGCGACTGTTGCCAAATTCATGGCACGAGCCATTGCTGCTGGGTTTGGAGAAAGGGCGATCGCACTATTAATCAACAAAACATCTGCTCCCAATTCCATTGCCTGGGCAGCTTCTGAGGGTGAACCAATACCGGCATCTACCACCACTGGCACACCTGCATTTTCGATGATGATTTGGATATTGGCGGTTGTTTTCAGCCCTTGTCCCGATCCAATTGGCGATGCCAAAGGCATTACTGTAGCACAGCCTACATCTTCTAAGCGCTTGGCTAACATGGGGTCAGCATTGATATAAGGTAATACTGCAAAGCCTTCTTTGACTAGTTGTTCTGCTGCTTGCAGCGTCCCAATCGGGTCTGGAAGTAAATACTTCAGGTCAGGTATTACTTCTAACTTGACAAAGTTATTATCTTCCTGGCCTAACAATTTCGCCATTTCTCGTCCCAAACGCGCCACCCGAACCGCCTCTTCAGCAGTTTGACAACCTGCGGTATTGGGCAACATCCAAATTTTCGTCCAATCTAAGGCTTCAGCTAAACCTTCATGTCCGGGAGCTTTGGTTTGTACCCGTCGTACTGCTACGGTGACAATCTGGCAATCGCTGGCGGCAACACTTTGTTGCATTTCCTCAATGCTGCGATACTTACCAGTTCCCGTCATCAAGCGGGATTGGAAGGTTTTGCCAGCGATAATCAGTGGGGAGTCGGTAGAGACGCGATTAATCGTGTCTGTGGGGAGTGGGGTGATATGATGCCCGTTAGAGAAATTAGCAGAGTGAGTCAGCATTGGGGTGGAGGTAGATGGCTTGGACTGGAAGCGTGAATAGTGAAAATTAGCAAGTAGGGGGTCAGACTTTTGTTCCAAGATTAAATCGGCAATCAATGCCGCTGTTACGGGCGTAAGTAAAATCCCGTTGCGGTAATGACCAGTAGCAAGGGTTAAATTTTGACAGTGGCTGGTGCCAAGGATGGGTAATTCATCGGGGGTGGCTGGGCGAAATCCCCACCATAATTCTTGGATGGGATAATGCTTTAGTTGGGGATACAGCCGGATGGCAGCTTGTAGTAATGTTTGAATGCCTTGTGGGGTGTTGTTGGGGGTAAAGCCAACGTCTTCGCTTGTTGCCCCTATAATCAGCCGATCGCGCCTCGGTACGATGTAAATATCTTGCCCAAATAAAATCCGCTTCAAAGGCAATTCTAGCACAAATTCCGGTATCCGCACACTCAGCATTTGTCCTTTTCTGGGTAGCACAGGTAGTGGTAACAATTCATTTGACCAAGCACCTGAAGCTAAAACATAGTGCGCGGCGCGAATTACTCCAGCATTGGTTTGCACGCCAACCACTTGTCCCTGCTGCTGTAAAAATGCTTCTACTGTAATGCCATCTTTGAGTTCAACACCAACAGACTCAGCCGCGGTCCACAATACGTGAGCTAAAGCCTTATTATCAACTTGTGCATCTTCAGGATACCACCAGCCACCGACTACCTCTGCTCCCAATCCTGACTGATATTGATGAATTGCCTGTTTGTCTAACCAGTAAGCCGGGGACTCTTCGCTAGCAGACGGGCAAAGAGGCAAAGGGGCAAAGGTGAGAAGTTCCTCTTTTTTTCCTGCTCCCCTGCCTCCCTGCTCCCCTATTTCCCTACTTTCTTCAAAAACGGGTGCGAGGATACCGCAGGGCCTGTAGCCAGTATTTAAGCTGGTCAGTTCTTCTAGTTTGCGCGTCCAGTCGGGATATAAAGCACGCGATCGCCAACACAAGGAACGCATTGCCCCATTAGGGATGTTTTCTGCATCTGGTGCCAACATCCCAGCGGCGGCGTGGGTAGCGGCAGCCTGAAAGTCACGACAAAGCACGGTGACACGTGTCCCGCGCAGTTTCAGTTCAATGGCGATCGCTAAACCAATAACGCCGCCGCCAATAATTACAGTCTCACTAGTCATTAGTCATTTATCATTAGCCATTTATCATTAGCTATTTATCATTAGTACATAACTAATAACTCATAACTAATAACTCATAACTTATAACTTATAACTCGTAACTAAAGACGGATCTATCGTTACCACAAGGCTCGAATTGGTTCGTTGCTTTGATTTGTATCGCTGGATGGCGTGTCTGTTGCTGAATTATCTGTATTGCCGTTTGTTGTACTGTCAGCAGGTGATGTTGAATCATCGCTAGGATTCTGGGCAACGCTACTCCTGTTGTCAGGTTTTGGGGCTACAATACTGCGCCTAGTTTGGTTTGTTTGAGTTGTTTCATTTCCTTCAGTTGCAGTTTCATCATTCTTACTGCCAGCACTGCTATTAACATTGATATTAGCTGGCAGGACTTTTGCTGCTTTGCCACCGGGAGCGTTAGAGCTTTGTACGCCCATCGGAAAGTTGATGCCTAGTAATGTACCAAGCAGAATGGCTAAACCTCCAGCCATTAAAATTAAGGGTGTCCATCTACCCATCTTGTCTTACTCCTTTTTAACCTTTTGGTGTCCACACTATTCGAGAACCTTGTCCCCAAAATCCATCAAACTTTGTCACTTTCACATCGCCTAAAACCTGAGTTTGACAGTTTCTTACGCAAGTCTGTTGTAGGAGAATGGGGAGGAAGCGAACGCCGTGCTTGATCACGCCAATTCACTGCTGATACTTTGCCCTCTGCCTTAACCGTACAGGTACCGCAACTGCCGATGCTCCGACAGTTTATTACCTTAGCACCGTCATTGTAGAGGTGAATACTATTTTGCAGCAAAATTTTTCGGAGATTGCTTCCCTGCTTACAATCAATTGTTTTACCTTGAGCTAGTAGCTTAGGCATTTTTAAATTGCCAAACTGGCTTTTTGTTGTATATTGACACATTGCCTTGAAAGTTGTCTCGTCGGTCCCAGTTTTATGACCACAAATTCCTCACCTCAACTTTGGCTCTATGACACTACATTACGAGATGGCACTCAGCGCGAGGGGCTATCAGTATCGATAGAAGATAAATTACGCATTGCCAAGAGACTCGATCAATTGGGAATTCCCTTTATTGAAGGCGGTTGGCCTGGTGCCAATCCCAAGGATGTACAATTTTTCTGGGAACTTCAAGAAGATCCGCTCAAACAAGCTGAAATTGTTGCTTTTTGTTCGACTCGACGCCCCAACTCAACTGCTGCAACCGAACCGATGCTACAGGATATTTTGGCTGCGGGAACTCGCTGGGTAACGATTTTTGGCAAGTCTTGGGATTTACATGTCACAACAGGCCTGAAGACGACATTAGAAGAAAATTTGGCGATGATTCGCGACACAATTGAGTACCTCCGTTCTCAAGGGCGTCACATTATCTACGATGCCGAACATTGGTTTGATGGCTACAAGCACAATCGAGATTATGCTTTACAGACATTAGAGGCTGCGATCGCATCTGGTGCTGAATGGCTAGTCCTATGTGATACCAATGGCGGCACTTTACCCCACGAAATTAGCCAAATTGTTCAAGATGTAGTACAGGTGACTGGGGACTGGGGACTAGGAAGTAGGAAAGAATCTTCCCAGTCCCCAATCCCTAATCCCCATTACCCCTTATCCCCAGAGGGGGCCCCACCTTCCCCAATCCCTCAAATTGGAATTCATACTCATAACGATTCGGAAATGGCTGTTGCTAACGCAATAGCCGCCGTGATGGCAGGGGCAAAAATGGTACAGGGCACAATTAACGGTTACGGTGAACGTTGTGGTAATGCTAACCTCTGTTCGTTAATTCCCAATTTACAACTGAAGGCGGGTTACAGTTGTATCACAGAAGACCAGCTAACACAACTTACAGAAGCTAGTCGTTTTGTGAGTGAGGTGGTCAACCTCGCGCCAGATGAACATGCTCCCTTTGTGGGACGTTCGGCTTTTGCCCACAAGGGCGGTATTCATGTATCAGCGGTGGAACGTAATCCCCTCACTTACGAACACATTCAACCGGAACAAGTCGGGAATCGTCGCCGCATTGTGATTTCGGAACAATCTGGACTGAGCAATGTTTTAGCCAAAGCCCGCAGTTTTGGGATTGAACTCGATCAGTTAAAAACAGAAGCCAAGCAAATTCTCCAGCGCCTCAAAGATTTGGAGAGTGAAGGATTTCAATTTGAGGCAGCAGAGGCCAGTTTTGCACTGTTGATGCACGAAGCTTTGGGAGGTCGCCAGAAGTTTTTTGAAGTCAAAGGTTTTCAAGTCCACTGTGACTTGATTGAGGGGAAAGAAACTAGCAATGCCCTAGCTACAGTCAAAGTCGCTGTTGACGGGAAAAATATTTTGGAGGCGGCCGAAGGTAACGGGCCCGTGGCAGCTTTGGATGCAGCTTTACGCAAGGCTTTGGTGAACTTTTATCCCCAAATAGCAACCTTTGATTTGACAGATTACAAAGTGCGGATTCTCAATGGACATACGGGCACTGCGGCGAAAACCCGTGTGTTGGTAGAATCAGGCAATGGTCGTCAACGCTGGACAACGGTAGGAGTTTCCACCAATATTTTGGAGGCTTCCTATCAAGCGGTGGTGGAGGGCTTGGAATACGGTTTGTTGCTGCACTCCCAAGCAGAAGCGGCGGTGAAAGCTTCTAGTTGACAAAAACCGCTATGTAGTGTTATTGCATTTTACGCTTTTCGATCAGAAGGGGAGGCCAAGTAATTTTGGATTTTGGACTTCGGCTTACCTCGACTTACTTCGACTTCTATAAGTATAATTTGCTACTTTTACTTGTACTGAGCGAAGTCGAAGTAAGGGCGGCGTCGAAGGGAGCCAAAGTGGGCTTGTACCCTTCGGCCACGCTCAGGGTAAACCTTTTTCTTTCTGGTCAATCAGTACTGACTCATTGGTCACAAGTTAAGGTTGTGAGGCAGTTGTCAAGGGGATTTGAGAAGGTGCTTAAAAGAAAAATTCTCTTTTGCCTCGTTGTTGATCAGGGAAAGGTGCGACAATAAGCTTAATCAAAGGTTTTCGTTGTCGTTTAACAATACCTAAATCTTGATTATCTAGCGCAGCAAAATATTTGATAGGGTCACAAGCAAGACCTTTTTGATGAGCAACATAAAAATGATATAGACCGCAATAAATCATCTGTAAAGAAATTTGGTCAAAGGGTAAAGAAAGCTCGTCAGCCACAGCATCACCAAAATCAACCAATACAGCATAAAATAACCAAGTACCCCAAATCTGTAACTGAATACCGTTGATTGAACCAGTCCATAAATAACTTAATCCCAACAGACGTTTTACAGTGTTAAAAGCATCTTCAATCCGCCATCGTCTTCGATATAAATCAGCCACTACATAAGGGGGTAAAACAGTAGGGTCAAGTATGCTAGTTAAGTAAGAATGCCAAGTTTTTCCTGAACGGATTTCAACCAGACGTAAAGTAATTACGGGAGTCGTCTTCGTGCCAGACCCCAGACGAATCAAACGGTCTTTGAGAGAATAACTATCTGTGAAAACTTGCTCAACCTTAATGGATGCCCCTTTTTTCAAACGAGTAATAAAATGAACTTCTTGTTCAATTAAGGAGAGCCAAAAGCTAAAATGATAAAATCCTCTATCCAGTAAAAGTAAGGTCTTTGCTGTGATCAAGTGTAAGATATTTTCTTCAAGTTTAGTATCAGAAACTCTCGGATTTTCTTGAAACCAAATTTCTATTGGTAGTCTAGTTATTAAATCTATCACTGTTCCCATTTTACCCGCTAATTGTCCTTTGGGAACTGATTCTAGGCTTTTGAGCTTACAAAATAATGCTTCTAATGTTGAACAGTCTACTATCCAAATTCTTGGAAATCTGGTAACGACAAACTGAATACTTTCTGGTAGAGGTCGTTTATTTCTGCGATACCAAGCAGTTTTTAAATTCGGTGATAAATTTTTAAATACTTTCTCGAATAATTCAGATGGAAAACTCAAAAATCGTTGAGATATTACTTGTTGGTTTGATTTTTGAAAAAATACCATACACCTTCAGGTAAAAGGCAACAGGTAATTAATCTTTCCCTATTGTCTATTGCTGAAGAAGTAATAAGCTGAGATGATATAAGTTCAAAAATTAAACAGGAGTCCTATAGATAGCTTGTCAAATCTGCAACTTTCTAGTTCTGACTCTATAAACTTCTGAGCTAAGAAAGTCAGAATTCACAGAGAACTCTGAATTTTGACTGAGAGAATTATTCTTGAAAGAGCAAGACTTTCAGAGGTTAAAACTTGATCACATTCAATTCAGGAAAATTATATTATGTCCAGACTAATTGTTTCTTTACCCGGAATCATAGGCACTTCTGGTTCCGATCTCGTGGTGGGCAAAGAGGATAATGCATTCCCAGCAATTGGAATTGAAGTTCTAAAAAAGGGAGTCATTGATACTCAAGCAGGTAACGACACTATCAAGGGTAGTGGCACCGGCGGCGACGGCAGCTTTGATGATGCCGGCACAGGCACAGGCATTGCTAACAGTGGCATCATCAATGCAGGGATAGGAGACGATACTATCTCTGGCACAGGCACTGGTGGCTTCGAGTATAGAACCTATGTACCTGGTATAGGTATCTCTAACACTCAGGGTGGCTACATTAATGGAGGAGACGGAAAAGATTTTATCTTCGGAACCGGAGCGGGAGGCGACGGTAATGGAGGAGACGGAAAAGATTTTATCTTCGGAACCGGAACGGGAGGCGACGGTTATGGAATAGGTGTTGCTACAGGCATCAATAATACTCAGAATAGCCGCATTGATGGAGGAAAAGGGGACGACTTGATTTCTGGAAATGGAATTGGAGAATATCAAGGGAGTGCTATAGGAATCTCTAACACTGAGGGCAGCAATATTAATGGAGGAGAAGGGAACGATTCCATCTCCGGCACTGCTGGATCTGGTGCTAGCGTTGTTGGAGCAAATGCTACAGGCATCTTCAACAGTGGTGGCAGCAACATTAATGGAGGAGAAGGAAACAATTCTATTACTGGTATCGGCAAGGGGGGTGATGGGGAAGCAGCTGGTGGTGGTGGTAGTGATACCCTTGCGGGGAATGGTATAGGCATCTCCAACAGCAAGGGTAGCGTAATTAGTACAGGGCAGGGAAACGACTTCCTTTCTGGCACGGGCACAGGCGGTGCAGGGAACGAGATCCCTTTTGAGGCTGATAAAGTTGCACCTGGTGTAGGTATAGGTATTGTTAACAATGGCATCATCAATTTAGGCGATGGCAAGGATACCATCATCGGTAAGGGCATTAGTCAAGGTATAGGTATTGTTAATACTAATGGCATTATTTATGAAGGAGCAGGATCTGATATCCTTACTGGCTATGGCACCAGCGTTGGCATTCAAGGCGGCACAATTGATGGCGGAAACGGTAACGATTACTTCAAAGCCCGTCGAATTGATACTAAGGGTAATCCCGTTTCAAACCAAGGGGGCGCTATTGCCAATGTCTTGATTAAGGGTGGATATGGAGACGACACATTTGATGTTGGTTACGGTAATGCCACGCTCGATGGTGGCGCCGGATCGGACAAGCTAATTCTGCCTGATTTCAAAAGTGATTACATTATTACAGGCACCTCCAACAATTACACTATTAAGCGTGATCAGTTCACCCTGAATGTCTTGAATGCTGAGGAAATTGTCTTTCTTGGCGTTCCTCCACGGTAGGGTATTAACTTTGGGTAACCAAATAATTATTAATTCATAATTCATAATTCATAATTCATGAATTTTGGAATGGGTACAGAGCCAATACTGAATTTTTAAATCAGTGGTCTTAAATGAGTGGAGAGTTCAGAGCTAACACTCATTTTAAAGAAGTCGGAAGTACAGTTTTGTAACAAAGATTTAGACCCCGCCAACATATTTGCCGATTATAGAACCGGGGGACTTAAACCCGCCAAATTTGTTAACTATGAATTATGAATTATCAATTATGAATTATCTTGACAGGTTAAGCTCATTAACCATTTGTCAATAAGTAATAGTGCTTAAAATTTTGTCAAAATGGAGGTTGCAAACACAGTTTTTAAGCCAACGATGCCATACCACTACCCTGCGGGAAGCGCAAGGCGCAACGTGGAAGCAAGCTACGTGTAGCGTCTCATAGAGAAGGCTGGCTACACCTACGCATCATGTTTAAAAGCATCGTTCATACTTGCTCTCAAAAGCAGTAAGAAAGTTAATTTAATACCCCATTTATCAGTAGATTTTAAGTAGAGTTACCTTAGCAGACTACTACTGCCAAGGGAAAAGTCATAGTTACTCTTCAAGCTCCTGCCAAATTTCATGTAAAATTCATTAGCAACGTAAAACGCTGATATGGTTAATTTAGTGGCTTCTATGCCATAAATGCAAAAATAGCAACCCAATTGCCAATTCCAGATATGTTACTCCTACACCTAAAATGCGTAGGCGTAGCCCGCCGCAGGCATCGCCAATATTTAGGTGCAGACCTAGAAATCTAATGCTGCGACAAAAACTTCATCCTATGCAAGGTCTTAGGAGAACTTTTCCCAGGATTGGGCAACTAATTGGCTCAACCAGCGACGTTGTTGCTGATCCAGCAGTGGATCATCTGCTAGCAACTGAGCGGTTAATTCTTCCAAAGATTGACCCTGAGCGCGGACAATTTTAATAACTCCAGCGATCGCACTGGCAACTAGTTCTTCATCAATCGGTTTTTGTCGCAAAGCAACAATTTCCTGGGGACTATCTGGAATAGGATAATTCATGGCGTGGGTTTACAAAAATACAAAATGACCAATAACTTTGATAAACTCTTATAAATTTCTTCACTGAATCTTTACGAAACTAATAGGGCGGAGTTTACCTTACTTTGTGCCTTCATAAAATCTGTCTTAGTGAGTAGATTGATCGGAGATGTCAGGAAAAGATGAGAGAAATCCTTTATTTAGAAGTTCCAACTCCGGATATAGCAGCTGTGCGTAGCTGGTTACAAACAGATTTTGAACCCGGAAATGGAGAAAAAGTGCTTACCTCGGAAGGCTTTCGCCTCAAAATCCCTACTGCAACTACAACTGCTACTGGGGCTATTTCCGAAAACTTGCCTGCGGAACTTTCGGTATTTGTCTGGTCAGTGCAACGAACTACCTATCTGAAAGTATTTCGTTGGGCAGAACAGCCCTTTCCCAGTGAGGGACAAATCCTGCAACGTCTAACCAAAGAAATCAGAAGCCGTTTTGGGCATCATTACCCAGAACCGCCAGCGATTGATTTATCCCAGCAATCGATTTTTGCAGCGCTAGGCTCTGTTTACCCCCTCACCGTCAAGTATTTTCAGAAAATGCCCAACGGTGAATATGACCTAACGCGTGCCTATTGGTGGGAACAACGATGGCGCGAAGGGGTACGGAATCCTCAACAACCGCGTCAAGTCGTGTTTTCCAGTCAAGGGGACTGGGGAAAAGGTAATCCCAATACCCAATCCCTAATCCCTAATCCCCAGTACGACATCATCTACATCGGTGGCGCACTAGGCGCGATTCATGCAGCATTGATGGCAAAACTCGGATATAAAGTCTTGTTGGTGGAACGAATGCCCTTTGGGCGGATGAACCGAGAATGGAATATTTCCCGCGATGAGATTCAAAGCTTGGTTAACCTGGGTTTAGTCACCCCCGCTGAGTTAGAAACTATCATTGCCAGGGAATACAAAGACGGATTCAATAAGTTTTTTGATGCTAATAATCCATACTCACTGCGATCGCCCGTCCTCCACACACCTACAGTCCTAAATTTAGGCTTAGATTCCGAAAAATGGCTCCAAATGTGTGGGCAAAAACTGCAAGCGGCAGGCGGTGAAATCTGGGATGAAACAGAGTTTATCCGTGCAGATATTGATATATCACAAGTTCTTTTAGAAGTCAAGCATTTACCCAGTCAGGTTGAAAAGCAAGTAAGTGGACGACTGCTAATAGATGCAATGGGAACTGCGTCCCCCATCGCTTGGCAATTAAATGGTGGTCGGGCTTTTGATAGTGTCTGTCCGACAGTGGGAGCGGCAATTGAGAGCGGATTTGAGCCAGGGGTTTGGGATTCCCAGTATGGGGATGTTCTTTACAGTCATGGGGATATCTCGCGGGGAAGGCAGCTGATTTGGGAACTGTTTCCTGGAGCAGCTGATGAACTGACAATTTATTTATTTCATTACCACGAAGTCAATCTTGAAAATCCCGGTTCTTTGTTGGAGATGTACGAGGACTTTTTCACGATTTTGCCAGAGTATCGCAGGTGCGATATGGACAAATTGGTGTGGAAGAAGCCGACATTTGGGTATATACCGGGGCATTTTAGTATGGGAAGTCACGATCGCACTGTTGCTTTTGATCGATTGATTGCGATCGGTGATGCCGCATCACTCCAGTCTCCCCTCGTCTTTACCGGTTTTGGTTCGCTAGTTCGCAACTTAGAGCGCTTAACAACACTATTGGATACTGCTCTCAAGCATGACTTGTTGAGTTTGGGACACTTGAACCAAATTCGCGCTTACCAAAGCAACGTTTCAGTGACTTGGCTATTTTCCAAAGGCATGATGGTGCCCACAGGGAAATTTTTACCACCCCAACGGATTAACTCCATGCTCAATACCTTTTTTGGGTTGTTAGCAGATGAACCTCTAGAGGTGGCAGATAATTTCATTAAAGATAGGTGTGATTGGTTTACCTTTAACCGCCTAGCACTCAAAGCAGCTAGAAAAAATCCTGCCTTGCTTTTATGGATTTGGGAACTTGCTGGGCCAAGGGATTTGCTTAGATGGCTTGGTAGTTATTTTAACTTCGGCCGTCATGCCTTGGTTGGTGCTTTGCTGAGTCCGTGGTTTTCACGCTTCTTGAACCGGGTAGGTTTTTGGCTAGAACCGCGGAATCCGGGATTGTGGCTGTGGCTGTTAGCGATTAATTATGCGATCGCCACAGGCAAACCGCGATCGCGCGCTCAAGTAGCAAAAATTAGCCCAGAAGCCATAATTTCAAAGTCTGAAGCAAGAATTCTAAATTAGTCATTAGGCATTGGGCATTAATTACTTGACTCCTAACTCCTGTACAGACGCGATTAATCGCGTCTCTACTCCTAACTATTGACTCTTGGGGCGAAAATTTGGCAGTTCCACAGATGCCAATGACTTACGCCCCTTGGGTGGACGCTGGGGATAAACCACCGGTGAAGGTGAATTGGCATCATTAGTGTTATTACCTGATGATTCTGAGGACAAATCAGTCGCTGACAATTCTAACTGCGTCAATTGTGAAACTTCTGACCAGTAGTCTTCAGTTTCTCCACTAGGCGTCTGAGTGTGAGGTGGAGTGGAGGAAACCAGTAAGTTATTGGCTGGTGAAAGCACAGAATCTGTCGTCCAAGAAGTGGAGGTAGTTGCAGGAGGATTAATTTCTGCCTCCAACTGCTCCTCCTGTGGATTTTCTAGTTTCTCATCGTCTTCTAAGATTGTTGCTAAAGTCTCCCAGATGGGCGCATCACTTACATCTGTTTTCGCCGCAGGCGGTGGTGATGCAGATGCAGGCTGGGAGGTGAAAAACATCTGGATTAAACTATCTAATTGCTGATCTAAATTTGATGAACCCAAAGGTGAAACAGCTTCCGGTGTATCTGGGGAATCATCAATTTCTGGAGATATCTCGGTTTGTGTTGGTGTTGGCGTATCTTTTTTAACTGTCCAGTTCCAAGCAGATGATGGCGTCGGAGTGGCTTCATTTTTTTGGAATGGCAGTGGTGCTGAGGGTTCGCCCCAAGAATTATCTAGATTCTCAGTCAAAGATTCTGATTCTGCTGACCAAGGTTGAATTGGCTGTAGATTAGGAAACAAAGACCGAGCTTTTCTAGAGAATCTTCCTTGTCCACTAGTTATGTCTTTAGGATGTTTTGCACTATCCTCTAGGGAGTCATAACTAGGAACGGATGTATCTAGACATTTTTCCAGAGCTGCTTTGAATTGCAGGGTCTGGCGCTGTTGTCGCATTAGTCTAGTACGTAATTCCCGACAAGCAGTTTCTGATTGCAATAGTTGCTGAGACTGTTCGTTGTTGTTAGTGTGTAACAACGTACATTCTCGCTCTAACTGGGCAAGGCGTTGTTGGCTAATTTGTAGCTGTGCTTTATAAGTATCAGTGAAAATTTCCTGGCGTTGAACAGTTTGTACAGCAGTTTCTAATTGTTGAAATAGGGACTTTATCTGTTCTTGAGCCGCTGCCAGTTCCTGAGTGTGTTGGTTGAGCATCGATTCAGTAACGCTGGAACGCGTTTTCTGCCACTGCAAAACCTTTTCAGACTCAGCTAAGTTGTCTTTTAGCTGCTCCACTTGTTCATACAACTTATTGTTAGCTGCACGCAATTCTTCGTTCAATGCCAGCAGGTTCTGAAATTCCGAGTCAATAAGTGCTTGTTTGCCGCTTTCAGGCTCTGCAACCCAGTCTTGCTGGGTAGTATTTTGTGAAAATTGTGTATCTTCAGCTGGCATGAGGAGTGGCAGTTTTGTAACTTCCATATTGTCATGAGGCACAACTGAGTAAAAGGGACAACTCGCCTGCTCTGATTGTGGCGAATTAGCAGAATTTAGGGATTCCATCACAGCCGCCTTGTTTGAGGTGTCAGCTTCATTCATCACTCTTGACCCACCTGCTTAAAAATATTTAGCAGTGCTGGCATTAGCATTGCTTATCAACTGCGTCTAATCAGGGTTTGCTCTAAAAGCTAAGTTTAACTCTCTTCAAGCACCAGCAATTAATTATCAATTGGTGTTCCCCATTCTGTATCTAGACTGATGCCGTTATAACACTATGATGCTCTTCCCCGTCAAGAAGAGGCAGAAGGGGAATTCGGGCAGCCTTTGGGGATAGGCAAAAGAGAGGAGAAACCCGATACTTCAAAACTAAACTGTATTGGCTGATGAAGTTTTTCTAGATAAAATTTTTCTCGTCTATACTTTATTATATAAAATTGCATCTGTCTTAAGATATAAAAATTATATTTCCTTTAATACATTTTTATACTGACTTATTTATTACTCAGGATAGATGTCAGTATAAGCATTCACTATTCAATGAAATTCTGTAATCTTGGGCGATCGCTATTTAATGTCAGCAAACAACTGAAAGCTTCTGCCAGAAGTGCAATGTTAGTAAATCCTGACAAACACGAGTAAACACGTATAAATTCTAGTTTAAAAAGTAATATTTACTATAAGTGGATTAATAAAACTTTTTTAAAGAGCAATCTCAACTTAGTACGTGCTTTTTTCTTGGTAAATACAGTCATAGTAAGCAATTCCAGGTTTAGTTAATAAAAGGCTTTTTCTATCAACTTGCCTTCAATGTGTCAAGTTTATTTAATTACTACAAAAAAATTGTTTAAAGTATACTTGACTACTTATAAATATTTTTACATTGTATAATAAATTACTTTTTAAAGAAATTAATTCAGTATTAATACGTATATGCTTTTTTATTATTTTATTAAAGAATAATTTGAATAACAGAGTTTTCTACTAGCAAGAAAGTAATTATAAAGACCATCATTACTGCCATTGAGATGATTATTGCGTTGAATAAAGCTTTATGGCAGTTAGGCTTGTCCAAAAAATAAAAATTTAAAATAGAGGTGCTAAAGATGACTGACGTACTTGCAATGGGCGCAAATATAAAGCAAGAAGCTGCCCAATTACCGCTGGTTGCAGAAAATTTTGACAGTTTTTGGGACAAAGAAATCAGACCGTTATTCACAGATGAGTCTCTGTCTTTCAGGGTGAAAACTTTTAACAGAAAGTATGTCAAATACGTCAACTTGGATAATGGAGCTACAACCACTCCCTTTGCAACCCTAAAGCAGTATGTGGATGAAATGCTTGACACTTATGGCAGCGTGCATCGAGGTTCCGGGCAAAAATCCATCATCACTACACGAGAATATGACGCTAGTCGGAATATTATTCGAGACTTTGTGGGGTCATCTTCAGATAACTATGTAATCTTTGCGAAGAATACAACAGAAGCAATTAATGGAGCCGCCACACTTTGGACAAAAAAACCTGGGAAAATCTTAGTTTCTGATATTGAGCATTCATCCAACCTGCTGCCTTGGGTTACTAGAGACGAAGTTGTGCAGTACAGAACCCAGCCGGACGGAAGTGTAAGTGTCGCAGAAATTGAAGATATCTTCAAGGCACACCAAAATCTCCCCGAAGCCGAGCAAATTAAGTTAGTGACTATTACAGGTGCTTCAACAATTACAGGTTACAGACCCCCGATTTACGAAATTGCAGCTTTAGCACATCAGTATGGTGCTAAGATATTCGCTGACGTGTGTCAGCTAATCCAGCATGAACGAGTAGATATGCGTGCAGATGATGACCCATGTCATTTAGATTTTGTGGCTTTTTCTGGACACAAGATGTATGCACCCTATGGAACCGGGGTTTTGCTGGGGCCAAAGGAATTTTTTGATAGTTCCTACCCTTATCAAATCGGGGGTGGAAACCTGCCTTATATCACCAGAAACCTAGAGATAAAGCGTTTTTATACAGAACGGGCCCATGACCCTGGAACACCAAACGCAATGGGTGCTATTGCCATTGCCAAGGCCATTCAAATTATTGAAGCACTTGGGCGCGATCGCATTGCTCAGTATGAACACTCTTTAGTTGAATTCACATTTACACGGCTTGGGCTGATTCCTGGCGTCAAAGTACATATCCCAGGAGACAATTTAGCCCATGTTATTCCCTTTGATATTGATGGGTTTGATGGACGCTTAGTAGCAGAGATTCTGGCACAAGAATACGGAATTGGGGTTCGGGCTGGGGCTTTCTGCACATACGAATACATTCGCAAGCTCAAGAATATTTCAGACGAGCAAGACTGCGAAATTGCCAAAGAAGTAGACAGGGGAATTACGCGCAACATTCCTAGTATTATCCGAGCAAGCTTTGCTGTATATAATACATTGGAAGATTGCGAGCGCTTTATTGATGCGATCGCCCAAATAGCTAGAAACGGATTTGCTCACTATTTGCCCAACTACACACAAGATGAGATAACTGGTGTTTGGACAGCGATAGAGGGTTAGTCTCGTTCCTTTTTCTTGCCAAAAATCGATATTTGTGCAGAATAACAGGTAGCAGAGGCAGAATTTCAACTCCTTTGCTGCCTGCCAATATTTAATTACAAATAATTACAAGGGGGTAATAGCTTGAGCGATGAAAACCTCTTTGACCAGGAGGATTATCTACACGCACGGGTTGATCAGTATATCTGGCAAAAAAGTACAGATGCAGGTATTTCGCGCCAGCGCTTTCTGCAAATACTAGCCACTATGGTTGGTGCAACAGCCATTGGAGGGTTAGCTAAACCTGCGCCTGCTTATAGTCAGGCAGCTATTAAAACTAAAGGCAGTAAAATACTTAAGCCTTTGCCACCAGGGTATATTTCTCATAGCAAAGGCACATTAGAGATGAACTGGGAAGCAATGTATGGGCGCGGTTATTTAGTACCAAATGATTGGTTCTATGTTCATAACCGCAGTACACCTCCGACCTTTGATCCATCTACATGGCGTTTACAAATTCATGGAACTGGCGTTTCTGCCCCCTGCGAGTTTACTTACGATGAAATCATAGCTATGCCGTCCATTTCAGTCACTTGTGCCATTGAGTGTGCTGCTAATGGTCGGCGCTTCTTTGAAGAAGCTTACAACACACTACTCCCTGGAACCCGGTGGAGGCTTGGGGCTATTGGTGTGGCTGAGTGGACTGGTGTACCACTTGGCATATTATTAGAGCGAGCTGGACTGAAATCCACAGCAAAAGACGTACTCGTTGAGGGCGCAGATGTGGATTCGCTGGACTCAAAGGGGACGAATAAATCCAAGTTCAACAATGTAGTTCCGATTGCCAAGGCTTTAGCAGATAACTCGCTCCTTGTCTATGCAATGAACGGAGAACCATTAATTCCAGATCATGGTCAGCCATGCCGTGCCTTATTCCCTGGTTGGGGAGGAAACGCCAACGTTAAATGGATTGAGCGGATTGAGGTTTCCGAAACACCGATATATACCCAGTGGGTGACGGAGCAGATGGTGCTGGTTGGTGCAGATTACCCAGCGATCGCTCCGTATAAAGGTAAACTGATTACCTACCAAAATGTTAAAAGCGCCTTTGAGTTGGCTTGGCCAGCTACGCTTTCTGCTAGAACCCACTTACTACGTGGACGTTCTTGGTCTGGGAAAGGAAAGATTGTGCGTGTGGAAGTCAGCCTAGATGGCGGTAAAACTTGGCAATTTGCACGACTGAGAGAACCAAATTTTCCATTTGCATGGACACGGTGGGACATTGAATGGAACCCAGTTCCTGGGGAATATTTTCTCCAAGCTCGTGCTACTGACAATTTAGGTAACACACAACCGAGTACAGTTCCGTGGAATGATTCTGGATTGCTCTATGGAGGTGTTGTTAGCCATCCGGTAACAGTACAAGGTTAATCACACCAAGTCAGTTATGTAGAAAAGACCTATTTATGATTGATTTTAGTTGGTTGATTTTAGTGACCGGGGGTTTAATATCTGGAGTCATAGCTGGACTTTTAGGAATAGGTGGCGGTATTATCACAATTCCTCTTTTAGTCACACTAGGTTATACTCCCGTTCAGGCGATCGCTACTAGTAGCCTTGCTATTGTGATTACTTCAATTTCTGGAAGTTTGCAGAATTGGTGGATGGGCTACTTTGACTTGAAACGAGTAATTTATTTAGGAATTCCAGCTTTTTTAACTACTGGAATAGGTGTATATTTCGCCAATAAAATTCCATCCTATATAATACTTTTTACATTTGGCATCATTTTACTTGCTAATATCTATCTGATTGAGCTTCGCAAGCAACTGGCCTTCAATGAAATAGAGAATATAGCCCCAGTATTTAACCCATTAGTTTCTAAAATTGGCACTGGAGGAGCAGCAGGAATTTTAGCAGGTTTATTTGGCTTAGGCGGCGGTACGATTATGGTGCCACTACAAATGTTGCTATTGGGAGAAGAAATTAAAGTAGCAATTCAGACTAGTTTGGGTGTGATTGTGATCACTGCTTTAGCTGCCTGCACAGGACACACATTAGAGGGAAATATTCTGTTTGTTCAAGGTATAGTTTTGGGATGTGGAGGTCTTTTAGGCGTTCAGATGAGTACTCGCACATTGCCGAAACTACCAGATAATACCGTTAGTTTAGTGCTTCGTATGTTCTTAGGAATACTATCAATTTATATTTTTTGGGAAGCTTGGACAAATTATCAATTTATAGTTTCAAATCCAATAAATGAGAATTTGTCAACGTTCTGGCGAGAAGAGTCATCAACCTTACTTTGCTGAGAAAGAATTGAAGTACAGTGCGTTCAACTCTTGGAGACGCTGCGCGTACCCCTACGGGGAAGCAAGCTACGCGTAGCGCTCCTTTGGCGCAGCCTTTCCAAGAGTTGGAAAGGCGGTTCGTTTCCTTATCTATATTTTTCACGACTCATTTAGGATCGCTATATATTCACTTGCTGTTTCTTAACCTTAACCTAAGATCTAGCGCTATTACAAGCGTAAAACCAAGAATAGTAGAGGGTTCGGGAACAGATTTAAAGCCGTCGTAAAAAACTCCTGTCACCAAAGGACCGTATTTTTGAGGATCTACAGGACTTAAATCTGGACTAGTAATAAACTGGAGGGTAAAACGATTTCCATCTGAGATTATTCCATCTGTTAAATCCAACCGAGGAAAAGGGGTGTCTTGCAGAACTAAATCAGGAGCGATGGTGATATTGCTAAAAATGTTAGATAGACCAATTTTGCTGTCTCCATTTACATCTCCCCACTCTACTTTTCCTTCAATAAAATCAATGTTTGTCAACAATAATAGAGATAATTGGTTTATTGTGTAGCCTGTATCATTTAATAAATTTTGTAGATTACCTACATCAGGGGCATTGCTAGCCAATATATCATTTAGAGGTCGGAAATCGTTTCCAAGTCCCTCTCCGTCAGGGAAGTTTTTGTTAGGTGTGGTAACAATTGGTTCTACTAAAATAACAGCATTAGCTGAAGTCAACGAAAGCAAAAAACTTCCTAAAATAGCGGAAACTAATAATCCTAGATTTGTCATTTTCATAGATTTGCTGGCAAAAATTTACTGAAAATAATTTTCATCACTATCAGGACTTATGCAAAATTAGGAAAGAACGTAGACGTAAAGCGGCTTCTCATTCGGACAACCGAATGTTGTCCTAACAACTAATTGGTGGCAGAAATTTGTTTTCTTGAACTGAAGGTAGAAAATCAAAGTTGGAGTAGCTTACCATAAAGGGTGGGAGGAACGAGGAAAAATAATTAAATTTTATATTGTTGGCTCTTGACTATTGACTAAGGACGATACCCAACCATTTTTTGATGGGAGAATATCTTTTAGAAAATCTAAAGTACTAATATCTCAAATCAAGCAATTAATAAAGGTCTTCTACATTAGCAATTGTCTAGAGAACTTAAGGTAGATGCTTGACATTATTTTTCTCACAATAAAAGGGCAAGGCATACCTTGCCCTTTGTAGATTTGGTAGCAAAGAATTTCCCTCAATTATGGTAAAGGGTTGATCATTTTTTTCATTTTTAATTGCTAGCTCCTAAAACTTAAGTGTCAGGGATGTTTGAAAAGTCGCAAACTATACTATAAACTCCGCTTCCATTCCTCTTCCCCACAGGGAAAGAGGCTTTGAAATCCCCATTGCCGCATTTCATGCCGCAACTCTTAGAGACGCTGCGCGAACGCTAAGATAGGGAAGGGGGTAGAGGAGTTAGGTTTGGGAGGTATTGCTGTTACCAACAAACTTTTCAAACATCCTACTCAACACACAAGTCACTCTACCACTGCTTAACGAGTGCGTGATAAAGACGAAATGCTGTTATTGTATATTCCTTGGAGATTAAACTTTCCTTTACCGTAAGTTATGCTATTACCTCGGAAATTTGTATTTAGCCAAAACTGCCATCTCTGAGAATTTGTAATTTCGATAGATGAGGTTTTATCGTTGAAACCGTACTTGCCGAGATTTGAAACATATCCTGTGGTGAAGGAAAGGGATGTCCCTCCCTCGTTTTTTCCATCATATAAAATGACTCTTCCACCAGAATAAGCAGCGGCGTTTTCTTGGGAAATATCTTCTACACCATCAATTGAGTCAAGGCTTTGAAATTGGTTGTTAATCATTGCTTTTTTCCTAGGGTAATTATCTTTTAGCAAGTCTTTATTGTCTTCGAGCATTTTACCTCAAAATTCCCTTTTCAAAACATTAGTAAATTATGATTATTTGCACTAAAATTATAAGAAAAATTATCAGAAGATATTCTTTTTTAAAATAAAATCAGGTAAGCCTTCTGGTGGGCGTTTACAAGTCGTTGACGGTTGACTGTTGAGAGTCAACCGTCAACACAATGAAATATGCTTTGGTTTTTGAGGAACAGCTTATTTTACGTAAGTCCTATTTTGATTAAGGTAGCCAACGAGGATGAAATCCAGTTAAAGGGAGTTGTTCTGGTCTAATTTCAACAGTTGCAGCATCAGCGATGGGCAACAGAGGCATTAACCACAGGCTACTGGTAGCGATCGTATCTCCATCATCAGTTTTCAAAGTGTTTGTGGGTGATGATGTCGGGTTTGTCTGCGGTACTACTTGGTCAAATAACAACCCTAAACCGTCGGCAGATAAACTCATTTGCACATTCCGTTGAGCGGGAGGTAGTACTAGCAGTGGTTTCTGTTGCCCGGTTTTTAGATCAATTGCCACCACATAAGGCTGTTCTATGTATTGTTCCTTGGATACTAGCTGTGTCAGCAAGCAGTAGAGGGTGGGTGAGGCGATATCAAATTGGCAACTGAGAATTGAGCCTGTTGTTTTTAATAGTTGTTTCTGCACACCTTGGTTTGTCACTAAAAACAAATCTCGCGTGTAATCTGTATTAAACTTTACCATCGCTGCTTGAGAGCCATCTTTGGAGAAAGCCTGTACCAAACCAAACTGCGGCAGAAAGTCTAGGGGTTTATTGGCATCACCTTGCAGTGGTAAAATTGCTGCTCCCTGTCCTTGGGCAACTGCTACGGCTTTACTATCTGGCGTGATCATAAAGTCTCCCCCCGGTTGGCTTTGCAGACGTTTAGGGATAGGTTTTTCTTTTGAACCGTCACTGGTTGCTGGCATAAACCATAGTCCAAAGTCTCCAGGATTAGTTTTGTTTCCGCGCTGAATGACAATAGTTTGCCCATCAGGTGATAAGTCAAATTTCAGGTTTTGATAATCTTTACTATCTAAAGTCAGGTCAACTTTGCCTCCTGGTTCTGCTTCTTGTCCAGATTTACCAGAAACGCCTGTTGTCACCGTGTACAGTTGAGCTGAAAGTAAGTCTTGGTTCTTGGTTGTGTGAGCAGAAAATAAAATTTTCTCCCCATCAGGAAACGACTCAAAGTCCATTACTATCAGGTCTTTAGGGGTAAGTACCCTTTTTTGCTCTTGGGTCAAGTTATAAAGAACTAACCGTCCCTGTTCTTCTTGATCGGTTCCTATATAAAGGATGACGCGATCGCGTGTGCGGAAGCTACCAACAAAAGGCTCTATCACCCGATTTTTGCCTTCTTGTTCCGCAAACTTATCTTTGGCTCCCTGTAACTGCACTTTATAATTCGTGCCATAGGGTGCTGGTGTCACCAATGTATAAACCATCCGCCGCCCTGCCCAACTGAATTTACCTGCTAGGGGCGGCTCAATTTTCAAGTTCTCTTCTACGCTTTTTACTTCCATTGGGCGGCTGAAGGTGAGGGTGAAGGAGTTATCTTCTGCCCCAATTTGTTGATTTTGCCAAGTAAATTCCCGGACACGAGCAGTTACCACATCACCTTGCAATATGATTAACCCAATCAGCACACTCAGCAGTAGCATTAGTGCGATCGCTATCCGATCCAGTGGTTGAATAAATGCTTTAGATTTAGTCATTGGTTATTAGGCATGGGGCATGGCGTATTGGGCATGGGGCATCAACAAAGGACTAATGACTAATGACTAATGACTAATAACTAATAACTATAAGGATTTTCCGGTTGGGGAATCTTTTTGAGAGAGGTAGCGGCAATAGTAAGTTGGCGTTTACCTGCCAAATTTTCTGTCACCATTTGTCCTTCGACTTCCAGCCAGGTATCAGGAGAATAAAATTCTTGATTGTTTGGAAGTTTGACAGGTAATCCCACAGGGTAAGCATCTGCTGCACAGCAAGTTAAGACAAATCGTGCTAAGAACAAATATTCTTTTCCGATATCTGGCGGGTGGATGACAAATCCCTGCACCTTGACTTTTTGTCCTGCGTATGTATCTGGCTCTGGATAAACATTGACGGTGCGTACCCAGTCTACAAGCGATCGCTCTTCTGGGCGAACAGTAGCCCGAAAGGCTTGGGGTTTGACACGTGTGCTTCCCAATAAATCAGTTGTCACACCCCTTTGGAGTGCTTTGTCACTAGCAAAAACTTGCGGTGTAATGATAAAACCTAGAATCGCTGTAGTCAACAACAAAGCACTGCTCCAACCAGGGCGAAATAAACTAATATGCTGGGTGTTTGGCGTCAGATCACGGCGACGCCGCAGCCAAAGTTCCTGCATCTTCAAAAAACCAATAATGATCAAGCTGATACCAGTCACGACCACGAACCAAATGTAATTTGGGTGAATCAACAGGTTCAGCTTGTTAGTTAGCCAATATCTCAACATCAAAATGCCCCAAGCTGTAATTGCTAAAGCATCCAGCCAAGGGAGTAACAGATTTGGGATTTTAGATTTGGGATTTTTGTTAGCCATTAGTCATTAGTCATTAGTCATTAGTCATTAGTCATTAGCAAAGGACAAATGACTAATTTTTTAAAGGACGTGCAAGTTCAGGAAAAGAGTGAACACAAATGTTAATTGTGCTGCTAAAGCAAATAAGTAAAAAACTGTTTTGGGCTTAAAAATAGATAACATCAAACCAATGCCTTTGATGTCAATCATGGGCCCAAATACCAGAAATGCCAACAATGAACCGCTGCTAAAAGTTGAGGCAAAAGATAGAGCAAAAAAAGAATCGACTGTAGAACAAATTGACACTACTACTGCTAATATCAACATGACCACAATTGAGGTAATGGGCCCAGCACCCAAACTGAGAATTAATTCACGGGGAGCTAGGACTTGAATAGCAGCAGCGATCGCACTTCCGAGAACCATGATTCCGCCCAATTCTCGGAATTCTTGGATGCTGTTATCCACCACTAGGCGCAGTTTATCTGCAAGCGGTTTATTGGAACTAGAGATTGTAGTAGGCGGTATCAAGTTAGCATCTATCCGCAGAGGTATACCTGCTTTTCCTCCTAAGATATAAGTCCCCGATTGCAAGATATTCGGTACTGTTGCTTCCTGTTGTACTTCGTAACGCTTACCACGGCGTTTGATTTCCGGCTGGGCGGGCGGATTAAACTTCATATACCGAGCGATCGCAGGTTGGACTATGGGATTTAAGTCCTTTTGAAAACTGAAAACAAAGCCGATAATTGTGGCAATCGCTAAGGAAAATACGACTCGTAAGACCACTATTTCTGGCTGATCTCGAAATGCTGTCCAAGTTGACCAAATTACAACTGGGTTAATTGTTGGTGCTGCTAGCAAAAAACCAATTGCGACTGGTGTGGGTACTCCCTGAATTAGGAACCGCCGCGCTACTGGTACATTCCCGCACTCACACACCGGAAATAAAAAGCCGATCATACTGCCAACTAAAGCACCCAGCAGTGGATTTTTGGGCATTTTTTCTACTAATTTGCGCTCATCAACAAAAAACAGCAGCAAACTGGAGAATAAAACCCCAAGAAGCAAAAAAGGCATCGCCTCGACTAGCAGACTTAGAAATAGCGTAAAACCATTGTTCAGTTGATTCATGGGCGTCGCAGTCAAAAGCGGTTTTGAGTTTTAGGTTCTGCTTAGTCATTCATTCTATCGAAATGGGGATCAAAAGCAGTTCGGGAAAATTAAACATCATTTAAGTAGCAAGTTGTCCTACCTTGCAAGTAGCGCTTAAGCGCTGCAAACCTTTGATTCAAACGAGATAGTGATTTTTACCTGAGTCCATTTACTGACGATGACCATTTCTAAGATTGTCTAAGTTGAAAAATTGTTCCGTTTCTAGAGGGCAAGTAGCTGCATAGATGATTTTCAATTACCTATGTTTATACTTACAGGAATTTGCTGGATTAAGATATTAGCTCGGCTGTATTTTCATCAAGTATTTACAGTTGTTCAAGATTTGGGGATCGCTCTTGGTTGTTACCATCATTGATTTTGGCTAGTTCTGGCAAAATTTGATCTGAGCTTTGGTTGATTTTCTACTATAAAAACTCTAAAAAGGCAAGACTAAAGTTTAGCAAATACGGGAAATTTTGATAACTCTTTTGTCTAAAAATCACCATCATCCTAGAAACCTGGACGGTAGTCACTACAACGGAGAGTCCGCGTAGTGAGCTAGCCTCCAATACGCTTGGGTTAAGCCTTTTATTTCTCCCCCTGCTTACCCCAACAAAGAAATGTCTTAACTCAAAGGTATTGAGCTAGCCTCTGCCTTTGGGACAAGAGGAGCCACTGCGTTGCGTATTTTCCCCCCGTTGTAGCAAATGGCGTGAGACGATGCCGCCCATAGCGCAGCCTCTTCTCTACCAGACGCTGCGCGTACCCTACTAGACAAGCAAGTTACGCGCAGCGTCTGGTAGAGAGCGTCTGAGGAAATTCCGATGAGCGACTGGCATCGTGTTTCCAATAGCGTTAGCGATAGCGAGTCACTAAGCCTCGGAAGGAGCATGAAAATCTCAGACAAGTTATATCCCCGACTTCTTTAAGAAGTCGAGGATATAGTTTACGAATTCACGATTATTTGGTGCGATCGCTGTTAATTAGGTTTTAGTGGAATCCCCCAAATCATGATTTGTCGATCAAATCCACCACTGGCAAGAATTTTACCATTTGGACTAAAAGCGATCGCACTCACCCAGTCTCTATGTCCATTGAGTGTATTTATTAACTCACCTGTAGTTAAATTCCACAATTTAATCCCATCTCTGCCGGCACTAGCAAGGGTTTGTCCATCGGGGTTAATGGCGATCGCATTTACCCAGTTATTATGTCCTGTAAGGGTGCGGACTAATTCTCCAGTATTAATATTCCACAGTTTTATTGTGCGATCGCGGCTAGCAGTAACTAATGTTTGTCCATCTGGTGTAAACATGACAGCGCTAACAGCATTAGAATGAGCTACAAATTCACTGATTAATTTACCAGTACTCAAATTCCACAGCTTGATTACACCCTTATCGTCACCACTAGCCAAGGTCTGTCCATCAGGACTAATGGCTAGGGTATAAATCAAATTATCAAAGCCTACTAGAGTCCCTAGAGGGCGCTCCTGTAGCAAATCCCATAGACGAATCCCATCCAAAGCTCCACTGATTAGAACTTTACTATCAGGAGACACCGCTAAAGATAATACGTTACTGGTATGTCCGACAAAAGAGCGACTAAATTTTAAATTTTTCAGGTTCCAGAGGTTAATTGTATTGTCATCACTACAACTAGCAAGGGTTTGCCCATCTGGCGAAATCACTAAAGATTCTACGGCTGCTTTGTGTGCTTTGTTAATATCCGCCAACTTTTTGCCGTTTGCTGGATTCCACAGGCGAATTACACCCTCGTTTTCTGCACCTCCACTCACAAGAATTCTACTATCTGGACTGAAAGCGAGGGATTTAACGGTTCCTTTATGTCCTGTGAGTGTGTAAAGTAGTTGGGCATTAGCAAAGCTGCTGGTAGTTTGGGAGTTTGGTATTACTTCAATGGCAGCATTAGCTTGATGAATGTGAAACCCTTGCCAGATAGTCACTGGAAGGGTAACAGCTGCCATAAATACCAGGATAATATACGGTCGCAGAAAATTACCCCCACCTCTTCCCTCACTACTCACTCTTTTTCCTCACTTTTATATATACGGTCACCCAATCAATTTTGCAGAGTTATTAAGTAATAACTCTGCACTTCCTAAAGAGGTGGTTTTTTCTTAGAAACGCTTAACATTGGTAAAGGCGGACTAGAAGAACGAGAGGGCAAATAATGTTGCGCTACAGGCTCCTCTGGTAAAGGACGACGCTGCTGGAAACGCCATAACTTATAGGCTAGCGCTATCCCTGTCGTTCCTAAACCAAAAGCAAACAACGACCAGCTATCATTCAATCCGCCAATCAGGGCATCCATAACGCCCATTGTCATCAATACACTGATTAGTGGCTCTTTTCGGTAGGTTAACTTCAAAAAACGAGGTAATACAGCATTCATCACAGCTTGGTTGGTTCCAGTTCACCTTTTGTGTATATTTACCAAGAATACATCACCCGTAATTTGCCTTTCTCATCTAAGGCAGACACTAATTATGATTTTCTTTAGTAGGGGGGAAGTATACTCATTAATCGTCTTGCATATACTAGTTGCAAGTTTGTAATATTTCAATCACTAATAGGTATTTCTATTTCTCTCTTGTTTACATTCTAGGGCAATAATTTACGAATAAGTCTAATTAAAGTATCTAGTACGCCGGGCGCGTAAATAGCGCAAAGTCGAGCCAGTCCGTTGGTGGGGTTCCCCTACTTAAAGGAACTGGCGTTGAGCGGTGGTTCTTGCCGATAGCGCAGCCTCTTCTCTACGAGAGGCTACGCCAACGAGTCCGCGTACCCCTTCGGGGAAGCTAGCTACGCGTAGCGTCTCGTAGAGAGCGTCTGCCTGCGGCAACGCCAAAGGCGAACAGTTAGCACAGCGTAAAGCCTACGGCATAGCTTCTCTTCTCTACCTTGGGCTGCGCCAACGAGACGCTACTAAAGTCAAAACCAACTGGTTGTTCCAGCTGGTTAAAACTCTTTTAATTACTAGCTTACAACTTCCACCTTGTGCTTGTTAGTAGCACTACTTCAGACCCAGCCATGATAGCACCCCTTGATTGGTGACATATTCAATCACTAGCATTATAGCGAAGCCAATCATTGCCGCTCGACCATTCAAGCGTTCAGCATATTCGTTAAAGCCAAACTTAGGCTCCTCTAGTTTAGGTGTAATTGTTGGTTGTGGTTGTGTCATTTTTAAGAAACCTTTTTTCAGCAAACGACTTGATATGAGACTTCACAGCAGAAGTCGGGGAAGTGTGGATAAGCGGTAAAGGTTAAAGGAATTGACTCGTTTTTTTGCCCTTAACCTTTACCCTACACTTGGTAGCTTATCTGACTTTTTACTCTATATCTCGAAAACCTCTCTCCTAAAAAAAGAGATACTTTGAATTTTCCCCCTTCCCGATGCGGGAAGGGGGTTAGGGGGTTAGGTTTTGCGTTAACTTTTTCACATGACCTGAAAAGTCAGAGTAGCTTATGAGCTGATTGCAGTGCTTGAATGCCAAGATGACTTGAGAAATTCAGCAAAAGCTTCTTAGTAGAGAGCTATACAATCGTTCTATTAATAAATTGTTACTATTCTTTATATATTGTATAAATACTGGGGTAATAGTCAAGCATAAGAGTTTGGGTCTAGTCAGATTAAATTGAGAAACTTAGAACAGAGATTAGCTATCTCTAATACAGCTATCCCTTATATAGACGTAGCAAGCTTGAGATTGGCAGGCTACAGTTAAACAAAAAAATTATCAGAGGCGGTACATGGAAATCGGCGTTCCCAAGGAAAATAAGGATCAAGAGTTTCGAGTAGGCTTAAGTCCTTCTAGTGTGCGGGTGCTGCGAGAAAATGGTCATAGCATCTTCGTCGAGACGCAAGCAGGTACTGGTGCTGGATTTACAGATGACGAGTACAGAAGTGCTGGAGCCGAGATTGTCCCTACATCAGAAACGGCTTGGAATCGGGAATTGGTTGTTAAAGTCAAAGAGCCGCTGACATCTGAGTATAAATTTTTGCAGAAAGGGCAGATATTATTTACTTATTTACATTTAGCAGCCGATCGCAAATTGACAGAGCATTTAATTGATTGTGGCACTTGTGCGATCGCCTACGAAACTGTAGAACAACCTGGTGCTAATAGACTTCCTTTGCTCACCCCCATGAGCGTTATTGCCGGTCGGCTAGCAGTACAATTTGGGGCCAGATTCCTAGAACGTCAGCAAGGTGGCAGAGGAGTCCTTTTGGGCGGTGTACCTGGAGTCAAACCAGGCAAAGTAGTAATTCTCGGTGGCGGCGTTGTCGGCACAGAGGCAGCTAAAATTGCCATAGGCATGGGTGCTAGCGTACAGATTTTAGATGTGAGTGTCGAGCGCTTATCTTACCTAGAAACCCTATTTGGCTCTAGAGTGGAATTGCTTTACAGCAACTCTGCTCATATTGAAGCCGCAGTCATTGAAGCCGACTTGCTCATCGGTGCAGTTTTAGTACTGGGACGTAGGGCACCAACACTAGTATCCCGCGAATTGGTCAAACAAATGCATCCTGGTTCTGTAATAGTTGATGTTGCTGTTGACCAAGGCGGTTGTATAGAAACCTTGCATGCTACATCCCACACAAATCCGGTATACATTGAAGAGGGTGTGGTACATTATGGCGTTCCCAATATGCCAGGAGCAGTACCTTGGACAGCAACTCAGGCACTAAACAACAGTACATTACCTTATGTCGTCCAGTTGGCGAATTTGGGAATTATAGTACTGGAAGTTAACCCAGCATTAGCTAAGGGTGTGAACGTACAAAATCATCACTTAGTGCATCCTGCTGTGCAAGAGGTATTCCCTGATTTGGTAAATTAAAGTGTGCGAGTATTAGGCGATTGCTTATTTTAATAGAGGTAGCGATCTCCTCTAAGAATGGGAACAGCGATCGCTCAGTCATTACAATTGCAATTGATTCCTATGTAAATGGATTTAGTATCACCAGGCGATGCAAAAAATCTATTAGTACATTGCAATTGCAATTAATTCCTATGTAAATGGATTTAAAGTATCACTCTCTTTTTGTATGCTTCCATCTTATTGCAATTGCAATTAATTCCTATGTAAATGGATTTTTATTTTTTGTGGATTGAAACCTAAAACAGTTTACTATTCCAGAGGAGCCTTGGACTTCTTAGGTAAGGTTTATAGTGCCTTAATTCACTACTTTGATGCTCTTAGTGATAGTTATGGTAGAGAGATGTCTTTAGAGATCATAGAAGAGTGTACTTACATTCTCTACAACAAGTATCCTGATACCTATGAAATTGCAATTCAATAAAATCCCTATTAGGGATTGAAACTACAAGCGAGAGACTTTGATACCGATTAAAAGCATCAAAATTGCAATTCAATAAAATCCCTATTAGGGATTGAAACTTTCTTATTTCGTGAATGTGCAGAATAACCATTTTGTGCATCCTACTGCACAAAAGGTTTTTCCTGACTTTAGTAAGTTACATTCCTGTAGTTCACGGAACCTCTCCCTACAAGTAAAAAGGGTAACTAATAAGTAGTAGCACGAAGCGCATAACGCATCAACAGGTTTTAACCATAGTTTGATGGCTGCCAACTGGGAGGAGATGCAATAGATGCACGTAACGCATCAACAAGTTTTAACCATAGTTTGATGGAGAACTACAAAAATGATTAAGATAGTTATAGAGTTTCCGAAATAAAGGGCATCTTCGTTGAACTTCATCTGGTCGGATGTCTTGTAATAGTGCCGGGGTATGCAATCCTTTAGAATAACGTGTCGAAAGGCTATCAAACTCAGCTAAAACACTTGAATCAACTAGTGCCTCTGATAGCTTTTCTTGACAGCAATCTCTGTCTTCATCATATTCACTAAATGATTCTGGTTCATTAAAAGGAATATTTTTTTCTTGACTAAGCCAGTAACGCATCCGCTCGTGTCTACCTCGAAAATCTGGATGTCTAGCTATTGAGTTACTCCAATCTGCAATAATCCAAGCTTCCAGTTCAGGAGCAGCAAACACAACAAGTTTATTAATATCAGCACATTCTGGTATAGTTGATATCACATCCAAAATTTTCTTTTCTTGAAGCTCTGGCGTGCGGCAATCTAAATCGTCAAACACTAAAATTAGATTACATTTATTTGGTTCATATCTTAAGGCAATAGGTAGTTCTTTAATGATTTGCTCAATTAGACTTTGACTTGTTCTGCCATAACTACTTCCCTTACCAGGCTTAGACCCAGGTTTTTAACGAGCTAGTGTTTTTCGTTCAAATTTACAATTAGAAAAATTTTGTTCTAAAAAAGGGATTAATCCTCTAACTTCAGCTTCCCCACCACCAGCAAAAACCCATACTACCACGGCCATCCTCCAATACTGGGGTCGCCAACACGATATAAATCACCTAATTGCCATCCTTCTTTTAATTTTTGATTTAGCATTTCTTTGGAGAGTGTTTTGATGGAGAAATGTGTTTTATCTTCTGAAGCAAAACAAAAAACATTCTCTAAACAATCCGTGAAATGATCTAAAAGATCCGGACTATGTGTGGTGATAATTAATTGGGTTTTCGCGGCAGCTTTTTTAATCCACTCTGCTAAAATTGGCATCCACGATATGTGTAATCCTAATTCTGGCTCATCAATGACTAGCAATGAAGGGAGAACTGGAGAATGTAATATAGTAGCCCAACAAAGCATTCTGACAGTTCCATCTGACATTTCATTTAGATAAAAAGCTTCCTTAATATCATGAAAATACCATTCTACAGTCAGAGACAAGCGACCAGAACGTATAGGTCTTAGACGACGAGTTTTTGGTAAAATCGACTTCATTGCCTTGTTGATGCTGTCCTCGAAGTCGATATCTTGCTGAGTCAAATTATCTAAAACTAGTGGTAAATTATCTCCCGATGAAGATAAATAAATATCACTTCCTCCTATTTTAGGTTCTGCCGTTCTAATTTGATTTAAATCCATATTATTGGCATTGTAAAATTGCCATTTGGAAATAAATTCAACAAGGTCTCTTCTAATTCTGAAAACAGGTGTGCTTTCGGGAGGATATTGGCTATATTCAAGCAGCCGAGGAATAGCAGAAAGCCCCAAAGAATTGGTATCTATATTGTCTAAAGGTTCAAAATGAGTGCTGGAATTTTGTCCGGGACTATCATAAACTGATACAGCGCCTTTGCCCGCTTCCCTGTCATGAAACTTATAATAATAGAAAGGTCTTGATGAAGCTGATTCATGTAAATCTTCTTTGCTATATAAACATTCTTCGGAAATACTAACTCTTGGCTGGTTTTTGTCAACATAAATCTTCAAATCAAGAATTCCACTGTTTCTTCCGGGAGTACTAGTTTGGGAAAATTGTGAAAAACAATAAGCAAGTGTGACTACAGCAGGGCTTGCTACACTGCCATCTAAAATTCGATTAGCACCAATTTGAGTAACTGCATTTTCAAAACTACTAACACCGCGACTTTCATCAGGAATTGTAGTTAAGCTGTCTTTTAAAAATTTCAAACAACTGATAAAGTTGCTTTTGCCTGAACCGTTTGAACCTATAAATATATTGAGTTTTTTTAGCTCAACTACTTTATCTAAAGACAGATTTTTATAATTTTTGCTAGCGACAAAGCGAAGTAGTGGTTGATTCATAGGATTTCAAACAAGTCTCTTTCAACTTAACAATTCGTCTACAGCTACACTAAAACCCAGCAAGACTTTTTGAGTGCTAACCACATCACTAGCTTTAAACCCCAAAACCTGATTATCAGTCATTACGAAAACTAACCGACTGTCAGGAAATACTAGCCAAATTTCTTCGCAACCAGACTGCAAATACTCCTGTGCTTTGAGAAATAATTCTTCAGCTAAATCGGTGGGTGAAACTATCTCAGCAATTAGTGGAAAACTCTGTGGCAAAGTGGGAACATTGCCAAATTGAGCTACCAATTCAGGCGTCAGATAAGCCACATCAGGACGCCGGCCCTGTTTAGATGTGCGACAAGGCACTTCAGTGTAAATTTTCCCACCTAGTTGATTGGTGTTGATGTAACTTCTCCAGTAAAAGCTTAGATTAACTTCAATTTCACTATGTTTTAATGTTATCCCTGTTTTTTTTATCAGTTGCTCATTCACCCACTCCATCCCGTCTGGAGGATTTGCCATAAAGTCTTCTAAAGAGTGGATTTCGGGAATAGATACAATCTGATTGTGTTTGGAAACTAACATTGCAAGCCTCCACATTGATTAGTTAAATACACAATATACAGCAGATTGCAACTTAGTGAAGTACAGATTATTGTAAGGGCACAATAATGTTGTGCCCCTACCTGTGTACCTCATTTACCTGAAAAACGCTGTATACAGTAATAAAGGAAATTTTTGTAATATTCATTTTTTAAAGCATTACCAAACTACCTTGTGTTTCTTCCTCTAATTCATAACCATTAGCCAGTTTTTCAATTGCTTGGTCAATCATTGCCAAACCTTGATCTACCCTTTCAACTACACTTAACTGTCCTCGGAGTTCAGCAGCACCAACGAAACCTTTAGCATACCAAGTCATGTGCTTACGGGCTTGACGCACACCGCGATCGCCTTTATATTCCCATAAGGCTTGTAAATGATCTCTTGCACATTCCAAACGCCCAATTGGGGTTGGTGGCGGTAATATCTCCCCAGTTTTCAGGAAGTGATCAATTTCTCCTACCAAAAACGGATAACCCAAAGTTCCACGGGAACACATCACACCATCAGCGCCAGTTTGCTCTAAACATCTCACCGCTGCTTCAACAGAGAAAATATCTCCATTCCCAATCACTGGGATAGAAAGCACTTCTTTTACACGGGTAATCCATTCCCAACGAGCATTGCCATTGTACCCTTGGGCGCGGGTGCGTCCATGTACCGTAATCATTTTTGCCCCTGCATCTTCCATCCGCTTGGCAAAGTCGAGAATAGTAATTTCGTTGTCATTCCAGCCAATACGGGTTTTTACTGTCACAGGGACATCAACAGCTTTCACCACTTCTCGCACAATTGCTTCTGCTACTTCTGGTTGTCGCAACAACGAAGAACCGCCACCATTTTTAGTGATTTTATTAACTGGACAACCCATATTAATATCAACAGTATCAGCACCTTCTGCAACTGCCTTGATTGCTGCTTCTGCTAGAAAATCTGGACGACAATCAAATAGTTGAACGCTAATTGGGCGTTCATTTGGATCTACCTCCATGATTTTGGGTAACTGCTTGACATAATGCAACCCTGTAGCATTCACCATTTCGGTATACATCATCGAATCTGGCGCATAACGACGCACTAGACGGCGAAACACCAGATCCGTTACTCCAGATAGAGGCGACTGGAGAACCCGACTTTTTACCTCAAATGAGCCAATTTTGAGGGGTTGGGAGAGTCTAGCTTGGAGAATGGGAGAGAGCAAAACCATACAAAAAATTAAAAATTGTGGGAACCAAAAATAGCAAGGATATTTAGAGATGCTGTTAATTTTCGTTGATATATCTTGACTTAGAGCCTATTTTTGCAGCTTACTGAACTTGTTCAACTTCCAAATCCAACGCCTGCGCGATTTGTTTGGCTGCCGACTCCAACACCAATAATCCAACACCAATAATCTAAGATATAGCTTCTAATTTAGCTTCCATGCGTCCTTTTTACCATGCCTTGCTCTCTGAATACGGTTTGGATAAGCTCTTGAGGCACTTGGAAGCGATCACTCTTACCACCAGCTTATGAACTTTTGTAAAATAATGGTGGTTTTTATATCGAACGAGGATTTGCCCGACTTAAAGGGTTTCCTTTAAGCTTGAATTAATCTCTGAATTTTTCTTTATTAGAAACGGATAAATGAACAGATAAACACCACTGACTGCCAGTGTTGACATAAAAAACAAAAAGGACATTTCAATCAGATCGTGAATCCAGGGAGCAAACCATCCCAGCAATCCTCGATACTCTAAAAAATCGGTGGAGTTGAAGCCATACTTTACTAATTTGCCGTTATGAGCATCGATATACCACTCAAACAAACGTTTTTGATTTTCAAATCGATAAACGCCTAAAGTTGGTAGATAAGCAATTTCATCAATGTCTTCTAGCGTATTAATCCCCTGTGGGTGCAGAGAGATGAATGCTTGCGAAGCCTGTTCCAGAGAAAGTAAAGATTTGGTATTTTCTGTAACAGTTTGAGTGGGTGGTTTCCCGTCAACTGTAGGTAAGCCAGAACTGAAAACAGATGGAAGGGCAATTATTTCTATTAAGTAAATTCCAATGACTACAGCAAAATAAAGCCCAACCCATCGATGAATTGTTCTCGACCATTTTGAAAAAAACTGCTTAATTTTCATGATATCTCTTTAACCTTGACAGAAAATTCTGTGCCTCCTTTCAAATTCAAAGTAGATGTTCGATAACCATTAGCAGGGTTTTGCAAAAACTCAACATAAGATTTCAGTCCATCTTTAAAGGTATTGACATTATCAGAAATAATGATTCCGCCTGGTCGGATTAACGGATCTAGAATTTTTAACACATCCAAGGCTAAATGTGTCCAGCCATCAATCAAGACCAAATCAACTGTTTGATTTAAGGTTTTTAGTGTCTCTAGCGCATCCCCTTCTCGAATATCCACATAGGTTTCTAGTCCGGCTTCGGCAATATTTTTTCTAGCTTGTAAAACTTTCTCATGCACAATTTCTGTGCCAATAACAACGCCGCCACCATTGTCCCTTACAGCAGTAGCTAGATATATGGTAGAAATTCCAAATGAAGTACCAAACTCAACAATTGTTTTAGCGTTAATTGAACGGGCTATCAAATACATTAATTCCCCTTGATCCCTTTCAATGGGAATGTATTTATCGTTGTAAAATTCAGTTTTTGTCTGATCCCACTTAATGCCTTTACCCAAAAGCAAGCCGGGAAGTTTGGGCAAATAGTGGAGAATTAATCCACCAAATTGCTTATCAGCTTCTGCGTGCAGTCGAGCTAAAATAGTTTCGATTTTAGTGTCGTTGAGGGCGCTTGGTTTGGATAGTTGACTCATAGTAATCACTACTTTTTCAAGTTATTTCAAGGGAAACATTCCGTACTGTTTGGATACTTTGCCTGCTTCAAGTTTATCTATGCCTTCAACGATCGCAATTAAATCACCGCTAGCAGTTAAAATGCGAAAGTTTCCTTTTACAGTCTCAAACTTGTATTGTTGTGGTTGCCCTGCCAAAGTAATTGCATCTTTAGACTTAGTGAAATTTTGAATTCGAGCATAATCAGCATCTCCTTTACCGACATAAAACGGTTCAGCTTTGGGGTTAACAACAGTGATGAAGCTACCCAGGAGAAATTCATTGTTTGAACCTTTGGTTGCAACTAAGGTATCGACTTCACCAACGCCCAAAGTTTTTGGACGGATGGGAAATGGACCCTTCTGATCTGATACAATTTCAAAGTTCACGCCAGTCAGGGCGGGAGATTGACCAAAGCCAGTCACTGTATCATTGCCATTAGTGCCTGTAAAGTATCCTTCAATCGCTTCTCCTTTGGGATTTTTGCCAGACTTTCCTACTTTTTCATAGTGATCTAAGGCAGATTTGAATTTTCCTTCTTGAATCAATTTGGCAACATCGGGATTTGCCAGCAGATAAATTTCGGAGTTGAAACCAGCTTTTTCCTGATTGTCTAGCTCAGTCGCTGAGATTTTACTTGCAGTGGATTGATTCGCTACAGGTGGTTGAGGTTTTGGTTGACAAGCAACGGCGATCGCACTAGTGATAATTAACAAAGCACTGAATAAAAATGGTTTCATGGCAATTATCGGGTTAATGATTGGCAACTAATAGAATGCTTGAGTAGCAGCATTGCAATTAAAATTTCACTGCAATAGCATCAATGATGGCGAAAGATTTGCATACACATTAGTCTGATGACAGCGGTAAAACTTTGGTTTCAAGAATCAAACCGGCATTGCGAAAGTAGGGCAGTTTAGCAATCCAGGGAATCCATCGCAGGGCATTAAGTCGATGGGGATAACGATAATTTTCCTGCACTAACGAAAGCACCTGGGCGATCGCTTGCCACCATTCAAACGCTTTTGGATCGCGAAACAACGCATCGGTCTGGCGTTGATGTTCATCCACCCGCGCGCGCGTAGTCATCAGCATAGTACGCGGAACGCCTGTGAGTTTTGTCTTAATTTGAGTCATATTTATGAATTAGCCTGACAAAATAGCCGTTCTAGCAGATGGTGGACTGCCTTGAAACTTCCTCTAACTACCCTTCTCAATCCCCCCCGATGGATTGGTAGGAAGAAATCTGGCTGCTTTCCTCTCTAAGGAATTGGGGAGGGTTAGGAAGAAGTTAAAACTGCACCGAAACCGAGCCAATCAACGTGAATGGTTCGCCAAAAAGGTTGGCTCCACTGCGGCCATTCGATACACTTTCGACGTATTTGACATCACCAATATTTTTGAAATTGAGTCCAAATCGCCAATTATTACGCCGATAAAAAACTGCTGCATTAGTAATGAAATAATCATCTGCCTGAAAGCTATTAGCTAAATCCCCCTGTCTTTCACCAACATAATTAAATCCAACTCCCACCCCTAAACCCTGCAAATTACCGCGCTGAATTTCATAAGTTGTCCACAGACTGGCACTATGTTCGGGAACACCATATAACCTATTGCCAACTAATTCAGGATTGGTATCAGCAGTGACTTCAGCATTAATGTAGGCGTAGTTAGCGATGATCTTCCATCCCGGCAATATTTCTCCGGCGACATCGAACTCAACCCCACGACTGCGCTGTTCTCCAGATGCGATAGATGCAAGGGGGAAGTTGGGATCTGTGACCGGCACATTTTGTTTGGTAATGTCAAAATATGCCAACGTGGCAAACACTTTACCGTCTAGAAACTCCGTTTTGACGCCAAACTCATACCCCTTACCCCGTTCTGGTTCTAGGGGCTGACCTGTTTCTGTATTTGTTGTACTGGGCGTGAAGGATTCTGAGTAACTGGCGTACAAAGATACAGCTTTGCTCGGTTGGTAAAGAATCCCCACACGCGGAGTAAAAGCATCATCATTTTGAGTCGTCTCACCCGGTTGTGTCACCTGTCCTGGCAGGTTGACTGTTTTTGATTCTATGGTGTCGTAGCGGATACCTCCTAACAACTTCAAATTCTCGAACAACGAAATCTGATCTTGCAGATAAAATCCCCAACGATTGGATGTTCCATCAGTGCCGCCAAAAGGCGGTAATGTATCCCTGTTGGGTTTAGCCACTCCGTAAACCGGATTGAAAATATTCAACGGTTGGGGAGTAAAATCAAGCACCGTGAAAACGTTTGTAGCACTATGAATATAGTCTGCACCGAACAAAAGAGTGTGATTGATAAAACCCGTAGCAAACTCACCCACCACGTTAGCTTGTAAACTATAATTTTCATTCTGTAATTCTTGCTGGGCAAAGGTGCGATTGACTGTACCTGTTGCTTCGTCAAAAGAAAGAGGAAGGGCAACAACGTTGAAATCGTAGTCTAAAGAGGAATAGCGAAAGGCATTGCGTAATTTCCAATTTCGACTGAAGCGATGCTCCAAGTTATAGCCAACATTTAGATATTGATTTGTCACAGCGTCGCTACGTTCGGACTCAATGCGATCGCGTGGAACATTAACAATCCTGTTGCCACTAACTGGGAGACCGAAATCAGCAGGGCGATTATTGTCGAGATATTCCAGCGAAATTCCTAAATCGGTGCGATCATCTATTTTCCAGGTAAGTGTAGGCGCAATGAAGATTCGCCGATCTTCCTGGTCAAAGTTGCTAAAGCTGTCCAATCTCTGGTACAACCCATTCAGGCGGTAGAGTACTTTACCATCAGCGCTTAAGGGACCAGAAAAGTCAAAGCGGGGTCGGACAAAACCCCGGCTTCCCACTTGTAATTCTGTTTCGTAAAACGGCTGGGACAAGGGCTGCTTGGACACCGCGTTAATCAATCCTCCGGGTTCAATCGCACCATACAAGATAGATGCCGGACCCTTGAGTACTTCAATTTGCTCTAAATTGGATACTTCTAAAGGCGGCTGAAGAGTGCCAATGCTATACTGTCTAAATCCATCGCGCAGAATTGGGGCATCAGTAAACCCTCGGATGGCAAAATTCGCACCAGCCCTGTTGCTTGCATTTCCTTGGTAAGTTATACCACTGACATTACGGAGCGCTTCTTCAGTGCGTATGACTTGCTGATCTCGAATTATCTCTTGAGGAACTACCTGAATTGAGAATGGAATATCCCGGATAGGGGTATCAGTTCCAGTGGCAGTGGAGGCATTCGGTACACTATACGCGTCTTGCTCCCCTGTCACCACCAATTCAATCGGTTCATCAGTTTGTGCGGATGGTTGCTCTGGCTTGGTTTGAGTTCCTGGCTGTTGTGGTGCTGGCGGTTGCTGTGGTGTCTGTGCCGAAGATGTAACTGGTATCAACCCGAAGATCAGACCTTCATCGCTATCAAACAACTCAACAGCAGGTAAACCCGCCTCACCCGTTACCGTTACTCGGATAGTATTGGCATCCAGATTTACTACCGTTATCTCACTAAGACCAGCAATTGGCTTATCAGAACGGAATGTGAATGCTTCACCCGACGGCAAACGCAGTTGAGCATTGGGAATATCAGTGATAAAACTATTGCCAGTACTGCGGTTTACCACTTGTAACTGTTGACCAATGGAAGTCTGTAAAATAATTTCCACACCCTTAGAGGTAGGATTTGCCTTGACTCCCCTCACTTGCACAACTTTTGAAGTCGGCGCTATTTGAGGTGTTGGGGACTGTACTAACTGATGAGCGCTGGTGCGAGGAAATTCTACTTCACCTAGTCTTGGAATTTCTCTAGTCGTTCTGGAATTGAGTAATGCTGATCCAACAGATTTACCCTGTGCTTGTTTATTTACTTCAGTAGCCGTTACGCTTATTGCAACCCAGAACCAAATAGAGCTTGTGACCAAAACAATCTTTAATATTTGCTTCAATATCATTTTTATACTCCTCTACCTGCTCTCCACTTACTACTTCCTCTCAATCAAGCAGCTGCCATTTGCTGCTTGATGAAATTTAGTAATCAGCTACTTGAGAATAAACATTACAGGAAATAACTAATCAATTGCAAATAATTCTCATAATTTCTTGACAAACACAGATGACACTAAAAAAAAGACGCTACCCAGCAGCCAAACTCAGATAGAACCAGATGTTAGTGCAGCTAGGCGTAGCCCATTAGGAATTACGAATGATTAATTTGGGAATATGACTCGCAGAATAGGCAATTAAGTCAGCACGATGAGTTTTCAATTCCGACTCAGTTCCATAGCCATAGGGAAATGTAGGGTGAGTTATTTCCGAGAGACGGCATCATCAACAATTCAAGGAATAATTGGTATTTCACGTATAATTCAGGACATCGGACAGCCGTTTATTGAATTCGGGCGGTTGTTTATTGAATTCGGGCAACCATCAAGAATTTACAGAAAATAATTTATTGCTAATTTCACCCCCTCTCCACTCCATAACCCTTCTTAGAACTGCCACGCGATCACTGATTTTGCCTCAATTAACTCGACGTGTAGGCGAATTACCGCAAGAGGTCAGATCAGCTGTCGAATCCCTCTGTTTGGAACAGTTGGAAAATCTGGGGGAAGCGTTGCTTGATTTTACCAGTATGACTAATTTGGATGCTTGGTTGGCAGCGATCGCAGATCGATAGTAAGTCATTTATGACTTATTGATATAAGTTGCCTGATTCTCAATGAGAATTATCATCGCCAAAAGGACTTTTTGCCCAAGATACATTTACTGAGTGTGATACCAAATTGGCGTTACTTAGAAATCTTCTCTAAATTCAAAGAAGATTTTCCTGATTAAAAAAATGTGCGATCTAATTAAGCTAACCACAAGTAAAGTACTGCGATCGCCCCGGTTTGAGTATCTAACTTTTACTTAAATCAACCATTTTCATCGTCTTCTGTTTGGGATTTTTCCCTTTGTAACGATACCACCACATAATAAAGCCTGTAACAGACAGAGTTAATAGTCCGAGTCCGACAAACACATACAGAATCCGTGTTGGTAGACCCCCAAACGTGCCGTAGTGCATTGGTGCGAATACATCGAGAAAACGGTCAGCCCGTGATGATTTCAGAGCATTTTTCAGCTGCACTACTTCACCTGTATACTGGTCAAGATAAATTTGACTATTACCATACTCTGTTGTTTCTTGCGGTAATTTTTTCCCAACTCTGACTACTCCTTCTGGTGCTTGCGGCAGGCGGATATATGTGGTATATGCACTTGGGAGAGCGGCATCGGCTTTTTGTAAAATTTCTGTGAGTCTTAAGGGAGATTTGCCTGCGATCGGATGAGAAACGGGATCAGGTGGAATCGGTGTGAAGGTAGCAACATAGATAAGAGGTTTGGTAAAGTTGTAAAAATTCCAGCAAAAGCCTGTAAAGGCAATCATAGTCAGAAAAATAGCTGTAACAATTCCAGCCACTTTGTGAAGGTCAAAGTTGACACGTTTAATATGGGCATTCCACTTAATTTTAAAACCAGCCATCAGCCTGTTCCAACCAGGCCAGAGAATAATTCCAGTAATGCAAAGAATAAACAGCAACAAAGCAACAATCCCAACAATGATTGTGCCGATATCACCTGCAAGTAGTTGGTAATGAAGTTTAAATATCAACCCAAATAAAGTATTTTCCGACTGACGCGCACCCATAATCTTACCTGTGTAAGGATTGACAAAAACTTCGGTACGTTTTTCATCAGGAGATAACAGAAAGACGCGGTAGGGGGTGTCAGAGTCAGGGAGGGAATTAATACCCAACAGTTTCAGATTGGGTTGTGAAGTGTAAGCGGTTTTGACAGTTTCCAGTACGGATTCTAAGGGAAGGCGCTGTTGTTGGGGAATCACCGATCCAAACTGTTGACTGATCAGGAATTGGTTGATTTCCTTTTCAAATACCAGCATACTTCCAGTGAAGCCAATGATAATCACCACCAGTCCCACAATTAAGCCGAGGTAGCGGTGTAAGTAAAATATCAGATCGCGTATTTGTTTAGATTTCATGGCAAATACTCTTAAAATTATTCAAAATTAAAATTCAAGATCACCACCAGTCCTACGACTAGCGATGTAGTTGGAATGCCAGATTGCGGAGTGTTTTTGTATTTATAGTCGCATTGTGTTCAACTTTGTTGAGAATCCAGAATCAGAGTAAGAGGAGATTTTGCTAATTGATATTGGTACTCGCCTGCCGAGCGACTCCTACTAGGACTAAGGCGGAAAGATTGTCGAGCAAACTCTAAACCAAATAAAACCGTATGCTGAATTGAGCCAGTGTTAAACTTGGCAATCAAATCGTTTTGAGACTTGTAGGTTTCGTAGAGTTGCGCTCCTTGACCTTCCATTACGGAAAGAAAGCGGTCATTGCGTAACGGTCCCGAAAAAGTTGCCACACTCCCCCCATCCAGGTACTTTTCGCTAGAGTTGGTGTAGCGGAAAGCAGACCGTAGAGAAAGGTTAGAATTGAAGCGTTGGTCAAGGTACAATGTTGCCCTCGTTTCGGCAAACTGGTTATCTTTGGCATTACCCAGTAAGCGACTGATGGGAATGTTCGCCACCTGATTGTTGCTCAGGACAATCAAGCCCCGATCAATCGGTCGTGCATCGTGTAAGTAGCTCACTTCTGCACTCAACTTTGTATCGGGGCTGATCTGCCAGGCAAGCGTAGGTGCGACGATGAATCTTTCAGTATCAACAAAATCCCGAAAGCTACCCGCATTCTCATAAGCAACATTCAAGCGATACGCCAATTTCTTGTCCGCCGTCAATGGACCGGAAAAATCTATTGCCGGACGGTAGAAACTGTAACTACCAGCTGTGAGGCTGACATTGTAGTAAGGGTTGAGTAACGGTTGCTTGGTAACATAGTTGATAATTCCTGCGGGTTCTGCTCGTCCAAATAAGACTGAAGCCGGGCCTTTAAGCACTTCAATGCGATCAATGTTGGCAAGATCGATTTGAGTTCGAGTCGTATAAAAGTCGTCACGAATTCCGTTTTGAAATTGTGTTCCTGTAATCCCAAAGCCACGAACGATAAAGTTTTCTGCCCGATTCCCTCCCCCAGTGGAAAAAATGACACCACTGACATTTCGCAGTGCCTCTCGACTGCTAGTGGCTCCTTGGTCGCGGATTACCTCTTGTGGGATGACCTGAATCGAAGCGGGGATATCGCGAATGGGCGTATCTGTTCTGGTCGCGGTTGATGCATCTGGTACGCGATACCCGTCTTGCTCGCCTGTCACCACTAACTCAATTGGCTCATCACTTTGTGCTGATGGAAGACTCGGTTGTGTCTGACTCCCTGGCTGACCAGCTTGGGGCTTTTGTGGTGTTTGAGGTGCTTGCTGTGACGGCGCCGAAGATGCCACACTCGCAACGCTGAAAATTAAACCCTCGTCCGCACTGTCAGACAACTCCACAGTAGGTAAACTCGCTTCACCGATCGCCGTCACTCTGATAGTATTAGCATCAAAGTTCGTAACAGTGATCTCACTAATTCCCGCTATTGGTTTTTGGGAACGAAATCTAAACGCCTCCCCACTCGGCAAACGCAGCTGTGCATTGGGAATATCTGCAATAAAGCTATTACCAGCACTGCGATTTGTGACTTGTAACTGTTGCCCTTTCCTAGTTTGTAAAATCACCTCCACACCTTGAGCAGTAGGATTTGCTTTCACTCCTGTTACTTGCACAATTTCATTGGTAGTAGGCGCTGTTTCTGGGGTTGACAATTGGGAAACCAACTGTTTAACATTTCTGACTGGGCGTGAAATCTCGCTCAATCGCTTAATTTTTGTTGTAGTCGGGTTTGAATTTTCCCCACCCTGCATTGCTTGCTGATTCTTCTGCTCGACTGCCCGTACAGATTGTGCCATCAACAATGGCAAAAAACTGATCGCCAACCACAACACAACATTAGACGACAATCGCTTAATTCTCACAATTATTCCTCACACACCAGTAATTAACTCTTAATTTAATGAGAAAATTTCTTTATAAAGTTGGAGATATTATATACAGACTTTAGCGGTCATGTCTACCCAGAAGCATTGCCCACCGTAAATGTATTGTCTTTGGTAATTTCGACATCGGTGTAGCTAAAATGTGAACGAGATCGTGCCTTGTACAACAAACGGATCGCCATAATAAACATTCAATCGGTTCAAAGCAGACTCAAAATAGTCCACGTTAAATAGATTCTTGAAATTAATTGCAGCTTGGAATTGATTGCGCTTATAGAAGATGGCAGCATCAGTGCGAAAATAGCTGGGCAATTCAAAGGTATTTGCTAAATCACCCTGTCTATCGCTCACAAAGAAAAACCCCATGCCAAAGCCCAAGCCTCGTACTGGACCTCGTTGAATTTTATAGCTGGTCCAGATGTTGAAGCTATTTCTGGGGATATTGTTCAGCAAGTTGCCAACTGGAAAATCATTATCTTGAGTAATTGTTGCATCCGTGTAAGCATAACCAGCAATCACGTTCCATCCGGGTAAAATTTCACCTGCAAGGCTGAATTCAATCCCCCTGCTGCGTTGTTCGCCTGTTTGGATGGAGAAGTCAGGATTGATTGGATCGGTGGTCAAGACATTGGAGCGGGTCAGCTCATAAAACGCAAGGGTTGTAGACAGTTGATCGCTTAAATCTGCCTTGATACCTACTTCGTATTGAGTGCCATCTTCCGGTTGAAAAGCACTGCCTTCAAAAGTGGTTCCAGTGACCGGGGTGAATGCTCGACTATAACTGGCATATAGCGAAATGGGTGGAATTGGCTGATAGACAATCCCAACACGGGGGCTGAAAGCATGATCTGATTGCTCTTGATTTGTATTGGAGATTCGATCATCTACGGTTTGTTTGAAAGTATCAAACCGTAAGCCCAGCAGCAGTTTCATATTGTCAGCTAGCGTGACCTGATCTTGAACGTAAATACCCAATGTATCTGTCAGGTCAGCCTCATCAGTCCTGGATGTAACAGATCCCAATGGCTGCCTGTATACAGGATTGAACACATCAAGGGAAGCTGCCTGGCGTCGAGTAATATCAAAAACGGACTCCTCCCTGGTCAGGTTAAATCCTGTGACGAGTTGATGTTGAATACTGCCAGTGGCAAATTTACCTACGAGGTACGTGTCAACATTGTAGAATCTCTGGTCATCACCCCCTAAATTGATGCCTCTACTCAACGTCCGGTTGTCTGGGGCTAATGCAGTGGAAATAATAAAATTTCTCTCTCGTCGAAGCCAGGTAGCGCTGAAAGCGTTACGCAATTGCCAGTTGTCGTTGAAACGATGTTCCAGATCGTACCCGACTCGAAACGATCGCTGATCATCGGTAGAATCTGGTTCAGATATATTGCGATCGCGCGGGATTTCTCCATTAGGATTGGGTAAGACACTCCCAATGGCTGGGATGCCTGATTGACCATTCTTTTTGGGCCGATTGACGTATTCAGCTTGCAGTGTCAACTTTGTGCGATCGCTGATTTGCCACGAAAGAACAGGTGCAACAAAATATTTCTGCTCATCATAGAAATCCAGGAAGCTCTCAGTTGTCTGAGCCGCAGCGTTCAATCGATACAAGATGGTTTTACTGTCATTCAGGGAACCAGAAAGATCGATCGCGCCTCGATAAAGGTTGAAACTACCCACCGAGAATTCTGCTGAATAGAAAGGATTGCTCAGGGGTTTTTTAGTCACCAGATTGATTACTCCACCCAGCGACCCCTGCCCGTAAAGCACTGAGCCTGGTCCCTTGAGTACTTCAATTTGTTCAATCCCAGCCACATCAGGAACAACATAGGCAGTTGTCGGATCTCTCAACCCGTCTCTAAAGATATTGCTGCCAGCATCAAAACCCCGAATGGCGGGTACTGAGAACTGCCCACGAGATGCGGAATTGGGTCCCTGTGCTAAACCGGGTACATTTCTCAGGGCTTCACCCAGGTTCGTGACCTGCTGGTCTTGTAGCACTTGCCGAGGCACGACCTGAATCGACTGGGGAATATCTCGCAAGGGCGTGTCGGTTTTGGTCGCGGTTGATGCATCTGGTACGCGATACCCGTCTTGCTCGCCTGTCACCACTAACTCAATTGGCTCATCACTTTGTGCTGATGGAAGACTCGGTTGTGTCTGACTCCCTGGCTGACCAGCTTGGGGCTTTTGTGGTGTTTGAGGTGCTTGCTGTGACGGCGCCGAAGATGCCACACTCGCAACGCTGAAAATTAAACCCTCGTCCGCACTGTCAGACAACTCCACAGTAGGTAAACTCGCTTCACCGATCGCCGTCACTCTGATAGTATTAGCATCAAAGTTCGTAACAGTGATCTCACTAATTCCCGCTATTGGTTTTTGGGAACGAAATCTAAACGCCTCCCCACTCGGCAAACGCAGCTGTGCATTGGGAATATCTGCAATAAAGCTATTACCAGCACTGCGATTTGTGACTTGTAACTGTTGCCCTTTCCTAGTTTGTAAAATCACCTCCACACCTTGAGCAGTAGGATTTGCTTTCACTCCTGTTACTTGCACAATTTCATTGGTAGTAGGCGCTGTTTCTGGGGTTGACAATTGGGAAACCAACTGTTTAACATTTCTGACTGGGCGTGAAATCTCGCTCAATCGCTTAATTTTTGTTGTAGTCGGGTTTGAATTTTCCCCACCCTGCATTGCTTGCTGATTCTTCTGCTCGACTGCCCGTACAGATTGTGCCATCAACAATGGCAAAAAACTGATCGCCAACCACAACACAACATTAGACGACAATCGCTTAATTCTCACAATTATTCCTCACACACCAGTAATTAACTCTTAATTTAATGAGAAGAGTTATTGATAAATTTGGAGAGTATTATATACAAGCTTTAGCGGTCATGTCTACCCAGAAGTGGAGTGTTTTTGTATTTCTAGTCGCATTGGGTTCAACTTTATTGAGAATTCAGAATCAGAGTAGAAGAGATTTTTGCTGATTGATATTGCTACTCATGAGTCAGTGTATTGAAATGTTCCTCTTTGTTAAGCTAGAGGGTAATTAGCCTTGAAAGATCGAATTAAAACTCCCAAGAAATCGTTCCTTGCAATGTGAACGGATCACCATAGAAAACGCTATTTCTACTGTTGGCTGATTCAAAATAATCAATATTGAACAAATTCTTGAAATTAAGCCCAGCGCGGAATCGCCCACGTTTGTAGAATAGAGCAGCATCGGTGCGAAAGTAGCTCGGTAATTCAAACGTGTTGCCTAAATCGCCCGGTCGGTCTCCCGCATAATAAAATCCTACACCAGCCCCGAATCCTTGCAGAGCACCAGATTGAATCTCGTAAGTTGTCCACAGGTTGAAAGAGTTTTTGGGAATTTTATTGATAGCATTGCCAACCGGATATGTATTGTCTTTGGTGATTTGGGCATCAGTTAAGGCGTAGCCCGCAATGATGTTCCATCCCGGTAAAATTTTACCGGAAATATCAAACTCAATCCCTCGGCTGCGCTGTTCGCCCACCAGGATAGAGAGCAATGGGTTATTAGGATCTTGGGTGGGCAAATTCGTGCGAGTCAGGTCATAGAATGCCAGAGTCGCGGCCAGACGGCTACTCAAATCCGCCTTGACGCCGACTTCGTATTGGGTGCCGCGCTCTGGTTCGGCTTGTGCTTGGCTAAAAGTTGCTGCTTGTAGAAATGATTTGCTGTAGCTAGCGTAGAGGGAAATAGGTGGAATCGGTTGATAGACAATGCCAACTCTGGGACTAAATGCTTCATTTTGTCGGAAGCTACCAAGCACGGTGTCGAATCTACGATAATCATTACTGGCAATGTCGAAACGTCCACCCAACAGTACCTTGAGGTTATCTGCCAATGTGATTTGATCTTGAACATAAGTACCCAGTGCGTCATTCCTGATCCGAACGTCGTTGAAATCGATGCCAGGTCCGGTTGGTCTGCTGCCGTACTGGGGATTGAATAGATCCAGGGAGGCGATCTTGCTGATGCGATTGATGGTATAGGTATCCTGTCTGGATAGATTCAGTCCTGTTACTATTTGATGCTTGATACTCCCAGTGGCGAACTTGCCGACCACATAGGTATCGAAATTGTAGATGTCATCGCTGAAGTACTGTGTGTAGTAGTTACGATTATAATTACGTTCATCTGTTGCTAGAGTACCAGAAATAGATTCCCTATCTAGAGTAAGAAATGAGGCGCGTAAGGCACTACGCACTTGCCAGTTGTCGCTAAAGCGGTACTCAAAGTTATAACCAACTCGATAGACTCGATTATCGTTATTATCAAAAGGTCCACCGACGTAGCGATTGCGCGGAATCTTACCGTTAGGATTTGGCAGGACACTACCCTGTGCCGGAATACCGAAATCGTTGGGTGCTTTAGTCTGGTAATACTCGGCTGCCAGAGTGAGCTTGGCTCTGTCGTTGATCTGCCAGGTTAACGTGGGTGCAACGTTGTAGCGCTGTTGAGAATAGAAATCAACAAAGCTTCCTGTTGTCTGGGCGGCGGCATTTAAGCGATACAGCACCGTTTTGTCAGCATTCACAGGACCTGACAGATCGATCGCCCCCCGAGCAAAATCGAAACTTCCAAAGGAGCCTTCTAGGAAGTAGTAGGGGTCCCGAAGTGGCTGCTTCGTAACTAAATTAACAGTGCCTCCCAGTGACCCTTGACCAAATAGAACCGAGGCAGGTCCTTTGAGAACCTCGATGCGGTCAACCGTTACAGGATCGTAGCCAAGAGTCGCCAGCGAACGGTCTAAGAGTCCGTCTTTCAGTATACTATTAGACGCGTCAAAACCCCGAATCGAAACATTATTAGCAAAGGCTGCGCGAGAAGATTGTGTCTGTGCCACGCCTGGTACATTTTTTAACACATCAATCAGGCGGTTTGCTTGCTGGTCTCGAATCACCTGTTGAGGCACAACCTCAATCGCTTGCGGAATGTCGCGCAGGGGGGTATCAGTTTTGGTCGCAGTTGATGCATCTGGCACATTGTATCCGTCTTGTTCCCCTGTCACCACTAACTCAATTGGCTCGTCACTTTGTGCTGATGGAAGACTAGGCTGTGTCTGACTCCCTGGCTGACCAGCTTCGGGCTTTTGTGGTGTTTGAGGTGCTTGCTGTGACGGCGCCGAAGATGCCACACTCGCAACGCTGAAAATCAAACCCTCGTTCGGACTGTCATACAACTCGACAATAGGTAAACCCGCCTCACCTGTCACCGTCACCCGGATAGTCTTGGCATCCAGATTTATTACCGTTATCTCACCAACACCCTTTAGAGGCTTATCCGAACGGAATGTGAATGCTTCGCCCAACGGTAGGCGCAGTTGAGCATTGGGAATGTCAGTGATAAAGCTATTGCCAGCACTGCGATTCAGTAGTTGCAATTGTTGCCCAATGGAAGTCTGTAAAATAATCTCCACACCCTTAGAAGTAGGATTTGCCTTGACTCCCGTTACTTGCACTACTTCAGGAGTTGGCACTGTTTCTGGTGTTGGCGCCTGTACTCTTCTTTGAGCGCTGGTGATCGTTGGTTTTACTTCCCCTAGTCGTGGAATCTCTCTAATCGTCCTGGAATTGAGTAGTACTTTAGCGATCGCAGATTCATTTTGTATCTGTTGAGAGGATATTTTCTGAGCAGTTGCACTTTTGGCAACGCAAAACCAAATAGAGCTTGTGACCAAAAGAATCTTTAATATTTGCTTCAATAGCATTTGCCACCCCTACACCTACTCTCTACTTGCTATTACTCTCAACAAACCAGTGAATATTTGCCGCTTGCTGAGCTTAGTAATCAACTACTTAAGAATAAACATTACAGGAGATCACTAAACAATTGCAAATAATTATCAGAATTTATTTACAAAGAAAGATGACATACAGTAGGATTTTACTTTTACGGCTGTGATTTCAGTTACTTTTTCCACACATGATGTATTACTGAGATTTGGGCCGTTGCGATTTTACCGTGAAATACTACTGATAAAAATTAGTAAGCCGACTGCTTCCCACAGTCGGCATGGCAAATTCATAATGGTTAAGTTGCAATTTAGCCGTGAGTTGCACCTTGAGGAGGACGCGAAACAACTTTTTTGGCTAAACCCAAAGTCTGCAAAACTAGGATGCTCCACCAAGTAACATCAATTTCCCACCAAGACAACCCAGATTTCGCCATATGGGGATAAGTATGATGGTTGTTGTGCCATCCTTCTCCATAGGTTACGAGGGATACCCACCAAAGATTACGAGCACCATCATTAGCATCAAAGGTGCGATAACCCCACAGGTGTGATGCTGAGTTCACAAACCAGGTTGAGTGCCAAAGCAAGACACACCTGACAAACACTCCGTAAATTACAAAAGACCATCCTCCTAAGGCATAAAGCAGCAACCCGAAGGGTATTTGCAACAGCAAGAAGTAGCGATCCAGCCAGCAATAAAAGGGTTGTCTTGCTAGATCAGGGGCATATTTTTTATAGGTGTCATAGTCAAAAAATTCTGGACGTGGGTAGAAAATCCACAGGATATGGCTCCACCAAAATCCTCTTTGGGCAGAGTAGGGGTCTAAATTGATATCTTCGGTGTGGGCGTGATGCTGGCGGTGTCCACCTACCCAAAAAATTGGCCCGCCTTGCATAGCTAGCGCTCCAATCAGGGCGATCGCATACTCTAACCACTTGGGAAGTTGGAAACTCCGATGGCTCAGTAGTCGGTGATATCCCAGGCAAATACCAATGCTCCCGAATAACCAATGCAGAAATACTAGCAAACCTAATGCTGACCAGGAGAAAAACCAAGGAGCCAGAAGTGCTAAAGCATGAAATGTAGCAAAAAATACTACATTCGTCCAACTGAGTCGAGGTGAGTTGCCTCTCTCAGGGGCGATGGCCCCAAAATTTGCGGTCATAAAAATTCCTGTTGATGAATGATAAAGCGATTTGCTTGTCACCTGTAGGGTAGAGTCAAGCAAGTATCACTTACATTTGTTATGCTAGCAGAACTCTGATATCCGTGCAAGTGCCACTTGCATTTTTTTATGTCGTCTCAACTTATTTCCACTCGTCAACGCCTGATTCAAGCTGCACTTGAGTTGTTTTCTGCTCAGGGAGTTAGTGCTACTACAACCCGCCAAATTGCTGAAAAAGCTGAAGTCAACGAAGTGACTCTATTTCGGAATTTTGGCAATAAGCATGGACTGCTTTTAGCTGTGCTGGAAGAGTCCGCAGCCTTCAAGGATTTAGGTGAGTCGCTGGTGCGACGGGCAACGCCTCCCGGCAATGTCTACCAAGCTCTAAAAGATTATGCAAGTGATAGCTTACATGCATTAGAACGAGTGCCAGAGTTCGTGCGGTCTGTGGTCGGTGAAGCCGACCAATTCCCAGCAGAAAATCGCCGCGCACTAGGCAGGGGAGTAACAGAGGCAAACCGCTATGTAGCTCAGTATTTAGCTACTGTAATCCAGCAAGGACACTTAAAGACCTATTTACCCGCAGAAAAATTAGCCAGTTTGCTGAATGGGATGATTTTAGGATATGCCGTAATTGAGTTCACCAGTGAATTTCACGAACTTTGGGAGGATCGGGATGATTTTCTGGAAAATTTGGTGGAGTTGTTTTTACATGGAGCGATGTCACCCTCAGCAGAATCAGCAACAAACTGCTTACAAGGAGGGTTCATTAATAACACAGAAGTGGCTGATTTACCAGCTAGTTTAGTTCACGAAATTCTGCAACAAGCCAGGAAATTCGGAGTACGAGATTATGCCTTGGCTTATGTGTTATTTGGGGCTGGGTTATCTGCTACAGAAATAATTAGCTTGGAGCGATCGCACCAAATCTACGATACTCAAGGGCACTTCCTACAAATCACAATCCCAGGATTTGTTCGTCAAGTACCTGTGAATCAGTGGATTCTGGGCAAACGCTATGGCTCTTTCACTAATAATCCCTTAATCAAATGGCACAAAAGCCGTAAAGATGCTCAAACAGCGATGTTTTTGAATGAAACAGGCAAACCACTCTCAGAATCAGAACTTCAGACACGTTGGCAAGTATGGAGTGATGGACTATTAACTCCCCAAGGACAAACGCCAGCTATCGCCCAGGCACAACAAACTTGGCGCGTAGAAATGTTAATGCGGGGAATCACCTTGGAAAATCTGATTATTTTAACAGGTTGCGATCGCACCCAATTACAACCCTATGTCCGGCGAGCCAAAGAAAAAGCTGCTCTAGAGCAAGCGACTCGTTTAGATCATAAGCCAGGATAGGGAGTGGGGAAATAAGGGACTTCCAATAAAAAAAATATTTCATTATTTTGAGGGCAGGGGAGCTCTTAGCAGGGGGCAGGGGGAGGAAAAGTTATTTTGAAGGAGTGAAATTGGATAATTTATTTTTTGGAGTAGTTAGGAGTAATTGCCCCATTTGCAACCAGATAAAGGAGCGATCATCAGCATGATGCAGTTAAATGATTAAGGTAAAACAACAGAGGTTTCTTTACCATTGTTGTTTGCACCATTCAAGATTGTAGCTGTACTCTCAGATGGGGATTGGGTGTTGCTCGAACGGTGTGATAATTTCTTGCGTGGCTTGCCTCCCGCCTGGATATATTGCAAACTGTCTTTGCCATAATGGGTTGCCACACTCATTAACATCTTTTCAGAGTAGCCGCGCAATTCTTCTTCAATTAGAGAGAGGCGACCTGCCATTTCATCTATACTAGAGAGTAAAGTGTTGTAAGTAGATAGCTGGGTTTGCAAGGTTTGGATGCGGCTGTCGTAGTCTGTCAAACTTAATCCGTTGCCAAATTCTAGCGTCGGGCTAATTGATCGCATTCCTGCAATTCGACGTAGAGCTTTTTCGAGAGTGGGTGAACTGCGTTTTAGTCGTGCCATGAAATGCGCTCCTGAAGGAGGTTATAGGGTTACTGCATATACTCTAGCTAATGCAACCATAAACTTCTCTGAGAAATAATTCGGAAAAATTAAAGCAAATTGACATCGACTTGATTATTTTTAGTAAATTATACTGAAAGTTTTATTTTGTTTGTCAAAAAAGCTACTTACAATCAGCAAAAAATACCTCGAAGTCGTGTTGAAGTACTTCAAAGTCATGTTGAGGTACTTGAAAGTCGTGTTGAAGTACTTCAAAGTCATGTTGAGGTACTTGAAAGTCGTGTTG
>NZ_JBALGC010000060.1:0-6949 GCF_036916575.1 Nostoc sp.
AGACTCATTAATGGAGTTCAAAGACTCATTAATGGAGTTCAAAGACTCATTAATGGAGTTCAAAGACTCATTAATGGAGTTCAAAGACTCATTAATGGAGTTCAAAGACTCATTAACGAGTATTAATTTATCAAGAACCAGACGCAGCTTTAGTCGGTCTACCTTTGATAGCTTTAAAGCGTTCGCCCAACTGTTCAGCGACAATTTTTAAGCCTGGAGTCTTTTTTGATGCTGTCTTGACGTAATCATAAACTGTCAAACTGCTAGTCATAGCTTCACTACCGACTGCCATTAGAGTATCATCTACCTGTTCGCTGAGTTGCTGGATTGAGATTAAAAGTTCGGTGAGCGCAGCAACTAATTGATAATCCCGAACAAGTTCTTCAACGTCAAAAGTGGCTGGGAGGATTTCGCGGTTAGACTGAGCAGCGCTGACGCTATTGTTCACAAAGGCTAGGCTCTTGTCGCCCATTTTTACCAACTTCCGCCGTTCTTCTGTGCTGAGAGTAACTAAAAAGGGGAGCTTTTGTTGGACTGTCTGTAGCGCGGCTTTAACTTCTTGGATATCTTGTGGCGAAAGGGAGGCTGTAATATTTTGATAGGCCATTGTATAATCACCTTGGGAGTTCTAGTGGTTAAGTAGCAAGTTTTGCTAAGTATAGAATTCCCATTAGTGGATGCGATCGCACATCATAACCTATTTATTTATCTGTTTTAGCGCCGATGCTGAGGGATACTGATTAAATGCTATCAAAGCTTGTCGCTCTAGAATCCTTTCATCGCCGTTAAAATCTAGGATACGTGCGGTAACTTCACCGATGTCTGTCTGATGAACAATCACAGCCTTATCTAGTCGAAAATGCTCACCTCAAAAGTCTCTACGTGGGTTAAAAAACCGCACAATTTCGCCCGTTTGCCAATTAGTTGACCCTAAATCCGTCCCTTTTTGCAGGTTACAGAAAATACAGGCATAACAGAGATTATCTGCTGTCGTAGCGCCGCCGTGTTTGACACTGATTATATGGTCAACTTGACAACCTGACGATCTATCTACTTCAGAAACGAGACAATACTCGCAAATATACTCGGCGCGATCAGCAACTAAACGCCGCAATTCTGCATTAATATATGGACGAGACATTTTGAATACTTACTCTGCGCTGATGTACTGACGAGCTTTTGCTTTTGCTAGTAGCATAATATGTTCTAGCGTGAGGAAATGATCTAACTCTCGCTGGTCACTTCCTGTAAGCCCTTCAGTTTTTGCGCGGTAAACGAGATCCTCTAAACGGTCTTTGGCTGCATCTGAGAGTTTGAAATTGATAACACTTTGGGGAGTGGTTCCAGCAGCAATAAACTCTATAATTTCGTCGTAGACTTTCGTGGTATTTACAGATATGTTCATAAGCTACCCCTTTAATTCCTAAATTTTATGCAACTTCCAAAGATTTTCCTAGCGTTTTAGGCTCTGGTAGAGTTTGACCATCTGCCAAAGATGACTCAATCAGCATTTCTAAAACTTCCTGAGCATTTTTAAGAGCTTCTTCATAAGTCTCTCCGTGAGTGTGACAAAATTCTCCCCATTCAGGAAGACTGACAACAAAACACTCATCTTCATCAGACCACTGAATAATTATTGTATAGTGAGAATTCATTCTTTTTCTTCCTCTTGAGCATTTTTAATTTCTTCTAACCTTTGAAGTGCATTATTAACGTCTTTTTCTTGGTAAGCTTTAGCATCATTTCCGTCTTTACCTGATATAGTAACTCTCCCAGGTAAAAGATGATGATACCAATTAGTGTGGCTACCTTTACCACTACGGGAGGTAAACCCTGCTTGCAGCAATAAGCTTTTGAGTTCTCTGATTTTCTTGGGCATAGCCTCTGTTTACATTTCCACTCCCCTGATTTACCAATACTCTCTTTGCTTATCTATGCAACTTCCAAAGATTTTCCTAACGTTTTAGGCTCTGGTAGAGGTTCACCATCAGCCAAGGATGATTCAATCAGCATTTCTAAAACTTCCTGAGCATTTTTAAGAGCGTCTTCGTAAGTCTCTCCGTGAGTGCAAGGCTGGATTATATGCGTAAACTCCGGTAAGAAAACCACATAACATTGGTCTTCTTCTGACCATTGAATCACAATTGTATATTTCATTATTCTGAAACATGATTACGAATTACGAATTATTAGCCTCCAGTTTTTTACCCGACCTTCAGCAATATCTTTTTTACCTCTTTCAAAGGATTCAATAAATCCAGGAATATCAAGTAACTCTTGGGTAGCATCTTCACTTTCCTTATCTGCCAGATATGCTAAAAAGTCAGCAACCAGTTGTAGGCGTTCTGAAGATAATACATTTAGATATTGGTTTATTTGCTGACGAACGCCTGTGTTGTTCATAATTTTTAGCCAATCTTTTATTCTTAACTTTGAGAATCTTGCTTACTTTGATTTGCTTGCTCAATGCGTTGCCTAATTGCTTCTTCTGCAATGCGAATATTTTCTTCTATTGGCGTACCGTCTTCAGCTACCATCGGCCCATACCATGTTGCTTCTGAATCAGGAGTACGGCGGCCATATAAAACACGCAAAGGCTCTACATCTTCCCGATGTGCAAGTGCGTAAGCTATTAGTTCTTTGTTAGTCATTGCTTCAAAATTCGGTCGCATTTAAAAACCTCCAGTTTCCATTAGCGGGTACAATGATTTGGAGTTCCTCATTGACAAAAATAAATACAACTCCGGTTTGGTCATCAAAGCGAAATAGCTCAATACTCCGATAGGTGTTAGATAACATCTGGCAGACACGTAGACAGGCTATAGCTTGTGCGTATGTTGGGTAAATCGTCTGTTCCTCAATTGTGACATGGATAATAGTAAGCCTTTCTTTTGCGGTTTCTACTGTGAATAGTAAACCAGCTTACATTTACCCTTCCAACTGCTTTAACTTCTTCTGAGCATACTCCCGCACTTGCTCATCTGGGTCATTCTCTGCGCGATCGCGCAACAGTGATAAAGTCTGGGGATGCTGAGGAAATTGTTTGATAATTATCTCTAGTGCAATGCGCCGAGGATTAGTTTCATCCTCTTTCTTGCGCTCAAAGGGGTCATTAATAGCGCAATTGTGGTATATGTCAAACAAGTCAGGCTGATATTTAAAGTGTTTACCTAATTCTTTGACTGCTGCACCTCGGACATTTTCATGATCATCCTGGGTAGCGCGTTCTTTGAGGATGGATTTGGTATCGGGGTCATCTTTGAAGTTATTGGCTAATCCTTGAACTACTGCACGTCGCACATTGTTATCATCATCCTTGGTAGCACGTTCTTTAAGCCAGATTTTGGTGTCAGGGTCATCTTTAAACTTATTAGCTAATCCTCTGACTGCTGCACTTGGCACATTGTTATCATCATTCTTGATAGCACGTTCTTTGAGCCAGATTTTGGTGTCGGGGTCATCTTTAAACTTATTAGCTAATCCTCTGACTGCTGCACTTGGCACATTGTTATCATCATTCTTGATAGCACGTTCTTTGAGCCAGGTTTTGGTGTCGGGGTCATCTTTGAAGTGATTCACTAATTCTTCGACTGCTGCACCTCGCACATAGCTGTGATCATCCTGGGTAGAGCGTTCTTTGAGGAAGGATTTGGTATCGGGGTCATCTTTGAAATGATTCACTAATTCTTGGACTGCTGCACGTCGCACATAGCTGTGATCATCCTGGGTAGCACGTTCTTTGAGGATAGTTTTGGTGTCGGGGTCATCTTTGAAGTTATTGGATAATTCTTGGAATGCTGTACGTCGCACATTGTTATCATCATCCTTGGTAGCGCGTTCTTTGAGGATACTTTTGGTGTCAGGATCATCTTTGAAGTTATTGGCTAATTCTTGGACTGCCGCAAGTCGCCCAAGCCAGTGATCATCCCTGATAGCACGTTCTTTGAGGATGGTTTTGGTGTCGGGGTCATCTTTGAAGTTATTGGCTAATTCATGGACTGCCACAAGTCGCCCAAGGCAGTGATCATCCTTGATAGCACGTTCTTTGAGGATGGATTTGGTGTCGGGGTCATCTTTGAAGTTATTGGCTAATCCTCTGACTGCTGCACGTCGCACATTCTTATCATCATCCTTGATAGCACATTCTTTGAGCCATGTTTTGGTGTCGGGGTCATCTTTGAAGTTCTTCGCTAATTCTTGGACTGCTGCACCTTGCACATCGTAGTGATCATCCTGGGTAGCGCGTTCTTTGAGGAAGGATTTAGTGTCGGGGTCATGTTTGAAGTTCTTCGCTAATTCTTCGACTGCTGCACGTCGCACATCGCTGTCATCATCCTGGGTAGCGCGTTCTTTGAGCCAGGTTTTGGTGTCGAGAGATTCTTGCCAGGTCGTTGCAATTGCTGTGACTGCTTGAGTGCGAATTTCCTGAACTAGCTGAGTTTCTTCTTCATATTCATAGAGAACGTAATAGTACCAGAGGTCATATTTAGTTAAATCTTTTAGCTTGTCAAGTAATTTAGTAGCTGCTGACGCGATCGCCGAGCGATTTCTAACCTCTACAAGACACTTAGCTGCTAAAAAGAGATTGACAAACTTTTCCTCTTCGCCATCTTGTGCCATTAAATACTCAAGAATCTCCCCAACAAATTTAGATTCAATCATTCCCGCAATTAGCAATAAGACTTCATGCCAACTTTCATCTTGCCAGTGCTTGCCAAAAACTTTCCTATTAAGTTCCTCAATAGTCAGCGTTTGTGTTTCTTTAAACTGCCAGACAAACTCCCAAGCACAGAAAAATTCTAAAAATGTCCGATGCACAAAAGCATAGTAATCCGCACCCAGGAAACATAACATAAAGTTGCGAGTCCGCAGTTGATTAATTATCACCCGCGCAACTTCTCTGGGTTTATCAAATTCTATGGTTTTAAGATAATCAATCAGAAGTTTAACTAAATCATTTTCATTAATCAAATTACCTGCCAAACCTTTATCACCAGTTTGCATAAGATAAGCAACCTGACGCAGCATCGCTTGCTTATCTTTATAATCAATCGTCTTGGGGTCTAACCTCTGATCTTCTATCAAAGCGCGTTCCACATCCCATTGATGCAGCAATACCCGCGATGCTTGATTATAAAGCTCGGCTCTATCTCTTGGTAGCTCTTGATTACGACTAAGAATTGCCATCATCGTCAACAGCAGAGGATTTCCCGCCAATTCTGCAATAGCTTTGGAAGCAGCAATTCCTCTTTGTAGCCGTTCCCGCTTTCTGACTTTTTCTGCTGCATCAGTAAAAGTTAACTCATGCCAACGGTTGATAAAATCCTGAATTTGTTCTGAATCTAAATCTTGTAAAATAAAGTGGCGAAACTCAGCATTAAGCAATCGTTGCGGTTTATAGCCAATAATCCGAGAAGTGACAATTACCTGCACATCAGGATAGTCATTAGTAAAGCGATGAATATCAGTAATTACATCCTCTCGCTTACCAGGGTCAAATACCTCATCTAAACCATCAAACATTACTAAGGCATTACCAGCTTTTAATTGTCTATCTAGTTCAAGCTGATTGAGATGATGAATTGCACCACTACATTGATGGAAGAATTCTAGAAAATTATTGCACTCTTTATCTTCCCGTCGCCGCATATAAGTGCGTAATTCAATTAGCAAGGGAATTGGTAATGAGATAACATTATCCAGTGGTGACTCAGCCCAATTCAAAGCCAGAAATTGCAATAATGTAGACTTACCTGAACCAGGATCGCCCAAAATCACAAGATATTTATAATCTTGCTTTTTATTGACAACATCTAATACTGAACGGATCGGCTGTTCAAAATAAACTCTTTTGTGGCGTTCTAATTCTTCTAATTCAACTGCTTCTACTTGGTCACTTTCTCGCAGCCGTCTAAGATGTTCTTTAGGCAGTTCGTGAACTTGTGGTAAAACTTGATGAGCTTCCCGGACATTTTGAGCCGTAAAAATCCGCCATAATTTTAGTTCGTTATAGGCATAGCCGCTAGTATCTAAGCTATCTAACTTGAGATTGCCATAGCGCTCACGAATTCCTTCTTGATATTTAACTAAATTAAAATCTACAATAACACCAGCAATTTCTTTTGTATTTGTTTCAATATCAGATAATTTTTGTAATTCTAGGATATGGTGTAATTCTTTTGAATCTAAAAGAAGTTCTTGGACTTGTGTCAAATACTGCTCTGTAAATGATTGCCAGTTAAACTTAGATGGCAGAGGTTTTAATTGCAGCCTGTTCCAGCTATTTTCTAGGGTTTTAGCGTCTAGAGATTCACAATTAATATCAAAAGCCTTACCAAGAATTTCTGTAACCGATTTATCACTGATAAATTTTTTAATGTCTTTGGTGTACTCTTTAATCTCAGTTTCAACAAGTTTGCAACGAACTTTTAACTGCTGCTGCATGAGTTGCAAAAATTCTTTTAACGCTTTCCCAGCAGCAATTTCTATGTCTTCCTTCTTAAGTTTCTGGACAATCTTGCTAGGGATGCCTTTTAATAAATCTTTAGCCCAATCTTTAGCAGCATCCTTGGCTAAGTCTTCCAGAATGGGTTTAAAAATAAACCCGGCGGCCTGAGTTACACCCCAAATAGCTAACCAGTCCAGCATAATACTCGCTTCTGTTGAGAGTTTGATTACGAGTATATCCACTAGCTTGAGTAATGTTTCCGAATTTTAGGGAATTTGGAAAACCTCTCTCTTGAAAAGCTTTGATCGCCGGAAGCCGGCGCTCAAACTTTTCGCTCTCTAAATCTCTCTCCTAAAAGGAGAGAGACTTTGAATTTTCCCCCTTCCCGCGTCGGGAAGGGGGTTAGCTTTCAAGGGTAGGTTTTTTAGAATCTCGAAAATAGTTGAGAAAATTCTCAATTTTTTAACGTGGTTTGCTCGTTTCAGGATTTAAGCATCGGCT
>NZ_JBALGC010000061.1:0-46234 GCF_036916575.1 Nostoc sp.
TGTTTGAAAAACTAACAATGTCCTTTTCATTTTAAAATATAAAACCTAGCAAAAATGCTGGGTTTTTATTTTGATATCATCCCAAAAAGCGAAGACGCAAAGAATTAATTTCCGTCTTCAGCTAAGATTGTGAAAATTAGAAAGTGAATGTAGTTCTGACTGTACCAATGACGATATCATCGTTGTCATTGTTATGATCTGGCGCTGTCAACCAGATAACTCCTGGGGTAATGCTGATATTGTCACTCAGCTTATATTGATAGAAACCTTCAATGTGATATGAAGTTAGGACTTACGCACTGTACAAATTAGCCATAATGCAAAATGCCCGTTTCAGGCGCTGCTCACAACGCTGATTTGGTGACATATTTACTGTGTTGGGTGTTAGATATGGCTCAAAAGCCCAAATTTATTATAGTACATATGTAATACATATGTATGATGCGTAAGTCTTAAAAGTGTCTGGATCTTTGTTGATACCTGCATTGCTGAGAGAATTGCTCACACTGCTAACTTTAGCTTCCATACTCACAATAATGCCTGCAATGTTACCTGTTTTACCAAGATCCGGGAAAGCCAGTGTGACAGCATAGTTCCAGATTTCATGTTCAATAATTATATAATTTTAACCTTTAGCTACGTATATATATATAGATATTTTATGAGGTAATTGTGTTTACATCCTTGATTTTAATTAGCTTTTTCCCATCTTTAGATTTATTGACTCAATAAATAGTTTTGGTAAAAATGATTTCTGCCTTCTACACAAATACCAGGACAATATGCCAAGGTATGGGTATCAAATGTTTAAGGAGATAAATCAATGTCTACTGTGCAAAAACTATCATTAGCCTTAGTTGGAACAGCAGTTGTTTTCATGAGTGCTAACCCAGCTAACGCTATTACCCTGACTAAAGGAAGCACAACTCCTACCCCAAATGGGATATTCTCTACTGTTCCTGGAGCTGTTACAGTTGATTTTAATAGTGGCGCAGCACCGACTACTGGATTTGCTCAATACTCTTCTGCTGTTGGTACTCCCACGGTAGTTCAAGGGACTCAACCTAGTCAATATGCTGCACCGGCTGGTGATGAAAGTCCATATTTAACCATTTCTCCCCTAAGCTCCAACGTTCCAGGCAGCACTGGTTCTGTGACGATTAATTTTGCTCAAGCACTTGATTATTTTGGCTTGCACTGGGGTTCAGTTGACACGTATAATTCGATCACATTTTTTAACGGCAATACTCTGTTGAATACCTTTACTGGCAGCCAAGTTCCTGGAACTACTGCTAGCGGTAATCAGACTAGTCCTCAGGATAATGTTTTCGTTAATTTCCTCGCAGATCCGGGAGAGACTTTTGATAAAGTAGTTTTAAGCTCAACTGGTATTGCATTTGAAACTGATAACCATAGCTACAGATTAGCTAGTGTCCCTGAACCTACTGCAACATTGGGCTTGCTAGCGTTGGGTGTTATGAGTGCTGGTTCATTTGTCAAACGGAAATCAAAGTTAGTTTAAACTCATCTATTTACACTGTTTGAAAAACTAATAATGTCCTTCTTTTTTTAAGATATAAAACCCAGCAAAAATGCTGGGTTTTTATTTTGATATCATCCCAAAAAGCGAAGACGTAAAGAATTAATTTCCGTCTTCAGCTAAGATTGGGAAAATTAGAAAGTAAATGTGGTTCTGACTGTACCAATGACGATATCATCGTTGTCATTGTTATGATCTGGCGCTGTCAACCAGATAACTCCTGGGGTAATACTGATATTGTCACTCAGCTTATATTGATAGAAACCTTCAATGTGATATGAAGTGTCTGGATCTTTGTTAATACCTGCATTGCTGAGAGAATTGCTCACACTGGTAACTTTAGGTTCCATACCCACAATAATGCCTGCAATGTTACCTGTTTTACCAAGATCCGGGAAAGCCAGTGTGACGGCATAGTTCCAGATGTCAGCATCACCAACCGAAAGGACGCGGGCTTTGGTTAAGCCAGCCCAACCACCAATCACAAATTTTGAGCTAGGTTGGAAGGATGCTTCAATACCGTAGGAGTTGCTAGTAGCATTCTGCAATATGTTGTCATTAGCGTTATTGCTACCACCACTACCATTGGCAAAAAAAGTATTTTTGTAAGCGTTAATGTAGGTCAAACCAAGGGTAATTTGGTTGATAGGCTTAACAGTTAACTGCCCCATAGCACCATAAGCACCGTTGAACAGTCCAGAGCCTAGCTGAGGGTTAGCAGCATCATTCGCTAAATACCCGAAGCTTAATTCCAGCTGATCACTAAACTCGTGTTTGACTCCTATACCAGTACCATTGACTAGATAATAAATTGGGTTGCGAGTCCCAAAATGGGAAAGGGCACCGCTACCACCGTCCCCATCAAGGTACGGATTGACTGTGTTAGTGAAATCATCAATTGCACCTGCATTTGCTTCCAGAATGATGTCTGTCTTATTACCGAGAGGGAACTGATACAACAGTGCGTCTATCACAACTCCATTACTGTTGTTACCACCAGCAAATCGGAAGTCACCTTCTGGTGTAAAGGTGGCAGTCTGAGAGAAGGGGTCTAGATTTGTTGCCTGAAGTCGTGTTCTGAGTAAATCTTTACCAGTGAAACTGGTGTCGAGGTTCAGACGCACCCGGTCTGCAAGGACAGTATTTTGGTTGACTTTTTGACCGTTAACTGTATTTCCACTGATAACATCTGCGATCGCTATTACCACTTCCCCATTCAGTTTGGTTGTGGTTGAGAACTGATTCGCCTCCAATTCAGCATTGCGTGCTTCTACTGCATCCACACGACCTCGGAGTGTCGCCAGTTCTGCTGAAAAATCTTCTTGCAGCTTTTGTAATGTGGCTAAATCTTGTTTGTTAACTAAATCGCCAGTGGCTGTAGCAATAAGTTCGTTAACGCGATCAAGACAAGCATTCAAACCAGCAGCAAACTCATATCGCGTTAACGCCCGATTACCGCGATAAGTGCTATTTGGGTATCCTGCAATACAGCCATAGCGCTCAACCAAGGACTGCAATGCTTGGAATGCCCAGTCAGTGGGTTGTACGTCGGAAAATTGAGACACGGAGGTAACTTGCGCCATTGTCTGATCTGGCGCTATGTTCTGAACTTTTGTGTCTGGATTAACTAAAACTTGCGGTTGATTGATTTCAGACGTGTTGGATATTTCACCTGCAAATGTAGCAGTATTCACAAATAGCATTACACCGCAAATTGCTGGACTAACTAGCAGATATTTACAGAATTTTTGCATTTTTCTCCTCACACTTATCTCCAATTCACACCCAAACCACGTTTTTTTAAACGTGTATTTTATGAGAATATTTGTCAGTAATTTTATCAGAATTAAACAAATTTTTTAACAAGAAAAGTCAAGAAATCCTAATTATTCAGGAAAAACTAAATTGCAGAGGGCTGTACCGTCTAAAAAAGTTTTGTTGTTACTCATTACACAAGAAACCGAGAATGATATTATGTGGATCAAATGAGAATGAGAATTATTATAGTATAAAATTGAGAATAGGTTTCATCGTCATAGGAATTGTGACACAGGCAGAGCAAGCATCAGTTTTGAGGAGAAAACACGGTGATTGTGAATTGCAGAGGACTTAGAACAAGCAGACAAAGAAGCGGCATCTTGCCCATAATTGCTGTGCTGATGTTGTCAATGGCTACTGGCTGTAGTCAATCGAATAGGAATCAGGGAACAACTTCGCAACAGTCGCCGCAAGCACAGGAAGCTGCCTCTACCCCACCGGCGCAGTCGGGAAAAACTAAAGTAGTGACGACATTTTTGCCGATATATTTGTTTACTAAGGCAGTGGCTCTTAATGTCGCAGATGTAGAAATTCTAGTGCCACCTGGTACGGAGGTACATGAATACCAAGTGACACCCGAAAATGTCAAAGCGATCGCTACTGCGAATGTGTTAGTCAAAAATGGTTTAGGTTTGGAGGAATTTCTAGAAGATACTGTCAAAAATGCCCAAAATCCCAAATTGACTGAAATTGATGCTAGTAAAGGTATCAAACCCTTAAGTGAAATCTCACCTGTTGTGAAAACGGTGCAAGAGGAAAAAGACCACGAACATGTCCAAGGTAATCCTCACGTTTGGTTAGATCCAGTTTTGGCAAAACAGCAGGTAACAAATATTCGGGATGGATTGATTGCTGCTGACCCTGCAAATAAAGCTACTTATGAGACCAATGCTGCGGCTTATATTAAAAAATTAGAAAGTTTAAACAGTGAATTTCAGCAAACTTTGCAGAAAACTCCTAGTTGCACCTTTATTACCTTTCATGATGCGTTTCCATATTTAGCTAAACGCTATAACCTCAAGCAAGTTGCTGTGGTCCAAATTCCCGAAGACCAACTTTCACCAACGGATGTGCAAAATGCAGTCAATGCCGTGAAAAAGTACAAAGTTAAAGCTTTATTTAGCGAACCAGGAGTAGATAACAAACTGCTGGTAAGCCTCTCCAAAGACTTGAAGTTAACTTTGCGTCCTCTGGATTCTTTGGAAACTGGCGAAACAGATCCGCAACATTATTTTAAGGCGATGAAAGCTAATTTCCAAACTCTGCAAACGGCGTGTAAATAGGTTTGTCATTTGTCCTTTGTCCTTTGCAAATGACCAATTACTAATACTTCGGCTTCACTCAGTACAAGTGACTAATGACCAATGACTAATGACTAATGACTAATGACCAATGACATTGCTATTTTGAAAGTAGAAGGATTAACTGTCTATCAAGGCAGCTATCTAGCTGTTCGAGATGTTTCTTTTGAATTGTTGCCAGGAACAGATACAGCCATAGTTGGCCCCAATGGTGCTGGTAAAAGTACCCTGGTAAAAGCGGTTTTAGATTTGATACCTCGAAGTGCTGGTACGATTGAAATATTGGGTCGTCCAATTGCAAGGCTGGGACGTTTACGTCACATGTTGGGCTATATGCCGCAAAACTTCATCTTTGACCGTAGCTTTCCTATTTCTGTCAGCGAATTAGTGGGACTGGGATGGATTAAAGAAGGTAAAACAAAAGATTCATTTTTCTTTAAGCTGTTGAGACAAGAGCGAGAAAAATCGGTAGCAGTAGTAGAAGCTTTACGGCGAACCGATGCTTATCATTTACAGCATCAAGCTATTGGTACTCTTAGCGGTGGTCAACTCAAGCGGGTTTTATTGGCTTATTGTTTGGTAATGCCTCGGAAACTGTTGATACTAGATGAAGCCTTTGCTGGTGTTGATGTGCAAGGTGCAGCAGATTTTTATGCTTTGCTAAATGAATTAAAGCGGCAGGAGGGTTGGGCGGTATTGCAAGTTTCTCATGATATTGATATGGTAAATCGCCATTGCGATCGCGTGCTTTGCCTAAACCAAAGCATTGTTTGTACTGGTAAGCCGGAAATTGCCCTTTCACCGCAAAACCTGTTAGCAACCTATGGCCCAGGTTTCAGTCGCTACCAGCACCAACATTAATGCCCATAAGTATGAATTTCTTCAATGATTGTCAGATAGCAAGGCTAGCGATTGCCAATAGTAATGACTTGGTAACCTTGTTACAATTCCCCTTTATGCAGCGGGCGATCGCAGGTGCTGTATTAATGGGAATACTTGGCGGTATGTTGGGCTGTTTTGTCACCTTGCGCCAGTTATCTTTTTTCAGCCATGCGGTTGGTCATGCAGCATTAGTAGGTGTAGCGTTAGGTGTGCTGCTACAAATAAATCCTACTTGGATGCTGTTACCTTTTACCTTAGTTTTTGGCGTTATTGTCCTCTACTTCATCGACAAAACCGACTTAGCTAGCGATAGCGTCCTTAGCATAGTGCTATCTGGAGCATTAGCGATCGGTGTGATTCTCACGAGCCTGATTAAAGGATATCGTGGTAACTTGATGGCTGTACTGTTCGGCGATATTCTGGCGATCAATACCACAGATTTAATTTTAACGCTGCTAGTACTTGTGGGAGGTAGCATATTTTTATTATCAACCCTGCGGCAGCAAATTTTATTGACCCTAAACCCCGATGTCGCGCAAGTTCAAGGTATTCCCGTCCAATTGTATCGCTATGTGTTTGTGATCTTGCTTTCACTCGCCGTTACTGTAGCAATTAAAGCTGTCGGCGTTTTACTAGTGAACGCCTTTTTGGTCATTCCCGCCTCTACTGCCAAACTGCTGAGTCACCACTTTAGCCGCTTTCTAGTCATATCAGTGATAGTTGGTTCTATCAGCAGCATTGCTGGCATCATTGTGTCAGGTATTTTCAACCTTGCTTCTGGCCCAAGTATTGTTCTTGTCCAGTTTCTGCTATTTGTAGCCGTTTTCATTTGGTTCAAGTTGAGCTTGAAAGCTGCATAAATATTTTTCTCCAAGACCTTGCTATACTCTTTGATGTTTGCTACAGTGATTAATCGTGGCTCAAAAAAGCCCCAGCCGGGATAGCTCAGTTGGTAGAGCAGAGGACTGAAAATCCTCGTGTCACCAGTTCAAGTCTGGTTCCTGGCATCTTCTGCTTCGTTTGGCATGTCGCTTAATCCAAGGTGTGGCGTTACCGCTCTAATCAACCGGGACTTAAACATTTTTTTGGAACAAACAAGCCTCAAACCCATACAGGGTAAGGGGAATACACCAAATACTCAAAAATGACCCAAACCCAGATATATCAATCAACTAAGCCTAACGATGTCAAAGTCTTTCTGTATATAGATTTGAGGCTATTTTTTGGGTGTTTTTTGTCTAAGTCCCGTTAGTTAAAATTCGTGCCACTATTGCTTTCAAAGAAATAAAGCTAAATAAAGGCTTAGATTTAATTCAAGAGCTTTTAGTCGAAGATAAAAGCAATCAAGAAAAGTGACCAAAAATTTATTAATAACTAACCATACTACTGTTGAACCAACAGTAAAAATACTGTCTGGAACAACCCCACAACAAAACCCAAAACACCACCTAAAGTCACAATCGCCTGCAATTCATTTTTTACAATCCCCTCAATTGCAGCTTCTAAATCAGCGGGTGAAGTTGATTTCACACGGTCAACTATCACTTCATCTATCGACAAAATCGGAATCGCCTGCGCCACAATTACTTCTAAATCTTTTTCCAAATACTTATCTAAAATTAAAGCCAACTCTTGGCTCATGACTTCTAAAGAAGTACTAACAACAGGTGAAGTACTAAGACGATTCAGCAGCACTCCAGCAATATTTTCCCAATCAACAGAATCAGTTAATCCTTGTAAAAAATCGCTGCCACTGTTTTGCAGGTAATGGCGGACACTTTCACGGGTGGTCTTTCGGAGTTGGCGCACCGTACCCATTGGCAAGTTTTGTAATGATAAATTTTGCAGTAATTTCCTAATGCGATCGCGCATTTGCAAATCTTGAGTCAATTCCTGCAAGCGAGTATTAGTAGCCTCCTTTTCATCCAAGCAAAAAGTCCGTAACCGTGTAAGAGTATTACGTAAGCCAAATAAATTCGCTACTACCCAATAAGTACCACTGGTTTTTTCGCGGAAGCCTTCATCAATAATTTGAATTGTCCGATCAGTTAAAAAATCAATTATCGTCTGCCGCAGCACATCTGGCGGTAAAACTGCTTGCAACAACCAATCAGCAAGCCGTGTGGCTTGTTCTTCACTCAATTGAAATTCCAGCAATATCTGGTCAAAAATTTGATTGATCTGCGCTTCCAAAAAGTCTTCACGTCGCGCTAAAACCTTGAGTAATCGAGGCAAGGATTCCCCTAGTAAATCCCGCAAAATTCCCGCCACAATTTTGGCACTTTTTTGGTTTTTATCTGTTTTGATTTGTTCAATCGCCAGCCGCAACAACCAGAGAATTGCTACTTGCACGCGTTCTGTTTGCAACAAACGCCGCGCCAGATTTTGCAATTCTTGTGGTGTCAGTAATGACCCCATGATTGTATTGGAAATGTTTTTAGCCAGACGTTCCTGGTTGCGGGGAATCAATCCAGGGGTGAAGGGTACTCTTCGTCCAGCAATGTAAATTGCTCGGTAAGGACGGAACAACATTTTAATGGCTATATCATTTGTGAAATAGCCAATAATTCCACCCAGTACCGGGGGAGACACATAAAGCCAAAGATGAGACCAGTCCAAGGGAAGAATTAAAAAAGTTAAGAGTTTAGAGTTAGGAGCAAAGCCGGAGACGCTCTGCCTCCGGTTAGGAGTTAGAAGAGACGCGATTAATCGCGTCTGTACAGGAGTTAAGAGTTAGGAATGATAAATTTTAAATGAGAATTTATCACTACTGATAATTCATAACTTCTAACTTATAACTCCTAACTCCTCACTCATTTTTCTTGACTACCAGCACTCCCATCATACCGTTCGCAATGGGGTAGTGTGTGGCAACAGCAAAACCAACTTGATGAGCTAACTCTATTTGCTCTTTCCCAATCGGAAAGCGGTCTAAGCTGGGACTGATGTAAGCATATTCTTCTTTTAAACCTAAATAATTGGCAACTGGCACCACGAAACCGTCTAGATACCACCGCTGAAAGGTACGTAGCTGAAGATTACTCGGTCGATGAAAGTCTAAAATTGCGGCTTTAGTACCTGGCTTCAAAACACGATATAACTCTTGGAGACTGCGGGGAATATCTTTAACATTTCTTAAACCATAGCCCATTGTTGCGGCATCAAATTGGTTATCGTCAAAGGGTAAATTTAGCACATCAGCTTCTACCCAGGTGATAGCAGGTTGGGGGTACTGCCTTTGGGAACGCTCTTTAGCAGTTTCTAGCAGGTTTGGGGAAAAATCTACTCCGTACACCTGTCCTGTTGCTCCTACACGCCGTGCCAAACGTAAGGCTAAATCACCACTACCGCAACACAAATCTAATGTAGTATCACCCGATTTAGCTGCACTCCATTTAACTGCCATTTCCTTCCATATTCGATGCTGTCCCAGACTCAACCAGTCGTTCAACTGGTCATAAACTGGAGCAATACGGTTAAAAATGGACTGAATTTCGTTAGTCATTGGGCATTGGGCATGGGGCATTGGGGAGCCAGCGCAGTCTTCTCCCAAAGGGAGACGCCAAAGGCGATAGCGCAGCCTCTTCGAGTCATCGAGCGTCTGGGGGTTTCCCCCATGAGCGACTGGCGTCCGGCTCTGCCGACTTAAAGCAAGTGGCATCATTGGGCATTAGTCATTGGTTTTTGACAAAGGACAAATGACTAATGACTAATGACAACTACACAATGGTTTGATGGCAGCCACTACTAGTAAGAGCGATCGCCACCAGTTGCGCTAATAAATTAATTAGCATTAATTCATCTTCTCGCAAAGTGTAGGGTTGTTTCCACTGTAGCGACAATACGCCCAAAAGTTCATTGCGGTAGCTAATCGGTATAACTAAATGTGCTTGTACATCCGTATTTTGGTAGTGAATAACATCAACTAACTTAGTGTCTTTAAGTACATTTAAGGAAAGTTGCATTTTCCCAGTGGCGATCGCTTCCCCTGTTAGTGGGTCTTGAGATAGCCAGTTCTCTATTGTACCTGTATCGCTGTAAGTTCCTTGAGTCGCAACCAGAGTATTTCCATCTGTAAGTTGTAGGATACAGCCTTCTGCTCCAAAAGTTTCACTCACAGCCTTAGCAATTGGAGCAAGAGTTTCCTCTAAGCTAGAAGCTGCTTGAGTTATCTGTACCAAAACACTCAGCAGCGCCATTTGAGCATGAACACGACGTAATTCTTCTGTACGTTGCTTGAGCAAGTCGTAGGTTTCTGCGGCTCTTTGCACCACTGCCTTCAGTTCCCCTGGATCCCAAGGCTTGGTGATATATTTGTAGACTTGCCCCGCATTAATTGCCTCTACCAAGTCTTCAATATCAGTAAATCCGGTGAGAATTATTCTTACTGTATCGGGAAATTGAGGCACAGTCTTGCTGAGAAACTCAGTTCCTTTCATTTCTGGCATCCGTTGATCGGAGATAATCACCGCTACCTCCCCTTCTGCTGCTAAAACTTGTAGGGCGTTCACCCCACTATCAGCTTTCAGAACATTAAAGTCGCGTCGAAATGTGCGATAAAGCAGATCGAGATTATCTGGCTCATCGTCAACTACCAGGATTTTCAGCTTTTTTGGTCGTTCGAGAGTCATTACTTGATATTGAACTTTATCAATTTCGAGACTGGGCTTATCCATAAGATATTTCCTTTAAATATTCACTATCTTGTTATATTCCATACCAAGTTTAGTTGAGAATAGCTCAAGTTTATCAGGGGTTTTTACGGACTTAATTTGCATGTTTAAATACGGTAACTGTGAGTGTTACAGAGGATATTTGCCTGCCCAAATATCTGAAGAAAGAAAACCAACTAAATCAGCCTAATGTGGCGGTTTTGATCATCGATGAGGTAAGTTAACAAACGTCCTTTCGATACAACGCGTAGTAGGGACGTACAGCTAGTTATACGCCCCTACGATCTGTATTCCACAAAATTAAAGTCGAGATAAGTTTCTACAGATCAACTCAAGGCAGTAGGTCTGGGTAGTTCATAGATTAGAATAAGACTTGCTCATGAGGTGTTAATCAACCTCTCAAGTTGAAGCTCGCACTCCTTTTATGACTGATTTACCACCCAACGCTGAGAATCCCGAAGAAAATGCTACCAACGATGTAGCACAAGAGTTACTGCGAAGGCTGAGGCAAAAACAAGGCAACTGGGTGGAATGGGGAATGGCGATCGCCTCGTTGCTAAAAGCCGGTTACAATCCCCAAGACATTTTTGAGGCGACTGGATTTGAGCCGATTCAACAAAATCAGGTGACTGTTGGTTCTCAAGTTTACAATTCTTTGGAAAAGTTTGGAGTATCGGAAACAACGCGATCACACTATGCAACACGCGGCAGTGATGTTTTATACGAACTGCGTTTGCTTACTCAAGAAGAACGCGCCGCCGCTGCTGAACTAATCTTTGTCCACAAACTTGACGCCTATGAAGTGAAGGAAGTGGCAAAAGCAATTAAAGAATTCTCCTACTTCCGCACTTTGCCAGAAGGGTTTTCTGCCCATCCGGGGGATGCCGTTGCTCACCAAATTTGGAAACTGGCACGCCAAAATGTAGATTTACAACAGCGATCGCGCCTGATCGCCAAAGGTTTACGCTTTGCTCACACGCCAGCAGCAAGGCAAAAAATCGAGCAACTACTGACTGATTTTACTACCGTTCCCCAGCGTCCAGCGCCAATTTTACCCTTTTACCGCCTGGAATTTGAGGAACAGTTACCGCGTATTTTACCTGTGGTAGGCGAGTTGCCATTATCACGGCAAGACTTGCAAGCTGTGCCCATACTGACAGAAATGGAACCATTTCGCATGGTCAAGTTTTCTGGAGAGCAAGCTTGGGTGCCGTTACCAGGTTGGCAAGTGCTGTTGGCGGCAGAAGATCCAGTAGTGATTTTAGCGAATAGCGATCGCTTCTCCATCCAAACCCAAAGCCAAACGGAGCCAGTCTTAGTTGTGGTAGATCGTGCCCAACGACAATGGGATGCCTCTAGCTACTTTGTTGTTGAAAATGGTGGTGAATTAGATTTTCAGTGGTTTGAAACTGAGCCAGAAATCCCTCTACTGGGACAAATTATCATCATTGTGCGTCCTAAGAAAATTCTAGATGAAGAATTAACTAAGGATTCTTGGCAAATTGACGAATAAATTCAATTTTAGATTTTGCGAAAAGTCCGAACTAAGGCTTCCTTAACTCGGACTTCTCTTTGCGTCTGTTATGTCTTTGTGTCAGCCTTAAGAGTAGGGGTACGCAGACTCGTTGACGGAGCCTCTCGTAGAGAAGCAGCTGCGCTAACTGATGCCTGCGGCGGGCTGCGCCAACGGCGGGAAACGACGCGATACACTTTTCACTGCGGCAAGCCACTACGCGTCTACGTTAAAAAAATTGACTTTAACAAAGACGGGACTTAGGCAAAAAGGCAGTGAAAGCCTTGATTTACCGTAGGGGCAATTCATGTAGACGCTGCATCGGCTTCCCGTAGGGTATTGCCCCTACATTTCGTACTTTATGCGTAAGTCCTAAAAGAGTTTTAGCCTTAACCCAAGCGAATTGTATTATAAGTATTTAACCGGACATGATATTACATCTCCTGAACGGTTATCAAGTAACTGAATGTAACAGAAAAAACCCAGATTTTTTAAGCTTAAAGTGTATCAAATCATTGCAAAATTCAAATTTATTTGAATATTTTTGTCAGAAAACGCACTAATTCAATAATTTCAATAAATGTATCAGTTAAGCAAAATTATTAAGAAATTAAACGAATTTTTGGTAATTTTAGTTTTTTTGGTATATTCATATTTTATCACCACAATTTATTTTTTCAATTTAGTTTCATAATAAAACAACCTGAATCGGTTTTCTGATAACAGCAATGACTCAAACTTTCTGTCATTTAACTATCAGTTTATAACATTCAGTTTTTCCTTTGTAGCTGAATAAGGAGTTTTCCAAAAATGTCTCTAATCAAACGTTGTTTTGCCGAATTTATCGGCACATTCTGGCTTGTTTTAGGTGGCTGTGGTAGTGCTGTTCTAGCCGCAGCCTACACAGCAGATGCTGCAAAAATCAGCGAGAATACTTCTTTTCCATTGGGGATTGGATTAGTAGGTGTATCTTTGGCATTCGGACTTACCGTCCTCACAGGGGCTTATGCTCTTGGTCATATTTCTGGTGGTCATTTCAATCCAGCTGTTTCCTTTGGACTATGGGCAGGTAAGCGCTTTCCGGCGTCTGACTTACTACCTTATATTGCCTCTCAAGTAATTGGTGCAGTTGTTAGTGCGGGCATTATCTACCTGATTGCTAGTGGCAAAACTGGATTTTCCCTGACTGGCTCCAACCCATTGGCTACTAACGGCTATGGGACTCACTCTCCAGGTGGTTACACGCTGTTTGCTTGCCTGATTACTGAAGTTGTAATGACTTTCATGTTTCTGCTGATTATTCTGGGTGTGACTGATAGCCGTGCTCCTAAAGGATTTGCACCATTGGCAATTGGTTTTGGACTCACGTTGATTCACCTGATTAGCATTCCTGTAACCAATACCTCGGTTAATCCTGCCCGTAGTACTGGAGTTGCTCTATTTGCAGGTGTAGAACTCTTTTCGCAAGTCTGGCTGTTCTGGATAGCTCCTATCTTGGGAGCCATTTTAGCAGGATGGTTGTACGTAGCCGTCTTTAGTGAATCAACTGTCGAAGAACGGCAAAATGTCAAAGAGCTAGTCTAAAAGTCATTTTCAATTATACGATTTGGCCTGATATTACTGGTTTTTATAGCAGTTCATCAAAACGGGCAATAGTTGGATCTGCTTTGTGCCTATAATCAATCTTCAGGTGAAGCTGCGTAGGCGCAGCCTGCCATAGGCATCGCTTGAAATTTAGTTTTTAGATTTCTTAACAATCCCCTGACTAAACAAATTAGCTAAACGTTATTTGTTCAGTCAGGAGATTGACAAAAGATAGTAAATATATATACATATATTTGATACAACACCAAGCTACTCAATTAACTCTATTCAAAAAAGTTGCAGCTACCTGTACCTAATTCAACCCATCTACTTATTACTCATAATCAATATTGATGGTGATTTTTTGGAGTTAAATGTTGAACAGCCCATTCATGCATAGCATAAAGAATCGGTTGCAAAGTTTCTCCTAAAGGTGTTAGTGAATATTCTACCTTTGGTGGAATTTGGGGATAAACTTGTCGATGAATAATGCCGTCTTCCTCCATTTCTCTAAGTTGTTGGGTCAGCATCTTTTGCGTAACTCCAGGTAAAGCCCGTTGCAACTGGCCAAACCGTTTGACGCCAATCATTAATTCTCTAATAATCAAAACTTTCCAGCGTCCGCCAATCACCTTTAGGGTAGTTTCTACTTCACAAGTCAGCCTGCTATTATTTTCTGCTTCAGCTTTCATAGTTAGTTTTTAGGAAGTACCTTACTGAGGTTTGCTGGGTAGTACCGCTAGTTAAAAGTATGGCTACATCCATAACACTCCACAAGATTTAACTGCTCTATTTGATGGACTAAATTTTTTTGGCAATGTGAAAAGCGGAAATATATGAGAGATGAAGACTGCCTCCAAAGTCATCTTCTATACTGTGTCTCAATCCGGCAAATAATGCTTCTTTGTTGTGTGGAGCTAATTTTAAGTACGGCGAGTAAGTGTTTAAAAGCATTAAGTATTCATCAATATTATATGTCACTTCAGATACAACTTGTCTGGATATTAAATCTTTAAATTGCCCCGAATCGATAGCCATCTTTCCCAATCCTCTCAATATCTCTTCTTGCGTTTCTCTATCTTGATATCGGTCAAGAGATGGAGCATGTAGTTGATAGATTTGTGATAAGCGTTGATACACTTCATAGCAAGGTTGAAGTTCCTTGTTCCATAGTAAAATCAGGTAGCCACTTTCTTGTAGGGCATTTGCTGCTTTGGGATATCCTACTTCTGGTGATATCCAATGAAAAGAAGTTGCTGCTAAGACAGCATCAAATTCAGAAGTCTCTAGCGCCCACTCTTCAAAAGATGTATTCTGAATTTCTACATTGGGATACGGTTGACAATTATGTTGAGCTAACCGAAAAAAATTTGGGTTAGGTTCTAAGCAGATCATTGAGCAACCCAATTGAGCGAATGCTACCGTTGCAGTTGCAGGGCCACATCCCACTTCTAGAATTTTTGAGTTTCTGGAGAGTTGAGCAACTTCCACAATTTGGTGAATTAATTCCTCAGGATAGCGGGGTCGTGCCTTGTTGTAAGCCTCTGCTGCCGGAGAATACCAATTTTTGCGCTGTTCGAGATCTATACTGGAGGAGCTGATTATTGTCTGTTTAAGGTCTTCCATAGCTAATGTTTGCTGATTTTTATTAATTACTTTAGGAATTTAGCTTTTTAAGGCTGAGTTAAGTTCGGCTTCAAACTTTTGGAAATAGCTAATCTTATTGAGATGATATCTAAATATTGCTAACTCATAAAAAAATAGGCAAACGGGAGTAGTTAAGCATACTAAGTGCTGAAGAACCTCAATTACTTCACCAACCCGCTTAAAATCGTAGATATCGTGCAGGCGATCGCAGATGTTTTGAGAAACTAAGATAGCTTCTAGCGGACATTCCTAATAATAGTCAATTATTAAGTATTAATACTGAAAATTCTTGGTGATTTCTGATTGTTATTAAACCACCATTAGCCAGATGTTGGAAATCTTCGTGTATTACACGATGAAGTGCGGAATGTGGGGAAGATTTATCTTCCCTTATATGCTGAGATTGGTGGAATCAGCCAAATGCAATATTCCCTTCTTTAGATAGTTAGCAGTTGTAATTCCTCTTCAACGGCGTGACCATCAGCAGATTCCTGCACACGCTCAAGCCATTTTTCAGCTTTCGAGTAGTTGTCATGCCGTACTTCTTTAATCGCTTCCTTGAAGTGCAGCACCACACCCCAAACATCACTGAAAAAGCGTTTTTCTTGCTTCATTTTGTCGAAGAAACTAACAACTTCAATATGCGATAGTCCTCCTTGCGTTTTAGCGATCGCCATAAACACTTCAAACACATCGTTTGCCATCTTGGCATCGCCACAGACATAGTAGTGGCATTGCGGATGCCTGAGTATTTGCCAGAGTTCTTCAGCTTTTTCTTTCATTAAGCCTTGCACATAGACTTTTTTCTCGGTCAGACGCGAGAAGGCAACTTCTAACCCTGACAGCACGCCTTGATTGTGCCAGCTTACAAGTTGCTCTCCATAGAGGAAATCACTGCGATCGCGACAGCCAAAGTACAAGCAAGCATCACCTAATTGTGTCTCCTGTTGCAATAGGGCTTGCCGATACTGGAGGAAGGCAATCAGCGGCGATACCCCTGTACCCGGTCCAACCATAAGCATCGGTGCAAGTGGATCAGTAGGTGGACGGAAGCTAGAGGTGCGGACTAGGTGTTGGGGGATACTGAGAGGCGATCGCACAACTGATTCATTAACTCCACCGGATCGCAAGGATAAACTGCAACATGATCGCCTGTTTCATACTGCAAATTGCTATCAGAAATATCAAAGAGAAGATAGCGAGTAGAACGGCTACCGGGAATCACTTCTTTGAGCAGTTCGCTATTGGCAACCAGAGGTACTTCCACACCTCTGTCTCCACTCACTTCTACTGATGAATACTCCAATGCCCATAACAGAGTAATTCAAACCGTCGAGAGAACCCGCAGGTTGTTTTTTCAACCACTGAATTATTAACTCACTTCCCTCTGGTAATAAGTAAGTTGGCATAATAAAACCAAACTATGTAAACAAAAATAAACTAGGCTAAAACCCTCTTCCCTCCTTTCTCCTGGCTCCTGCTTCCTGCCTTATTCAAACAAAAAATTTTTCTGCCGACCTACTTAGTTCGTAATGCTTACTCAGGTGTAGATAGCGTCTTAACCAACTTCAAGTACGTTCAACTATCGATCATCTCGGTAAAACCTGGAACCAAATTTAAGCGATGGTGAGCGTCATCAACTCCAACAGTTGATAAACAGATACAACACGCCGTAACTCCTTAGCGCTACGAGCAAGAATAATTATCATCGTATCTGATGGTCAAAACCATTGTGAAATTACCCAAAGTTTAGATATGAATCGGCAGATAGCTCGTTTATGGCGAAATCGTCTCGACAACCAAAGAAGTGTAGAATTAATTTGAAAAAGGCAAGAGGTCTGCCTCTTGCCTTGAAAGCTAAATGTTAAATGTTCTCAATTTTTTAACATTAGATACTCAAGCATATCTCTAATTACGTCGCTACTAACTCAGAATCGATTTCTGACGGCGCACTATCTTGAACTAGCGATCGCGTTTCACCGTTGCGCTGGAGAATACCGCCAACCATTGCCAACACGGCATTTACCTTGCGGGTTCGCCACATATCTACGAGTTTTTGCACTTCAGTTGCAGACATCCGTCGCATCATCGCTTCGTAGAGATAAGCCGCATGTCCAGTTTCATCTTCGGCAATATTTAGCATTCCTAATTTCAAGTTCCGAGCGGTTGGCTCGTTATCAGGTAATACTTTCGCCATTCGCGCAAAGTCTTTGCTAGCATCTAACTCCAGAATGTATGTGCTAGCCATAAATACATCCCAATCAATCACATCAGGTTTGAGCTGTTCTTGAGGGTAGCCCTCAAAGAATGCTGCGAAAAAGGGACTACGCTGCTGTGATTTTTTTGTGGATGGAGTTTGAGGTTGACGCTTGAAATCTATAACTTGTTTATCCAACTGTTGTAAGGCGTGGGCAAAAATTTTACCATGCCTAGTTTCATCTGATGCATGTTTTGCTAGTTTTTCGGCTAGCCATGTATCGCCTTCAGTAGCTGCGCGTTCGCTAAGTGCAGATAAAAACGGCACAGAGCCAGATTCAGCCAACTGAAACCCAGCAAGGATGTTGGGGCGGGTTTTCAAATCACGAATTTGAGCAGCAGAGTAATAAGCAAAGACACCTGAACCAGCTAGATGCAGAATGTGAGTCAAGAAGTTCATTAGAAATTGCCGCTAACAATTGGAAGGTTACAATTCTTATACTAATCCGCATTTTCTATTTGGTTGCCGCCAGAGGGGCTTACCATTGGGGATTTTGAATTACCTACAGTTAACAAATATATCTTTTGATTTTGCTAATATCATCCCACAGAGGTAATGCAGGTAAGTTTGAATGGATAAATTAACTAAACCAGTGCGATTTTGGCTTTGTGCAACTATCATCTTTTTGGGTTTGATCGGCTGCGATCGCTTTCTCGGTACTTCTGGAGACACGGTTCAGCGAGTCAGTGATGGCGATACTTTAGTAGTTAAAGATGCTGATGGCAAAAATTTTACCGTGCGCTTTGCTTGTCTAGATGCGCCAGAAATAGCTCATACTAACAAAGAAAAGCAGAGTAAACGCATTAGCGATCGCAATCAATTTACTTGGGGTGTGAAAGCTCAACAACGAGTGCAAGAACTGGTACAACAAGGAGGCGATCGCGTGACATTGAATATCACAGATAGCGATCGCTATGGACGCAAAATTGCCGAAGTCCGGTTAAAAAATGGCACTTTTGTACAACAGGTATTGTTGCAAGAAGGGTTAGCAAAAGTATATCGTCCCTATTTAAACAAGTGTCCTAGTAAAAACTTAGTTCAACAAGCCGAAGTTGAAGCCAAGCAGCAACGGCTTGGCGTTTGGAGTGATACTAAATTTATTAATCCTTGGGAATATCGTAGCCTATATAAGAAGTAAAAATTCATAATTCATAATTGATAATTCATAATTATCTCTAATTGGAATCTTTACTTAAACTAAGTTTTGCGCGTACTTGAGCAAGCGTATATTTTCCCGGTTCGTGCGTAGTTTACCGCCGTAGACATCGCTCTTACTGATGCATATATGGAAGCTCATCGATAGTCAGTAAATCGATGCTGTGGAATAGCTGAACTTTTGAGGTGATCGCGATCGGCTTCTCCCGATTTGATACCTTCAACCAAAAAACGAGTGTAAATCGATAAATCTTGCCCTTCTTGCTCAAAGGAATATTGAGTCGAAGTAGAAGAAGTCAATACGGCTCGTCCTTCACCGCCTAACTGCTTTTGAATGTCAATCGTGCCATTATCTTTGGCAGACATCCCCTCAGCAAACGCACCACTAAAGCAGCTATCTAGGATCACCACCTGCCGCCGGGAGCGGCTTTCGCTCATGCGATCATGAATAAAATTGGCAGACACCGACGTTGAGCGAATCAATTCGCCCTGCGGCATCTTACTGGTGTTGCGAGTCGCCAGATACAGCCTACCGCGATCGTCTTTGATGCCGTGTCCCGAAAAGTACAGTAGCAGCAAATCATCCCTGTGCCGACTGGAGAACAGCATTTCGATCGCCATTTCCACAGCTTGTCGTTCAGGATTTTTTAGCAGAGTAACATCTGATGCAGCAAATCCGCCCATCTCTGGATGCAGTAGTACCTGGCACACTGCTTCCACATCTCTAACTGCACTGGGCAAAGGGTTCAGCCCTGGTTCATACTTACTGACTCCAATCAGCAACGCTACCTTCGCCATTTAACTTACCTATGCTGCGATCAAATCTTATGCGGCTTTAATTTGTGTGTTGTTTCTTTCATACTAAGTTTTAGAATATCACTTATATCAATTGGACTAGTTATGAGCTAAATCTTTCCAGCAAAATTTACACCTATTTTTAGGTAAATAGATCACACGGTAGGGGCACAGCAATTAAATTTGGCAATACTCTGCAATGGCAATGCATTGGTTAACAATGTTAATGCATGGGCTGACAATAGCAATGCATTGGTTAACAATGGCAATGAATCGGCTGACAATGGCAATGCATTGGTTAACAATGCTAATGCATTGGCTAACAATGCGAATGTGTCTCCTTGCATTAAAAACGCTACGCTTTTACGCAAAAGTGTACTTAGGATATATTTTTAACATCTATAATTTTTCCTCTTAGCTGTTATGACCCTGTGCCCTGATTCTACCCTGAGCTTGGTTTCTCCTAGCACTAGCGATATTTGCCAACAATTCGCCCCTTTAAAACTGGGAATTATGGCTTCTGGGAATGGCAGCAATTTTGATGTAGTTGCTCAAGCTATCCAAGATGGGCAGCTAAATGCCCAAATTCAAGTTTTAATTTACAATAACCCCTCGGCTAAAGCAGCCGTAAGAGCAGCCAATAAAGGTGTAGAAGCAGTTTTATTGAATCACCGCAACTATAAAAGCCGAGAAGAGTTTGATGAAAAAATTGTGCAGACATTGCGGCACTACGATGTAGAATGGGTGATTTTGGCAGGTTGGATGCGATTGTTAACATCAGTTTTCATTGATGCCTTTCCTAAGAGGATTATTAATATCCATCCTAGTTTGTTACCTAGTTTCAAGGGAATCCATGCTGTAGAACAAGCCTTGGCATCTGGGGTAAAAATTACTGGTTGTACAGTGCATCTAGCTTGCTTAGAAATGGATAGCGGCCCAATATTAATGCAAGCCGCAGTACCAGTACTGCCAGATGATACAGCAGAAACACTCCACGCCAGGATTCAAATTCAGGAACATCGAATTTTACCATTAGCGATCGCTCTAGCAGCCTCTTCTTCAAAAGGTACACTAAGGCTAACTTGACACAATACGTTCAGTTAAGGCTCAAAGTTATGTAAATTAGACATAGTGCTCAAAAATAGAAATTAAGTGTCGTGCATTTGAGGGATTTTTTGTTGATGTCTCCTGATATCCAAAATACTGACTTGCTTAAAGCAATTGAAATGGCTATCCCAGCAACGGCAATTGAATAGGCGATCGCTATTTAATGCAATGACTTCAATTGCGTCACAGATGAAGCATTCTTTTGTTGTTTTAATTTAAATAGAAAAAAACATGACATACAACAACAGTATTTACATCGAAAACTCAAGCTTTGAATATCCAATCCTCGAAAACGACGGTTTTACTTCTGAACCACCACCTGGTTGGAACACATACGATCCCAACAGACTGACAACTTCTGACCCCAATAACTCTGTTGTTGGTGCATACAACCCACCCACAACTATCTACCCTACAGAGGCTCCAGACGGACAAAATATCGGATACGTGTTTAGCAATGTTGTTCCTGGTAGTGGAGTTGTTGGGCTAACTCAAACTTTAGATACTGTCGCTCTTGCCAACACTCGCTATACACTGGTAGCTGATGTGGGTAATTCTACGGGTATAGACCGTAATGGCATTGACTACACCGGCTTCCCTGGCTATGCCCTTGCCCTATACGCAGGTGATAAATTACTGAATTACACTGTCAACCCAGTGGCGATTCCAGAAGGAGGATTTAAAACTGTTGCGTTTTCCTATGCCACCAATTCTTCTGACGCTATAGGCGAAAACCTGAATATTAGGTTGATTAACCTAAATGCTGGTTCCGGAGTGGTAGTAGACTTTGATCGCGTTCAGTTAATTGCTGAACCTGCTAGTAAAAGTAAATCAATTGAAATTAAGAACAGCAGCTTTGAAGAAATCCCCCTAGAAGACAATACTTCTGTTCCTGAACCTCCGCCTGGTTGGCGTCTGTACGACCCCAATGGGCTTCTCTCTAACCCCAATACTGAGTCTAGTGTAGGTACGTTCAATCCTCCCAAAACCAACTACTTCAATGAAACGACTGGTCAACAGTTCTTTTCTGCGTCACGAAAAAATACTGGATACGTATTCGTGACCCAACAACCTGGCAGTGGGGTCGTTGGGTTATCGCAAACCTTAGAAGATACTAAATTAACTGCCAACACACACTATAATCTGCTGGTTGACGTGGGCAATCCTACAGGTACTGACGAGACTGGGTTAAGCTATGAGGGCTTCCCTGGCTATCGCGTGGAACTGCTGGCGGGTGATAAAGTTGTCGCAGTTGACAACAATACAGTGCAGATTGCAGAAGGCAATTTTGCCACCTCCACAGTAGACTTTACCGCATCAGCTGACAATCCTCTATTGGGCGAAAACCTACAGATTCGCTTGACTAACCTCAATAGCGGCAAAGGGCTTAAAGTAGACTTTGATGCTGTGGGTCTTTTCACCGAGTCGGTTAAAGATAGTTCTTCCGTCTTCATCGATAACGCCAGCTTTGAGCTACCGATCCTTAGGGATGGTGACAATACAGGTGTTATAGCACCTGCAGGCTGGGAGATTTACAATCCCAATGCCTTTGTACTTAATAATCTTGCACCCACCGCTTCAGGCATTATTACATTTAATCCTATCCAGAGTGACAACTTCAGTGAAGCTCCAGACGGTGAGAATGTAGCAGGTAACTTCAAGGAAAAAGTTCCAGACGGTCACAATGCAGCATCTGTATATTTGACAGAAGCCCCTGGTAGCGGTGTTGCTGGTTTGTTCCAGACTCTTGATACAGTTGTAGCTACAAACACCAAATACACTTTGCAAGTTGATGTCGGTAATGTAGCAGGTAACTACAAGGGAGTTGACTTAACAGGCTTCCCTGGCTACCGTGTGGAACTGTTAGCAGGTGACACAGTTCTGGCTTCTGAGCAGAATAATCTATTTATCAAAGACGGAACTTTTGAGACTTCAAAGGTGACATTCACTACTACCGATCACAGCCTCTATCTTGGTCAGAATCTGGGAATCCGACTTGTCAACATTCTGCAAGGTTCTGGTGTAGAAGTTGACTTTGATAATGTTCGCCTAACTGCACAAGCTCTACCAGAGTCTTCTTGCTACAGCCATAGTTTTGTTGCCTAATCTTTCTGTCTTCTAGCACAAGGTGGAACCAAAGCTTCTTCTTGCTCAGGTTCGACTTTTAACCCACATTCCGCACCTTGTTGCGTAGTACGTTGTTATCACTGAGCTACATTGGATAAAAAATCATAAAATAATACTTTTACTAAAAATGTTTACTTATTACACGCTCTACGTTCCCTCTAAAATAACTGAACCGTATTGCTATATACAACTATAATACAAGCTACTCAACGCAGATTCAGTTACAAACACTCATAATATTATAAGTAAACTTGAAGCTGTAGTTAATACAACTTAAGCTGTATTTAACACAGCTTCTTCTGTGGTTATAAATGCTGAAGCTGTAGTTAATAAAATTTCTTCTGTGGTTATAAATGCTAAAGTTATGGTTAATATAACTTCTTCTATAGTTATCAGCAATAATGATTTTTTTGTTTTCATCTCCGTAAACGAAGAGGCTTGCAACATGAGTTAGATTCACGATGAGAGATTTAATCCAAAATCCAAAATCTAAAATCTAAAATCGTCTCGGTCATGATTTAAACTTCTGTTCTATTTGCAGATATTCAGGAACGCCGACGAGTTTTTGAAAATCTTGAAAGCTAACCAAATCAGGTAATTCAGTAGTGGTTCCTTGTTCTTTTAAATGAAGAAAACAAGTAGTCATTACCTTTGTGACAGCTAGGAGGGCAGTCAGAGGGAAAAACACAATTTTGAAGCCCAACTGTTGTAACTTTGCCACAGAAACTTCGGGAGTTTTACCACCTTCAACGATATTAGCTACTAATGGCACATCCGGGAAAGCTGCGGCGATCGCTTTTAATTCTTCAATAGACTGGGGAGCCTCTACAAATAGTATATCTGCACCAGCGGCAATGTAAGCCCGACCACGAGCGATCGCTTCCTCTAAACCTAGTGAAGCACGGGCATCAGTGCGAGCAATGATCACCAAACCGCTATCACCCCGTGCCTCCACAGCTGCCCTGATTTTACCAACATGTTCCGCCTGGGAAATAACTCGTTTGCCCTCAAAGTGTCCACATTTTTTCGGCCATTCTTGGTCTTCTAGTAGTACACCAGCCACCCCCAACTGGACAGCATCCTTAATCGTGCGAACAACATTTAAAGCGTTGCCATAACCAGTATCTAAATCTGCAATTAGGGGAATATTCACCGACTGAGCAATTCGTCCCACACTATAGAGCATTTCGGTAGCGGTGACAAAACCGTAGTCTGGTAAACCCAGTGTGGAAGCGGCAATCCCAAAGCCACTTGTAACCACTACTTCAAAACCTGTCTGTTCAACTAGCTTGGCTCCCAGACAATCGTAAACACCTGGGATGACGATAATTTCAGGACGTGTAAGTAACTGCCGCAGTTTTTGAGAAGAAGACATAAAAAATTCAAAATTCAAAATTCAAAATTGCAGAACTTGAGTAGGACTTACGCACATTCTACGAATTCTCGGCGTTCTTCTGTGCCAGACGCTGTGCGTTCACGTAGTGTCTCGCAGAGAAGGCATCAACTCTTGGAAAAGCCTCTCTGTGCGCCTCTGCTAAAACCATGAGGTGTTCGTTGAGATCGCTAATAACAGCGGTACTTTTCCTACTCTCCCACAAAGCTATTAACCAGAGTTAGCTTCAGCAGCTTCATACGCTTGTAGTAGCCTAGCATGATCGAGAGTAAATCCTACTTGCATTGCTATCTGGGTAAATAAATCAATCTCAGGCTGTTGCCAATCACGGTGTTCAGAACACTGATGTGCAATTAATAAGCCAAATAGCTGTTCATCTTTGAGAATGGGGGCTACTAAATTTGCTTTCACAGCAAAGGATTCGAGCAGTTTAACGTGACAATCAGCCAAATCGGCCTGATGAATGTTGTTTATTGCGACAACGCGACCAGACTGGTACTTTTCTATATAGCCTTGAGTGAAACATGGGTCGTGGATTTTAGACCGCAAAACTTTGGGATAACCTGGAACCACTGATTCGGCAATTATAATTCCGAAACAATTAGCGTAAAAGCTATAAACCAGCACTCGGTCAACACTCAGTGCTTTGCGAACCTCTTCCACAGTGGTTTTGAGAATATCTTCTTCGTTGAGCGATTGGCGAATGTTGCGGATAATATCCACTAGTAACTGACTTCGCATACTATCAGCTTCGATTCGTTGCAGCAGTCTGGCATGGTCGAGAGCAAATCCCACTTGCATCGCTATCTGGCCAAATAAATCAATTTCAGACTGTTGCCAATCACGGGGTCTAGAGCATTGATGTGCAATTAACAAGCCAAATAGCTGCTCATCTTTAATAATGGGGGCTACTAAATTTGCTTTCACAGCAAAGGACTCTAATAAGCTAATGTGACAATCAGCCAAACCGACTTCATAAATGTTGTTTATGGCTAGAATCCGACCAGACTGATACTGTTCTATATAGCCTTCATCAAAACATGGGTCTCGGATTTCAGCTTGCAAAACTTTTGGGTAAGTGAGAACAACTGATTCTGCAATCACAATTCCAGACCAATCAGCGTTAAAGCTATAAACCAGTACTCGGTCAGTACTCAGTACTTTCCGAACCTCTTCTACAGTGGTTTTCAGGACATCCTCTTCGTTGAGCGATTGGCGAATGCTGCCAATAGTATCCACCAGCAATCGACTTTGTACACCTTCAGCATCGATTCGTTGCAGCAGCCTGGCATGGTCGAGAGCAAATCCCACTTGCATCGCTATCTGGGCAAATAAATCAATCTCAGGCTTTTGCCAATCACGGGGTCTGGAGCATTGATGTGCAATTAATAAGCCAAATAACTGTTCGTCTTTGAGAATAGGGGCTACCAAATTTGCTTTCACAGCAAAGGATTCGAGCAGGTTAATGTGACAATCAGTCAAATCGGCTTCATAAATGTTGTTTGTGGCTTGAATGCGACCAGACTGATACTTTTCTACATAACCCTTAACGAAACATGGGTCTTTGATTTCGGATCGCAAAACTTTTGGATAACCTGGAACCACTGATTCGGCAATTATAATTCCGGACCAATTAGGGTAAAAGCTATAAACTAACACTCGGTCAGTACTCAGTGCTTTGCGAACTTCTTCCACAGTGGTTTTGATGACATCCTCTTCGTTGAGCGATTGGCGAATGCTGCGGGTAGTTTCTATAAATACCTGAGCTCGATGTGCCTTTGAATCTACCTGTTCTAGAAGCTTGGCGTAGTCAGAGGCAAATCCTATTTGCATGGCTATGTGAGCGAACAAATCAATCTCAGACTGCTGCCAAAAGCGAAGTCTAGAACACTGATGTGCAATTAATAAACCGAATAGCTGCTTGCCTTTGAGAATAGGTGCTACTAAATTAGATTTGACAGCAAATTGCTCTAGCAGCTCAATATCACCATCACTAAGATTGGCTTGATAGATATCATCAATAGCACGGATGCAACCATTCTGGTATTTTTCTATATATTCTGCCTCGAACCCAGTGTTAGAGATTGTAACCCCTAAAATTTTCGGTAAACCAGGTGCTACTGATTCTGCAATAAAGGTTCCATTACATTTGGAGTTGAAGCGAAAGATGGTTACGCGATCAATGCTTAAAGCTTTACGAATTTCTTCTGAGGTAGTTTTGAGAACATCTTCTTCATTAAATGATTCTCGAACCCAGCGGGTAATTTTTATCGATAGCTGGGAGTAATCAGCTTCGGTTTCTTTTTGTAGCAAACCTGAAAGCATTTCTGTGAATAAATTTATATTTCTCTCTAATATCACTAATTCATCTTTGCTAGCGATGAAAGTTTGATTATATTCACTGTCTGGGCGTAGCTTATTTTTAATAATATTAGAAGTTGCAGCAGCCTTGCTGACTCGATTAATAGCTTGATTAGCTACAAAAGTTGCGATCGCACCTGCCAAAATTGCTGTTACCCCCATACCAGTTAACAACAGTGACAGTTGTCCCTGTAGAGCAAGTTCACTTTCTATTGAACTTTTCGCACTTTCTTGTCTGACTTGCGGAATTTGTTTGGTAATTAAATTAATACCATAGTAGTAAGTAGCTGTTCCAATTGCAACTACAGGAAGGGCACTGATGCTGAGTGCCCAAATTATTGCTTTAGTCTTTAAACTCCATTTTTGTTGCCACAGCTTTTGTTGACGATTTCGTCTTGCTTGGATTTGAGAAAAAGACTGACTCATAAATGAAACCTGGATTGCTGCAATTCAGAATCAAGTAAGTAACCTCACCACCAAATTCTACATAAAACTTCTTAAATAAGGACTGGCTTTGAGGAGTATTTTGAGGCACTAACTTTTTACATCATGCTCCATAATACTTTTGTCGGCTTTGACCTCAAAAAAATCCGGTCTGATTAACGGGCTTGTTAACAATAAAATGGCGTTCGCTTTGTTTTAATGTATTATTTTCTCATCAGGTGTTGCGGTTTTCTGGCAAGAGAGCCAAACAATCTTTCTTTTTCAACAATAGTTATACAAACTTCTTACAGTTAGCCTCCCCCGTAAGAAAGGGAAGGAATAATGCGAAAATAAACCTTTAAGCGCTTGACAGGAGATAAGCTTAGTAGTAAATGGACAGAGGCTGGAAATGCTCTTCAATTGCGGCTCTGCCGCTAGTCTTGAGCAAAGCCGACTTGTGCCGAGCGAACGCAAGAGCGTCTCGTAGAAAAGCCGAGGTAAAGGAGCCGAAGTAGTCGAACCATGCTGTACCCCTACGGGGATCTTGCTAGCAAGAGCGTCTCGTAGAGAAGTGCGGGCTATGACGCTCGTTCGCGCCAGCGTGCTGTAGGCAAGACTCGAAGAGAGCTTTTCTACCAGACGCGCAAGGGACGCTATCGGCGTCGCCCTAATTTCTACAAGCTCAAAATTTATTTTTTAATTGCCGATAATTGCGACATTTTCCAGAAATAGCTAGAAATCCAATTGGTAATAATGTGAGCGACAATCGGCACTAATAAGTTGCCCGTGAGCAGGGCGCTATATGCCAATATCATCCCGACAATTGTTGCCCAAATTACATAAGACCATTGTTGGGAACCGCTAAGATGCAAGATGCCAAAGCAAAAACTGGATACAATTACAGCCGTAATATCAGAGCCTAAAGCTGGCAGCATCACACCTCTAAATAATAATTCTTCACTCAACCCCGGTAGCAACCCCAGCCAAATTAAGTCTGGTAAAGCTAAAGGCTTTAGTACTACTTCTAGGTAATAATCTGCACTTTTACGATAGGCAGTCCAAAGGCGATAAGTTAAGCCACTTAATACGGTGATGACGAACCCCAACCCTACACCCAACAGCAATTCTCTTTGATTCAAGTCCCAAGAAAATAGGGAAAACTTGCCAAAGTATAACGACAGTTTGGCGACTATCAACAAAATGATTGCAGTCGCTCCCATCGCCCCAAGTACTTGGATGCGCGTCAGGTATGGAATTTCTGGCTCTTGTTTGTGTTGTTCAACCACAGGTTTTTAGGGGGAGTGGGGAGTGGGCAGGGAGGCAGAGGAGGCAGAGGGAGCAGGGGAGCGGAGGGAGAAATAACTTATAACTCCTAACTCTTAACTCCTAACCGGAGGCGGAGCGTCTCCGGCTCCGTTCCTAACTCCTAACTCTTAATTACTGACTGCAAAGGTAATAATTTTGGACAGAGAGCGGAGGGATTGATACCTGCTTTGTGTGCTACTAATACACCCACTGCTTCTAAATATGAGTTTACCTGTATAGATTTGATCCCCAAGGGTTGGGGAGGAACTTTTATCAGAGTTTTATTTTCTTCAACTGTAATTATTTGGCATCGTCTTTGGCTTAAACTCAATAAGGCACTGCCACCACAAGCAGTTGCAGGTACGATCGCAGCATCCACTTGATCTGCCCAAATATCTTCTTGCTCTGATGGGATCAGTCTTTTCTCTATTATAAATTGTGGAGCATGACTTAATCCTACAAGGACACAGGGCAAAAAGGTATAGCCCAATTCTTCAGCAGCGGAACGGGGAGATAAATCAGGTTGTGGAGGTTCGCTCAAAAGGGCAGGAGAATGGGCGCAAGGAATTTGAAAGGTTCGTACTAATAAATGGCTAATTACGGCTTCTGCACCCGCTAAAGGATCAACGCCTTCACCGTGGCAGTATTTCTGTACTGCTTCCTCATTTATATTATCGGGGAAACGGGCAACAACTGCGATCGCTTCTGCCCCCGCTTTTTTAATTAATATCTCAGCTGCCCGTAACAAGCTATCCGGGTTGCCAATTGTTCCCCAACTAGCTCCCGATGCTGTCGTCCGTAATTCTACATTTAATGGTGCATCAGTAATTACATAATCTGTGAGGGTCAATCCCAAAGTTGCTCTAGCTGCATCTGCTGCTTGTATATGTCGTAATCGCAACTCTGGCTCAATGGCTTGGTCTAAAAGCAAACCTACTTTGTTGCTGCGGACTGAACGCAAACCCCAGCATCCAGAAGCAAATTTGTCAAGCCCGTAACCTTCAACATAGAAGGTGTTTGGGAGATTCCAATACAAACTTGCACCATTAAGGACATTGGGGTGAGTAATTAGGCGATCGCAAACCTGCGCTATAACTTTGGCAACAGGTAAAGCATCTCCGGCATAACCCCCAATGGCAGCCCCAACGCCAGTTGGCACAATTAAGATAGCTGTGTATGGACGATTCATCTTATAGTTATCAGTGCCCAGTTGTGAGTTATGAGTAAAAATTATAATTACTTCTCACTCTCCAAGGCTATTTCGTTCTAGACATGAACCGCCCAGAACTAAAGTTTTGCGCCTCATAACAAAAGTCCGTTTTAAGGCAATACGCTTGGGTTAAGCCTAAAACTCAACTTCTGCGTAGGTTGGGTTAAGGAACGTAGACGCCCGGAGGGCGGCTTCCCGTTCGCGTAGCGTCTCTGACAGGAGAAGGGTAACCTAACACTTCCGTGACTTTATTGGGTTTCACTTCGTACCCCTACTCTTAAGCAAGCTACTACCCAACCTACAATTTTTCTTAAGTGAACCGGATTGCGTTTTAAGGGACTATAGCGCTTCTCAGTTGAGCGCAATACAGACCTAACCCCCAGCCCCTTCCCTACAAGGGAAGGGGAGTAAAATTCAAAGCCTCTGACGCCACATGCTACCCTGCGGGAACGCTAAGAGCGAACAAGTCGGCAGAGCCGCCCAACGCAGTGGCTCCTCCTTTTAGGAGAGAGGTTTGGAGAGAGGTCAAAGTGTATTGCATCCAAACGAGAACCGCTATATAACCTTTTCTCAGTCGTCTTTAGACGACTTTCGTTATTAAACTGATGAATTCATTCTGAGGCGGGCTAGATGAAAATGAAATAGTCTTTGCCTACTCTCAACTATTAATTTCTAACTCAGCACTCACTACTTAAGACTGGGTATTCTTTGTCACCACAGCTTCAACTATAGCTTTTTGTTTGTCAACGTCCACAGAGGTAACTGCCCAACGCAGGGGTTCACCCTGTTTGTTCAACTCTGTTTCAATTGCTTTTAGCAATTCTGTGGGAGTTTCTTGTAAATCAATTTCTGCGGTAATGAAATGAGTCGTCATCTTGGTAAATCCTGTTGATTTGTAGTTTATAGAATAGCTGATATCAGTTGCTCTGAAATATTTATATTATTTATCAGATTTGGTAATGTAAGTGAACAGTTATCAATAATCAACCCGGATACTGATAACTGTTTACTGATTATTGGTCTTTGCCAAATTGTAACTGATAAACTATTTCTTCTTTTTCCGTCTGAACTTTCAAATCAGAAAGGGGTTTAGCAACACAAAGCAATACGTAACCTTGCTTTTGCAAATCTGGACTAACGCCCATACCATCAGTTTGATCCACAGTTCCCTCGCTTATTTGACCGGCGCAAGTTGTGCAAACACCTGCATGACAAGAACTCGGCAAATCTAAACCAGCAGCATCGGCAACTGATAAGATAGTTTTATCTTCAGGAACTTGCAAGGTATGAATTTCGCCTTGGTGATGAATTTCTACGGTGTAACTTTTGGGCATATACAAAGGAAGGTGATGCAACGAACAAATTTATTATTGTATCTTAATTAGTTAAAAATATCTAGATAATAGCATAAAAGTTTAGGTTAAATACTGAGATTATAGTCACTAATTCTGAACAATTTATAGACTAGTAACATTAATTACTATAATTAAAATTATTAGTTAAATTTACTATAAATATATATGCGCGTAGGCATAGCCCGCCGTAGGCATCGCGTTTCTTTAGAGACTGTATCTGTAAGTCTGCCTTTTGGCATTGGTTCGATGTCGTGGAAAGTTAACACCACACAACAGAAAGCCGCTTGGTCGCTGTATGTGGAATTGGTGACGCGCATTGCTGTGCAACCATTAGAAGTTGACCAGGGTTTAGTCCGGGAAGCGATGAACTATCTTTATAGTTTATTTGGTACAACCCGCGAAGTTCTCAAAGCAGCCGGGCCGGATGTGGGTGCTGCTCGTGATTCTGTTGGGGGAATTGCCATTGCTGTGTTAAATAATGGGTTAAGACCGTTTTTGGCTAAATGGCATCCGTTGTTGAAACGTGGGAAGCTAGACGACCTCTGGGGATGAGTCCCAAGGAACATGAGCAGAGTTGGTCGGAGGAACCGAAGTTGCGAAGTGAGTTGGAAGTTTTGCGAGGTGGGTTGGAAGACTACGCTAAGGCGTTGGCAAAAATTGCAGGTGTGGAGGAGTAAGCGATGGAAAAGTTTGATGTTTTTCTTTGCCACAATAGCAAGGATAAGCCTGCGGTTATCAAAGTTGCCGAACAACTCATAATTCTGATACCTGGCACTGCGGGGTCATAACAGTTCGCCAGAATAAATTTTTCTGCTACCTCCTGCACCTCAGTATCTTCTGTGACTCTCTGCTTGTCCCAAGGTAAACTCATCTGTCCCGGTGACTTCTTCTTACCTTTATTCTTCAAAGAAGGTAAAAAACGACTACCCCTCCCTAACGGGAAGTCAAAAATCAAAAGTCGAAAGTCAAAAGTTTATTTTTCTAGCTTCGGCTTTGGTCGATATTTCTTACAAAACTGACGATATATAGCGGCACATTCTTGCAACGTCCTCCCCAATACCACCCAAATCAAACTTTGGTCATTAATGTTATAAGGTTGATTCTTAAGGTTACATCATTAAGCCTTAAAGCTATAACATGAAGCCTTAAGGCTAGAAGATTAAGCCTTAAGGTTACAAGATGAAGCCTTAAGGTTATATGATTAAGCCTTAAAGCTAGAACATTAAGGCTTAAGGTTACACCATGAAGGCTTAAGGTTAAAGCGATCGCTGTTGACTACATTACCTCTAACTCACTCACTACCAAAACTCTCAACTCAGTCACTCGCTTCAAAGCTACATCATTGGTCAAAAAAGCATCACAACTAGCCATTAAAGCTGCTGCTGTCTGCAACGCATCGGGTAAATGAAGGTTATAACGTACTCGCATTCTTGCAGCTTTTCGCGCAATTACAGCATTAATCTCCACAAAAACCACTTGATCTTGTTGCAACACATCAACAAAAGCCCGCTATAAATCCGCTAACCCCAGACGGATAGCACCTACTAAACACTCTGATAAAGTTATCCCAGATGTTACTGCTGTAATGTCAGCATCTAAACGCTCAAAAATTGGGAGCATCCCAATGCAAGCAAATTTACCCAATTAGGGGATAGTCATTGCGAATGAAGCATAGCGAAATGAAGCAATCGCAAATTCTAGATGCTGCGATTGCTTCTCTACGAGACGCTCCGCGAACGCTTCACTTCGTTTCGCTCGCAATGACAAAATATGTTTTTACACATTTGCGATGCTCCCCAAAAATTGGTTCAACTAAATCGACAAATTGCGGATTGCGTTCTACAAAATAAATCACGGGTGCTGTATCGACAAATAACCGAGAAACTCCGACTAAAGCATCATTAATCTTCATTACTTTGTTTGGGACAATCTTTCTCGATGCTCATCCCCTTCCCGTCGAGTTCGTGAAAGCCACTCTTGAGCATCTTCACCGCATAGGGGATAGGGGGCCATACCTTTCAAGTCGCTCCACTTGCGTTTTGGTTGCGCTTGAATGACGTGCTTTTTACACGCTTTACCAAATGCCCCATCACCGTCAATTGCTCTTCTGGGGTCAATTGCTCAATCTCGCTTAAAATTTTTTCAAGTGACGGACTCATCAACCTCACCTACTCAATTGCCTTGAGTTATAGAAAACATTGTATTGTCATCTGAAGATTCAAGGTGCGATCAATTACCAATAAAACCGAATCGCTTGGCAACAAAATCACTATTTTATAGAAGATTGAGGTCAATATTTAATTCTCGCAACTTAGCGGCTAGGCGTTCTGCGCGCTGCTTTTCCTGTTCAGCACGCTGTCTTTCTTCGTCCGCACGCTGCTTTTCTTGTTCTGCCAATTCTTGCGGTGTCGGCACTAACTGCCCTTGTGCTGTAAAATAGCGTAATTGATTATCCTGCACACCCAAATATAAATCTAACTGCTGACTCCATAACCAACCTTGGGAGTTCGGTTCTATTGGTTGGTAATGAGCGTCTACTAAATGAAACCCTACAAATTCTAAATTATGGGGATCAAACCAAAAATACTCTGGTGTGCGAAAGATATCTTGGTAGATTTGTTTTTTTAAGCCTTTGTCTGTGGCTTTTGTGGAAGACGAAAGCAACTCGACAATGATATTCGGATATTTACCATCTTCTTGCCAAATCACCCAACTTTTGCGCGGTTTTTTTTCACATCCTAGCACCACAAAAAAGTCTGGGCCGCGAAATTCCTCTGATTTCAGTTGACGTTGGCTATAGTAAATTGTCAAATTTCCCGCCGCATAAAAGTCATTGCGATTTTGCCACCACAATTCCAAGCATTGTAATAACAGAATAATTTGGCGCAGATGTAAATCGCTTTCCAATGGTGGTTCGTCACTGTAGATATCTGCTGGTGGAAATATTATATCTTCTGCTGGTTCTAATTTTTGGGCAACTGACATGACTTTATTAGGGCTAAGGGTAAGATGATCAGATGAACGGCTGCGGGTGGATGCACAGATGTAATTACTATCATAGGGGTTGCTGATTTATAGTTATGTGCGATCGCTCTGTATTAAGACTTCACTGTTACTGCTAACTGTAACCCCAAAGCATCCAACAAAGAATTTAAATTCTAAAATTCAATCTCTCCTTTCTCTGATAGCATTTGGTCAAGTTTATTGTAGAGTTCCTTGATTTATGCAGAAAGCTGATTTGGGGCATTACTGGGGACAAGCCAGGGACAACGCCTATAACTCAGCCTACAGCACCTCAAACAGATAACTTGGACTCAGAAAAAGGCATAGATTACACCAGACTACGCTACTTACTAGCAGCAAAAAACTGGAAGGAAGCCGACGAAGAAACCTATCGGGTGATGATTCAGGCTGTAGGTAAAGAATATGGCGACAACTTCTACGAAGACGAACTCTTAAATTTTCCTGGCACTGACTTACGCACAATTGACCACTTATGGGTAAAATACAGCAATGGACACTTTGGCTTCAGCGTCCAGAAGGATATTTACTTGAGCGTTGGCGGTAAAGCTGACGGCAAATATAACCTAGAAGCCTGGGAAAAGTTTGGCGATCGCGTAGGATGGAGAGTGAAAAAATGGATGGTTTCTTCCGAGTGGATTAGTTACTCAGACGTAAATTTTAATACAGCCTTCCCTATTGGACACCTCCCTTTGACTGTTCTGTCGGTATGGCCGTGGCTGAGCCGATCGTTGGGTCGTCCTTGGTTCGGGCGTCTCTTCTCTCGCATGGAGACTAGTAAACTGTAACATCTAAACCAATTCGCAGTTTGCAATTCGCAATTCGCAATTTGTTTAGAGTAGAATAAATAACATTTTAGTCTGGTGAAAATATTCTTAATTCAGACTCAAATGTATAGCAATCCTATTTGATTTGTGAAAATCGAGAGGCTCAGATCCCCGACTTCTTTGAGAAGTCGGGGATCTTGTTGTTCACGAATGATTTAGGATTGCTATAGCAAAAGCCAGATTGAAAGTTACGTTGAGAGCGAGACATGAAAAAAATTGCTAAGATACTACGCTTGCTATAATGCACTCACTAACAAACTTTAGTCATTAATGTTACAACATTGACTCTTAAGGTTACAACATTCAGGCTTAAGGTTATATGATGAAGTCTTAAAGGTAGAACATCAAGCCTTAAGGTTACAACATTAAGTCTTAAAGCTAGAACATCAAGTCTTAAGGTTACAACATTCAGGCTTAAAGTTAAAGCGATCGCTCATAACGCTTCTCAATTGCATGGAATACAGACCATTTGTAGGGGCACAACAATGCTCATAAGTGTCAACTTAACGTATAAGCTAGATTTGGCGAACTTTCCAGGTTTGACCCTCACCCCCAACCCCTCTTCCAATTTTGGGAGAGGGGGGCAAATTCTCTAGTTCTCCTTCTCCCAAGTTGAGAGAAGGGTTAGGGGATGAGGGCAAAACGTCCTCTCAAAGCAGATTTTTTCCTAAGTTGACACCAATGAGCTTTTTCTGTGCCCTATTGTGTATTGCATCCATAGACGCGTAGCGGCTACTCTGCGAGAACGCTAAGAGCGAACCCGCAGGGGTACAAGAACCGTTATAGAAGTAAAAGTGCGATGTCTACGACGGGCTATGCTTACGCTTTTGCAACAACATTGTAGTTTTCGTACAACTTAAACATAATATTATTTCACTAAAAATCAACCTTTCGTGATTAAATTCCGAGAAATCACGGGCATTAATAAAAACTTTTAGTTATAAAAATGCGCTTTTTGCTGAACCAAAATACAGGTCAATTAAGACAAAATAGTTCTGTAAAGCTATTAAAGGTGTAAAATTGTGCCTCGAACAAAACGTAGTTCCCGGATTCTAGAAAAAGCTGAATTTAGAGTTGCTGGACTGAAAGCTATTGATCCAAATATCAATTTTGATGATACTTACAGCTTACAAAACCTGACTCAATTAATAGAGAAATTTCACAATATGCTTGATGATTATAACGCTGCTATAGCTATGATTGACTCTTCTAGAAAAAAGCTGGATGAGATGGAAAAAACCTTAAGTCAGGTTTCAGATAAAATGCTGGTGGGGGTTGGTTTTAAATACGGCAAAAACAGCGATGAATATGAACTTGCAGGTGGCGTTCGAGACAGCGATCGCATCCGTAAAAGCAGATTGACGCGCTTGAAATCTAATACAGATAAAACATCAGAGCAAAATGCAATAACCGCTTAATACCATTGCGTGGAAGTTTAAGCGGTAAAGTTAAGTGCATTTTGGGCGAGGTATAAAAAATTAAAATTAATCAGCCAAATGTGACATTTAAGGTGTTCAAATCCCCGACAACTTTTACGAAGTCGGGGATCTATTGTCTCACGAATGATTCTGGACTGCTATATAATAAAACTTTGCATTAATCCAGAACTTCCGCAATTTTAAAATTGAATGACCCGGTTTATACATGATAAATTTGCTAAAGACTATCTAGAAGAATTACTAAAAGATTATGGAGAAATCAGAGCATCAGAAAAAGTTGCAGGAGAGATTAAAGAAATAGATGTTTTATTCACTCCTGCCAAACAGCAAAACTCTAATTTACAAATACTGGGTTTGTTAGGAAGATTTGCTGAACATCCTGCAATAATAGAACCGTTCCGCAATCCAGCTTCTACTGATGAAATCTGCGATTGTATTCTCAAATTATTAGAAGTCAAGGCTTTATTGCGACGAGATGCTAAAGCCAATAAAACCAAACTTCAAGACTCAGATATTCCCAAATTGTGGGTTCTGACACCAACCATATCTGAAACTAGATTGTCTAGCTTTGGAACTATGCAAAAAGAGAGTTAGTTATTAGGAGTACATTTCCTACCAGATGCCTTGCGGACAGCAATTGTGGCGATACACCAACTACCGCAAACACCGGAAACTTTGTGGTTGAGGCTTTTAGGAAGGGGAAGTGTGCAGTCGCAAGCAATTATCGAGTTGCAAGGGTTACCATTAGATTATCCATACCAGAAAGCAACCCTGGAATTAGTTTATAACTTGCGCGAAAACTTGAGAGTAAATCAAGAATTAGAAGCAGATGATCGGGAGTTAATTATGCGACTAGAACCACTTTATCAAAGAGATAGAGAACAAGCTAAAGAAGAGGGAAGGCAAGAGGGAAAACAAAAAGGAGAACAAGACTTAATACTGCGTCTACTAAATCGCCGTATTGGTGAAATTGATGCCTCATTAATCGAGCGAATTAAAGGCTTATCTATTGAACAATTAGAGAATTTAGGAGAAGCATTGCTAGATTTTTCTATTGTTGCTGATTTAGAAACTTGGTTAAACCAACAATCAATCTAATTCATTTCGATTGATAAAGAGTTAATTATGCGACTAGAACCACTTTATCAAAGAGACAGAGAACAAGCTCTACAGGAAGGAAATAAACAAGGAGAACCACGTTTAGTTTTACGCTAACTCAATCGCCGGATTGGTGAGATTAATGCATCATTAATCAAGCAAATTCAAGGCTTATCGATTGAGCAATTAGAAAATTTAGGAGAAGCATTGCTAGACTTTTATAGTGTTGCTGATTTAGAAACTTGGTTAAACCAACAATAAGGATATAGCCATTTTCAATTTGGTGAGATACAGGTATGCAAATAGACCTAACCCCCTAACCCCATTCCCGGTTTGGGAAGTGGGAAAAATTCAAAGCCTCTCTTCTTTTAGGAGAGAGCAATGGAAGTGAAGTACAATTTTTACCTTACTCGATCGAGAACCACTATAAATCATTAATATGATTAATTAATTTATCACAAAGTCGGATTCTACAGCTACACTAAACAGGGTTGCTCGTATTCTATGAAAGTTTAAAGATATTTGCTTGACGAAAACTAAACTTTCAGTATAAAAAAGATTTGCAAACAACCGATTACTCATAAGGCTTTCAGCTATAAAAATTAGGTAAACTTTTATAGCCAAGAATTGCCTAAAAATATTTCATAATTAAAGGGAGAACATCCCAATGGAGAACATAAAAATGCTAGAACAATACCGTAAGCATGTTGCGGAACGCGCCCAATTCGGTATTCCCCCTTTGCCATTGGATGCGAAGCAAACCTCAGAATTATGCGAATTACTGAAAAATCCGCCAAAAGGTCAAGAGGATATATTATTGCATCTATTGAGCGATCGCGTTTCTCCTGGTGTTGATCCAGCAGCTTATGTCAAAGCTGGATTTCTCACCGCGATTGCCAAAAAGGAAATCACCAGTCCCTTGGTTTCGCGCATAGAAGCGGTGCAATTGCTAGGGACGATGGTAGGTGGTTATAATGTGCAATCTTTAATCGAACTGCTGCAATGGCCCACCGTATCCCTCTCAGACTCATCTGAAACACCTCTGGTAATGGGTGGACAAGGAAAGGAACCCATCGCCGCCTACGCCGCCAACGCCTTAAGCAAAATCCTCTTGGTGTACGATGCCTTCCACGATGTTTTAGAGTTGTCTAAAACCAATCCTTTCGCCAAGCGGGTGATTGACTCTTGGGCGGAAGCTGAATGGTTTACTATTCGCCCCACAGTACCAGAAGCTATCACTGTCACCGTTTTTAAAGTCCTTGGCGAAACCAATACCGACGACTTATCCCCTGCCCAAAGCGCCACAACTCGCCCAGATATTCCCTTACACGCCTTAGTGATGTTAGAGTCACGCCAACCGGGAAGTTTGAAAACCATTGCCGAACTGAAGAAAAAAGGGCATCCTGTAGCTTATGTGGGAGATGTAGTTGGTACAGGTTCCTCGCGTAAATCTGCAATCAACTCCGTATTGTGGCACATGGGAAATGATATACCTTTTGTGCCAAATAAACGCGCTGGGGGTTATGTTTTAGGTGGTGCGATCGCGCCAATCTTCTTTAACACAGCCGAAGATGCCGGTGCTTTGCCTATTCAGTGCGATGTCACCAAACTGGAAACTGGTATGGTAATTACCATCCATCCCTACAAAGGCGAAATCACCAACGAAGCAGGCGAAGTCATTTCCACCTTTGCCCTCAAACCTGATACCATCCTTGATGAAGTCCGCGCAGGTGGACGCATCCCCTTACTTATCGGACGTACCCTCACCGACAAAACTCGTCTTGCACTTGGTTTACAACCCAGCACCATTTTCACCCGTCCTCAGCAAGCCTTTGATACAGGCAAAGGCTACACCTTAGGACAGAAAATGGTAGGTAAAGCTTGCGGATTAACTGGTGTGCGTCCCGGCACATCCTGCGAACCCATCATTACTACCGTTGGTTCCCAGGATACCACAGGCCCCATGACCCGCGACGAATTGAAGGAACTCGCTTGTCTTGGTTTCAGCGCAGACTTAGTGATACAAAGTTTCTGCCACACAGCTGCTTATCCCAAGCCAGTAGACATCAAAACCCATCACGAACTCCCCGACTTCTTTGCCTCCCGTGGCGGTATCGCCCTCCGTCCCGGTGATGGTATCATCCACTCTTGGTTAAACCGGATGCTGCTACCTGACACCGTGGGAACTGGCGGCGACTCTCACACTCGCTTCCCCTTAGGTATTTCCTTCCCCGCCGGTTCAGGGTTAGTAGCCTTTGCAGCTGCCTTGGGTGTCATGCCTTTAGATATGCCAGAATCAGTATTGGTAAGATTTAAAGGTGAATTGCAACCAGGTATCACCCTGCGGGATGTTGTGAATGCCATTCCCTACGTGGCAATTCAAAAAGGTTTGCTGACAGCAGAGAAGCAGAATAAGAAAAACGTTTTCTCCGGGCGAATTCTGGAAATAGAAGGTTTACCAGATTTAAAAGTTGAACAAGCCTTTGAACTCACTGATGCTAGTGCCGAGCGTTCTTGTGCCGGATGTACAATTAAGCTGAGTGTAGAAACAATTTCTGAATATCTGCGTTCCAACGTAGCGCTGCTGAAAAATATGATCGCACGGGGCTATCATGATCCGCGTACCATGCTGCGCCGTGTGGCAAAGATGGAAGAATGGTTAGCAAATCCCGTGTTATTGTCAGGCGATGCTGATGCTGAGTATGCCGAAATAATTGAAATTGATTTGAATGAAATCAAAGAACCAATTGTTGCTGCTCCCAATGACCCCGATAATGTTAAGTTATTATCAGAAGTTGCTAATGATCCAGTGCAAGAAGTATTCGTCGGTTCTTGTATGACGAATATTGGTCATTATCGGGCAACAGCCAAAGTTTTGGAAGGCGCAGGTGAAGTGAAAACTCGTCTATGGATATCACCACCAACGCGCATGGATGAACACCAATTAAAAGAAGAAGGTGTATACAGCGTTTTTGGGGCTGCGGGTGCGCGGACAGAAATACCAGGATGCAGCTTGTGCATGGGTAATCAGGCGCGAGTTGCTGATGGTACAACAGTGTTTTCTACCTCTACCCGCAACTTCAATAATCGCATGGGTAAAGATGCGCGAGTGTATCTTGGTTCAGCAGAATTAGCCGCAGTTTGTGCGCTGCTGGGACGGCTTCCGACAGTGCAGGAATATTTAGATATTGTGGCGAGGAGAATTCATCCTTTTGCCGATGATTTGTATCGCTATTTGAACTTCGATCAAATTGCTGGTTTTGAGGATGAAGGGCGCGTGATTGCGTTGGAAGACATGCTGAAGATTGAAGATATTTTGGGTATGCCGACTGCGGTGAGGTAGGTAATAATTGACATGAAACGCCGCAGGCTAAAGCCTGGGGCTACACGAACGAAGCCCGCATTAGCGGGCTTTTTAATGCAAATCAATCACACGTAAGTCTTTAGTAATACAAAAATTTAGTTATTATCGTATATGATACATAAAGCAAATAACAACTATGAAAGCATCAGAAACAAGTCTCCGTAACTTACTAGAAGGTGGTAAACAGTTTCAAATACCTCTTTTTCAGCGACCATACTCTTGGAAAAAGGAGAACTGGGAGACTCTGTGGGAAGATTTGATAAGTCTCTATAATGATGATGAAAAAGGCTTTTATTTTCTTGGGCCTATAGTAACCCAAGCTGAACTGGGAACCGCTGACGGTATAAGTCGATATATTGTTATAGACGGACAACAACGTTTTACAACCCTTAGTATTCTCTTGGCGGCATTAAGAAATTATCTCAAGAAGTCTGACAAACAAATAGCAGAACAGATACATGAATTTTTTTTAATAAACAAGTATCAAAAAAATGATGATTTTTATAAAGTGCTGCCTACTCAGGATGACTGTGACGCATATAAAAGCATTATCGACAATAAGACACCTAAGGCTAAAAATAAAGAATCACAATCAGGAGCAATACATGAAGCTTATAAATTTTTTGATAGCAAGTTGAAAAAGCCTTTTGTAGATGAGGATGTTTTATTAGACTTTACAAAATTTAAAAATATTATTTTAGAACGTTTAGTATTAGTAAATATTACTTCTGATAACAACGATAACCCATATCTTATTTTTGAAAGCTTAAATAACAAAGGAGAAGAATTAACCCAGGCAGACTTAGTTCGTAACTATATATTTATGAAGTTACCTTCTGAAGAAAGGGATGAAGTTTACAACAACGAATGGTTGCCTCTTCAAGAAAGTTTTAAGTTAAATATGAAGCAAAAGGAATATGCAGAAGAACTAACTAAGGCATTTTGGTTTTATCTGCGTAAAGATGGAGAGGCAGTTAATGAAAAAGCCGTTTATAAATCAATTAAACAACGTTTTGATGAATCGGCTAAACGCTTTGAAAAACCTGAATTAGGTATCAAGGCTGAGTTACATAACCTTATAAAATTTACTAATTACTATCTACGTCTTAATTTTGATGAGGAAGAACAAGAACCAAAACTAAAGTATTGGTTTCAGCGTTTAAAAAAATTGGATTTTACTACTTGTCATATATTTCTCCTGAATATTTATTATGAATATGAATCACAACGCTTATCTATTCAAGATTTTGAGAAAATCCTGCGATATTTAGAATCTTATTTTGTACGCCGTTGGATTGTCGGGATTCCTACTAGAGCTTTAGGCACAACCTTTAACAATCTTTATAAGCAAGTAAAGCAAAAAAATCCTGAAGATTTAGTAAATGGATTACGCCAAGTTCTAATCAGCTTTGAGAAAACTCAAGTATTTCCTGATGACAATTTATTCTCTCAGCATATCATCAATGAACCTTTATATAATAATAAAAGCTCGGCAGCAAATGAACGTGTGAAGTTTTTATTAGAAAGTATAGAACAATCTTTGAGTAAGGAGCGTGTTGATACTCTGCCTATGAGCCTTGAGCATATTATGCCCCAAAAGTCCCCTTTACGTAAAGAGTGGCAAGAAATGTTAGGCGCAGATTATAACAAGGCGCATAAGGAATGGCTTCACACTATAGGTAATCTCACGCTAACACAATATAACTCTGAATTGTCTAATAAATCCTTTGAAGAAAAATTGAAAATTTTAAGAGCTAGTAATGTGACTTTGAATCAGTATTTCCGAAAGGTAGATGTTTGGAATGAAGAAGAAATCAAAAGTCGTGCTGAATATTTAGCTAATATAGCTATTAAAGTGTGGCCTCGATAAAAAAGTTGGTATATTTATGGACTTATACACAACAGTTTTGTAAAAGAGTGCAGGTTATTAGGTTGCTTTATGCCTAGACAATGGAATAGTCGGACAAGGAATAAATCAAAAAGCAGCAATCAAGCAACTTAATGAAGTGATCGCTTTTTTTTGAAGTCGAGAAAATAGAACATAATATTTATTATGCTTTATTCCTTATAGAATAATTACATGAGTTTTTAGCAGTGGAAGACACTGAATCAATATGATAAATCATCGAGTTCAAGAAAGTTAATAAAAATTGTTCCTCATCCTTTTGTGAATCTTGTGCTTCTGAACCAGGCAAAGTAATGAAAATTTTAACCCAAAGCGTTCTAACAGACTGATAATTGTATCTGTAATTACGTTGCGATCGCACCTCTGATTCCTCAAGTGCGATTATTAAGTAATATAGCGAATTCACTTAGAACACGTATTTTTCCTCATCCTCTAGCTCCTTCTGGTAAACTTGCCAGAAGGGGAAGCAAGCGTCAAAGTCCTTCTCCCAATTTTGAGAGAGGAATTTAGCCTCAGGGTCTAAAAATGTGTCTTCTAAAACGGAATACTCATTGATGAGCAAAGATTTATCTTTGCTTTCTTCACAAGTTCCTCAGATTATTTTAATATAAACATAAATATGGGGCGAAAAGCTTTAAGAAATTTAAAATCGAAACTTGCCAAACATAGTTGAGGGATTAGTCATTTTTGGCAATCCAGCATTTGGAAACCCGAAACCGTAAAGACCAATTACTAACGAAATCGGAGGTCTATATAATGTTTAAAAAGATTCTAGTTGCATTAGATCGCTCAGAAATAGGTCAACAGGTTTTTGAGGAAGCGTTGGGTTTAGCAAAGTTAACACAAGCTAGTTTAATGCTACTGCATGTCCTATCTCCCGAAGAAGAGGGTAGTCCTTACGGCCCTATGCTGTCTAATTTGGACTACTATCCGGGATTAAGCAGTGAAAGCTTCGAGTTATACCAAAACCAGTGGGATACCTTTAAAACTAAAGGCATCCAGATGTTGCAATCTTTCTGTGCCCAAGCTAACACAGCAGGTGTAACTACGGAATTTACACAAAATATTGGTAATCCCGGTCGCATCATTTGTGACTTAGCCCGTAGTTATGGCGCTGACCTAATTGTCATGGGGCGTCGGGGTCGTTCTGGGCTGATGGAAATATTTCTCGGTAGTGTGAGTAACTATGTTCTTCACCATGCTCCTTGTTCAGTGCATGTTGTCCATCTTTCACTTACTCCTCTAACAGATGAAGTTATCAACAAAACTACAAGCACTTTCAAGGTTGACTAACTATTAACATTGCATAAATCTTAGCAAACCAAATTCAGAATTTGGTTTATTCTCGCCTACCTATTTACCTGAATCAATGACCTCTGTAGAGTCAATCTCCACAACCGATCCTTACTGCACGGTATTGGGCTAAAATTGAGCGTAGGCGTAGCCCGCACTTCTCTACGAGACGCTCTTGCTAGCTTGCTTCCACGTACCACTTCGTGGAAGCAAGCTACGCAAAGCGTCCCCTAGGCAAGTGGTACGACAAGCTCAGTGAACCATCGTAGACATCGCTTTTTCAGTAAAAAAGAAAAAGTCCGCTACCCAAAATTAGAGTTGAGAGCGAAAAGTGGATCTATGAAAGAAGATACTATCGAGATCACTGGTTTTCATGCTCATGTTTACTTCGATACCGCGAGTCGGGATGTAGCAGCGCGTGTACGTGAGGGATTGGGCGCTAGGTTTGATGTGCAACTCGGACGCTGGTTTGATAAGCCTATTGGGCCCCACCCAAAAGGAATGTATCAAGTTGCTTTTTTACCGGATCAGTTTGATAAAGTCATTCCTTGGTTAATGCTCAATCGTGAGGGATTGGATATTCTTGTCCACCCTGAGACAGGCGATGCTGTGGCAGACCACGCGGTTCATTCCCTATGGTTAGGAGAAAAGCTAGATTTGAATATTGAGTTTCTTCGACAGATTAGTTCGACTTTATCCAATTAAGCTAAGTAGCCTACTTTATTGGGCACAAGTTCTGGTCTGGGGCGTGAAACTTTTTCTATTGTGATTAATTCTGGTGAAATGAAAAAAGTCGAATGTCTTAATAAATAAAGATTTCAGCCTATGCGTAGACGCTTTTAACGGCTTGCCGCAGGCATCGCTAGAAAGAAAAATCCATCTGTTTTGTCTAAGTCTCATTAAAGGATGTTTGGAGCATTTCAAAACGGCTGATAGCGTATTGAAAAGTAGAGACCGTTTTCTTGCAACGAGTTGCCCCGATCGCCAACTGAAATTAAGGGAATACCATAGTCTAGGTGCAACGATAAATCGGGGATAATCAGCCAGCGCGAACCCAGTCCTAAACTGGCAATTGTCGCCGGGTCGGGGTCAATTTCTCGATGATTCCAGACCGTACCGATTTCAAAAAAAGGCACTAACTGTAGTACTTTGGGATCTGATGTCAGGGGAACGCGAACCTCGACTGAACCCAGGATGCCATTGTCGGCAACGAGTTGGTTTTGTCGGTAGCCTCGAACTGTATCAACTCCACCTATACTGAAGCGTTCCAAAGATAGCAAAGAATCTGGGGTTAGCTGGGCATCAATTCGCGCTACTAACAGATTTCTGGGTGACAACTGCTGCACCCACTGAAATTGTCCCAACCAGGAAAAGAATTGCCCGTCAGTACCTGTGTTATTAATGGTTGCATCAAACGCATCTATCCCTAGACTGAATTGAGACCGAGCGGCTAAGACTCGTCTGGTGCCGCGATTCACCCAATGTTGAGAAAACCGAATCACTGTAACTTTGCTTTCCCCCTTTTCCGGACCTTCTGTGAAGGAATAGGGAGTGTCGTTGAGTATATATGTTTGGCTGCGACGCAGGTCTAAGGATAAGCCGAATGCAAATTCACTAGTTGGTGTTCTTGTGATTGGCTGACGAAAACCGAGGGAATATGTTTGAGTCTCGCTTCTAATACCTATATTCCGAAAATCTTCTTCAATAATGCGGCTATCGTCATTGTTATAGCGGAAGCTAAGAGTACCATTGCGAGCATTCACAGGGATAGTATAATTGATGTCGTAGAGGTTAAGTCCTTCAGTACGACCGTATCTGGCACTGAGGCGATCGCCAAATCCCAACAGATTATCATGACTGACTTCTATGCTACCTTGGATGGAACCAATGCTGGGAGATTGGTTGTTATCTATGGTGAAGGCAGTATGAAAGGCAGGTGCTTCTTTGAGACTGACCCGTAAGATATTGTTCCCCGGAGTGCTACCTGCGGCTAACTCAGCATTTACCTGCTCAATGAGCGGATCGAGTTGCAACAGTTGCAAGGCTTCTTTTAGGCGTGGCTGGTTTAAGGGAGTAGAGGTGGCGCGAATGATGCGCGATCGCACATAGCTTTCTCGCAATCGCCTTAAGCCACCAATTTCAATCTGCTCGAGTTTGCCCTCTACAACTTGAATTTTGACTATACCAGTGCTGAGGTCTTGATTGTTGAGCAAGAAGGCTCCAGAAGTGATGTAGCCATTTTTAATGTAGAGTTGAATAATGGCAGAGCGCAGTTCGAGCAACTCTTCAAAGGTGACTGAGCGGTTCTGGTAAGGCTGGGTTAATTTGGCAATTTCGTCCTGCAAGACGGTATTTCCCTGCACTTCCACTTTTTTGACGAAGAAGCGATCGCTCGACGGGGAAGTAACCTCTGGTTGCTCTGGGGTCGGGGGAGGTTGCAGTTCGGGTAGTGGTGGTAATGTAGGCGTTTCACTAGGGAGAGGACGAGGTGATTCAGAGGGTTTGGGAATGGTTTGTTCAACCGCGTCAGGCGCAGTTGGGGGAATGGTGACGCCTGGTGGTGGTGTGGACTGAGCCATTGCACTGAGGGCAAGGCAAGCTGAGGTCGCCATGCAAGAACCTGAAATGGCAAACCACCTTAAGATTGGGTACATATTCTTGTTATTAAATTAAGAACATTCTCGACTCATAACGAGTTTCCCATTCGGTAGTCGATACACGCCTTGGGGTTCTACAATTGGGTCGCCTTTGTGCCAAGGACGATTTGGGTTGGTCGTTGAGGGTGTGCTGTCACTAGGTAAAGTTTTCATGTCCACTGTAGGAAAGCTGGACATCTGGGC
>NZ_JBALGC010000062.1:0-8984 GCF_036916575.1 Nostoc sp.
AGAATCATTACTGCAAACAGTGCGACAAGTTGAAGAATCTAACTGGAAAACCCAACTAGAAGCAGGAATTGACCGCATTGGTATTGGAGATACAACTCTCTACGACCATGTACTTGATTGGATATTTCGTTTTGGGCTAATTCCTCAAAGATTTCAGCAATTTAGTGGGTTAGAACGCTACTTTGCGATGGCGCGGGGTCAAGAAGGAATTCCAGCCTTGGAAATGACTAAGTGGTTCGATACTAACTACCATTATCTTGTCCCAGAAATTGCAACAGATATATTACCAGCTGATTTCAGCGACTTTATAGAAACCGTGTCTCGCGCTCAAAATATATTAGGGAAAAAAGCAATTCCCATAGTGTTGGGGCCTTGCACTCTACTACGTTTGAGCCGACTGGAATTAAATATAGACGAGGCAGTATCAAAGCTATTGCCACTCTACTTGAACCTGCTTATAGAACTGAAGAATCTAGGAATAGCAGAAGTGCAAATACATGAGCCAGCACTTGTTTTAGGTGATGCTAATTCCTGGAAAAAAAATTTCAAACTGTCTATAATTCGCTAGATGCAGTAGGAATATCTTTGCATTTAGTTACTTATTTTGATGATTTAGGTGAAACATATCCTTGGGTAATAGATTTACCAGTTACTGCTATTAGCTTAGACTTGACACGCGGACGCAACTTAGAGTTAATCAAAACTCACGGTTTCCCGCAAAATAAGCGACTAGGAGTAGGGATTATAGATGCAAGAAATATTTGGCAAGTTCGTCCAGAAAAAGTTGTTCCTCTATTACAAGAGGTTGTAGAGACCTTACATGGAACATCTCTAGATATTCAACCATCTGCTTCCTTACAGTTCGTTCCCTACGATGCCAAACGAGAAAAACAATTACCATCACAGCTACGTAATGTCTTGAGTTTTGCCGAACAGAAACTTCAAGAAGTGGTTTTATTGGCTCGAACAATAAAAGGTGACAACACTAAAACAGAGCAAGAATTTATAGAGTCAACCTGGAGTACATTCGAGGAGTTTAGTCCAGCCAATCAGTCAGTTCAAGAAAGACTGAAAGCTCTGAAGACTGATGATTTTCAACGCTCATTATCCTATGGATTGCGGCTGGATTCCCAAATGACTCTGCCGCTGTTCCCAACAACCACAATTGGTTCCTTTCCCCAAACTTCTGAAGTTCGCCAACTTCGAGTCCGCTATAAACGGGATGAATTGAGTCAGTCAGAATACGAAGCTGCAATTGATGCTCAAATAGCCGAGAGCATTAAACTACAGGAGGAATTAGGGCTAGATGTTTTAGTACATGGTGAATTTGAACGCACCGACATGGTGGAATTTTTTGGACAGCAATTATCAGGTTTTGCTTTCACTGAAAATGGCTGGGTGCAAAGCTACGGTAGCCGTTATGTCCGTCCACCAATTATTTATGGTGATGTAGTTCGCACTACGCCAATGACGGTACGTGAGTTTAAAGTAGCTCAATCATTGACTGAAAAACCTGTAAAAGGGATGTTAACAGGCCCTGTGACGATCTTAAATTGGTCTTATCCCCGGACGGATGTTTCCAGGTCAGAACAAGCTTTTCAAATTGCTTTAGCACTGCGGGATGAGGTAGCAGATTTGGAAGCTGCTGGTGCAAAGGTAATTCAAGTAGATGAACCAGCGCTACGTGAAGGTTTACCTCTAAAGCCTCAACAGTGGAGTGAATATCTTTCTTGGGCTGTAGATGCATTTCGGTTGGCGACAGCAGTAGCTCAACCCCAAACCCAAATCCACACTCACATGTGTTACTGCGAATTTGGTGACATTATCAAAGATATTGAACGGTTAGATGCTGATGTGATTTCGATTGAAAATAGTCGCAGCAACAATCAAACTCTACGAGAAATTACAGAAGGTGGTTATTCACATCAAGTTGGTAATGGAGTTTATGACATTCATAGTCCTGTTGTCCCGACAACTGAACAGATTTTAGAGCAGTTGAGGACTGGAGTTGCTAATTTACCCGTAAAACAAATTTGGGTGAACCCAGATTGTGGTTTAAAAACTCGTCGTTGGGAGGAAGTAGTTCCAGCTTTAAAAAATATGGTGGAAGCGACAAAAGTCTTGCGGAAGGAAGCAAATGCAACTGGGAGATAGCAATAGCCCCAGACTAAGGTCTGAGAGTGCTTTAAAACTTTAGCAAGAGGCTTATTATTGAACTCACTCAATAATAAAGCCTGATTACCTACACTATTTTGTGCGTTCTCCGCGTCTGTGCGGTGCTTTTTGTATTGGAGTTTAAACGTGACGATCGTAACAGTAGAAACAATTACAGCAATTGACGACAAACTATCCAAGCGATTTTTAGAACTCGATCCGGCAGGTTACTTCATTATCTATTTAGATCGGGAAGCAGGCTTAATTTGCGCGAAATATTTTACCAATGAAGTTAATGAGCAAGGATTGGCTGTCGATCCAGAAACCGGAAAACCCATTCCTGCAACGGTCAAAGTGGAACGACAACCAACTGCTACCTTTACAGGAAGAACTGCTAAAGAAATTTGCATTCAACTGTTTGAGTCAACAAAACCTTCACCAGTGAGCCGATTGGATCATGCGGCTTACTTGGGACGTGAGTTTATGCGAGCAGAATTGGCATTGGTGACAGGACAAGACTACGTACAGGATTGAATACGCTTGTGATGATTTAACGGTGCGATTGATGGGTTGCCTATCGCTTTTGCGACAACACCGATAACCTTTTTGTTATGACGCGATTGCCTCCGGTGGGGCGTAGCCCATCGCCATACAGTTGGGGCTAATTTTGTGGAGACTCATTCAGTTGTTGTTGAAGTTGTTGGACTTCCTCAATCGATAATCCGGTAATACGAGCAACAACTTCAACTGGAAAACCTTCTCGTAAAGAATTATTGGCAATCTCTCTCTGTTTTTTTGCCTCTGCTTCTTCCTGAATCGAACGGTAAATCACAGATTCCTGCATGATGTCTCTCCGCACTAGACTATAAATTACGTCTTGCTCTAATCTTAACCCAGCCAGAATTGCCGAAGCCGCTATCAGATTCGCCTGTATCGCTGGGTCTTCAATCTTATCGGCAATTGTAGTCGCCTGGCGTAATGTCTCTGCTGGATTTGCAGTCTGTCCCAGTGTAGCAAAGGGCAATAGTCCAGGATATTGCAAAAACAGTGAGGCAGGTTGCTCCCACAACCGAATCACATCAAATTCATGGCGTGTGCGTTCCATTGTGAAACTCGTTTGATAAACCAACTCTGAGTTAGTCTGCTTCAGATAAATCACAACTTGCCGCATCGGTTTGCTTGGATCTTTGCGATACATTCGCACGCGGTAATCCAAAACACGGAATGGAATATTTTTCTTGGGAAGTGTTTGAAACTCGAGATGCAAAACAGATTCGTCTGATTCCAGCAAAATTAGGGCATCGGCGCGAATCGGATCGAGGGAGAGTTCAGAGGGTTTGAGTTCTGTCATCGTGACAGGCTTTCCTAACAGCCAACTAGCGAAGTCGGCCGAGAATTGTTCGGCAAGGAATCGGCAGGTATCGTCATACATGGGAGAGATTGTACAACTGATTATACCGATTTGATTTTCAGTAAATCTAACGTTTGATGAACAATTGTGGTGGGGTGATCGCTACAACTATTCAACCATTTTAATGAGCAGCGAACAGAATTGGTATTGGTGAAAGGACAAGACTACGTATACGATTAGATACACTTTTGATGACTTAACGGCAAAACGCAGCGGCGGCAGATAACCTTGGTACCCCACAAGTAGCTTTTGCCCGTCCGCTGCCGTGACGTGTTAGACCACGGGTTTAGCCTGTAAACAATCCTTACTATAAGCAATAGCCTTCGTTCTAGAAGTTTCTTGAATCGTATCCAGGCAAGTCTTAGGCTAGTTATATCAGGACAAGCTATTGTTACAATAATGAACATCAGGCGAAACACCTAAGAGGAATGAACTTATGGAAAATAAAAACTTAGAAGCAAAGCAACTTGATGAGCTAGATGCATATTCACTATATTTGGAAATAGGCAGAGAACTGGGAGGAAAACAAGCACTTCCCTCCGACAGGGATACGTTATTCGCTTTAGCTAGTGCGTGGATGAAAAAGAAAAGAAGCCAATTTCAATCCGCAATTTGCAACAATCAGAACATAAAAGATCTATTTAAGAAATATGAGAAGCAAGAACAGCGAGTAGATTTAATTCTTGCTATCGGAGACCTTATTGCCGGTATCACAATAGGAGTTTCACCTCTGACAGTGAGTGCATTGATCGTCAAAGAAGGTTATGAGTCACTATGTTGCTAGCAGATTTAATACTTTAAACGCGGCACTCAACAAACACTCTGTATCGATATGGATTTTTCTTGCCTGCCCTAAAACCTTATCACCTGCAGTTTCTAGGGAGAAATTTAGAGCCATTCTCATTCTTTCTACAGTTGAAGGATGCGTATCAGGGAAAGAGATTTCAGGGGTCAGAAATTTCGTAAATGACTCCAATATAAAATTGCAGTAAAAGAAGAATTGAGCTCCCTGCAAGAAATAGTCTTGTAGAGGACCCTCAAGTGAAGCTGATACAGTGGTAACCACTCCGTTACCCACTATATCAGCTATATATTCCTGTGAATGTGATCTACTGATCATTTCTATATTTTTATCTGGAACAACCCCACGCAAATTTTGAAGTTCATCTAAATGACCATCAATAATATGCCCAAACTCATGACCGACTACAAATACCTCTGCAGAAATTGCTAACATTTCAGCAATAATCCTTTCACCGGAATCAAAAATCTCATGATCATAAAAAAAATCTGATTTGATTCCATAATATTCAAAAACTGAGGCAATGAGCATTTGCGTTAGATAAACATACTCGCAATCTTCAAGAACAGATATTACAAGATCCCGATATGCTTGCTCCCAATCATTTGATTGAAAATTTATTTTCACATATTTTTCTATAGGCACTAAAGCTTGAAGCCGCATTAAAATCCTTGCAATTCTTGCAAGAAAAAATGGCATTCCTACATTGAATAATATTATGTGTTCATCTGAATCGGGTACTTTAATTGCAGATGCATTAAAGTTAGTATTATGAACTGTCCCGAATACCGTAGAGTCTAGTTTTTCTAATCCCTGACCTGCCTTCTCTGCCAGTTTTTGAACTGTTGGCATTGCTATCAACCTGGCGTTGTTTATGACTCTGATAAAGGCTGGGCTTTCATACTCTGTGTACTGATTCTCTAGCAATGCACGCTCAATTTTACTGTCAGCTTGTTCCGCAGATTTCATCATTATTCCAATAATGTTTTTATATTCTTCACTATTTAAAGCGATATCCTTGAAGCTTTCATTGCCTGGAAGAGTACTTTTCGATGAAATTATAGAATGGAATACTCGTCTTTGCCGTTCCCTTCTGATTCGTGTTCCCATACCTTTACAGAATTCTTCTTCCGCCTCTAATAGAGTAGGAAAGTCTTGGCCGTAACGAATAGATAGTAATGTTTCTTGGATTTCCTTCAAATATGATATGGCTTCCATTTCTTCAATTTTCTCCCAAATAAACTAAAGGTAAAAATAGTGCTTATATTACGATTCAAGAAAGAACTGGAAACTTTTGGGTTTGTCAGCTCTTCTGAAAATGAACCATTAAGTAAAAGTTACTATCCAAGCCGAAGATTCCGAGATTCGGTTGAGAATAAAAAGTATCTTGTAATACTCTTTTGTCAGCAAGTCAGAAGAACCATTTACATAAAATTAATTCTAGTAATGCCAGAGTTTTGTTTGTCCATACACTCAAGATATCTCATCTTGCCTTGAAGAACCTTCAGTTGGTCTAACTATTTATTATACGGAAACTTTCCGTATAATCTTTTATCAATCCTAATATATTCAAGCATTACAACTAACTCCTGTCTGAAATATACGGAAAACTTCTTTTTTACCCCATTATTTGGGTATTATACCGAATTTTTCCGTATAACCACCCTTCACGGGAGGATTATATGGAATTTTTCCGTATATCCCTTGCTGTTATCAAGAATTTTTCCGTATAACATCCTTGTTTAGAGTATTAAACGGAATTTTTCTGTATAACACATTCTATGGAGCAACGTCCTAAGAAACTGCTAGAACAAGTGCAAGATGTTATCCGACTTAAGCACTATTCTTACCAAACAGAGAAGACTTATATTTACTGGATTAGACGTTATATCCTTTATCATGATAAGCGTCATCCTAAAGATATGGGAAGTGCAGAAATCGAAGCATTTTTAACGCATCTTGCAGTGAATGAAAATGTGGCTGCATCAACGTAACTCTACATCTAAACCAATAATAAACCTCTCTTAAAAATCATCCCAACCTTCAATACTAGAGGACATAACATAACTGGTTACACTCGCCTCAAAAAAATTTGCTTTCGTGTGAGCTTCTTTCTTGGTATCGGAAAAACGTTCCAAGTGAGCATAGGGGCTTTTCTTGTAGATAGCTTCTGTCCATAATTGCTCTAAACCGATCGCCTTCAAGCGAGCATTTGCCAGATATTTTGTATACTGTTCTGTGCTGTTGGCTGTAATGCCCAAAATATCATCTCCGACAATATGTGCTGTCCACTTGCATTCATGCTCGACGGCAACAGCAAACATTTCATAGATTTGTTCGCGGCTGTGAGGGAAAATTTGCATCGCTTCTGGAATCAATTTTTGATACAGTCGCACATGAGAAAGTTCATCTCGGTTAATCATTCTAAAAATATCGGCACTCCCAGACATCAGCATCCGTGAAGAGAGATTGTAGAAAAATATAAACCCGTTATAGAAGTACAATCCTTCTAACGGGACTTAAACATTTTTGAGGCAAAAACAAGCCTCAAACCTATACAGGACAAGAGAAATACACCAAAGGCTCAAAAACGCTTGAAACCCAGATATATCAAGAAAACAGATAAAACGATGTCAAAGCCTTTCTATATATAGGTTTGATGGGTTTTTCAGGCTACTTTTTGTCTAAGTCCCGCTAACAAATAATCCGCCAACAGCGATACGAAATAATTCTCTGGTGTCGGGTTATCGACATACTTTTGGTATAATCCAGCAATGAATTCGCATCGTTCTTTGAGAATGCGTAGGCGTAGCCCGCCGCAGGCATCGCTCCGCCAAAAATCATAAACTTGTGTGCGGCGATCGCTCGGAATCACTGTTTCAATGATGTATTGATAAGACTGATTGTGCATTGCTTCTTGGGAAATTTGCTCTGCCATACACAATGCAATTTCTGGTGCGGTAATACTGTTTTTAATATGAGGCACATTACAGGTTTGCACCGAATCGAGAAAAGTCAGGTAACTGAGGATGCCATCAAATGCACGTCGTTCTCCAGGCGTGAGATTGGCGTAATCTGTTACATCCTGAGTAATGTCTATTTTTTCGGGAATCCAAAAGTTCTCTCGCATTTGACGGTAGAGAGATACAGCCCACGAATAGCGAACATCATTTAATTGCATTAAGTTCGTAGTCTCCCCAAACCATATTAAACGGTTTGCTGTATTATCACTCCCGTTCGGATTAAAAACGGGATTAATTGACATTAATGATTGTCTTGGTTGATACATTTTATAGTTGAAAGGGAGTAGGGAGTAGGATTAAAAAAGATATATACACTGACTCAGCATCTATGATAATTAATAGTTATCGGGATTTGAAAGTTTGGCAGTTGGGTATAAGTTTGACCATGCAAGTTTATCTATTAACATGAGATTTTCCTAAGTCTGAAACATATAGTTTGAGTAGCCAAATGCAACGGGCGGCAGTATCGATCCCATCAAATTTGGCAGAAGGTTATGCTAGAGATTCAACACAAGAATTCCTTCGATTTATAGCGATCGCTCTCGGTTCTTTGGCGGAACTTGAAACCCAGCTCATTAGACCTCTTGCAAAAGTCTCATGAGCGTGGGACAAGTAGGTTAGAACTTTCTTTACATCTATGACCTACGAAAAGGTAAAAAATCTCAAACCGGAAGAATTCAAACGCTTGTGTGGTGTGCATCCTGAGACTTTTACTCAGATGACAGAGGTAGTGAGATTACGTTCAAAAACAAAGCTGAAAACAGGGCGACCAGGTAAACTGAGCTTAGAAAACCAATTGTTGATGACATTGGAGTATTGGAGGGAGTACCGCACCTATTTTCATATTGGCCAATCTTAGGGAGTCAACGAGTCAACAGCATATCGTATCATTAGAAAAATCGAAGATATTCTCATCAGTTCAAGAGAATTTTCGCTTCCTGGGAAGAAAAAGCTTTCCTACCAAAATTATCAGATAGAAGTAGTGGTAGTGGATGTTACGGAAAGGCCGATAGAACGTCCTAAAAAAAACAGAAACAGTTCTATAGTGGTAAAAAGAAAAGACATACATTAAAATCTCAAGTTGTCGTAGACCAAAGTACTGGAGAAATCCTCTGTACCGCACATGGTAAGGGAAAAGAGCATGATTTTCGTATTTTCAAAAATAGTAAAGTTAGGTTAAGAAAAGATATTGAATGCTTGGGTGATAAAGGATATCAAGGAATTCATAAACTTCATGCCAAGAGCCGAATACCAAAAAAGAAACCTAGAGGTGGTGAACTCAACCGTGAAGAGAAAAAAAGTAATCAAGAGTTAGCTAAAGTTCGAGTTGTGGGTGAGCATATCAATCGAAAACTGAAAATATTTAAAATTTTGTCTGACCGTTATCGCAATCGTCGAAAAAGATTTGCTTTGAGATTTAATCTCATAGCTGGTTTGTACAACTATGAGCTTCGTCTCCCCAAAACTCAATCTGCTTAAATGACTTTTGCAAGAGGTCTAATTTAACTCAGTTTGAGTTAGCCGATGCTGCTGGTATTCATTCTCGGTCTGTGGGGAAGATTGAAGTGGAAAGCCTTATAAAGATGGAAGTCAA
>NZ_JBALGC010000063.1:0-678 GCF_036916575.1 Nostoc sp.
TTTCTATTTCAAAGCTTTGTCTAAGTCTGGAAATTAATTGCGTTGCCAGTAGAGAATGTCCTCCCAAACTAAAGAAATTGTCGTTGATGCCTACTACTTCGATATCTAAAACATCCGCGAAAATATTGGCGATGATTTCTTCACCTGGTGTACGTGGAGCTACGTATTCGTGTTCTTGGCTAATTTCCCCACTTGGTGCAGGTAGTGCTTTGTGGTCTACTTTACCATTAGGTGTTAATGGTAAAGTGTCTAAGGTGACGAAGGTACTCGGAACCATGTATTGTGGTAGCTTCTGTTTCAAGAATTCACGTAGCTCATGGCCACTGAGTAATTCATTGTCGCTTACTACATAAGCTACTAAACGCTTATTACCATTGTTATCTTCAGTAGCAATCACTACAGTTTGTTGAATTTGGCAGTGGCTGTTAAGAACTGCTTCAATTTCTCCTAGTTCGACGCGGAAACCTCGCACTTTGACTTGATGGTCGATGCGACCTAGAAACTCGATGTTGCCATCTCTCCTATAACGAGCTAAGTCTCCTGTTTTGTAAAGGCTTGTTCCTTCTTGCTGACTAAAGGGGTTAGGAATAAATTTTTCTGAGTTTAATTCGGGTTGCTTGAGGTAGCCGCGAGCTAAACCGTCGCCACCGATATACAACTCCCCTGGAATGCCAATTG
>NZ_JBALGC010000064.1:0-51120 GCF_036916575.1 Nostoc sp.
CGGGAACGCCAAGGGCGAACATTCCGCTACCCTTCGGGAACGCCAAGGGCGAACGCTTCATTCGCAATGACAATCTATTATCTTGGTAAATTTGCAAAATTGGGATGCTCCTTTCTCTAGTCAACTATGCCACCTTACTTTTTTTGACATGGGTAGTAATATGAATTAAACTACCTCTTGCAATCAACAAAAGAATCTTTATCAATGCATCCAACTGAAAAAGCTGCTGTCCCTACTTGCGTTGTCGGTTTAATTAGTGGCACATCTGTAGATGGTATAGACGCTGCGTTGGTAGAGATTTCCGGTACAGAATTGGATCTCAAAGTTGAGTTGCTAGCCGGGGCAACATATCCCTATCCCGCTGAACTCAGAGAAAGAATATTGGCAATTGGTGCAGGCGTTGCCATCTCAGTGGCAGAATTGGCAGAAATAGATGATGCGATCGCCGTTGTTTTTGCCCAAGCCGCCCAAAATATTCAAATTGGTCATCAACCAGCCACTCTCATTGGCTCCCACGGTCAGACCGTTTATCATCGACCACCTGGGGGAGCAGGGGAGCAGGGGAGCAGGGGAGCAGGGGAGCAGGGGAAAAGAGAAATCTTAATTTCTGACTCCTCACGGGCTAAACAACAGCTATCCGCTAAGAGCACTCCCTTGGGTTATAGTCTGCAACTAGGGCGCGGTGCATTAATTGCCTATCTTACAGGCATTACAACTGTGAGCAACTTCCGGGTTGCTGATATCGCTATTGGTGGTCATGGTGCGCCTCTCGTGCCCAGAGTAGATGCCTATTTACTCAGTCATCCCCAGGAAGGGCGTTGTATTCAAAACATTGGTGGTATTGGTAATGTTGCTTATATTCTGCCTCGGCATGGCGACTGGCTCTCAAAAATTCGCGCTTGGGATACTGGCCCAGGAAATAGTCTGTTGGATCTGGCAGTGGAGCATTTAAGCGCTGGTGCTAAAACTTACGATGAAGATGGCAATTGGGCAGCGAGTGGTACTCCTTGCCATCCGTTGGTAGAACAATGGCTCAACCAAGACTATTTTCATCTGCCGCCACCCAAATCCACTGGTCGAGAGTTATTTGGTGTGACTTACCTGCATGAGTGTTTAAAAGATGCTCAAGCATACCAACTCAATGCTGCCGACGTACTGGCAACTCTCACGGAACTTACCGCAGCTTCAATTGTTCATAGTTACCGCACTTTTTTGCCGGAAATGCCACAACGGGTACTATTATGTGGCGGTGGTAGTCGTAATCTCTATTTGAAACAAAGATTACAGTCGTTGTTGACATCAATACCAGTCTGGACTACAGATGAAGTCGGCTTGAGCGCAGATTTTAAAGAAGCGATCGCCTTCGCGGTTTTAGCCTACTGGCGAGATTTGGGTATTCCTGGCAACCTACCTACTGCCACTGGGGCGCCTCAAGAAGTACTTTTGGGAGAAATTTACCAAGGTCAGTACTGTTAGCGGATAGCTGTTGTTTAGCCCGTGAGCAATCAGGAGTTAAAATTTCTTTCCCCCAGTCCCCAGTCTCGTCTACCTATTTGTAGCGACCTGAAACTGAAATGGTATAACTGTAGTCTTGGCGGCACTCGATCAAGACAGGGAATAATAGAAGGTGGCTCATACTTTTTTATTGGAACCAGGACGCTGGGCAATGCAAGGAAATTGGCTAGAACGTAATGGTACGCCAATCAGCGTCAAAGGTATGACCTTGGTAGCTTGGAATCGAGATAACTGGTTCACCATGGCCACAAAACTGATATTTCCTGGTAGCGATCGCTCCGAAATCTCTCTGCAATATAAGGGACGGCTGCATGATGGAGAGCGTCAGTATACTTTTTTACTACAACATAATATTTTGGGGCAGGTTGAAGGCGAAGGCTGGATTGGTCTAGATACGATTGTGCAGCGTTACTGGGTACTAGGCGATCGTCAGCGTCGTAGTGGCTTTGAAACCCTGCACCGGATTTCGGAAGATAGATACTACCTCAGTAGTGGTATCTTGGCTGGTCATTTTTTAACTAACACGATGGAAGCTAGCCTAGAGCGTCAGTCAAACTAAGGGTAGCGCTACCTCACAGCTAGCTAGCTGTGCGTCTAGGCTGGAAGCCTGCCGCTCAAACAACTCTGGCAACGAACGCACGGTTTCCCAACGTCCAATGTCTCATGCCTGACCTTAAGAAGTCATCGTTTATCACTGTTTAATTACTCTTATAAAATAAAAATAATAAGTAAGTGGGCGTGAATAATTAAAGGTTTTTAGTAAGGGCTTCAGCCCTGAAAATAGGGCTAAAGCCTTTACTAAAAGCAAATTTAATTAATTTTACATCGCATAACATGGTTTTGTTTATTCTTCCCTACTTATTTAGTTAATTTTTCAACTGTGGATAAAGTGCGAATTTGAGCGTTTATTTTCTTAGAGAATGGCTAGGATCAATGTTTTCGTTAAAATCCTTATGCTGTAGGGATTTTAGATTATTCTCTTGCAAGAGTGATAGAAAAGGGTTATTTTCACCAACCTATTGAGTTGTATAGTAAAAAACAAATTATCAAATTATCCTGATGATTTTAGGGAGTGACAAATAAAAAAATTTCCCCTTTGTAGGGTGCGTCAGTGGCAATAATCTCTTGATATTCAAATATCCTGTCTGACTGATGCACCCTACTAACCATTAATTTGGGATAATTTCTTTTCTGGGGTTCCCTTAGCATTTTTACCGAACTGTTTAGTCTGGAGTTTAGTTTCGTGAATCCTAAAGTCTCTGTCATTATCCCTGCTTACAATACTGAAGTTTATATTGCCAGAGCAATAGAGTCAGCCTTAGAGCAAACGCTCACTGATATTGAAATTATCATCGTTGATGATGGTTCAAGTGATCAAACTGTAGAAGTCGCTAAAAGTTTTACTGACCAACGTCTCAAAGTAATAGTTAATCAACAAAACCTTGGGGTTTCTGTTGCGCGTAATCGTGCCCTCAGAGCAGCCCAAGGAGAATGGGTTGCTGTTCTTGATTCAGATGACTGGTATGCTCCCGAAAGATTAGAAAAGCTTGTGTTGCTAGCAGAGGAAACAAATGCAGACATGATTGCTGATGATCTTTATTTAATCAAAGATGGTGCAACATCTCCTTGGAGTACATTGATTCAAGAAAGTGGAGAACATCTAGATCAAATTATCCAGATAGATATCGTTTATTTTGTAGAAACTGATGTCTATGGACAAGCAGGGTTGCATCTTGGTTTAAGCAAGCCTATATTCAAACGAGAATTTCTGGTTAAGCACGGCATCGAGTACGATGAAAACATCAGGATGGGTCAAGATTTTTGGCTTGATATGAAATGCTTAATCAAAGGATCTCGCTTTTTTCTTGAACCAAAACCTTATTATTTCTACCGCTCACGCCCTGGATCTCTTGTACATCAAAGCAAATTATCACGTCTAAATCAATGCTGCATAGCTACTAATTCTTTCATGCAACAAGAAGTTGTGAAAAAAAATCCAGCTTTAATGCGTGCTCTGTCTTATCATCTTGCAGTCTCTAAGAAAAATCTAGTTTACTTTCAAGTTTTAGTGCCTATCAAGCAAGGAAAATGGTTAACAGCATTAACAGAAATGAGTAAACAACCGGGCTTTTTTTATGATTTTATTTTCCGCTTTTACAATATTCTCGAACGTAGAATTCAATACTATGTGATGGGTAATAAATCAGTTTTTGACATGTCTTATAACCTACATATAAAACGAAAGACTACTAATTAGTACTATCACATTTTTATCAAAAAATCGTACATCCTTACATAGTCAGAATCAGCCAGAAGGTCAAGTAATAAGCTATCTGTGATTATCCCTACTTATAAAGCAAAGGCAAAGGACAGTCTTGCTGGAGATAGGAGGAAAGTACTTATAAAGCAAAACTTTAGTTGTAGGTCATTAACCACTCAAATAACAGTTATAAATCCTAATAAGCTAGAGCATTATTTACGAGGCATGAGGGCTTAGAGCTTATAAAATCTGCCCAGCACGGCTTCATGTCCCCCCTCAGGCTTTATTGATATTCAAAACTCCGGACTCATTACTCAGTTCTCAGAACTCTGTAGTGAGTGTGGTACTGCCTAATTAAGGTTTTTGGCAGATATTAGAGTTATCTATTTAGTCAAAATTGGGCAAACTAAAACTACACCACAATGAAAGTGCAAAATGGTACAAAGGGTAATTATAAATCTACCCTTTCTGCTTGTTTTATCTGGTATGTTGCACCAGTTGTAATAACCGTCTCGGTTGCAACCTGCCAGATTATGGTTTCAATCCTCTAAAAGAGGACTGAAAAAAGCTAGTATAGTACCGCCTAAATAAAGTAACAATTGGAAATAACTGAAAAGCTTACCCTATAAGCTTTTTGACTTCCGATTTCTGCTTTGCGGTACGAGGCGAGAAAGTTATTTCTGGGTGCAATAATTCAGATATCAGTTTGAATGCACTTTTCCTCCCAAACACTTACAACCTGCTTTTGGATTCAAATTCTCTATGTCAGACCCCAACATTGGTCGCTTACTCAGCAAACGCTACCAACTCCAGGAGTTAATCGGTACTGGAGCAATGGGTCGGGTTTATCGTGCTAAAGATACTTTGTTGGGAGGTGTACCTGTTGCTGTTAAGTTTCTGGCGTTATCAATCCAAAATGAAAAGATGCGATTGCAAGACCGCTTTGAGCGAGAAGCAAAAACCTGTGCTTTATTAGGGCAAAAAAGCATCCACATTGTCCGAGTTATGGACTATGGCGTAGATGACAATAATACTCCGTTCTACGTCATGGAATATTTACAAGGACAAAGCCTGAACAATATTATTCGCAAGCAACGACTGCCTTTACCAAGATTTCTGAGTATGGCGCGTCAACTCAGCTTGGGGTTACAGTGCGCTCATGATGGCATCTCAGTTGAGGGCACTATTTGCCCAATTATCCATCGCGATGTCAAGCCAAGCAATATGCTGGTGATTCAAGATGCTAGTTTCGGAGAATTGGTCAAGGTTCTAGATTTTGGTATTGCTAAGTTATTACAGTCAGATGGCGACCATACAAAATTCTATTTGGGGACATTGGCTTATTCTTCTCCCGAACAGATGGAGGGTAAAGAATTAGATAACCGTGCTGATATTTATAGTTTGGGCGTCATGATGTTTGAGATGCTCACAGGTAAAATGCCACTGGTGGCATCAACTCACTCTTTTGGAGCATGGTATAAAACACATCATTATCAAAAACCACGTTCTTTTGCTGAGGTTGCGCCTGGATTAGAACTACCAAAAGAAATCGAAAATTTGGTGATCAGTTGTCTAGCTAAAGTAGCACGCGATCGCCCCCAAAGTATCACTGAAATCCTAAAAGTTTTAGCATCTCTAGAAAAGCCTGAGCATACACGCAAAATTAAGCAAGACAGCCATGCCCTAGTTCCTACTACTACAGTTAGCACTGAGCTTGAACAAAAGACAAAAGCCGATTTGCAAGTATCCTGGTCAAACGATGAAATCGGTCGTGCCATTTCCTGGCCTCAAAATAAACCAATTGCTGATATTGTCTTTCCCCAGCCCATTCACACCAATGGGGAGGTTTTACCAGCTCTGTGGGTGATGCTACCGCAAGAAGAAATTCAAAAGCGCTTACTCTGTACCCGCTATAACCAATTTCTGTTCATCTCTGTTCCCCATCCCATGCTGCTATGGATTACTGTCATCTATAACCGCAAACATGGCGCTAAATGGTTACCTTATTACCTTGATCTCAAAACCAGTCTTGGTCAAGAAATTGCCCGGTTACTACAGCATACAGGTTACTACCGCCTAGTGTTCTTTGCACGAGAAACACCAAATCGCTGTACCCATATCTTACTTTCCAGCGTCGCTTCTGCCCAGCGCCAACGACTGCAAGAGTGGGTCGCAATGAGCAATACATTGATGTCCTCTGCCGACCCGCAACTTAGTAAAAGCTTACTCAAAAGCGAGTACGAAAAGATTAAGCCTCAAATTCTGGCAAAACTGGAAAGTATTGATACAGATTCTCCATATGATCTTTGCAGCTAGGCATAATTTCTTAATATTACGTGTTTTAGATGAAACTAAGGGGTGGTCACTCCCATAATGTAAACTTTTATAAACAAAATATATATAAAGATGTAAGTTCTAGTTATATGTATAAAGAGTGAAATCACTAACTGTCAAAGCAAGGGCGATCTAAATTCTATCTAAATCTTCCTGTGTAGACATTGCAGGAGATTTGGAATTTACGCAGTGTGATTCTCAGACTAGACTAAACAAAAAGAAGTTTGGCTAAAGCAAACAACGAATTTAGTCTACAAAGCTAAAGTTAGGTCTAGACTACAGCATATGTGTCGTAGAGAATGTTTATTGATTCTTAGTTAATCTTGTGAATTGAACTTTTGCACCGCTCTTGTGGAATTAGTTATCGAAGTTGACGCCCCGACATCCCCAGCTCTTTTCCTCCTTGGAACCAAGCAAGAGAAGGAGGTCGCCCACTGCGACAGTAGAACGACTCTATGCCATAGTGGAACCGGAATCTAAGCCCCACTGGTGCTTAAGAAGCTCTTGATAAGTTGCCTCACGCACTACCATTTGCTCATAAAGCTTGACCAAAAAGTCTTTAGCTTGATCATGGCTCATATTTTGCACCTGAGTAGCAAATGAGCAGATGCTGAATTGCTGTTCCAAAGATAGTTTCATTGGTTGGTTCATAAGTTAACTCCGAAAAAACGACGCGTAAAGATGATATCGCTCACAGAAGTCCAAATGAGATAATACTTGGACTTGTCACTGTCCAACATTTGTTCCTCCGTATTAAGAAAGATAACAATTGTTTGACAGATTGCCCACATCCTAATTGTGGACTTTTTCTGCTCTGATATCTTGCACCTAATCCTACTGATATACCACCCAAGTTAGCCGAGCCATATTCCGGAAAATAAGCTCTGTTTGGTCTCAGATTAAGTATAACTACCTCCCTGACTCCTTCCTGCTTTGCACAACTCTCCTTTGAGGAGAAAATCAGGTGCTATCCTTAACCCTTGATAGTTTTTCTTAAACGAAAAACTAAGATGCTGTTTCCCCACTATCGAGGAAGCTTCAGAGGGTAGAAATTTTAAGGAGGTTGGAGAATGAATGGTAATAAGCGTGAATTATAGTCGCTCTACCTTATTACGTGCAAGATGTCAATTTATCAATTTATGCAAATTTAGCCTCCTTAGGTCAGTTTGGAGGCTAAAAGTATTTGTATCAAATTGTAAAAAGAAAAAATGCTCACGCTGAACAAATTGCTGAGTATATTTACCACATTAGTCATTTGTCCTTTGTCCTTTGACAATCAGAAATGACTAATGACTATTTTCTTCGAGTGAGACAATAACAACTGTGATGTTATCGTGCCCTCCGTGGTCTTTGGCAGCCTCAACTAAAGAGATGGCGGCTTTATCAACCCAAGGAGTTTTCTGGAGGCAGCTAGCAATCTTCTGGTCGACAAGTTCTTCTGTGAGACCATCACTACATAACAGCAAGCGATCGCCAACTTTTACATCCAGGGGTTGCACATCAATCTGATGCAAGTCTTCACGTCCCAAACAGCGCGATAATACATGACGAAAAGGATGTAATCGTGCTTCATCTAAGGTGATGTCACCGATTTTGATTGCCCGTGCTACCCAAGTGTGGTCTTCCGTTACCTGTTCTAATTGCGACTCTCGGAAGCGATACAGCCGGGAATCGCCAACATGAGCGCACCAGGGCGATTCTGGGGAGCGAAAAATTACCGCTACAACTGTTGTACCCATGTCGGCGCGTTCGGGATGATTTTGCTGATCCTGCAAAATTGCTTCATTGGCTCCCCACAAAGCTTGCTCTAGCAATTCTTGGGAAGATTTAGGAGATTGCCAATTTGCTACCAAATACGCCTGAATTTCCTTAGTGGCAATCCGACTTGCCTCCTCACCTCCGGCATGACCACCCATGCCATCGGCAACAACACAAAATCGCCCTTCTGGGTCGATATAATAAGCATCCTGATTATTAGAACGAATAAGTCCCGGATCGCTAAAACCCGTGAAATTAAGTTTCATAAATTTTTTGGAACAATTAATACATCCGATCGTAACGGTCAAGGCGTAAAAGTAATCGGATCACGATTACTGAAAGCCCTGCTGCAATTAAACCAGGCACTAGTGCCCACCATACATAATTGCTAACCACTAAAATCGTAGCTGAAAGTGTGAAACCACTGATTAACAGAGCATAGCTTATTGAGAGCTGAATACTGCTTTGCCGTCGCAACAGCCGTTCAGTTTCTATAGACCGAACCCGCAAGCGCATGTCTCCGCGTTCTAGCTTTTCTAACGTATCCTCTAACCTACGTGGTAGACCAAACGCAGTACTACTTACCTGAGCTGCTTGACGACTTAATTCGTTAAGAAAGCTATTCCCCTCAGAACCATTCATATCGGTCATAAGCTGCATTGCATATGGTTTGGCAACTTCCATAAAGTTAAACTCTGGATCTAAGCCTTTGCCTACCCCTTCTAGAGTAGAAAAGGCTCGCATCACAAAGGTGAAGGTTGCTGGAAATCTAAATGGCTGATTATAAGCTATTTCGTAAAGGTCGTCACTAATTGCTGCGACCGATTGATTTTCAAAGGGCTTATCCATGAAATGATCCAGCATGTACTGGACGGAACGCCGCACTGGCCCCATGTCATCCGTTGGGGCGATCGCGCCTAAATCGATCAGAGACTGCACAACCCGATCGCCGTCTTTTTGGGCAATACCAAACAGTGTTTGCATCAGTCCTTCGCGGATGTTGGACTTAATCCGCCCCATCATGCCGAAATCGTAGAATATCAAAGCACCATTTGCACTAACGGCAATATTGCCTGGGTGAGGATCGGCGTGGAAAAAGCCACTATTGAGTAACTGTAGCAAGTAGGCATGAGCGCCTTGACGAGCGATCGCCTTTCGATCTAAACCTGCTGCTTCTAAAGCTTCGTATTGGCTAATTTTAATTCCAGGGAGATATTCTAAAGTCAGCACTTTGGAAGTAGCGTAACGCCAGTATATTTTTGGAACGTTCACCCAATCGTAGCCGCGAAAGTTCCGGCGAAAAGTATCGGCGTTACGACCTTCGTTAAGATAATCAATTTCTTCCCAAAGAATGCGACAACACTCTTCGTAAATACCCAACCAATCTCGCCCCCGTCCCCATTTGGGATGGTTTTGAAAGTAGCGGGTAATTCCCTTGAGAATTTGTAAATCTATTTCAAATAACTTTTTTAGTCCCGGACGTTGCACTTTGACGACAACCGATTCCCCAGTATGCAGCACAGCCTTGTGTACTTGCCCCAAGCTAGCAGCAGCTAAGGGAATAGGTTCAAAATTATCGAATAGTTCAGGAATTTTCTTGCCTAGTTCTTTCTCAATGGTCGCTTCTACTTGCTCATAGCTAAATGCCGGTACTTTGTCTTGTAACTTGGCTAATTCTTCTACATATTCAACAGGGAATATATCAGCACGGGTAGAAAACAGTTGCCCAACTTTAATGAAGGTTGGTCCTAAGTCCAGTAGGGTATTGCGAATCCAGACCGCTTGGGTCTTGCGTCTTGCAGCTTGCTTTACCTCAGTCACACCACCCGGATAACTCCAAGATTTGTTGTATAGCCAAAGTTTGAACAATATGGTCAAGACAAAAGACCAAATGTCCACAAAACGCCGTTTGCTAGAGTAGTTTTCCCGATTCCAACGGTATGCCTTATCTGAATAACCTTGTTCCATATGCTTTGTGTACCGTTGGTTTGCAAGCGAATCATCTACAAGAAAAGACACTCTGATTCCTAAACTGTTTTTGATAAAGTGCCATTTGTCTTTTGTCATTTGTGCATAATTTTTGCCCAATGACTAATGACTAACGACTAAATTTATGCAGAAGTTCTGCGATAATGTTGCAATTCTGTTCGTAACAGGGCAATTTCTGCCCGCAATTCATCAATATCTGCTTGTACGTCACCTGAATCAGAACTGGGTTGTCCACTACCTGTGTTAGGTTGACCAGCATTAGCTGCTTCTGCTGCCCGATTTGCCCGCTCTAGGACTTCTTCTGTAAACTGGCGCAATTGCTCTCTAGCTTCCGCATCAAATTTGCCCAGATCACTCAAAGCATCGGTCAAGGCGACCTCTAAACGCTCATTAACTACTTCAGCTACCGCTCTGCCTACGAAAAAGGCTTGCACAAGGGGGTTACTCATAAATTTTTGTTACGTTGATCCGCAAGAGAATTATAACTTGCCTGTATGCTTTACGGCTTCTGCTGGGGAGTTAGAGATTTAGGTGACGCGATATGCGACTTTTGCCCTGGCGAATAGAATTTGCGGCTACACAGTTGCGCCGATAATGGCTATTCGCTTTTTTCTTCTCTATGCCCTTTGGGGTTAGAGGCTATTTATAAAGTAAATCTAAAGAGGAACAATTGGGTTGAAGGTAGACAATAAGATACATTTAGACAGTATATGTACTTAGCTACCATATCTCGCAAACCATATTGCACAGACCTAAACGATTCTGAATGGGCAATTCTGGCTGCTGTGATTCCACTAGCAAAATCGGGCGGGCATCCGCGCACTACTGACATGAGAGAAGTCTGTAAGAACCAGTTTACCCGCACTTTCCATGTTGCTTTATTCACTCCTAAAAACACGTAAGTTAATTACTAAATATCGCCAGTCTGAAGAATCTTTAATCAAGCTGTAATGAAACAGATCCCAGACTTATTTGATAAGTCTGGGATCGGGTCTTGTTTATGAGGAAGATAAGACTGCACTCTCTTTTTTCTACCTAACTTAAGAATGCGATCGCCTGTTTTTGCTTCAGAAGAAGATGAATATCAAGAGCGAATAATTTATTTACCCTTAACCTAAAAATAGGCGATTACCTACGGTACGCTAGGCGAACGCTAATTACAAAACTGCTAAAATAAACCGATAACTAATTGATGTCGTATCTATTCTATGACCATTGCTCAAGAATTAGATTCTCAAAAAGACATCTGCCAAGATGTTATCTTTCCCCCTGGTGATTTATATAGTGATGAGCCTCCCTTGGAAACCGAACTGCATCTACGGCAAATAATCCTACTGTTGACATGTCTGGAATGGCTATGGCGAGACAGAAATGATTTTTATGCGGCAGGAAACCTAACTATTTACTACAGTCCGCGCCAACTGAAATCAGAATACTTCCGGGGGCCAGACTTTTTTGTGGTGCTGGGAACTGAACGTAAAACCCGTAAAAGTTGGGTAGTCTGGGAAGAAGATGGCAAATATCCGAATGTAATTGTAGAAATTCTGTCTGACTCAACAGCAAATACAGACAAAAGTTTAAAAAAAGAAATTTATCAAGATACTTTCCGCACACTTGATTATTTTTGGTTTGACCCTTACACACAAGAATTTGCGGGATTTCATTTAGTAGATGGAGAATATCAACCTCTACAAGCTTCGGAACAAGGACATTTGTGGAGTCATCAGCTAGGCTTATATTTGGGAATTCATGAAGGTCTATTGCGGTTTTTTACATCAGTTGGGCAACTAGTACCGACACCTGAAGAAAGGGCAGAACGTTTGGCAGCAAAACTACGGGAGTTAAATATCGACCCAGATACAATTTAGACTACTGTGAATACCTACGCCACGCTAGGCAAAGGCATACTGTACCATAGGCGCTATCTGGAAAAATAGAAATTATCTTGTTTTTTAATGCCAAAACGCAAAGAAAATGGCGGATTTATTTGGGATAATGCTTGGCTAAAAATTCCTCAGCTTCTCTGTTATCTTTAATCACTCCATCCAAGGTAGCAGCAAGTACATCATCTAATATTTGCCGATACTGGGGCCCTGGTTTGTAACCAAGTTTCTTTAAATCATTGCCATTCAATAGTGGCTGCACATTCGCCCAAACAGTGAAATATTCCCAAATCTGATGTCTAATCTCTCGCGGACTTTGCACGGCGATTAAAATCAGCATTGGTAAATCATACTGTCGCAACAACTGCACTACTTGACTGGGACTTTCACACATAGGCAAAGATTCCATCACCTCAGTTTGGGCAGAAGCCAAATTTTGCAAGCGTTTAATGCTATCCTCTTGCAGTTGCAGATTCTTTGCCACTTTCGCCCGATATTGTGGTGTTAGGTGGGCAATTAACGTTTCTAAGCGCATTTCCCAATGGATAAGGGTTGGTTGCGGGTCAAATCGCCGCAAGCAACGTTCTAGCAAACGTAATTGTCGCAAGAGTTCTGCGTCTAGCTTCAGGGTAGGATGGATACATTGCAATGCCCCTAAGTTATCGAGTAACTGCAAAGCCGATTTCCAGTAAGGGGCTTCTAGGATGTGCTTTAATTCTGTTTTCAGTCGAGTTTGCAAGGCTGGAGTTTTGCTATTGTCTTGAGCAGTGCGATCGTAAACACCACTATTGATGGCATAGCGGATAAACTCTTCAGTTTGCGGTTCTATTTGAAATCCAAAGCGCACGGCAAAGCGCACACCACGATAAATGCGGGTGGGGTCTTCGATAAAGCTGTTAGCGTGTAAAACCCGAATTTGCTTGGCTTGTAAATCGATTAACCCGCCAAAGAAATCGAGTAATTCACCAGCACGGGGGGTAGTGAGGCGCAAGGCGAGGGCGTTAATCGTAAAATCTCGACGATACAAGTCTTGACGAATGGAACTGGCCTCAACTTCTGGATTTGCTGCTGGATAAGGATAGAATTCTGTTCTAGCCGTGGCAATATCTACCCATAGAGAATCTAATTCTGGGTCTTTGTGCCACAACAAAGCAGCAGTTTGAAAAGCCCCGTGGATTTCTAAGCGGGCAGCAAGGTAAAGTTGTTGTAGTGCCTTTGCTAATTCCACACCAGCACCGACATCTGCTGATTTGTGAAAGCCATCAACTACGAGGTCAATATCTTTAATCATCAAAGTGCCGGATGCTGCTTGGGCTAATAGCAAATCCCGCACCGCACCCCCCACTAGATAAAGATGCCAACCCCGTTTTTCTGCCTCTGCTGATGCTTTGGTGAGTAATTGCCACAGTTGCGGAGCAAGTTTATTTTGCAATTGAGGAAGACTAAGATTACTTTCCCCCCCTTTTCTTTTCTCTCTCTCTCTCCCTCTTCCCTTCTCCCCGTCTCTTTCTTGATGTAATTCTCTCAATACATCAGTACGTGTGACAATACCAACTAACTGACCGTTCTCCAATACTGGCAAACGTCCAATATCGTATGTCACCATTAGCGCTTCAATTTCTGGCAGTGTCGTATCTGGTGTAATTGTTTTAAGATTTACTGTCATGTAACCCTTGACTGGCGCATGACTAAATCCGTGGTGCAAGGCGATATCAATATCCCGCCGCGAAATAATACCTACCAGTTGCTTTTGAGCATCAACTACAGATAAACCAGAGTGTCCATAGCGTAATAAAATGCGCTGGGCTTCGGCAATTGTGGTTTCAGGCAGAATAGTGCGGACAGGAGAGGACATCAAATCCCTAGCTGTGGGGGGATGGGGAATTTGTGCTTTTACCCCTTCCAGGAGTTGTTTTAATATTGCCTGCGAATCTACTTTGCGTAGGTTCAACGATGCGGCTTGCGAATGACCGCCGCAGCCCAAAAGTTGGAATAATAGGTTGAGATTTGTTTTGGGAATTTGCGATCGCCCAATTACTGTTAAGCGTGAATCACTTTCATCTAAAGAATATTCATTGGCTAATAGTATGGCATCAATTTCGGTTAATTCCACGAGTTCAGAAGCCAAACTTGATAGCCCTGGTACAAAACCATCTGTTTTCAGAGTTACCCAAGCAACCGTATATCCATGTAGACAAAGATATTCTAAATTTTCCAGTGCCTTAGTTAATAGCTGCTGCAATTGCAAAGACAAGCCAGGGTCACGGTAGGTAGAAATTACTGACAAACTGGCACCTTGTTGCATCAACCAAGCCAAAGCTAAAGCATCCCGTGGTGTAGACTGGTCAAAGGTCAAGGAGCCAGTATCAACGTGGATACCCAAAGCCATCACAGTTGCTTCGGCAGGAGTCAGAGAAATTTGCTGTTGTTGCAATTGCTCGACAATTAAAGTTGTCGTGGCTCCTACTGAGGAAATATGCGCTCGCGTGGCGGGAATATCTGATTCTTGTCCTAAGTGATGGTCATAAACTATAATCTCTCTTACATCGGGTAAATCTAACCACTCAGCAGCTTTACCTAAGCGATCGCGCTGTTGTGTATCCACCACAGTCACAGAACGAATTTTTTCTGGATTCACCGAACGGCGTTCAATCAGCGAATATTCGTCCCGATGCAATGCCAAAAAATCCCCTACAGAAGGGTGAGAACCGCCAGTCAGCACAATCTTACTTCCCGGTAGTAGGCGCGTTAGCCCTACAGCTGCTCCTAGTGCGTCAAAATCTGCTGTTGTGTGGCAAAGAATTAAATCCATAGTTAAGAGTCATTAGTCATTGGTCATTAGTCATTGGTCATCGGTACTTAAACAAAGGACAAATGACTAAAATGTTGCAATTTCTGGTAACTTAAAAACAAGAAAACAGTGTCAGTGTTGCTCTTTAGCTAAAATGGACAGAAGTCTCACTTTTTAGCCTTCAGAGTCAGCACCTAATTGTCAAATATTCTGAAATAGATGATCAGGGCATTGTATGATTTAATTGGTTACTGGCCGCCACGGTCGTTGATACACCTTTAGATAGCCCTCTGGGAAACCTACGTGAAACGTTGGACAACGGCAAACAAGTAGGCATCCTTTCACAGAATGCAAATTTACCATTGGTTGACACATCAGTGCATAAGTCATAAGCAATTCATCCTGTGTTGTAAAATTTGTGGGGTACGAAAGGAAGAAAAAATCAAACTGTGGGTCGTGGGGCATCACGGGGACATAAAACCAGAGCTTCTGGAAATGTCCGATGCAAGAGCAGGAGTCAAGCTCGTTGCCTACACTGTACAGCTTACTGTTAGTGTAGGATATATAACTATTTAGCTGTATTGGGAGAAGCGAAAATGACCATAATATTCCAGTTTGCCTTGATAGGTCTAGTCGTGTTGTCTTTTGTCTTGGTTGTTGGCGTCCCCGTTGCTTACGCCACTCCTCAAAATTGGGTTGAATCTAAAAAGCTACTTTGGCTTGGTTCTGGCGTCTGGATTGGTTTGGTATTTTTAGTTGGTTTGTTAAACTTTTTTGTCGTGTAGGCGACGGCTTCACTCTGGCGCAGGCACATAATATAAGAACTAGAGGAGCAGAAAAGCCAAGGTCAAAGACCAAAGGAAAAAAGGAGAAATTTTTTCCGATTTCCTTTTCTCTGACCGTGCTTTCCTGCTCCTCTACATTTAAATAAGAAATGTATATTGGCCAGAAGTATAGTTGATTAAGAGGCAGTCATGGCAGTTTTCGAGGGAACTTTTACCCAAACGGAGCCTTTGCGGTTTGCAGTGGTGATTGGTCGATTTAATGACCTAGTTACCGGAAAGCTGCTAGAGGGATGTCAAGATTGCTTGAAACGCCACGGTGTAGATCCTAACCCCCAAGGTAATCAGGTGGACTATGTTTGGGTTCCGGGAAGTTTTGAGGTACCTTTAGTAGCTCGCCAACTAGCACTTTCCCATCGTTATGATGCTGTAATTTGTCTAGGTGCAGTTATTCGAGGGCAAACACCCCATTTTGATTACGTATCCTCAGAGGTTTCTAAAGGCATTGCCGCTGCTAGCTTTCAAACTGGGGTACCAGTAATTTTTGGCATTTTGACAGTAGACACTATGCAGCAAGCCTTAGAACGGGCAGGCATAAAAGGTAATCATGGCTGGGATTATGCCCTCAATGCCCTAGAAATGGCAAGCCTCATGCGGCAACTGCGTTCTAACTTGGCAGAGCCATATTCTCGTAATAGCCAGTCTTTGCCAGCCTCTATTCAAAGTGCCAGCATAGGCAATTTAACCGCGGAGTCAGAAGAACTGGGCTAAATGAGTGTTGAGTTATGAGTCAGCGTTCGCCCTTAGCGTCTCCCCTCAGAAGTTTGAGCTGCGGTTGACGCCGCTCAAACTTCTGGCTGAGTCATGAGTTAAAAAAACTCAACACTCATAACTAAATTAAGGGGTTGACAATTACAAATAAATCTGAGATATTGATATTTGATTAATGATTGCGGGTATAGCTCAGTGGTAGAGCGTCACCTTGCCAAGGTGAATGTCGCGCGTTCGAATCGCGTTACCCGCTTCCAACTAAAATCTTTTGAAGTTGAAAATTCCAAGAGGTTTGCTGTTTTTAGGCTTCGTTGAAGTCTTCGTAAATTCGTGCTACACCTCTATGAAATGATCCCACTGTGGACAGATCGAGCAAACAACTCGTCTACTGTTCCAAATTTAATGTCGCGCACTCAAATCGCGTTGCCCGCTTGCTAAGAAATATAAAACCCAGCTTTAGAGTAGTCTATATATGGATTAGCTTGGCTACAATCTTTATAGGTGTAGTCAATTCGTTTTATGTAGGTTGTATTACACTGGACTAAAGGTGGCTAGTTAACATAGTAGTGTAATTAGGCGCAAAGCGTCTTTTAGCAGTGAAGTTAGCCACAATCTATTTGGGGAAAGAGTCACACACACGCTCTGAATGTTTTGGCAATTCCCGCTCTGAAACGCTTGTGAACTGCAAGGAATAAAGATTGGATGTAATCCCCATCTAACCTTGATAACTGGATAGTAATATATAGTGACCCAAAGGAAAATCTAGGATTTATCGGTGTCTGTTGTTTATCAGCGTAGCCTTCCCAAACGATTTGTTTTAGGAGTGGTCGGCACGTAGGCTTAAAATTGTATCAAGTGTGTCAGCACAATAAATGCCCAAAAACGCAACCACATTACCTTTAAAGCGACAAATGAAGAGAAGGAAATTTTTAAATAAGATTGCCAGATCTGGGGAAAGACTACAAACAGAGAACCCTGTACTGATATGGCAATTAGAATACTTAGAGTCGGCTGCATCTACTGTTTGCAATCATGGCGATGTTTGCCTCGCCTGTCCATCTATATAAACAGAGAAGCCTTATCAGGCATTTACCAAGGGATTATATTCTCGCAGTTCGTGTAAAACACGCTCAAGTTATTAGAACGCTTGTGCAATCTCAAAAACCCGAAAAAATCGACTTCAATACTGAATACCCCTGTCCCTGTCGTCGCCGGGGTCAGTTAATTCCGATTACGCTGACAGAAGCATTTGGTTGCGATCGCTGTCAGCAAATCTTTGTAGTAGAAGATAATGGTCATGTCCTAGAACAGCTTTCTACCACCTATCCCTACAAGCGGGCTTGGCGTTGGATGGGAAATAGTTGGCATGTTGTTCATCCCCGCTTGGCAGAAAGCTATCTGCCTATAGCGCTGGGTATTATTTTCGTGCTAGTGATTATATGGCTGCCATTAGCACTACGATTGGCAAATGGTTCCAGCATTATTGCTTGGGCAATCGTGGCGGTGCTGTTGGCGATCCTACCAGCACTATTGGTCTGGCTTACCTACAGACGTTAACTCAATGACTGTTGAAGTTTTGGATGACTACCCCGAACCGATTACTAGTGCCCAACGAGGCTATCAAGCTTCCCTAAAGTTGGGGATCACAAAGGGAGCAGACCGGAGTCGTGCAGTACTGGCGATGGCACACGCCCTTGAGCGCTCATTTGACGACATTTTAGAAGCCAACACCTTGGATCTAGAAGCCAGTCGGGAAATGGCAGTGCCAGAGTTGGTATTGGACTGGCTGAAGCTGACTCCCACAAGGCTAGAGATGACAGTAGACATTTTACAACGGTTGGGGGAATTATCAGATCCGCTGCGGCGCGTCAGAACCGCTGATTATCAACTGGAAGATTCTCAAAGTTACACCCAGTTAATGCCCTTGGGAGTGATTGGATTTATTTATGAAGCGTTCCCGGATTTAGGAGCGATCGCAGCGGGTTTTTGTATCAAAACTGGGAATTGTCTAATTCTCAAAGGCAGTACTGAAGCTAGCCATTCCAACGCGGTGATCGCTGAGGTACTGCAAAGTGCGATCGCCCAAGTTGGTCTACCATCAGGTTGTCTAGAACTGATCACGGCAGAACATGGTGCTTCGATTCGGGATTTAGTCACTCAAGATCAGTACGTGAATCTAGTGATTCCCTACGGACGTTCCAGCTTGGTACAGCAGGTAGTACGACAGTCAACTTGTCCAGTCTTAAAGTCAGCGATGGGTAACTGTTATCTCTACTGGTCGCCCAATAGCAGTTTAGAAATGGTGCGTTGGATGATTCTTGATAGCCATCACAGCGAACCAGACCAAGTTAATGCCATTGAAAAGGTACTAATTCATCGTCAAGCCTTACCATCATCTTTAGCCGTTCTGTGGAACAGCTTGATGGAAAAAGGCTTTGAAATTAAAGGGGATGCAGAACTAGTAAAAGCCTTTCCCCAGTTGCATCTAGTGAAAGAAGGCGAATGGGGAAACCCTTATTTAACTAGGACAGTAGCTTTTAAATTAGTAGATAGCTTAGAGGCTGCGATCGCCTGGATTAATGAATACAGTAGTGGTCATGCCGACTCCATCGTTACTGAATCTTACCAGGAAAGTCGGCAGTTTGCCTTAGGAGTTAATAGTGCCTCTACCTACATCAACACTTCCCCGCGTTTTTCCCGCAACCCCTCGCGCGGAGATTCAGTGTTTCTCGGCATGTCTAACCAAAAAGGTCATCGTCGAGGATTTATCAGCCTGGAAACCTTGACCACTGTCAAGCACATTGTTCAGGGAAATGGCAGATTTTAAATAATTCGTAATACTCGCCATTCGCGTAGCGTCTCCTAGAGAAGGTGAGAAGCAAGCTACGTAATTCGTAATTAAAAAAGGGTTTGACAAAAGTGCCTGTAACGGCAGTTCTGTTTTGATTGGGGTCTAAATCCCTACAAAATTCTCCCAGTCTCAATGCCCAATCCCCCAATCCAATTTTAAACTTAACAAAATCTTAATTTCTGCTTGATCCTGGGTTGGTAGGTTCCTTGTGTTTGGTTGAGCAGCAATTAGGAGACAAGTCAAATCAAGCCACTGTTTGTGCTTTTCGCAACTGACCCTCCTAAATGCCAACTGTATTGACATCTGGAAAGGGGTGAATATGGAACTTATGGATGGCACACGCCTGCTAGCAAATCGGTGCAGACGGCGGAGTTTTTTGCTGGGTGCAGGATTCTTAACGGGGTTAACAATCGCTAGCCAATGGCATTCGGTATTGGCTAATTCAAGGTTTTCTGGCTATCCGTTCAGTCTTGGTGTTGCCTCTGGTGATCCTTTGCCGGATGGTGTTGTTATCTGGACACGACTGGCTCCAAATCCACTTTCTGGAGGTGGAATGCCATTCGTAAATGTCCCTGTGCGGTGGCAAGTTGCTCTTGACGAAAACATGAAACGGGTTGTGCGTCGAGGAACAGTGCTGGCAACACCAGAGTTAGCACACTCAGTTCACGTTGATGTCCGTGGACTAGACCCTGACCGTTGGTATTGGTATCAATTTCAAGCAGGTAGGGAACTTAGCCCCATTGGGCGGACTCGCACAGCACCAGCATTTTATGGCTCTATCCGACAACTGAACTTTGCTTTTGTCTCCTGTCAAGACTGGCAAAATGGCTACTATACGGCTTATCGGTATTTGGCTGAGGAAAACCTCGACCTTGTGGTTCATCTGGGTGATTACATCTACGAATACGGACCACAATCCGGTGGCCCCCGCCAGCATAATAGTCCAGAAATCATTACTCTTGCCGACTACCGCGATCGCCACGCCCTCTACAAAACTGACTCGAATCTCCAAGCTGCTCATGCGGCTTTTCCCTGGATTGTCACTTGGGATGATCATGAAGTTGACAACAACTACGCCAACTTAATCCCCGAAGATAACCAAACCCAAGAGGCTTTTAGAAAACGCCGAGCTAATGCTTATCAGGCTTACTACGAACACATGCCTCTACGTCAGTCTTCGCTGCCCAAAGGTCCAGACGCACTGCTTTATCGGCGGTTGACTTTCGGTAATTTAGCTGAGTTCAACGTTCTAGATACGAGGCAGTACCGCACTAACCAACCTTGTGATGATGGACTTAAGCCTCGCTGCCCCCAAGCTTTTGATCCCAATGCTACCATGACCGGCTCAGAACAAGAGCAGTGGCTACGAAAAGGCTTAGACCAATCGCGATCGCGCTGGAATGTGATTGCTCAACAGGTGATGTTTGCCGAGTACAATTTTAATAGTAGTCCAGGCCCAGGTGTCTTCAATATGGATCAGTGGGACGGCTACGTAGCTTTCCGTAATCGGCTGCTGAGTTTTCTCAACCAGCGTCAACCTTCTAATCCTGTGGTGATTAGCGGAGACATCCATTCTAGTTGGGTACACGACCTAAAGCTTGATTTCAATAACCCAAATTCAGCGACGGTAGGCACTGAGTTCGTAGGAACTTCAATTACCTCTGACTTTCCCACCCAATTTATCGCTCCAGCTCAAGCTGCTCTACGTAATAATCCGCATACTAAGTTCTTTGACGGTGCTTACCGGGGATACGTTCGCTGCAAACTTACCCCAGAATGCTGGCAAAGTGACTACCGCGTTGTATCAAGCATCGTTGATTTGAATGCCTCTGTCAAAACTCTAGCTTCGTTTGTAGTTCAAAATGGACAACCAGGAGCACATTTAAGTTAAGGCAATCTCACAAGCAATCAAACAAACCCTCCAAATTATATTTGGGGGGTTTCAATATAGTAAGCTAAACCATATCTAGTTTGCATAATCTGAAATTATACATTTATTCTAAGGTGGGCGTCTCGCCCGCCCAAGATATGCTTTCTTAAATGTGAAACAGCTTATGAAATATGACTTCGATTATTAGAACATCCGAATTTGGATGCTGTTATCCCATATTCTTCTGGTGTTCGGATATAGCAATCCTATCTGAGTTACAAAAACTGCAAGAAACTTAAAAAAAGGCAGAGGTCGGGAAAAATTCAGAAATAGTGTAGACTATTCAAACCTGAAGCGATCGCCTGTTAAAGGTTACACTGAATCAATTTTCATAAAGAATTATTTTGGCATTTATTTGCAATACTTAACTAACTTCTAATTAAAAAAAGTTAACATAGATTAAAAATGATAATTAACATCATAATTTATTAAGTTATTCAGGCTAAATTGAGAGTATGCTTAATAATTGAGGTTTAGTTGAGAATTTCAATAACTAGGTGGAAATAAACTTAAACATTTGTTGATTTTTTTATACTTTGCCATTTGTTTGAGTGTTAAATACTAAAAAACAAAGTTTATTTGTGCCACCTTACTAACTAGTACAACGCGGCGTAAATAAACATACCCTTCGGGTTCACCAGTCGCCTGCGGAGGGAAACCCTCCCGCAGCGCTGGTTCACCATTTCAAATGGCGCAAAAGCCTGGAATATAATTATGCGTGACTTTTGACTTTTGACTTCCGCCTTGCGGTACTAGGTTGTCGAGCAAGGCGGTAAAAATCTGACCAGAGCCAAGTACTAACAGCGAAAACAAAAGTAAACTTAACAAAAATTACGTAAGATGATCAAAAGAATTTTGCTGGCTGTATCGGGATTGGGACACGCAGAAGAAATGCTCAAAACCCTGAAAGAAATTCCTTCAATTCAATCTGCAAAAGTTACAATTTTGCATGTTGTTCCTGCACAAAGTACTGCTACTACCATGACAGCTAAATGGGAAAATGGTGGTAAAATTCTGGCGAATGCGATTCAAACTTTGAACTTAGATCCTAGCCAGGTTTCTTCAATTTTGCGTGAGGGCGACCCCAAAGATGTAGTTTGCCAAGTAGCTGATGAAATCGACGCTGACTTGATTATTATGGGTTCACGCGGGCTGAAACGGCTGCAATCGATTTTATCGAACTCAGTCAGTCAGTATGTTTTCCAACTATCTTCTCGCCCCATGTTGCTGGTAAAAGATGACATTTATGTCAAAAGAATTAAGCGCATTATGGTGGCAATAGACAACTCTGATTCAGCAAAAAACTGCTTAAAATTGGCTCTATTCTTGTTGCGAGATATTCAGGGCGGCCAGTTAATTTTAGCAAACATTACTACAAATTTAGGCGGTAAAAAATCGGAAACAACCGAGGTTAAATCAGATAAAAATCCCGTTTTAGCAGCCGCAATTGCAGAAGCTCAAAAACAGGGCATCCAATCTCGTTCTTATATCAGTAGTGGCAAACCTGGTGAAGAAATTTGTCGAATGGCAGAGGAATTGAATATAGACTTATTATTGCTTGGTTCTCCAGATCGTCGTCCATCGATCGCTAAGAGTTTTGTTGATATAGACCGACTCATCGGTTCTTCCTTGTCTGACTATGTTCGAGTCAATGCCACTTGTCCGGTATTGTTGGCGCGGACAATTGATTAAGGTAAAGAGTGCTGAGTGCTTAGTTGGCGGTTGATAAATAAAAACCCCTACACTATTGGTGCAGGGGTTGTTTATTGTATACACAAACTCTTAACTATCTTTTCCACCTTCGCGGCTAGCAGTTTGGATGTAAAGAATTAGTAAAAACACAGCGGGAACCAGTACGAACAAAATGCTCGCTATGAACCCCAGGTCATTAACTTGCATGGCAAGAAAGCCTCTCTTAAATTTCCAGTCAACAACATTAGGATAGCATCATCGATGACAGAGTTATACCAATTCAAAATTCAAAATCAGGAAACTCAATTTTGGTAAGTATTTTAACTACTGACTGGATACAAATCGAAGCAATGGCAGATTTGAGAACTTAAGGCTTAGTGACTACACTGACTGAGCCATTCACTAAAGTTTGACAGGCAAGACGGTAATTTTCCGGCTTTTTCTTGAATTTCCGGTTCTCTACCTCTGTACGGGGAGAAAGATTTTCTAGTCCCTCGACTATCTGGACAACGCAAGTGCCACACTGACCATTACCACCACAATTTGTCATCTTACCAATCAATGTATATATATCAATGTCATTTTGCATCGCCTTGAGCCGGAGATTTGCACCATCTGCCGCCACTACTTCTTTATTTTCTTTAACGAATTTGATATTACCCATAACTAATTTCTCCTTGACTCTAAGCTTGGCTTTCAAGGCTTCATATTGACATGGCTTGATTCACATCTTATTTATTATATTAATTCATTACAAAATATTAATAAATATTAATATTTTAAAACATGATGCCAGAAAAAATAGGACAGGTAGAGCACCTGTCCTATAAATTGAAAAATAGATTAACTTACCTAAATCCCACGGCTGCTTGCCAAACGAAAGCAAGCAACAAAAAGAATACGGGGATGACTGGGAGAACGTCCACTAAGGGATCAAAGATTTGGTAAGCCTCAGGCAGTTTTGCTAATAAAAGTGCAGCTTCCATGTTTGTTTAAATCCATCTATCCAACACAGCTTTCATAATTGAGAGATATCTTAACATGGTTTGGTCAGTTGTTTGGAGTTAGGAGTTAGGAGTTAAGAGTTAAAAATTATTCTTCCCCTGTTTCCTTTGCCCTTCTTACCCCACATCTCCCTGATCTCCCCTTTCTTGATTGAGCCAATGACCAAATTCTGTGGCAAAGCGATCGCTTAGTAGTGCTTCTCTGATATGCTGCGTAAAGCGAATTAGTTCAGTAATGTTGTGAATGCTCAACAAGGTGTAAGCTAAAATTTCCTGCGATCGCACCAAATGAGATACGTAAGCACGGCTAAAATTTTGACAAGTGTAGCAGGGACAAGTTTCATCTAATGGCGTAAAATCTTCACGAAACTTAGCATTTTTTAAATTCCAGCGTCCGCCCTGCACTATTGCCGTTCCATGTCTGGCCCAGCGTGTGGGAATTACGCAATCAAATAAATCTACACCAGATGCGATCGCGATCGCCATTTCCCGATAAGTACCCACACCCATCAAGTAACGCGGTTTTTCGGGGGGTAGAAGCGGTGCTGTGACTTTGACAATTTTAGCCATCAATTCTGGCGGTTCTCCCACACTCACGCCACCAATGGCATATCCGGGCAAATCCAACTTAGCCAAAGCTTCAGCCGCACGGCAACGCAAATCCAAATACACACCTCCCTGCACAATCCCAAACAAAGCCTGTTCACTACCTTGATGAGCCGTTATACAGCGTTCTAACCAGCGGTAAGTGCGCTCAGTTGCAGTTTCTACCTCTTGGCGAGTTGCTGGGTAGGGCGGACACTCATCAAATGCCATAATCACATCGGCCCCCAAAGTATTTTGAATTTCAATCGAGCGCTCTGGTGTTAAGTTAATAATTTGTCCATTATAGGGTGAGCGAAAAATTACGCCTTCTTCAGTAATTTTTCGCATCTCGCTTAAGCTGAACACTTGAAACCCACCCGAATCTGTGAGCATCGGACCGTTCCAACCCATAAATTTATGCAACCCACCACCCCCAGCCACGATCGCTTCTCCTGGTTGTAAGTGAAGATGATAAGTATTGGATAAGATCATTTGCGCCCCAGTATCTCGTAGCTGAGATGGGGTAATAGTTTTGACATTCGCCAGTGTTCCCACTGGCATAAATCTGGGGGTTTCTACAATCCCGTGAGGAGTGAAAAACACTCCTGCTCTGGCTTTTGTCTGACTACAGCAAGCAAGACATTGAAAAGAAAAATTCGCACTCATGCCATTTTGGATTTTTGAAGATGCGCCTATAGGACTTACACAAAACTATACGATGTAGGGACAATTCTGAATTGCCCCTACATCAATAAAGCGCAGCCTCACATAAATTTGCTATAACAGTCGCTATTTTAGAAAGAATCAGAACAGTCATCGTCGATTTCTGCATCCCACCTGGCTGAGAGTACTTGCTCCATCATCGCTTCTATGGCGCTGACATTGAAGTTTCGCTCTCGTCGCTCTTGTAGGGGGGTTGAGCGGGGAATTAACCGCAGACACACTCCTTCTTGCATCAAATCGAAGTAGGTTTCTTGTTGCGACGACTGTTTGAGTTCCAAGTAATCAAAACTACAAACATTCAGATATAGCGCGTGGTTAGCCACTAAGGTAGACCTTTGTGGATTGGCAAAAACTTCCATAACATCCCCTTCACCCTCGCTCAGTACCTTATCTTCTTGGGTGTAGGTGTAGTGGACTCGACCTAAATCTGCCAGCAATCGCCGTATGTCGAGCTTATTCACAATGATGCCCGTGTTAATAATGCACGGAGCTGGTATCCTGGTGTCGGGTAGATGGTGACTCATAGGAAAATAGCGATTGAGCTAAGGAGAGCGACAACATAGCTAAACTGTCATAATTGAATAGCTTGTTGACTCCCTACATTTAAAAAAATATCAATTTTGTGGGGCAATCGTCTAATAATTTCGAGTAAGTTTTCAGTTTACGAATACAAAACACAAATTTTGATCCCTGATGGAATTTTAATTTCCTGAATCTTTTGTTTTTTGTATAAAGAAGTACTGATATTTATTTATTCAATACTTAGACCAGCATAACAAAATTTTCAGGGAGAATCTCTAATAGGAAGTAAATCTTATCTAAAGCTTTAAAGTTTCGTGATGTTCAATTTTAGTGAAATTCTGACTATTATCAAGCAATTAACCAAATATTAATCTAATTCAGATGACGAAACAGCAACAGTGGTGGAAAAAACTGCTGTTCAAGCTAGCAGCTAGTATTATCTTTTACACAATTATTCCAATACCGTATTTGTACGGTTTGGACTTTCGGGGAGTGGCACGTCTTGCTTCGCTTGTAGGGTTAATAATTGGGGGAATTTTAGGATTACTGGATACAGGGATAAATTATATTGGTATACCAGTGTTAACTCGTAGTACTTTAGTAGTAAGTGTTTGGATTGCCATCACTGGAGGACTGCACTTAGATGGGGCAATGGATACTGCCGATGGTTTGGCAGTAGGCGACCCAAATCGGCGACTGGAGGTGATGACAGATAGTGCTACAGGCGCATTTGGAGCAATGGCAGCGATCGCTTTGGTGCTACTAAAAATAGCAGCTTTGACGGACATGTCAGAAAACCGTTGGTTATTGCTGATGGCTGCTTGTGGGTGGGGACGTTGGGGACAACAGCTAGCGATCGCGCGATACCCTTATCTGAAACCAACTGGCAAAGGTGCATTTCATAAACTTGCCATTCGTTCTTACAAAGATTTGTTACCGGGACTGTTTTTGTTGTTTGGTTTGAGTGGTTTACTTTGGCTGATAGATAAACAGCAGCTATTTCTCGCACTGGCAATGATAGTTGCTGGAAGTGCGATCGCCACTTTAACTGGTGCGTGGTTCAACCACAAATTAGGCGGACACACTGGAGATACCTACGGCGCAGTCGTTGAGTGGACTGAAGCCTTATTTCTCTGCGTGCTGACCGCTGTGGGAAGTTAGGAGTGAGGAGTGAAAAGTGAGGAGTTAAAAATCCAAACTCCTAACTTTATTTAATCGGTTGCAACTTTGTCACCTTGAGTTTAAAAGCTCCAACCCCAGTTTCCCCAAAAGACCGGACACGAATAACATAATTCCCTGTCTCTACGATGCGAGTAAATAGTAGGGAATTGCTACTACCATCAGGGCCATCATCATTTTCTGCCACAGTCGATCCATCAGGTGCCAGTAGTGTGATGATGCTGTCAAAGTTTTCAGATGACAGGTCAACTGCTAAATTATCGCCCTTCTGTAACTTCACTGTGTAATCACGGGCAAACCCACCTTGACCTGTAGGAATGTCTTTGTCTGAGAGGGTATCATTAATTTCAGTACTGTTAGATAAAGGGATTGGACTATACAACTTATTTTGAGCAAAAGCTGCACTTGTACTTATGCTTATTGCCAGCAATGTGGCAGGAATGATAATGAGTTGTTTTAAACCCGCCGCAAAAACTTTATTCATAACACTTCAAGGAATTTTTCTCCAAAAATAGCGTAAATTGGTCAATTTATCCACTTTTAAGCCAAAGCTTGCCATTATCTCTTGATTTATCCGTCTTTGACCGTAGTGGCTACAGCTACTAGTCCTAAGACCACAATTCCATACTGACGAAGTGTTTGCACAGCAGACCTGGCAGTAGCACCAGTAGTATAAATATCGTCTACTAACAGCACTGGGACTTTTGGGGGATGATCGCGAAATTCTTGCCCAACAGCAAAAGCTTTGTCCAAGTTTTTTTCTCGTTTAGATATCGACAAACCAAACTGCGCTTCAGTTTCTCGCACTCTTGCTAAACCGTTTAGTTTCAATTTTAATCCAGTGATTTCGCAGAAGCTTTGTGCTATCAGTGCGGCTTGATTGTATTTGCGTTGCTTTTGCTTGCTAGCGTGGAGTGGGATGGGAACTACCACAGGCTGGCTATCTTGCCTCGGTGAATTTAACAACCATGCTTCTCCTAACCATTGACCCAAAGGACGAGCTATTTGGGGTTGATTTTCGTATTTCATCGCTGCGATCGCCCGTTTCACGGGACCACCATACTCCCCCCAGCCAAACACTGGTATTGGTTCTTGCCATAGATAAATCGGGTCTTTACGTTGACATTTTTGCAGTTGTCTGATGCAGTTGTGACAGAATTCTTGGGAAGTTGCACGTTGACATAGGGGACAATGGGATTGGAGAAAAAGATTGAGTAAGCCTGTGAGATTTTTATTCCAAGTGTGCATTTAGGGCTGGTTGAGGAATTTAACATACACGCGATGCCTGCGGCTGGCAATGCCAACACACCTTGTTGTTTCTACTCCTGTTGCTGGAGTGTAGCCATTGCTTTCATACAGCTTGACTGCTTCCACCAAGACGCTGGCGGTTTCAATCCAAATTTGCCCAAATCCACGCTGGGCGATCGCTGCTTCTAGCTGTTGTAACAAATATTTGCCCAGTCCCAAACCCCTAATGCTGGGCAAAAGATACATTTTGCGGATTTCTACAGCTTTTTCGCCTCGGTGTATGGGATAGTATGCTCCAGTACCTACTAACTGGCTTTGGTGTTCAATTACCCAAAACTCTCCCCCAGTAGCTAAATAACATTCCTCTACTCGCAGCACATCTCGGTCAGCAACCTTGGGTTCCCAACCCAGACCGTATTCTGATAATACATAACTGATGACTTCGGCGGCTCTTGTGCGATCGCTTTCCACCCAATCACGGATTAAAAAATCTTGATAATAGTTCTTCATCACCATTTGCTGGTCAAGTTTACACAGAAAATTTTTCCGCATCTATATCCCAATTTACTCAGCAAATAGCAATTCTTGCAGAGTCGATTTCAGGCGGTACTCTCAAGGTGTCATACCATTTCTTTGTGAGGCTGCGCTAAACCCTTTTAACTTCTTTCTTTCTTTGTGTCCTTTGCGTCCTTTGCGGTTCGTTTTTCTTTCTTGTACTTAAATATGGTTTAGCGCATCTTCATACAGAATTGGTATCAATTGTACCAGTGCTGAAAAAAGTCATCTTTAGCAAATAAATTGGCTCTACATTTATATTATCAACGCACAGTCAGGTGTATTCTTGCCAGGAATCGAGTTTTTGCACTTCTAATTCTCCACTATTCGTGATCTCATCTCCGGCAAATCACTTATGATATGTCATTGCAAATGAAACGTACTTTTACGGGGAAGCAAGCTACAAAAAGCGTCTCCAAGAGTTTAGGACTTACGCATCATACATATGTACTATACCAAACTTGGGCTTTTGAGCCATGTCTAACACCCAAAACAGTAAATATGCGATCAAATCAGAGTTGGAGTCAGCACCGGAAATGTAGATTTTGTGTGATGCATATTATGGTCGATTTGTATAGTGCGTAAGTTCTAGAGTTGTGGAACGCAGCAATCACAAAGTCTCTGCGATTGCTGCACTTAGCTTGCAATTGACTTGTATTCAAGCGGACATGATATAAGATAGTTAAGCTCGACTTTAAGCTAATTTGTGACGTAGAAAAAGTATTTGCCAAAAAACCAGGTTTTTTGCCGGATAAAGAAAATCGAGTTCTTAATTTTGGATAAAGTCGAGCTTAGAGCCAAGTTTGTGGTTCAGATATTGGATAGTTGTTGGCAGCAAACTTTTAACTGACAATTCCTAGATTGTTATAGATTTCGATGAGATTGCCATCAGGATCGCGAAAATGAGCTGTGCGGATTCCCCAGTCTGGGCGGTCTTGTGGTTGAGTCACAACGAGCGCATTCTGATCTTTTACTTGCTTATAGACCTCATCGACGCTATCGACTGCGAAAATCAAGACAATTTTATCTCGATTGACAACATATGAAGGCTGTTCGATTCTTGGGACTACTTGCGCCATTAATTCTTTTTTGAACAAACCGAGCTTAAAATATCCAGTATTAAACTCAGCATATCCGCTATCTTCATCGCCCCAATCGACATCAAATTTCAGCAGATCCCGGTAGAACAGAAAAGAATCTTTGTAATTGGAGACAAGCAGTCTCAGGTGTGTTAACTGAAGCTTCATATCTGTTGGGTTAGTCTACTAACTGTAAATTCTAGGTTCTGGGTGTAAAGTCGCCAGCAACTCACTTTCGACAATTGCTAATTCATCAAGCCGTTGCATGACAATTTCTCTATCGAAATAAGTAGCAGCTAAAACCCAATATATACCGTAGTGACCCGCTTCGGATGTCATTAGCCCACAATAAAATTTTGCTAACTCTGGTTCTGGACAGTGAATGGAGGCGGTGGTAGGGGAGCCAGGGGAATATTCCGGCGTTCTGGTGGCGATCGCTTATTCTAAATTTTCCTTGGTCATTGGCAGTCTTCTGCGATGATTGCACTTATTGCTGCTGCCGCCGTTCCTCGATATCTTGAATAGAAATCATACTATTGACTTTCTCTACATCTGCCATCATTAAAAGTGCTCCCTGCATTTCAATGCCAACCAGGGGAGTAATTGCCACGTAACATTTTATTTTCCTACCCCGACGATTGATGGCATCAAGGATCATTTCTTGAAACGGTTTTTTTCCGGATAGGGATTCGCGGATGGGCGATCGCAACTGCTCGACGGATAGCCCAATATCTAGGCTGAAGATAGATTGTCCTAGAACTTCATCAGTTCGCAATCCCCATAACTCTACTGCCATATAATTCCAAATTGAGATATTAAAGTTGCTGTCAATTACCACTATTCCAGTTTGCAGACTTCTGAGAATAGAGATCAGGAAAACGTTTGTGTAATCGAGTTCTGTAGTGCGCTGACTCAACTCGTGATTAATTGTCTGTAATTCTTCATTAGAAGATTGTAATTCTTCATTCATCGTCACCAATTCTTCATTGGTAGATTGTAGTTCTTCGTTAATGGTTTCTAATTCTTCATTGGTAGATTGTAGTTCTTCGTTGGTGGTTTCTAATTCTTCATTGGTAGATTGCAGTTCTTCGCCAATGGTTTCTAATTCCTGTCGGGAGCGTTGCAGCGACTCTTGGAGTTGAATGTAACCAGTGACATCATTAAAGGTAATGCTGACACCTAAGACGCTAGCGTCGATGTCTTTCAAAGGCGTAATCTGCACATCTAAATATTGCCTTTCTGTGTTTAACAAATGGCGCTCTACATTTGTCAGCCTCAGAGGGCGGCCTTCAGTATAAACCCGTTTAATTAATGAGCGCAACTCAATTGGTCGATAGGATAGTTCTAGCTCCTGGAAGGGACGAGTTAAATCTTTGGGGGAAAGGGCGAACATAGCCCGCGCCTGCTCGTTCACCAGTGTCAGAGTGCCACTGTTATCAATGACTATTTGAGCAATTGGTGCTGTGTCAAAACCCATGTCTCGCAGTCGGAGGTGTCGAGACAAATTCTTGCTAGTTTCTTCATATGCTGAATTTGCTACAACTAAGGGGCGATCGCGGACATTCACCGATGATACCTTAGTAAATATCCGGTTTTTTAAATTTATTGGTGTAAACAGATCAGAATGTATCAATAGCATCTCTGCTTTCCCCAAAAACAGATAGCCTCCATCATTTAGTCCAAAATAAAACCGGGACAGAATTTGCCCTTGAGCCTCAGAATTAAAATACATTAATGTATTACGACTTACCAGCAAATCTAAGCGCGAAATGGGCGCATTCTGAAGTAGATCGTGGCGACCAAAAATCACTGAGCGGCGCAAGTCTTCGCGGAAGAGATAGTGGTTCCCGACAATCTCAAAGTATTTCTCCCGTATTTCATCTGGCATCGCCTGGACATCTTTTGCTGAATACATAGCAAGACGTGCTTGTTTGAGAGCATCTTGATCTACATCTGTAGCGTAGATTTTCACTCGTTGGCGAAATTCCTCTACTCCCAAGATTTGGGCCATCAATATTACCAGGGTATAAGCTTCTTCCCCAGAAGCACAGCCAGCGCTCCAGATGCGGATTTGGTCAGAAGTTTTTTTATTTCTAATCAGATTAGGTAGTATTTGCTCTGCTAGGTATTCCCAAGCTAATGGATCTCGAAAAAAAGCGGTGACGTTAATTAAGATAGTATTGAAAAGATAATTAAATTCTTCTGGATGAATTTTTAAGTAGTCTATATACTCTTGAAAGTTTTTTATAGTCAATAATTGTATCCGCTTGCTTACCCGACGCATCAAAGTTGAGCGCTTATAGCTTGTAAAATTAAATCCCCGACTTTCTCTAAGATAAATCAATAGATTTTCAAATTCAGGGTCTTGTTTTGAGGAAATCATATAATAGTAACTCAAGTTGCTAGTTATACATAAGTACGATGCCTGCGGTGGTCACTGAGCTTTGCCGTACCACTTCCCTACAGGACGCGAACGTGGAAGCAAGCTAGCAAGAGCGTCTCATAGAGAAGTGCGGGTTATACGAAAGCACGCAACTACTTAAGCGATAAAATCCTGTCCAGTCAGAAAATTCAGAGCGACATATGTTAAGTCAAACAATTGCGATCCTATGGGGAGCAAGTATCAAAAACTCATTAGCGAGGTTCATAGCTTTAACTTTTCACTCTTATCTGGAAAACCTCACTTCTAATTCCTTTTTTCTTGCTGGAAAGAGGCTTTGAATTCTTCTCATTTCTTTACAGGGAACTCAGCACTCCTACAAAGTGGGAATTAGGATCACAGGGATGGGGTTAGATTTCACCATCTTGCTTTCCACATGACGTAAAAATTCAGATTTATACCTCCATTCATGAGTTTTTAATACTCATGAAACTATGTTTATACCAAATTTTATTGTAAAACACATACCAGTTTGCAAGTTAAGTGAAGTATAAAATGCAGGACTCCTGCCTCAAAACCTGTAGCTTTTTACTTGATGCAAAAGAAAACTGTTGTATCTCCTCTGCCCCCTGCCCCTCTGCTTACTTATATCCCATGACCAAAGTCACGAGGGTGTTGGAGATTTGATCAAGGGGGAGAATAAAATCTACATTGCCAGTTCCAATTGCGGCCAAGGGCATTCCGAAAAACTCGGCGGTTTCTACGCTTTGGACAATAACAGTACCGCCCATTTTTTTTATCGCTTCTATTCCCATCGCGCCGTCTCTACCCGTTCCAGTCAGCACAACAGCAATCGCTTTATCTTTGTAAATGGTTGCAACCGATTCAAATAACAAGTCAGCCGAAGGACGTAAAAAATTTACTAATTCCGACTGTGATAACGAAAGCGTGCCATCATCGTTAACCAACAGGTGACGATTAGGTGGGGCAATATAAGCCGTTCCTGGGGTAAGGCAATCCCCTTCTTCTGCCTGCTTGACGGTAATATCCGTGCGCCGAGCCAGAATTTCTGCCATGAACGAGCGGTATTCGCGACCGAGGTGTTGCACAATGGTGATCGCGGCTGTAAATTCTACAGGTATAGTCGATAGAACTTTAGTTAAAGCAGTCAGACCGCCTGCTGAGGCTGCGATCGCCACAATATCAAAGCCAGCATTAGTAAAGTCAGATGGATGATTGCCCACATCATCTGGCATCTTAATCATAATTTTGCGGCTATGACTATCTGTCAACTTATTAAGTTACAAATAGCATTTATAAATTTACAATTTTTAATTTTTAATTTTTAATTTAAATAAATTATAGAGTATATTTAAGCTACTTCAGCATTTTTTGTCTTTCTTTGTTAAGTTCATGCCTTAATTTTCCTGCTCTAGAATCCGTTTCGCTTGTAACAGTTGCTGCCTATGCTCCTGATTAACTATTGGATATTGCAGATTTAGTTCTTCTAATTTTGTGCAGATGATGTTGGCAACGGTTAGGCGTGTAAACCATTTGCGATCGGCAGGAATAATATACCACGGTGCCCATTTAGTACTAGTATAGTTAAAAACTTCTTCATAAGCATTCATATAATCATCCCAAAAAGCTCGTTCCCGGACATCGCTATCTGAAAACTTCCAATTTTTTTCTGGAGATTCAATCCGTTGTAAAAAGCGTTTTTTCTGCTCTGACTTAGAGACATTTAGAAAAAACTTCAAGATGATCACACCATTGTCAACCAAATATTTTTCAAAGTTGTTGATTTCTTCAAAGCGCTGCTTCCATATCTTATTTCCTTCAGAAAAGTGGGGAAGTTGTTGTTTCTTAAGCATTTCTGGATGGACACGAACCACAAGTACTTCTTCATAATATGAACGGTTAAATATCCCAATTCGACCTCTTTCTGGCAAAGCCTTCGTTGTTCGCCACATGTAGTCATGGTCTAATTCCTCTGCACTGGGGCCCTTAAAACTAAACACCTGAAATCCTTGCGGGTTCACGCCAGAGGTCACATGTTTAATTGTGCTATCTTTGCCAGCAGCATCCATTGCCTGAAAAATAATCAGCAATGCATAGGTATTTTGAGCGTAGAGAATATTTTGGTAATTTGCTAATCGTTCAATATCTGTCTTCAATCTGATTGCAGCATCACTTTTTTGATCAAAATCAGTCTTATAGGCTGGGTCATAGTTTTTTTTTAGAGAAATCTTTGAACCTGGTGGAACAATGAAAGCATCATGATTCATATATAAAATTTCCTAACGGCTGCTTATACCGAAGCACATTTTAAGTGCTAATTTTTAAAATTTATGATTTATTAATTAAATAATTTTTATTCAAAATTCATAACTTTCCACTAATTCTGAGGGTTTAAGTCCCCCTGTTGATCATTAGCAGGTTTTGTGGCTATTTCTAAATTGCTGTTATAAAACTTAATTATGTAAGCGTACCCCTATAATACAAGCAAGCTAGCAAGAGCCTCTTGTAGAGAAGCCTTTCCTACGGAACGCTACGCGAACCCGTAGGGTATTAGGAATTACTTTAACTTAGCACTTGCTACTTTTAATTTTCGCCGTTTTGGCATAGGACGCATCGCTTCACGGCCCAAGATAAACATCCCTGTAACACCCAAGCTGACAAACCAAATATATTGATACCAATATTGCCGAATCTGTTCAACCGTACTGAGTTTTGGATGCAACGTATTTAAGTACAGCAGCAGCACTAGGATCATCAGTGCCCCAAAACCAACAAAGCTGAAGCCAATACAAATTCGTACAGGTCGCAGTTCAAAGTCACTAATACTGTCTAGGTCAATTTCTGCCAGTTCCTTAAAGGAATTATCTGCCAAAGATGAGGTTGCTTGGAATCTATTGCTCAGGTTTGGTGGCAAAATCGGCGACAGTGTTGCTACGGTTGGACAACGTAGCAAAGCCTCAGTATCTCGCAACAATTCTAGTGGCTTACGGGTAGTATTTAGTTGAGCAAACTCTATGTCATCTGTAGCAGTTGGGGCATTGGCTTTGCTTTCAAAATCCATAACACGCCTCAGAAGAACCAGGATATACATAGCCTAGCGAATCAAAAGACAAATGCGTCAAAATAATTCGTAATACCCTATGGGTTCGCGTAGCGTTCCGCAGAAAAGGTGTAACCGTAGGGTATTACGAACTATCAATTACTCGTCCATCTCTTTTAATGTAGCTAATGCTGACGGAGATAAGCGACTTAGGTAGCGGAATATCCAGTATTTAAAAATAGTGTTTAAAATCACAGGAAATGTCGCAATAAAGAAAAAGATTACATTTCTATTAGCTGGCAAACCTAAATGTTCTCCAAATCCTTCAAGAATTACCTCCCACCCATCTGGTGAGTGAAATCCTACAAATATATCTGTAACCAAAATAATTAAAAAAGCCTTAGCACTATCGCTGAGTCCATAAACAATAGTATCCATGAAAGACTTGAACATCACAATTTCTCTTTTGCTGAAAGCGATGATTATACTAAAAGAAATTAGTGAGATTAAATCTGCAAAAACATTGCTAAGAGCGCTATTACTTTTAACATTAAATTCCTCAGCTATTTCCATTGCTTTGTCTTTAATTTTTTCTTGAACTACCTCTGAAGAAAGTGAAGGCGCTTGATTGAGTAAATGTTCCAATCTCAATGCTTGCTCAAAATTATGTAATTCATGGATAGCTTCTTTTTCCATATCAGAATTAATGAAAACTTGGATTTGATTATCTCCTCTAATTCTTTCTAATATGGGAATTACTAAAAATTGTTTAGATAAAATATAAGTTAAAAGTGGTACAATAATTAGAGTTAGTAAAAATCTCAGAGCAGTTTTTGTCCGATTTCGAGAAATTCGGTAATTTCTCATAAATTCTTCTTCGGCTTGTGGAGTTAGATTTGCTTTAATTCTATTAACTGTTTCTCCTATAGAATTCGGAAACACTCCAGGGTTTTGAGATAGAGGTGTTGCTTGAATATTATTAATATCATCTAAATATGGCTGTTTATTAATTTCATTGCGGTTAGTTTCTAGGGGTTGAGAAGTGGATTCTAATGCGCTGTTGCTAGTTAGTTTATCTTCGGAAGCGTACTTCTCTACAACTTCATCAATAACCTTTAACTTTTCTAACAAAATAGGATTAGAGATATTGACAATTCCCCGACTAAGCCGGAATTCTGTAAGCCTGAGCTTGATAATAGTTAAATTTTTATCAAGATATACTTGCCAGTAAGACATCACATTTTCAGTATAATTTACTGATTCTGAGGAGATTTTTTTGTTGCCAAAATGTTCTCTCTCAATGTTTTTAATTCTTTGAGCCGCTTGTTGAGCTTCTAAGAGTGCCCTTTCTGGTGTATTTAAAAACCAATCATTAAGCGATCGCAAGTATGCTTTGAACCTTTGGCGAAGTAATGCTGATGTTTTTGCAAATGACTTTTTCATTAATATATATGATTATTCATACAATGTCTATTATATTTCATATAAGCAGATAAAATGAGTAATAACTATTTAAAAATATTATTAATTATTACATAACAGTCATTAGATAAATCTATTATTTTGATTTCTTAACATAGTTTAGTTTTTTTCTGTCAACTTACTTTTATAAAGAGTAAAGATAAAAAACTAGTAGAGTAAATCGTGGCTCTGGTTTTTGTAACAAAAAATTAACTATGAGAAATTAATTTATTTCAATATCATGAATAAGGTGTGTAGATTATGTGTCAACAGTGTGACACAGATCAAAATTACACTTTACAGCTTGATGTACGGGACGGCAGCACAGTCTTCTTTGCGTCCCTTGCGCGTTCGCACTCTTTGCGTCTTTCTACGCTAGTTCCTAGAACGGAGGAGGCTTTCTCATCCTGTCCTTTGTGAAAAACTCGCCATATGATGATCTGATGGTATGTCGGCACAAAATAAAAGTTGGTGACTAGAGCAAGCAAAAAATCTCAACCCAGAATTTATTGGCAATATGAAACTCAGTTTGTGCATGATTGTGAAAAACGAAGCAGCAACACTGCCTAAATGCCTGAACAGTGTCAGAAAAGTGGTGGATGAAATAGTAGTCTTGGATACAGGCTCAATTGATCGCACTCCCAATATTGCCCAACAACTGGGTGCAAAAGTCTATCATTTTAAATGGTGTAATGATTTCAGTGCTGCCCGCAATGCAGCTCTAAAATATGTTACTGGTGATTGGATTTTGGTATTAGATGCTGATGAAACTTTGACACCAGCAATTGTACCGCAGTTGCGAGAGGCGATCGCTAGAGATGAATACTTGTTGCTCAACCTCCTCCGCCATGAAGTTGGTGCTGAACAATCTCCCTATTCTCTGGTTTCCAGGCTATTTCGCAATCATCCAGAGATTCGTTTTGACCGTCCTTACCATGCCTTAGTGGATGATAGTGTGTCAGCAATTTTAATCAAAGAACCCAATTGGCAAGTAGGTTATTTACCAGGAGTAGCACTTTTACACATAGGATATCAAAAAAGTGCGATCGCTCAAAATAATAAATATGCCAAAGCAGCTGCGGCGATGTCAGGGTTTCTCGCGACTCATCCTGATGACCCTTATGTTTGTAGTAAATTAGGGGCATTGTATGTGGAAACTGGGAAAATTTCCCAAGGTATGGAGTTGCTTAGACGAGGAATCACCGTTGCTGAAGAAAACTACGATATTTTATATGAACTCCACTATCATTTAGGTATTGCCTACAGTCGATTGCAAAAATCCCCACAGGCTATTTCTCACTATAAAGCTGCGATCAAATTGCCAATTTACCCGATGCTCAAATTAGGAGCATACAATAACTTGGGTAACTTACTCAAAGCAGCAGGAGATTTCAACGGTGCGAAAACTGCTTACGCCACAGCTTTGAAAATTGACCCGACTTTTGTTGTTGGACATTATAATTTAGCGATGACATTTAAGGCTTTGGGTTTATTTGCAGATGCGATCGTATATTATCAACATGCAATCACTTTAAATCCTAACTATGCCGAAGCATATCAAAATTTAGGGGTAGTGTTGCTCAAAGTTGGCAATCATCAAGATAGTTTAACAGCTTTTAGAAAAGCGATCGCCCTTCATGAAAGGTATAATCCCGAAGAGGCGAAGAGACTACGCCAGGGGTTGCAGGAGATGGAGTTGATGTAAAACAGGGGGCATGGGGGAGAATAACAAATAATAAATGACAAATGTCATTAGGATATTATTATCAATATTTCAGGGGTTCGGATCAGCCAAACCATTGATCAACGGATACGCCAGACAAGTGCAGATTTAGAGTTATTGTCATTCATTTTGATCAGTTATCGGCAAAGGCTTTTGAGATTTGTTTTAACCCACGTTCTAAGACATCCCGTGGAGTTGCAATATTGATCCGCTGAAATCCTTCGCCGCCTTTACCAAAGGTTGAACCATCGCTTAACCATACTTTTGCTTGATTAAGCAAGGTCTCGTTGATCTCATCGTCGCTGCGTCCCATACCCCTGAAATCCAACCAGACCAGGTAAGTCCCCTCTAAAGGAATAGCTTTTACCTGGGGGAGATAGTCACGAACAAAGGACGCTAAAAATTTAAAATTCTGATGAAGGTAGGAGTTCAACGCTTCGAGCCAGGGTTCACCATACCGATAAGCCGCAATGGTAGCTTCAATGCCGAAGATATTTGTCATCCTTAATCCTGCTTTGGACAGCTCAGTATTAAAACGGTTACGCAGCGATGCGTTAGAGATTATTATGTTGGCAACTCCCAGTCCAGCGAGATTAAATGTTTTATTTGGGGCTGTGCAGGTCACAACGCGGCTAGCAATTTCATCGGAAAGCGTCTCAAGCACGGTGTGTTTATACCCCGGCATGATCAGGTCTGCGTGTATCTCATCAGAAACAACAACAAGGTCATGTTTGAGACAAATTTTTGCAAAACGATTCAGTTCTTCGAGACGCCAGACTCTCCCCACTGGATTGTGAGGACTGCAAAAGATGATCAATCGCGTCTGGTCGTCGATAGAACGTTCCAAATCATCGAAATCGATGGCATATGTGCCGTTTTCGTGTTGAATCAATTGATTGGTTATCAGTCGCCGACCGTTGTTGATCACCGCATTCATAAAGGGGTGATACACTGGGGGTTGAATAATCACCTTATCCCCAGGATGTGTGAAAGCCTTGATTGCGAAGTTTAATGCCGGAACGACCCCAGGAGTGAAGGTAATCCAACTCTGTTTAACCTCCCAAGCAAATCGCCGCCGCATCCAGTTGATCACAGCATCGTAGTAATCGTCAGTTCTGACACTGTAGCCAAAAATTCCATATTCTGCGCGTTGTCGGATAGCTTCGAGAACTTCAGGGGGAGCCTCAAAATCCATGTCCGCAACCCACATGGGTATAGTATCCTTAGGCTTAACGTATCGTTCTTGCGTATCATGTTTGAGAGAACGAGTGTTGGAACGTAAAATAACTTTGTCGAAATTATAGTTCATTTGAACATAATATCCCAAAACGGAGAATGAGAGGCTGCAACTATTAATCTCTCGTGGTTTTGAGCAGCTTCACGGGCTTCATAAATACTTGACCACTTGCGTCTAAATATTGGTGATAAAGATAAGTCAGAATCGGAATAAACATTGCGGGTCAGTAATCTAGTAGCGTAATGCACGATCTTACATATTGTGGTGCTTAGAGACAAATCGGCATAAACTTCCTTAGTAAGCCTGTATTATTTTGTATAAACACTCAACAATAACATTTATTGTTTATGTTATTTATAAAACAATTCTTGTTTCCTCAATTGTTGATAGGGGTTGCAAAAACCTTCGCCATAGCAACTTTGAATACATTTACCACTACTGCAACCATTAATCAGCCCAGTTATGCTAGCGACATAAATTTCTTGGCAATTCGTTTAACTAATGCTGCCAAAGTTGCAACACTCACGGCTGAAGACTTCTTTAATCAGGGTTTGGATAAGCAAAAGAAAGGAGATTTGCAAGGAGCGATCGCAGCTTATACTGAAGCAATTCGCCTCAATCCTAACTATGCCAAAGCCTACTACAATCGGGGTGTTGCCCGCGAGTATTTGGGAGATAAGAAGGGGGCAATCGAAGATTTCAACCAAGTTTTGCGGATTAATCCTAACTTTGCCGAAGCTTACGTTAATCGAGGAAATGACCGCGATGATTTGGGAGATACCAAAGAGGCAATCGAAGATTACAACCAAGCTTTGCGGATTAATCCCAACTTTGCCAAAGCCTACTACAATCGGGGTGTTAGCCGCGCTAAATTGGGAGATACCAAAGGGGCAATCGAAGATTACAACCAAGCTTTGCGGATTAATCCCAACTTTGCCGAAGCTTACGGTAATCGGGGATATGCCCGCGCCCAATTGGGAGATAACAAGGGGGCAATTACTGACTTCCAGCAAGCCGCAGATATCTTTAAACAACAAGGAAAAATAGAGGAGTACCAAAAAGCGCTGAAAATCATCAACTAACTTCAGAAGTAGATACTTGAGGTTCTACATCTGTGCGGGATGATTTTGATGGTTTTCTGGCACCAAGCGATTTCTAATCGCCAAGGGTGGGTATTGCTAGACTAGAACCATTCCCGTTTGCTTTTGTTCACGAGCCATGTCCACAGTAGTTAGGCAATCCTTGACACTGGAGGAGTTTCTCGACCTACCAGAAACAAAACCTGCCAGCGAATACATTAACAGTAAGATTATTACCAAGCCAATGCCAAAAGGGAAGCATAGTCGATTGCAGTTAAGACTATGCAACAGTATCAATGATGTTGCTGAAAGCCTTCATGTTGCTTATGCCTTTCCCGAACTGCGCTGTAGTTTTGGTATCCGTTCAATAGTACCTGATGTAGCAGTCTTCACCTGGTCGCGCATTCCCTTTGCTGCTGATGGGGAAGCACCCAATGATTTTCTGCTTCCTCCAGATTGGACAATTGAAATTCTTTCTCCAGAACAAAGTTCAAATCGAGTCACAGGAAATATTCTCTATTGCTTAGATCATGGTTGCCAATTAGGTTGGTTGATAGACCCAGAAGATCGTTCCATTTTAGTCTTCCGTCCCAATCAACAACCAGAACTTTTGCAGGGTGATGAGTGTTTGCCAGTGTTAGCCGGAATAGACTTGGAGTTAACAGTTGCTCAGGTGTTTGGTTGGCTAAAAATGAGCAGTTAGCTCGACTTTATCTATTTAACCTTCCATCAAAATGCCCACTAAAATCTGCATCAAGATTTCCAAATCAGTTGGTACCCGATACAACATTAAATCTTGACTCACTTTCTTCTCTTGACGATCAAAACTACCAAACTGCCAAATATCCCCAGTAGTCACGGCACCATACAAGATTGGCTCATCTGATTCTACCCACGTATCCAAGGCAATCAACTCCGTCGCTAACTGGGTAAATCCCCGTGTTAAGTCTGCCTGTTTTGCTTCTACTACTAAAATATTATGTTCTGACTGAAGATAGTAGTCTAAGTCACCTCTGAGGTACTGATTAACTTCGATAGGGTACTCAATATTAATTATTGCTTTTGTGATGTGAGCTACTTCTAATAAGATGGGTGCGATTAATACTTCGCGTCTAGCCGCTTCACTAGTTAGACTAACACGAGCGATCGCTTCTTCTAGGCGTTGGCGTAAGTCTGGTAGTCGAGTCAGTAATTCGGAAGCAGCGATAGGTAAATTGATTGTTGCTTTAGTTAAACTTACTCCTAATTACCGCAGAATATCGGCGGGAGCGAATTTCATTTGGAAATAGCTGCGGAATGTGTAGAATTCATTTGGTTTAAGTATTGGGGGACGGTGACGTTCAGTCATGTTAAAATCCGCAGTTATGATATTGAAATTATTTTTATTCGTTTTATTGGAACGCATCAAGAATACGAGAACGTAACTTGAGGTTTGGAAAAGAGGAACTTCAAGTTTAAAAATGAACTCCACCCGTTCTGAGTCGAAAAGGTGGAGTTAAGAAGTTGGAGAGTTGGTAAATTCTACTCACAAATGACAACTAACTAAATACGCGACTTGATAAATTTCTCTAATCTATCCATTCCCTTTTCAATCGTCGCCATATCTGTGGCATAGGAAAGGCGAATGTTGTCATCAGCGCCAAAAGCAATTCCAGGAATGACTGCAACTTGATGTTCTTCCAACAAAGCGTCACAAAATTCTAGGGATTTTAGACCGGTTTTGCTGATATCAGGGAACAGATAAAAAGCGCCATCTGGTTTTGCAGTACTCAATCCAGGAATGGCGTTGAGTCTGTCTAACATTACCTGTCGCCGTTTAGCGAAGGCTTGGCGCATTTCTTCGACACAATCTTGATGACTTTGTAGCGCTGTGATCGCACCATATTGGGCAAAGGTACACACGTTAGATGTACTATGCCCTTGAATGGTACTGGCTGCTTTAATAATTTCCACTGGCCCCGCTAAATAGCCGATACGCCACCCAGTCATGGAATAAGCCTTCGCAAACCCATTACTGATCAAAGTGCGGTCAAAAATTTCCTTCCCTAGAGAACCGATGCTGATATGTTCTGCATCGTCGTAGAGAATCTTTTCGTAAATTTCATCAGAGACGACAAAGATATCTGCATCAACTACTACCTGCGCCAGTGCTTTGATTTCATCTGGTGTGTAAACCATCCCTGTGGGATTAGATGGGGAGTTGAGAATAAATAACTTCGTCTTCGGCGTGATTGCTTTACGGAGTTGTTCGGGAGTAATTTTATAACCCGTCGTTGCATCTGTAGAGACAATTACCGAAACCCCACCGACTAAAGTCACCATTTCGGGATAACTTAGCCAGTAGGGAGCAGGGATAATTACCTCATCACCTGGATCGATCAGCGCCACTATCAAGTTGTAAAGAGAATGCTTACCGCCATTGGTAACGATAACATTCTCTGACTTATAATCAAGACCGTTATCAGTTTTAAGCTTGTGGGCGATCGCTTCCCTTAACTTTGGTTCTCCAGCTGCTGCACCATATTTGGTTTTGCCTTCATCCAAAGCTTTTATTGCTGCGGCTTTAATATGCGCTGGGGTATCAAAATCTGGTTCTCCAGCGCTAAAACTACAAACATCTATTCCTTCTGCCTTCAGTGCCTTAGCCTTGGCTGCGATCGCTAAGGTTAATGAAGGTGTTACCTGACTTACTCTTGCTGCCAGCTTCATTCTTACTATTTTTGGCAAATCTTTCACTTATTTAAGGATATCCCAGAATCCCTACCAAGATTTGTTTTTTCTGAATTCGTTGGGGATTGGGAACTGGGGAATGGGGAAGAATTTCTGACCCTTGATTCTTGATGCTTGACTCTTAAGAATGTATTTTGTATAACTTGAGTTTTAGGGAAAACTAACTGTTTATATGCAGATTAAGAAACTTTTCATCGCATCTTCTCTGTTAATTACTGCTGTTTTTATACCTAATGCTGCCATTGCTCAAAATCGCGGTACTCCGGGTAAATTTGATTTTTATGTACTGACACTCTCTTGGTCGCCAGATTATTGTGCGACAAACGGTACCCGTGACCAGCAGCAGTGCGGTTCTGGAAGGAAACTTGGTTTTGTACTACATGGTTTGTGGCCGCAGTACCAAACTGGTTATCCTGCTAATTGTTCTACGCAAAAATTACCGTCGGAAGTAAAGCGGCGGTTTCCCAATTTGTATCCTAGTAATAAACTTTACGATCATGAGTGGGAAAAACATGGTACTTGTTCGGGGAAAACTCCTGCGGAATATTTGGGATTGAGTAAACAATTAAAAGATGCGATCGCGATTCCCGCAGCTTATAATCGTCCTGATAAACCCGTGCGTACCACAATTACAAATTTTAAAAATTCATTTGTGAGTGCGAATAATCAAATTACTGCTGATGGTGTAGCACCTTTTTGTTCTGGTTCGGGAAGATTTTTGCAAGAAGTCTTCTTTTGTTATTCCAAAAACGGTGAACCTGGTATTTGTAGCGCTGAGATTTTGAAGCGATCGCAAAAAAGTTGTGGTCAGCCAGATTTCTTACTAAGAAACGTTAGATAACAATGGGGCATGGGGGAGCCACTGCGGTCTTCTCCCAAAGGGAGAGGCTAGCGCCAAGGGGTCTCCCTAAGTGGAGCAAGTGGCGTCACTGGGCACAAAAGGCAGAGGTGCAGAGGAGAAAAACTTACTGTAACTGCTCCTCTGTTCTCTCATCTCCCCACTGCCCACAACTATAATTTGAAGTGACTTAATTTATTATTTACTGTTTCTTATTTATTTCTTAACCTGTCTATTGTAATCTTCAATTGTAATTAGAACCATTCTTAATTTCGAGATAGCAGATGCAATCAGAGAATTTGTTCAAGAAAAGGTTGTATTTATAACCATAAATTTTTGTATAGCTCGCTGAATTGCAATAACTCCAGGTTTTTTCTCAGTTTTAATAGTTTTTTGCAACACAAATTATTTTTGTCAGGCTGCATTCTTGTCTTTTACTAGGAGTGCTAAATGGAATACTTATTTCTAGCATTGGCGCTGGGTCTAGCACTCAGCTTTGAATTTGTCAACGGCTTTCATGATACTGCAAATGCAGTTGCTACAGTCATTTATACTAACACCTTGAAGCCAAATATTGCCGTTGTTTGGTCAGGCTGTTGGAACCTAATTGGTGTGCTGACATCAACTGGAGCCGTTGCTTTTGGTATTATTGCCCTACTTCCCGTTGAGTTGGTACTCAATGTTGGCTCAAGTGCAGGCTTCGCAATGGTTTTTGCACTTTTGATTTCGGCGATCATGTGGAACTTAGGAACCTGGTACTTAGGCTTACCTGCATCCAGTTCACACACATTGATTGGCTCGATCATGGGTGTTGGTTTAGCAAATTCAGTGTTATCTTCAGGTCATGTTTTTGGCGAGGGCGTAAATTGGTCAAAGGCGCAGGAAGTTTTCACATCGCTACTGGTTTCGCCAATTGTTGGATTTACCTGCGCCGCATTGCTGTTAATACTAGCGAAGATACTGATCAAGCGACCAGAGTTATACCGTGCGCCAGATCATGGTAAAGCACCGCCGCCTTGGATACGTGGTTTGTTAATCTTGACATGTACTGGTGTCAGCTTTGCCCACGGTTCAAATGATGGTCAAAAAGGTATGGGTCTGATTATGCTCATTTTAGTGGGCATTCTTCCAGGGATATTTGCACTGAATATAGATACTAATGCCGGAGCGATCGCTCAGTTGGCCGCTACGTCTAACTCTGTAGTTTCAGTGCTGCAACAACCATTACCTGGAACATTCTCAAACAACCAAAACATCACAAATGAGCTTTCTGACTTTCTCAAACCAAGTAACGAAGCCACTGAAAAAACATTACCAGCTCTTGCTGCCGAGAGTCGTACAATCGGAGATAAGCTTACTGGTAAGACTAGTTTCAAACAGTTTTCAAAGGATGAGCTTGGCTCATTACGAACCGATATGTATTTAGTAGCTGGAACAATTGCAAAGTTGGACAAGCAGAAAAAATTAACTAATGCCAAACAAGAAGAGGTGCTTACCAGTTATAAAACGCAGTTGGATAAAGTAACCAAATTCATTCCCAATTGGGTGAAATTTGCTGTTGCTATTGCACTGGGTCTTGGCACAATGATTGGTTGGAAGCGGATTGTAGTGACAGTAGGTGAAAAGATTGGCAAAGATCACCTTACCTATGCTCAAGGAGCTTCCGCCGAGTTAGTAGCTATGACAACCATTGGTGCTGCGGATTACTTCGGTCTGCCAGTCAGTACCACTCACGTGCTGTCATCTGGTGTAGCGGGTACAATGGCGGCGAACCATTCGGGTTTGCAAATGGACACTCTGAGAAATCTGCTGTTAGCCTGGGTGCTGACACTGCCGGTTTGTGTACTGCTTGGTTCTGCTACATACGCAGGGGGCTTGTATATAGTCTTGAATATTCTGGGTTTGAAGTAGGACAATGGGGGATTGGGCATTAGCAAGAGACAAAAAAGACAAGGAAGAGGGGGAGACAAGAGAGAGACTTAGTTCAATAATTCCCCCTTGTCTTCCCCTACTCTCCTACTCCCTCATCTCCCGACTCCCTAAGCTATCGTCACATCCGGCGACAAGTAAACATCTTGGATGGCGTGAAATAGCTTCACACCTTCCTCAAAGGGACGTTGGAACGTCTTCCGTCCAGAAATTAATCCTGAACCACCAGCCCGTTTGTTAATTACAGCGGTGCGAACTGCTTCGGCAAAGTCATTTTTACCAGTCGCGCCACCAGAATTAATCAGCCCCACACGCCCAGAGTAGCAATTCAGCACCTGGTAACGAGTTAAATCAATTGGGTGGTCAGTTGTCAATTCTGTGTAAACGCGCTCATCGGTTTTACCGTAACTCTTACCACTGGCTTTGGCGACTGCACCGTAACCATTGTTATTTTCGGGTAACTTTTGTTTGATGATGTCGGCTTCAATCGTCACACCCAAATGATTCGCTTGTCCGGTGAGGTCAGCAGCAAGGTGGTAATCTTTATCTTGTTTAAAAGCGTTGTTCCGCAGATAGCACCAGAGAATTGTCACCAAACCGAGTTCATGGGCGCGTTTAAAAGCTTTGCTGATTTCTTGGATTTGTCTGGTAGATTGGTCTGAGCCAAAGTAAATTGTCGCACCTACGGCGGCCGCCCCTAAATTCCAAGCTTGTTCCACATCAGCAAACAATACTTGGTCAAATTGATTGGGGAAAGTCAGCAATTCGTTGTGATTAATTTTGGCAATAAAGGGAATTTTGTGGGCATATTTGCGCGATATGATCCCTAATGTCCCCAAAGTGGTAGCAACCGCATTGCAACCTGAGGCGATCGCTAGCCTAACAATATTTTCTGGGTCAAAGTAAATCGGATTGGGCGCAAAAGACGCACCTGCCGAATGTTCAATACCTTGGTCTACCGGTAGAATGGACAGATACCCAGTATATGCCAGACGACCAGTAGAATAAAGTAGCTGGAGATTACGCAATACTTGAGGATTGCGATCGCTGTTGAGCCAGATTCGATCTACAAAGTCTGGCCCCGGCAAATGTAGTAAATCATGAGAAACTTTTGCTTTATAGGTAAGCAGGTCTTCAGCCTCTTTACCTAGCAATGACTCAATAGAATTAGCCTCTATGAGCGTTGTAGTCATAGCGTTTTCCCCAAAAATTGAGCAAATGACCTTTGCCTTTAAGATAGCATTTTTCAATATTGCTAACCTGGTTGTGCGGGCATTAACTATATATAGAATCCTTGTGATATCGCACTCTTAAATCATCTGTAAAAACTTGTTTGACTGATTAAACGTGAGATTTAATTGTCATAATTTGCCTTTTCTCCCAAACAAATAACTTCTTAAGGAAGATGCAGAGTGATCGGATCACGCAAAAGACGAGAATTTATCTATATTAAGAAATAAAAAAGATTCATCCTTTTAGTTCAATACAAACCTAACAAGAAAAGCCCCTTAATAAAGCTAGCGTTGGGGAGTAAAGCTCAAAGCTTCTCTTCTAAAAGGAGAGAGGAATGGAAGTGAGGTCAGAGTGTATTGCATACATAGACGCGTAGCGGCTTAAGGCAGGGTACGAGCGTCACCGATAGCGTAGCGTAAAGCCTTCTCTACGAGAGGCTGCGCCAACGGCATAGCAACTCTTAGAGACGCTAACGCGTAGCTTGCTTCCCCGAAGGGGTACGCTTAGAGCGACACAGGAGCGTCACAGCCCGTTGTAGACATCGTTATATTAACTTAAAACTTGGCATCTACTAGCTGCTCAATTATGCTATCTTCGTATCCTATCTAAGATTGACAGGAAAGTAAAACTTATCTTCCCCCCATTGTGGTAATAGTCGTTAAAAGAACAAATACAATTTTATGAGTAAGTTTCAAATCGATATCGACTTCAGCAATATAGATTTAGCTTCCCTTGAGACAGAAGACGATTTTCAAAGAGAGGCAAAAATATTACTACCAAAGGTACTGGTCAAAGTAGGTGAAAGTGTAGGTGAGAAGACTTGGGAAGAATTACAGCAAAAGCTGCAAGGCACTGGAAGTAAAGTTAAATCTTCTCCAAGCGAGAAACGCAAGTTTATCCAAGAAACAGGAAGAACTTATCAACGAAATGCCAGTAATAGAGAAAAACAAGAACTAGAAAACTATATAGTAGAGCAATTACGCCAGCACAAGCAATAAATATCTACCTAAGCCTGATGTACGTGTATTCTAACTTCTATTTTTAGCAGTAGTTTTGGTAGGGTGCGTTAGCCTTTGGCGTAACGCACCACTTTGCCTAACTTCTAGTATTCAAAATCATTGTAGGGGCACAATATATTGTGCCTCTTGGCGTGTGGTCTATTCAATTGAAAACTGCTGTAAGTATCCACCCCAGACTTTCGCCAAAGAGGGTGAAGCGCGAATATCTAAGACAAAGCCTTTAACGTATCACATTTCTTAAAGATAAGACCTTGTTATCGATTAACTGAGTTCGTAGCGGTTCCCAACCAGATGATATAGAGCGTCGCTTTGGTAAATAAAACTCTGGGCAACGAATAGTTAAGCTTAGATGAGTCTTTGAACTCCGTCAACGAGTCTTTGATACTCGTGAATGAGTCTTTGATATCATGTCCGGTTGAACACTTGTCATTGCGAGCGGAGCGAAGCAATCGCAAGGATGTTGGGATTACTTTGCTTCTCTACGAGACGCTCCGCGATCGCTCCCAATGACATATCATAAGTTAATTTACCGGACATGATTCAAACAAACCAGCGGCGAATCAACTCCACCTGGAAGCCATAGCCGTCGTCAACTTCCTCAATTAACTCCCGTTGCAACAGCAATTTGAAAGTAATATCAGCATAAGGGAACTGTTGCAATAAAGTTTGGCAGCTAACTATAGCCCCTTCCCCTTGAGCAGCGATAAAACGTAGAATAGCTTGTCCAGTAGCGTCTACTTGGTTATTTTGAATATCAGCAAAGAAAAAGCCCCCACTTTGCAAAGCTTCTGGTATCGCGGCTTCCACATCCGCGAAAGTTGCCAATCGCCGGATAGAGGGGTCTTGTTCGTTCTTAAGGACAATAATTTCCGCACAGAGTAGTTGTATTAAGAACGGGTGACAACGGGTGAGTTGCAGTACTCGCTCAACGGCATTGGGTTGATAGCGCAGGGTAAAATCTTTGACGGGACGTTCAATTAATTGTCGTGCTTCCGCTTCTTTGAGGTAGGAGATATGCACTACTTGAACATTAATTAGATAACTAGCCCAGCGCTGATATTCTTCGATAATATGAGAGCCAGCCAGTAGCACCTTGAAGCGAGGACGATGTTGGATGAGGTGACGCAGCATCCCCAAAACATCATGTTCATCAAAGCGACCTTTGGCTATGGCGTTGTCTAGCACCTCGAATTCATCTAGCGCTAGTAAGGCGGTATTTTGTTCTAGAGCCTGTTCTACTTTATCTAGCCATTCATCGAAATAGGTGAAGGGGTCAGATTTTAGCACTTCGCGGGCTATGGACGGTAGAGTTACACCTTGCTTTTTTGCTGACTTCTCCATATCTCTAGCCAGGTTGTAGAGAAAACCTGCATGGTCACTAGCTGATGAAGGTGCGCCTTGCAAGTCTACAAACATTGGGATGATGGAATTGGGTAGTAATTTTCCGATGTTATTAAGGAGAGAAGTTTTACCCATGCGTCGCTGACCGTATAGTAGCAAAGGTGGGCGACGGCGATCACGCAGTAGTTGCTCAATGCGTAAGCCGATGTCATCACGCCCGGTGAAAATTTCTTGCTCCTGTGTAAGGGGTGGGCCGATGATGTAAGGCGAGTCAATTTCTTGACGGAGTTCAGTAATTTTAGCCAGTTCATCTACATAGTTAGTTACTATCTCACGCCAACTTTTGATAATGGGGTAGAAACGGACTGTGTATTTGTCGCTGCTACGAACGAAGTTCTGCAACTGTAGATTTAATTTATCTGCAACATTTCTGAGGAGTAAGCGCTGGTTATAAGCACTTGCTTGATTGAGAGCAGCATCTACATCCTCGCTGATACGGCTAAAGATTCGTAATAGAGGGCTAACTTCACTCTCTAGTTCGCTACTTACCAGACTGCGATGAGCTTTACGGATAGCTTCCACATCACTATAGGCTTCTAAACTGTGTGCATCCAGTTCAATTTGTGCAGCTTGAGCCGCCCAGCGCTGGCGACTGGTACTGAGATATTCTAAAGCAGCTTTGCCTTCAATTGGGTTATGCGCGATTACGAAGAGGAGATGCTCATCCAAACCAGGTAGATGTAAACGTTGCCACTCATCCCAGAACGCGGAGTGATAGCGCAATAAACAAGGGCTTTTACCATTACGCCCTTTGTCTAATCTATATAGGAGATAATTCCAGACAAGCAGAAATGGAAAGGAGAAAACAGGTCGCCATGACTTAATAGTTGCTCCCACGCCGAACGCCACGCCTAGCGCCACGCCTTTCACTACGCCTACCGCCACGCCTAACGCCATGCCTACCGCTACGCTTAGCGCCACACCTATCGCCACGCCTACTGCCACGCCTCGCGCCACGCCTCGCGCCACACCTCGCGCCACGCCTACCGCCACACCTACCGCCACACCTAGCGCCACACCTAGCGCCACGCCTCGTGCCACGCCTCGTGCCACACCTACCGCCATGCCTCCTGTCACACCTCCTGCCACGGTTACCGCCACGCCTCCCACCACGCCGAATGCCACACGAAAAGCTATATTTGGGATTGGTTCACCCAACATCCACAGCACTAAACCCAGCAGTAAGTTAGCGAGAATAGGCAAGATGAAGTATCCCTGGATGAGCAGCCGCCACAGAGCAAGGTTTTGCCATCGCTCTTGTCTCAACAAGATAATCAAAGAGGAATCGGTGTCTAAAATGGGGTCAATGCGCTTGAGATGGTTACGCCAAGCTGAAGGACGGAAAACGAGCCAGAAAAGCAGTTGCAAGCTACCGAGTATTAAGTTGGGGTGCTGTTGGGGTGCATTGGTGTAGGCGTTGGGGGGTAGTTGTGGTGAGGTCAACGTTTTTGCACTCCTATTTAATACTCCATATCATTGCGGTTGCTTCGCTTCGCTCGCAATGACATAATCTGTCATTGCGAATGCAGCGCTAGCGGAATGTTCGCCCTTGGCGTTCCCGCAGGGTAGCAATCGCAA
>NZ_JBALGC010000065.1:0-68288 GCF_036916575.1 Nostoc sp.
CTTGTACTTAATGCTTACCTTTCATCTAACGTCACATTTTTTCCTTTTTATTTACCTTTTACGGGTTTGTTCGGTTAGGTGCAAGATGTGAGTAGACTCAAAACACTGTAGAAGCATACCTTAATCATAGAGAACAGTTAGCTGAATTTCTACAGCAACGTTTGTTCAGTGTTCAACCTAATTTGAGTCTCATTCGTTCTCGCTTGTTGGCTCAACAACAATCTTAAGCTTATGTTGAGCTTGTTAAGCGATGAAAACTTTGTAAGTAATTTATACGAAGTATTGAATTATTTAGCAGTCTTAGCAGTCTTTTTCAGACCTTGCCATCTTTCTCGCAGTCGCTGCAAGTTAGGCGTATGTCCACCATAACGCCAGCCAACATAGGCTTGACAAATTTCATCTATTACCTCAGCAGTTGCTGGGGCATGATGCTGGTATGATCCTCTGGCATACTCTAAAGGTGTTTGTGCTGGATGCTTACCTAGACCTTTTTGGGTTGTCCATTGCAGCATTTGTTGATAAAGGCTTTCCATTGCTGGCAATTTCTTTAACCATCGACGGTTGCGCCACTCTCGCCACTGACCCCAACCCAGCCAACCGAAGAAAGCTGCTGTAGTTGCCAAGATTAAGCCAGTCAATATGCCAAACCAACCTTGAGAGAATAAAGCTAAAAACCAAGCGATCGCTCTAATCACCCACCTAAATATTGTCCCAAATACATTATTCAACAAACCTGTCACTGGAGAGGGTAACCATCCAGCAACCCACTGCCACAACTGGCGCAAGACACTAAAAGTCTGAGTGTCTTCAATAGATGGGGGAATCAGGGGATGATTGGGAATGGGGTCAAACGCAAACCAACCATATTTAGGAAAATACACTTCCGTCATCGCGTATGCATCAGTATTACGGACAACATACAGCCCTGTAAATGGATTAAATTCTCCTGCACTAAACCCTGCTACCAACCGCGCGGGAATGCCAATGGAACGCAGCATCACCGTCAGAACTGTCGAAAAGTGGTCTGGATAGCCTCCTTTTTGCTTAAACAAAAAAGCTTCAACTAAGTCTTCTTTTTCACTCAAATAAGGCAATTCTAAAGGACTTTGGGGAACAGAGTAGTGTTGTTTGAGGTATTGAGCTAAGTAGAGAGCCTTTTCATAGGTTGAATCCAGGCTTTTAGAAGACTTTGTGACTCCTTCTTGATTGTAGTTAGCGAAAATTTCTTCGGTACGTTGTCGGACTTTTTCGGCAATTTCGGGAGGAATTTGGAGATAATGCTTTTTAATATGTTGTGGATATTTAGTAGAAGCTTTACCTAACAAAGTCCGATCGCGGTATGGTACTTGGGAAATTACTGTGTAGGTGAGTCCTTCTGATAATTCCACAGGCGATCGCAATCCGTTTTCTTGATCAACAGCAATCATTGGTGTTGGAAAGTAAACCTCTTTGGGATAAACCATTGCTGGAATTAGGTTAGGCAAATCCGACACTACTGTATAAGTTTGTACTATCTCTTGGGTTTTACCAGTAATCAGAGGTGAAGGAAGAAAAATTTGGTAAGACCAAGGCGATCGCTTAATGGTTGTAACATCTTCATTCCGGGAAATCTCCCATCCCTTTCCTGTATAGTGGTCAAATCCTAGTACTCGCCAAAAACCCTCAGCTTGCGATCGCACCCGCATTACAACCTTAGGTTTCATCTCACCCCGCAGGTTTTGGTTAATTTGGCTATTAAAACCGTAATAAAAGTTATTATCTACTTTACCTGGTTGACCAGTTTGATTTTGCTCCGTACCACTGCCTTGATTATTACCTTTACCTTGGCGGACATAACCAGGATTGATGATACTACGTCCTGTAAAACTACCTTTTATTTGAATAGCAGAACTTACAGGAAAATTCCGTAACTGATAACCAGGGAATCGGGGTAAAATAGCAAAAATTGCCAGCCCCAGACCGACAATTAGCAAAAAATTTACAATTAAAAATTTAAAATTAAGAGTTGAGGAATTCTTCTGATTAAATTTTTTATTTTTTATTTTTAATGGCTGCAAACCCAAGCGTGAGCGATAATCTAATACTAAAGTTGGGAGAGCGATCGCTAAAAATAACAGCAACACAGGTGCAAATGCTAAAGTCTGACTTAACGTTGCCGCCACACCCAATAAAATCAATCCTATAACAATCGAATAGCCCAAATTTTTACGCCGGGGTGTATCAAAGCTGTGCAACACCTGGAGTTGAATTAATAACTCCGCCAAACCCAAGCGCGTATCATTCAACTCCCCCACTAACCGCCCAAAGAAAGCACCCAGTGCTACTAACATCCCGATAGCGATGCAAAACTTAACCGCAACATTAGTATCGCGGCGACGATAATAACTCCAAATCGCACCAACTACACTCAGGGGTAACGCCCAAAAACTGAATGAAGTCTCGGCGGCGATATCCGTCGCGACAATTCCCAAAATAACCAACGCTAGCACCAGCACCCGTAAGGAAATTGAATCTTCCACTTCTATCAAAGGCGACCCCTGCATATTTTGCCGCCAGAAATTACCTACAGGGAGACGCCAAAACCGATTCATCCTGGATAAGTTAAACATTTGAGTCTAAGCGAAGCAATGATGTAGATGCAATGGACACAATCGGGGGGATGTAATTAGCTACCCTACTACTGTGTCAAAGAAATAATCGATAGCGGAAGATGCGGCCACAGACGTAAAGACACGGAGAAATTATCAAATACTTTCTCCGTGTCCCCGTGTCTTTGTAATAACTGCTTCTCGTAGACACCCTAATGACCACCTGTTGAAAAATAGGATAAGCTTCAAAACCAGGAAAATCCTCTTAATATATATCGGCGTTGATCGACGTAGTGTGCTAGCGCTGGCAATTTAAACTAAATCGTGGGACTAATCACGAACAACAATGGCTGTTGGTCTATTTCTGGAAACTCAACTTCTAGGGTATAAGTTGGGTTAAGTTGTTCGCAGCCTAACTCTACACTTAAGTATCCCGAAGTCGAAGATGTTGCCATTGCTAAGGTGCCACTTCCGCGAAGTGTCAAAGTTCCTTTAACGGGTAACTCAGCCTGAACAAGTAACTTCGTAATACCTACAGACTGATACTCTACTCTAATGTTCAAATTACCGACACTGGTTAGCCATTGTCTTTCTACCACTGGACTGGTTGCTGAAAGTGGTAGAGTCAGATTTTCCAGCAGTTGTTTAGCTGCTAGCAACGACAAAGCCATCTGTTGACGTGGTTGTAAATTTGAGTAATCGCTCTGAATATTGGGTATTGTTTCCAGAGTATTTACAGACCGATAGGTGCTTCTTAGCACCAATCCAGCTATGTCGTTTAATGCTTGAGATTCGTTGGGAAAAAAGTTCTCCACCACTTGAACTAATTTTGCCCCCAGAGGCACCGAAGATGTCACCAACGCCTGACATTGTTCTAGCAATTGCCGGAAAACTTTCTCTGGCAAGGGACGTGGCAGATTCAGCTTCGACTGTTGTACCATCCACCCCCAGGTAGGAACGAGCGTCATTGACGGCTCATCAACAAAATCGGGATAGTCGATTAATTGTGTTTCCCAGGGAAACAAAGGTGGGTGGTCTTGGACTTGGATTTGTAACCGACGCTTAAGCACGGCTTGGAAACGATCTTGCACAGTAGGAATTTCTCCCAATTGAAAGGCCTGGGGCGTTTCTCCCAATTTTGGCTCACTGCTTTTTGAAGCAGTGGCTTCCTTGAGGAGGTTTTCTACCCCGTCATTTTCCTCACATACCGATTGCTCGTTATTTTTGACATCATCTGTCAATAACCAATCGAGACACTGGTGTTGTAAGGATTCTGAGTCACTATTCATGAGTAGATGCACCTGATCCGGACACTAATGAGTTACGAATTTCCCAAGCTTGCTCAAGAATCTTAAACCATCGTTTTTGAAGTTGTGCCATTGACAGCCCTAAAGTTTTTGCTATTTTTTCATCGGCTTGTCCTTGTTGCTTCAACTCTAATAAAGACCGTTGCTTATTGTCCAGCTGTGCTGTGTATACTTGCCATTGCTGGGGAGTTAAGCCCAAATTGGTGTGCAAAGAAGCTTCTAGCCACTCGTGAACTAATTCCCAACGGTGTAACAAAGCAAACCGAATCAAATGATACTTAAAGCGCTGCTGCAAGTAATCTCTCTGACGAGGGGTTAAACCTAAAATCGACTCAATTTCCTGTGCTGATAAATCCTGGAGGCGGAGGGAAAAGTAATCAGCGCAGTCAGATTGTTGCCGTTGTTCGAGGTAATTCATTAATTCTGTAACCACAACAGAGCGCAAGGTATCTTCTTCAGGTTCAGGTTCGGCTTGCGTTGCCATTGTGGAGCGCAATTGCTGCACTGCTGGCTCTTCCCAAGAACCATCGGCTTCACTATTGCTGCCTTCTGCGGCTTGTTCTATATCTACGCTGGTTTCTGGGGGCTGCTGTTGGGAAAAAGTTTGCGCCCGCAGGATAATTAGCTGCTGCTGACGGCCTGGTAAGGGAATGCGTCGCTTGCCGTAGCGCTCGGTAAATGCCATGTACTCGGACAATTCTAGAAGCGTCTGAGGGCGATAAGTGGGACCAAGTTGATTTTCTCGCCGGAAAGCGTTTAATGCCTCCAGATAAAAACTCTGTAAGAAATCTTCAATTATAGTCAGCCGCCCTTGATAACTCAATTGCTTCTGAGGAGGATTAATGTATCGATAAATGATTGCACTCAGAGTGCTGTGTAATTCTACCCTGCCCCGATTTGAACCCAACTGATAATACCTGAGACACTGTTGTAGCCGATGCCGAGCTAGGGTCATCGCCGAGCTTTCTACAGAGCCAGAAGCTTGGATACGTTTGCTTTCATGGCAAATTCGATATACTTCGGTGGTAATACGTGTTGCTACATCGTGGCAATTCTGTTCCGAAGCTTTGGTTGACTGCTGAAACTCCCTGGACAGGAGTTGAAAGATCACCTCCACGCCTTTAGAATTTTCTCCCAGAATAGTTACAGATGGAATAGTTGCGGTTGCGGCTGAATTCATAGTCTCGGTTTTCAAAAGACCCTAACTTACTTAAATACAACCTGTATGACTGTGGGTATTGGTTTTTTCCGTTTTATGTATAAGCTAAACGCAGACCAATCCTACATTTAGGATGTGGCTGATTTTATTATTCCCAACTTTGATGGGATTGTTCACACTTTGATAGATGTTATTGCCATTACCCAGGAGCCGTATACAAGTCATTATGGATTTAGAAGCACAAATTCAATTGCTGATTGAGAATGCGCCCCGCGATGGGATGACACCACATCTTGTTGCAGCAATTGCTCCTGCCCTTAGAGCGATCGCTCAAAAATTACGTTACTCCCAGTACTATATTCTCCAAAATTCAGAGGCAAGCTGGGTTTTAACTACATTGAGCAATCATGCTAATCCAGAATTGGAAAAACGTGTGATTTACGCTTTTCCTACCATACAGGATGTCTCTCTAATTTCCCCTGCTGGGCTTGACCCTCAAATGCTAGCTAAAATTATTCCTGTCACCCATATTTTGTTCCAATTGGTGGCATTGTCACCCGTAGATAGTATCGTTTTTTTGGAAACGCCGGGTAAGACCACTCATACCGTTGAAATTCGGCGAGCTGACCTAGAAAAACTCATGCAACAACAGTTGCGACAACAGCGCTCGCCTAAACATATACCCCCTGATATTGCATAGAAAAAATTTGGATATGGGGTTTTTTAGATACAATCCCACATCCAAAATATTAAATCTCTAATTCCTTTAAGAAAATTTTCTAAATTAGGGAAAAACGAAATTTTTTCTTTCCCTTACATTAAACGACTGGCTCAACTCTCCATGAAACCTAAAATTTGTTAAAAAACAGTTACTAGTGAACATTTTTCAGTTTTCAAGTTTTAGTTTCCCAATCAACTAAAGTCCAGTTAAGAACTTCCAAATAAAAAATATCCCATCGCAGAGGGACGACTTGGGAAAGAAGTCACGTTGAGTCCATAAAGAAAGATAATCTATTTTGTGGAGTTCCCTTAAGAACAGGTAAAAAGTTTCACTTAGGGTTAAAATCTCCACTTTCTACCTGGGAAGTAGGTAGGTTGAATTAAATATAAAACTGTTTTAGGGTACGTTATGGAAGCCGTAACACACCCTACACCCAAATCCCTACTTTCTACCTGAGAACCGATAACTGATTTAATAGAGGCGACTCAGTGTGTACTCAGCTATGTTAATCAATGCCTGGTGAGATTCTGAAGGTGGGAGAAATGCAAGATGTTCAATTGCTAACTTAACATGGTGAGCAGCTAACTCTCGCGCCTGCTGTATACCTTGACTATCTTGAATTAGTTCCAGTGCTTGCTCTAAATCCCCTTCTTGAGCAAACACTCGTTCAATCAGCACTTCCAAGGATGGTTTCTCTGCTAAAGCAAATAAAACGGGTGCAGTCAGATTACCACTTTTGAGATCCGACCCCACTGGTTTACCTAAGGTATCTGTTGTACTAGTGAAATCTAGAATGTCATCAACAATTTGAAATGCTATCCCAAAATGACGACCGTAACTATACATATGCTCAACAGTTTCTCGTGAGACTTCACTGAGTAACCCAGCAGCTTTAGAACTGTTGGCGATTAATGAAGCTGTTTTGTAATAACTCTTCTGGAGGTAAGTTTCAATAGAGATGCTAGCATCAAAACGATTCAGTCCCTGCTGGATTTCTCCAGTAGCCAGATCCATAATGACTTCTGAGAGCAGTTTTACCACCTCCAAATTGTCCAAGTTTGCTAAATACCATGATGATTGAGCAAAGAGAAAATCTCCTGCTAATATGGCAATGCGGTTACCAAACAAACTATGAACGGTAGGAACACCTCGCCGCACGTCTGATTCATCTACCACATCGTCATGTACCAAGCTTGCTGTGTGAATCATTTCCGTAATCTCAGCTAGGCGGCGGTGACGCGGCGTAATGTCTTGTTCTAACATTGTTGCCCGCGATATTAGCAGGACAATTGCTGGTCTGATACGCTTTCCCCCAGCTCCGAATAAATGTTCGGCTGCTGCAAACAGAATGGGGTGGCGGTTTCCAACTAGCTGTTTTAGGTTATCTGCTAGTAGTCGCAGGTCTGCTTCCACAGGGGTAAACAGGGAGGTGGCTGGGGTCATGGATGGGCGGACTCTGGCTTAGGTTACGAAAGTTTACATATCCTATACTCATTTTAAGATAACCCTGTGCCAGCGCAAAGTTTTCATAAAGTAATCTCATATTTATGAGTATATGGGGTGATAATTAAGGTTGCTAGTATCTTTGTCAATAAGCAATTATGCTTAATTGTTGGAGATTAAGGTTTTAAACTAACTTAAAATATGAATTCCCAGTAATGGGAATAAATATCAGCTTAAATTGTGTTAAGTAGTTTCCCGCCACAGTTTAAAATATAATTTAGGCAATATTACCTATTGGCAAAATGGATATGATTTAAACTTTTCGTTAATGGGTAAAATTAAATTTCTCTAGGATTGAAGTGTAACTATTCAAAAAATTTGAAATTTAGTAGTCGAGTAGGCTTAAAATTCCGGGTCGTTGTGTTAGGCTAAAATATAGGAATTTTAAATTTTTCAGATATTCACACCCCAAAAGTTAAGTCATCTACTAGTTGATTTTACGGGCTTGGTGATGTGAGTCTAAAATAATTAGTCGTAGCTTAGATTAAGGGGATAATTCCTTTGATTTTTCCTACGATATGCAAAACTCCTGGTTTGGAGCTATGCGGTATCCCTATGGTAAGCTGCTACACGTCTTCAGTAAACGTTGAGTTGAGCGCAAGCATTGCTCTTTTCACAGCAGTTTGAGCAAAATAAAGCAGATCAGATAGACCGCTGAGAATCGTAGTTTTAAATTGCTAAACGGCAATCTAACTGCTGTGGGATTTATGGTCTGCGAGAAGTCGTATTAAATAGTAAATTCTTTGTCCGTAGAGAATTTTCTCTCTATAGGTAATTTCACCATAGGAAACTATAGCCATCAAGAATGTACTTGGTTGGCTCAGGTTCTACTAATTTTATGAAATTTTATATTCGTTTAGAAGGGTGCTAGTAGAACAATGATTTACGGAAGTATGCCTATGATGATTTTTATTTTAGCGTCTGGATATTTGTTCACAGTCTACCTGTTATTAGCACTGGCGAAGCGAACGGGTACAAAGACTGTTATTACAAGTTTCCCTTCATCTGCCGAAGGAAAACACAAGCAGGAGATATCAGTAAGGACGAAAGTGACTCAAGTAGTAAATAGTCAATAGTTAAGAGTGAGGAGTGAGGAGTTTTGAATTAAGAACTCCTCACTCCTCACTTTTAAAATAGTTTTATTGAAGTTGAGAAATAGCGGTATCAGTGAAGCAAACCTCTTCAACCATTGGGGTATAGCCTAGCCACTGCACTCCTGACTGGGAAAACTGTTGTGGACAACCGCTGACGGCGAAGCGAGTTGGCAGTGGAGGGTGAGTATTTCTTAAGCCTAGTAAGTCTAGCTCTTGGGTAGAAGCTGCTACAACATGAACAGCTGGATCAACCAACTGGACTTGAGAGGGGAGGAGCGATCGCAGTACTGGTGTCAGGTGGGGATAATGGGTACAGCCGTGGACTAAGGTGTCAATTTCCTGCTCTAGTAAAGGCTCTAAGTAGCCTCGTGCTACTTCCGCAGTATAGGGGTCGTGAATGCGGTTTTGCTCAATGAGTGGCACAAATTCTGGGCATCCAACTTGCCAAACTTGGACATCAGGAGCAATTTCGAGTATGGCGTGCTTATAAGCATTACTCTTAGCCGTAGCTGGAGTAGCAATCACACCAATACGTCTTCCTTGCTGCACCGCAGCTTTTGCACCCGGTAAGATTACTCCCAAAATGGGTATGCTAAATTCTTGACGCACGGTTTCTAGGGCTAGGGCAGAACTGGTGTTGCAAGCCATAATTACCATTTTTACGCGCTGCTGTTGTAGCCAGGTAAGAATTTCACGCGTAAATTGTAAAATTTCTGCTTGTGAACGAATTCCGTAAGGAAGTCGAGCTGTATCCCCAAAATAAACAATTGATTCATTGGGGAGTTGCCGATATAGTTGTCGCAGTACCGTCAGTCCACCCACACCACTATCAAAGATGCCTATTGGGGCACGTTGGGGTTCTTGATCAGAAAAATCGTCAAGATTCCCTTCAAAGATGGAAGATGAATACACAGGCAGATGTTGATTTAGGTTTTTGGATTTAAAATACAGAATTTAGCAGACAATCTCCAAATTGACTACTAAATTCTGCACGTAAAAGAAGTTTGAATACGACCTCTTTAATTAGTAATTTGTACTATATTACCTCTGGTGTAAGTATTTGAGGATGCCACGAGCGATCGCTTCTGCCATTCGATTTTGATACACTGGTGTTCCTAATCTAGGATTGTCCTCGTAACCAGTCATGTAGCCTGTTTCCACTAAAATCGAAGGCATAGAGCTTTTCCTGAGGACATAGAATCTGGCTTTGCGGGTTCCTCGGTTTTTGAGCGTACTGATGTTCTGGAGGATGGTATTGCGAACTACTTCAGCCAGAGCGTAACCGCTATCGTAATAATATACTTCTAACCCGTTGACATCAGGGCGATTATCAACGGAATTAGCGTGAATGCTGACAAATAAAGTTGCGTTAACTCGCTCGGCAATGTCTACCCGTCCCTGAAGTTCTACGAAAAAGTCAGCATCCCGCGTTAGCACCGCTTGTACACCATTTTGCTCTAAAATTGCTGCTACCCTTTTACCAATAGGCAAGACTACATCCTTTTCTAACAGTCCGCCCAAACCAGGAGCACCTGAATCTTTTCCACCATGTCCTGGGTCAAGAACTACTAGCAATTTACCTTTGGGAACCGAGGGGTGTGGCCGTGGTTGAGAGATTGGACGGGGATTATCTGTGGGGTTTGGCAATTGTCCTTGGCTTGGCGATGGCAGAGGAGGTAAAATAATGGGAGGTGTAATATTAACAGAGCGTTGTAATTCTAAAGCCAAAAGCTGGTCGCCAACCTGGTTGAGTTCCCCAATTTGCACACCGGCTGCTGGTTGAACCAAGACGATGACAGTATTGGATTCTTGTGGTTGCAGGCGGACTCGCAGAATAGGGCTATTAGCATTAAAAGCAGGGCCTATGACTTTGGGAGCTAACCGAGCATTGTTGATAGTGATGCGGAACAGACCAGAGGTTCTATCCCAGCCTCCTGTAGCAGATAAAGTTTGGTCGGCTCTAATCAGCAGTTGTGTGCTATTATTAGCCAGTTCCACAGACTCAATAGTAGCAGGCGAACTGTTAGCAGGTTGTATGGGACGTGGACTGTTACCTCCAGGTAACTGAGCAACACCACGATTAGGGAGAACCACAAAACCACCTAGACTGCTAGTGGTTGCTCGCCAATTTGGACTATTTTCGTCCACCTGTAAAGTCAGACGAACAACAGATGGGCTTGTTTGCAGTTGGGTGAACTGAATACGGTTGACACCATAACGATTAATCGACAAATCCCGCTGCTGTAGACTTGGTGATAAAGTTGCGCCAGCAATGTCGATGTTAATTGCCTTTTGATCATTGCTACGATTTACTTGAATTTGAGGATTACCACCACTAGTACGGATGAAAAAACCATCACCTGTGACTTGTAAGTTCTCAATTTGAGTAACTCTGGCGAGAAGCGTTCCCTTGTTAGGTGGATTGACAGAGCCGCTTGTCACCACATTGTAAATATTCCTTGGGGAGAATGTTGGTGTAGATGTTGTCGGTGAAGTTTCTCTGGCTATAGCTTGTTCTTGTTGCCCCCCAGTATTTATTGAGGGGACATTTTCGGCTTCTGGCGTAGGTAATTGCACCATCCAGCGATCGCCAGTTCTACCAACAAATTTTACTCTCTTGGGGTCTAAAGTATAACCAGGAGTCAATTCAACGACTATGCGCGTTGTTTGTTCGTCAAACTGCCCAATACGGATAGAACGAATTGCACCACCCACCTGTTGGGTTAGCTGCGGACGCCCAAATGTGGTTCTTGGCAAATCAATTACCAAACGAGTCGGGTTAAAAATTAATTGTGCTTGGGGTTGAACATCCCCTAAAGTATTAATTTCCAGCCTGTTTTGATTGGTATCAAAACGCCAAGATTCAAGTTTCGCGGCCATTGCCGGCGACGATAGCATGAAGATAGTTCCAATAGTACTGAATAGTAACCAGTGTAATTTCACAGTCCTTTCTCCTGATTCACATTCATGGGAGCCGTCAACATCTCAACATATTGGCAAATCCTCACACCATCACCGCGTACACTTGAGTTTTGCGCTGTTATTAAAACACAGCTAATGGCGTAAAATATAGCACGCTCCTCTAATTTTGCCATGCCATTAGCCCATATAAATTTGAGCGCCAATTTTAGATTGAAGAAAAGCCGATTTTAAGTTTATATCCCTTGTGGTTGACACAAATCCAAAATCCAAAATTTCAAATCTTCAAGTGCCATCCGTTTATCGGTGGGGTCAATCCAAAATCTAAAATCCAAAATCGGTTGGCTTGCAAAGCATCAGATGAAAATAACAAAGAAGCTACTCCTGACACGCCGCAAGAATACTTAAATTGTTTTACTACTAAATTGGATAAAAATGGTAAACATCAGATGTATTTACTCAATAATTTCGACTAAATTATTTATCTTCTCCTTAAATACTGAAGAATACCACGAGCGATCGCCTCTGCCATTTGATTTTGGTAAGCTGAGGTTCTGAGCCTAGCCATATCCTCTCGACCAGTCATATAACCCGTTTCCACGAGAATGGAGGGCATAGAACTTTTTCTGAGGACATAAAATCTGGCTCGCCGCACTCCTCTGTCTTTGATAGTCCCAATACTTTGGAGAATACTACTGCGGACAATGCGAGCTAGACCCAGACCGCTGTCGTAATAATAGACTTCCAGACCATTAACATCCGGACGACTTGCACCTGCTGAATTAGCGTGGATGCTAACAAACACATCAGCATGAGCTCGCTCTGATAATTGCACTCGTCCCGGAAGGGTAACAAAATAGTCAGAATCCCGCGTCATCAGAACTTGTAGACCATTTTGTTGCAAAATCTGTGCCACCCTTTTACCAATAGGCAAGATAACATCCTTTTCGCGTGCACCCCCAATGCCAAGCGCTCCAGAGTCTTTACCGCCATGTCCAGGGTCAACGACGACTACCACTCGCCCATTGGTAACTCGGCGTTGTGGTTGTGTTAGAGGCTGAGGATTGGGATTATTTAGGTCTGGGAATGGCCCCCGGTTTGGCGGTGGTAGCCCAGGTAAAGCAAAGGGGGGTCTTCTTGGGAGTGCAACAATTCGCCGAGAGCCTTGTATTGATAGAGCTAAAAGCTGGTCGCCGATTTGCCTGGGTTGCCCAATTTGCACTCCAGATGCTGGTTGAACTAAGACAATAACAGTATTGGGTTTTTGGGGTTGCAGACGTACCCGGAGAATGGGACTATTGGCAGCAAAAGTAGGGCCTATGACTCTGGGAGCTAATTTGGCATTGGTAATTGTGACACGGAACAGACCTGAGGCTCTATCCCAGGTTCCCGTAGCAGATAAAGGTTGGTCGCCTCTAATTAGCAGTTGTGTGCCATTATCAGCCAGTTGCACAGACTGAATTGTTGCTGGCGAGTTGTTAGCAGATAATCTACTGGGAAAGGAAACAGGTTCTGAGTGATTGTCCGAATTATTACTTCCAGGCAATCTAACAATGCGACTAGGCAGAACCACTAAGCCACCGCTGTTACTATTCGTTGCTTGCCAGTCTGGACTATTTTTATCTACCCGCAAAGTCAAGCGGACACCCGGGGGACGGGTTTTCAATGAAGTGAATTCGACGCGGCTAACACCATATTTGTTAACGGATATATTATTCTGTTGTGCCAGACGTGCTGATAAAGATGCATCAGAGATGTCCATGAAGATGGTAGCGCGATCGCGGCTGCGAATTACCCGAATCGGAGGATTGCCACCACTGGTGCGAATGAATAACCCATCGCCTGTTACTTGTAAGTGTTCAATTTGAGTCGCCCCCTGTGTAGTAGTGGCAACCCTTGAGATCTGAGGTTGCGGCTCAGAATCTGGGGTAACAACACTGTAAGCACTTCTAGGAGATGAGGCAACTTTATCGATTTCTGGCTTAGGTAATTGCACCGTCCAGCGTTCGCCAGTTGTACCAACAAATTGTACTCGTTTGGGGTCTAAAGTATAACCAGGAGTCAGTTCGATAACTATGCGTGTTGTTTGTTCGTCAAACTGCCCAACACGGATCGAGCGAATTCCACCGCCCACCTGTTGGGTTAGTTGCGGACGCCCAAATGTAGTGCCTGGAAAATCAATTACCAGCCGAGTCGGGTTGAAAATTAGTTGTGCTTGGGGTTGAACATCCCCTAAAGTATTAATTTCCAGCCTGTTTTGATTGGCATCAAAGCGCCAAGATTCAAGTCTGGCGGCCATTGCCGGCGACGACAGCATGAAGATAGTTCCAATAGTACTGGGTAGTAACCAGTGTAGTTTCACAGTCCTTTCTCCTAATTCACGTTCATGGGAGCCATCAATATCTCAACTTATTGGTAACTCATCACACTGTCACCACCTAAACTTGGCCTTTGATGCCTTTTTTTCATTTTTAAGCTGGTATAAAGACACACTTCAATCAGTTATGAGGTTTTATATTGGGTCTAAATCTCCATGTAAAACCTTCCACCTGTAAAGGTGGGGGATTTTGACTTTCAAGGAAGCTAGAAAACTGATAACTGATGATCGTTCACTAATAAGTGTTTGTTCTTTGTTGGTATTGATGCACTGATTAAATAATTCCCACTACTGTCAGCTGATCTAGCAAGATTTATGGGTGTTACTCCCCAATTATTTGGAAATATTCTGATAAAGTTCCATAAGTCGAGGGAGACTGCAAATAAGTAACATTCCGAATGCTGGTAGAAATTAGAAACAAACGATTATTCTACAATCACACGGGACGGAGATTTGCAAAGAGAAGTTTCCATTGGACAATAGCAAAATCCCAAGGCACTTGATTGAGATAGCCTTTGGGAGATGGGGGAGTTCTGAATTGCCTAGTGCCCAGTGCTGAGTGGGGAATTTCACTTCTTTACTCAAAACTCGAAAATCAGAACTCACAACTGTTTTGCCCCATACCCCATGCCCCATGCCCAATGCCCCATGCCCCAGTGATTAACGATCGCCAGAATCTGGGGTTACTTCCAAATTGCCACTGTCATTTGATGCTGGCACCCTCGATGATGGTGGTTCAATTACCAACGATGTCCCAGAGGAAGCGTCTAAAATCAGTTGCTCTGAGCTTGCATCCACGGCTTTTGGTTCTGGAAATACAAATCGTAACAAAGGAGGAGCTAAAAAGGTTGTCAAGATAACCATCATGATAATTGCTGCCCCTAATGGTTTTGAGAGAACGCCACTGGCAGCACCGACACCAGCAAACACCAACCCGACTTCGCCTCTAGGTATCATACCCACACCGATCGCTAAACGGTTGATTTCCGGTTGACCAAATACGCTTAAGCATGTGATTACTTTACCGAGAATGGCTACTATGATCAGGAAAGTTGCCATAATTAGACCTTCTCGATTGTCGGGAATTGCTGGGTTTAACACTCCTAAATCGGTTTTTGCCCCAACAGTCACAAAGAAAATTGGTACCAGCATATCAGCGATCGGTATGACTTGCTTTTGCAGTTCTTTGCGCTTATCCGTCTCTTCTAGGACTAAACCCGCCGCAAAAGCTCCCAAAATTGCTTCTAACTGGATGACGGCGGCAAGATATGCCATCGCAAAGGCAAAGATGAATGCTGGTATTACTAGTCCACCGCGTGTTTTGAGTTGATCAGCGATCGCCACAAAGGACTTATTGAAAACATTGCCTAGTAGGATTGCTCCCAAAATAAAACCAGTGGCGCTGATAATCAAATAAATGACTTTGCTGACATCCACCACGCCATCTTTAGCTAGGCTAGCTACTACCGCTAAAACGATAATTCCCAGAACATCGTCAATTACGGCAGCACCGAGAATAATCTGCCCTTCTTTAGAATTGAGTCGCCCCAATTCTGACAGCACTTTGGAAGTCATGCCAATACTAGTAGCAGTCAAAGCCGCCCCTGCAAAAATTGCAGGTATAGCATCGATACCAAACAAAGTCATCAGTCCCACAGTACCAGCGGCAAAGGGTACTGCTACCCCCACTACTGCGACGACGGTGGCTTGGATACCAACTGCCATTAAATCTTTTAGGTTTGACTCCAAGCCGATTTCAAAGAGCAGGATGATCACACCCAATTCTGCCAAAACGGAAACGACCTCAGACTGCGCTGCAAACACCGCTGGAGTGGCTTCAGGTGTTAAACCGGCAGTGATTTGAAGGAAGGACATGATCAAAGAGCTAGAACTGTCTGTGCCGCCTTCTGGAAACACCAAAAGGTGGAAAACAGAAATGCCTACGACGACACCACCGACAAGTTCGCCTAAGACAGGCGGAAAACCCACTTGGTTTGATAACTCTCCACCAACTTTGCTGGCGAGATAAATGACTACTAAGCTTAGTAGCACTGCTGCTACTACCATTGAACTGTCTGCGGCTTGTGTTGCGCTGGCCAGCAGAGGAAAAGTGTAGCTGATTGGATCTAACAAATGCATGGGTTCTGTGAAAATCCTTCTCTTTGATTCTGACGCGTTTCTGAAAAACATCTATCAATGAAGACGCAATTGGCAGCTTTTAAATCTTAATTTGTGCCATTTGTCAACTCAATCAAGCGCTGCCAGTAGACTTCCCAAATCGGGACTACAGAAAGTCTCGGAAGTCGCAGCAAGTCAAAGTCTGTGAATTTATTGTCCTGTTTGATTTGGGATAGGGTGACGAATTGGTATACTCTTCGCACTGCCCGCACATCTACAACTGCCCGTTTGCTGTCATTGAGTGCTGGATCGATATAGGGTTGACTAACTATCTCTGCTAAACCGATGATTTGCCGTTCTTTGCCTGTGTGATAAATTAACGCCAAGTCACCAAGGAGCATGGTACGTATATGTTTAAGCGCTAGAGGATTGTTGACTCCATCCCAAACTGTACTGCCGTCCCGTTCCAAATCGAAGTAGGAATAATTTTCCGGTTCAGTTTTTAGCAGCCAATACGCCACGACAAATCTCCAAAAAGGTTAGTACCGCAAGGCGGAAGTCAAAAGTCAAAAGAAATACAGCGTAAACGTTTCGTTGATTTGAAATGGTGAGGCAGTCCGGTCTTGGGGGTTCCCCCCATGAGGAACTGCCGAACCCGAAGGGGTTGTTTATTTCCGCCGCGCTGTACTAGTGTAATTTTTTTAGTTTCCAAAAATGTAACCATTTCAGCTTTTGATTATGGCAGTGTCAAAGTAAGAACATACAAATCGTATCTAGCGATCGCACTTAAGTTATGAAAAACTTGTGGTAGCTGTTGACTCTCAACGGCCATCAAAAGATTGTTACATACGTTTATTAAAAACATCTGTGGTTACTTTGAGGAGTGCAAATCTTATGACTAGAGCCGCTTTACCCGGTTCTCAGTTTCCAAATGGGAACTTGTGGAAAATACTGCCTTTAGCAATGCTTTTATGTACAACTTTTGTACTACCTGCGTTTGCACAAGAAAGGGATAAATTGTGGCGAACCCTTAGTGTCAGTGGTCGCGGAGTGGAAACAACTCCTGCAACCTTGGCGCAGGTCAGTTTAGGAGTGGAGATTCAAGGGAAAACAGCCCAGGAGGTACAGCAAGAAGCCGCCCGGAGGTCATCTGCTGTAGTTGCTTTTCTCAAGAGCCAAAATGTCGAAAAATTACAAACTACTGGTATTAGTCTCAACCCAGTTTACAGCTACACCAATAATGTGCAGCGGATTACAGGCTATGCTGCCAATAACACCGTGAGTTTTCGCATTCCTACCGAGCAAGCTGGGACATTATTGGATGATGCAGTCAAAGCTGGTGCAACACAAATTAACGGCATTAGTTTTGTTGCGAATGATCAAGCGATCGCAGCTGCTCAAAAGCAAGCATTAAAAGAAGCTACCCAAGACGCCCAGCAGCAAGCTGATGCTGTTTTCAGTGCCTTGGGTTTAAAACCCAAAGAAATAGTGAGCATTCAAGTTAATAATGCGAGTGCGCCTCCACCACCACCAATGTTTTTACGGGCTGAGGCTGCCAAGGCAGCTGATGCTTCCACCCCTGTTGTTGGTGGTGAACAACAAGTAGAAGCATCGGTGACGTTGCAAATTAGTTATTAATCATTAGTCATTGGTCACTTGTACTGAGCGAACGCAAGAGCGTCTCGTAGAGAAGCCAAAGTATTGGTCATTAGCATTACTAAGAACTAATGACCAATTACTAATTAGAAATGTTCTGAAGACATATCTCCTGTACCGCCTTCTCCATCTCGCTTAGAGCCTAGTAAATCCAGTTGGTCTACTTGGATAACTGGTGAGGATCGATTTGCTCCTGTTTGGCGATCGCTCCATGTGTCAAACTTCAAGGAGCCTTTTACAGCAATTTGCCTACCTTTACGCACATAATTACCTGCCACCTCCGCCGTTTTTCCCCATAGTTCCAAATTAAACCAGTCGGTATGTTCACCTTCTTTAGTACGGCGATTGACAGCCAGTGTCAATCTACACTTAACACTACCAGATTCAAAATACTTAATCTCTGGGTCGCCGCCTACACGACCAATGAGGGTGACAACATTGATACTCATAGGTGTTACCTCTTAGTACAAGCGTACTTATTCATTATCGACTTCCATCATAGCGAATTGTGAAACTCTTGAAAATAATGTGTTAAACAGTTAACAATATAATTGAATTGAAAAATTATACATACTACTTGGAGAAACACATAAAAGTATACGTATACACTAAGTTAACCAGAAAATATCAAAAAATAGAGGACTCAGACATTAGTAAATATTCCTGGGAATCAGATAAAAATATAGTCTAGTTTACTCAACTCAGGATATAAACGTAATCGAATCAGGCACAATTAACTCTTGCCGTTGTAGTCAAAAAGTATCGCACATAGGGGGCTTAGAGACGCGTGGGTATTTTTAGGAACTTTCGCACATCATGGGATATGGGTATCGACCTCGGTACCGCTAACACTCTCGTTTATGTATCTGGTAAAGGTATTGTACTGCAAGAGCCTTCTGTAGTTGCGATCGATGTCAACGAAAAGGTAGCACTAGCAGTAGGAGAAGAAGCCAAAAAAATGCTCGGTCGCACACCCGGAAATGTGATTGCCCTCCGCCCCTTGCGTGATGGTGTAATCGCTGATTTCGATATAGCCGAGCTGATGCTCAAAAGCTTTATTCAGCGTGTAAATGAAGGCAGATCTCTAATTTTACCCCGGATTGTCATTGGTATTCCCAGTGGCGTCACAGGAGTAGAAAGGCGAGCTGTGATGGATGCAGCTCATCAAGCAGGAGCAAGAAAAGTATATTTAATCGATGAACCTGTAGCTGCGGCAATTGGTGCAGGGCTACCTGTTGCCGAACCGACTGGCAACATGATCATCGATATTGGTGGTGGCACTACAGAAGTTGCAGTGTTGAGTCTTCAAGGTACGGTGATTAGCGAATCAGTACGCATTGCTGGAGATGAACTAACTGAAGCGATCATTCAGTATATTAAAAAGCTTCATAACTTAGTGATTGGTGAACGTACTGCCGAGGACATCAAAATTCGGATTGGTTCTGCCTATCCTACTAATGATGATAATGACGCCATTATGGAAGTCCGAGGCTTACACCTGCTTTCTGGTCTACCGCGAACTGTAACCATCAAAGGTCCAGAAATCCGTGAAAGCATGTTGGAACCATTATCAGTAATTATAGAAGCTGTGAAGCGGACACTGGAACGCACACCTCCAGAACTGGCAGCAGACATTATTGACAGAGGTATTATGTTAGCTGGTGGCGGTGCTTTGCTCAAAGGCATAGATACCCTGATTAGCCATGAAACAGGGATTGTGACTCACATTGCTGCCGATCCTTTGAGCTGTGTTGTGCTGGGAACAGGTCGTGTGTTAGAAAACTTCAAACAGTTAGAACGAGTGGTCATCGAAAGCTCTCGCAATATTTAGCAAAAAAATATCAGACTTGAGTTCTATTTGAGTTCTATTTGGGTTTTATATAAATATGAATCCAAGTAGAACTTAATTTATGTAAATATATAAGGTATATATGGTTACAATACGGCGTTGGTGGGATCGTAAAGGGTTACAAATCGGGTTGTTAGCTTTAGTAGTTGGTAGTGCTTGGATATTGCGACAGACTCAAGGTGAATTGGTGCTTGAGACATACCAGGCAATTACCCGTCCGTTAGAGATGTTGCAGTCAGGGCCAACTCCAGAAGAAGGTCTTAGAGATGCCCGGATATTGGAATTGCAAACCCGTATAGTAGATTTGGAAAGTCAAAAGACAAAGCTACAAGATTTATTAGGCTATGTGGAAAAAGAGCCGCTGGCATCACGGCCAATTCCAGCACGGGTAATCGGACGTAGTGCTGATCAGTGGTGGCAACAAGTTACCCTGAATCGCGGTGCGAATGCAGGGATTCAGGAAGGCTTTATAGTCAAGGCAGATGGCGGGTTGGTGGGTCTGGTGGAAAATGTAACTCCCAATACTAGTCGCGTGTTGTTAATCAGTGACCTGAAGAGTCAAGTGGGTGTATCAGTTAGCCGCACGGCAGCTAAAGGCGTTTTGCGAGGAGATTCTTCTGCAGAAGCTGTGCTGGAGTTTTATGAAAAAGTCCCAAATGTCAAGGTAGGAGATTTAGTTTCCACATCTACTTATAGTCAAAAATTTCCATCTGGCTTGGCAGTAGGACGAATCAAATCGCTGGATTTAAAAAAACTTCCGGCATCAGTGGCGAAAATTGAGCTTTTTCCGCCAATCCGCTCTCTTGATTGGGTAGCTGTTTATCCAAAGCCAGAAAACCAAGACTTGGAAAACCAAGAGTCGGCAAATCAAGTGCCGCAAAAGTCTAAGTAAATTCTTTCTTGAAAATCCATAGAAAAATGAAGATTCCTGCATTTGGTGGCAGCAGGCAGAAAAAGCCAAAATCCTCAGGGCGAAAATCGAAATTTCAAATCCAGCCGCTTTCTCGTTGGCATCCCGGTATACGTCAGTTATTGGGTTCGATAGTGACGGTTGGATCTGTACTGTTATGTTTACTATTATTGCCAACCCGCCTGCCAGGTATGGAATTATTGGGAATTGGCCCTAATTGGCTATTAATTTGGGTGGTAGCTTGGAGTGTGAAGCGCACAGCCTTTTCCGGAGCATTGGCAGGTATAGTTCTGGGGCTACTTCAAGATTCAATGACATCACCTAACCCTACTCATGCCCTCAGTTTAGGTATAGTGGGAATTTTAACTGCTCTCCTCCAAAAACAGCGTTTTATTGAAGAAGATTTTATTTCGATCGCTGTAATTGTTTTTGGTATGGCAGTTTTGGCAGAAACTATCTTTGGGTTGCAATTAACTTTGATTGACGATGCCTACGGCGGGCACAGCCTACGCAAGGTAACAGATATTTGGACATATTACCAGCGTGTCGCCTTAGCCTCTGCCATTCTTAGTAGTCTGTGGGCACCTGTAGTCTATTATCCCCTAAATCTTTGGTGGCAGCGGATGAAATTGTTGGAGCAATAGTAAGGGAGTTAAGAGTTAACAAGGGGATAGGTTACAGGTGAAAGTAAAGAAAATTATCTTTTGTACCCTATACCCTGTAATATCATGTCCGGTTAAAGACTTATCATTAAGACCGCAGTTCTTGCAGGGGGCTCTTAGCTGGGGGAAAGAGAGTTTCCTGGTTTTTGCACAGATGCGTGAATTATAACTAATTAGGCGGACATGATATAACTTAAATCTTATGGAATTTGGGTAACCTCTAACAATATGGATTCAAGCTACAGTGAATCAAACAACACCGTATCATGGTAGTTAGTGGCATTGATGTCTGATACTTTCTTTTTTGCCTTAAAAGAATATCAGGTAAGTCATCTCCTGATTTGCTGACGGCAGAATATGGAAGCTTTCACTGAGTAACTAGTTGGAGAACGCTGATGTCAAAGGAAAGAAAAAGTAATAAAGAAGCTAAAAAACCTAAAAAAGATCCCAAAGACAAAAAGGAGAAAAAAGACCCAAACAAATAGGACGATTTAGGTAAATAGCTCTAGCGAAGACCAAGAGTTGTATTTCCCTAAATTGACAATACTACGTCCAGTAGGATTTAGTAAGAGAACTTATTGTCAAAAATTTATTCACCTTTGGTCAAGCTTCAAAAGTTGTTTCAAGAGTGCTGAGTCACCTTTCCCAAGGGCGAATGGTTACTCAGCACTGTTTCGGGAAATGAGTCGCTTTAGATGCACTAACTCTGGCTCAACATTTTTTCAGTCTCAAGCCAGATCACAACCAGGTTTGAAGTCTACATCTAATAATTTAGGTTGGCAGTGCGTGCGTTCGCAACTTAATTAAGCAGGAGTAAACTTTAACGAAACACCGTTCATGCAGTAGCGCTTGCCAGTGGGTGCAGGGCCGTCATCAAAAACATGACCCAGATGACCACCACAGCGACTACAATGCACTTCAGTTCTGGTCATAAACAACGACTTATCTACAGTAGTGGCGATCGCACCTTCAATCGGCTTAAAAAAGCTGGGCCAGCCAGTACCACTGTTAAATTTGGTATCAGATGTAAACAGGGGCTGTTCACACGCAGCACAATAATAAGTGCCTTGGTCGTATTCCTTATCCAATGGGCTGGTGTGAGGGCGTTCAGTCCCATGTTTACGCAATACGTTAAACTGTTCTGGCGTTAAAATCGTGCTCCACTCTGACTCAGGTTTGGTAATTTCAAATCCACTGTTAGAAGTTGTCATCTCTTGTGACCCCCAATTGATATACCTTGATAACAATGCCGTGCCGACTATTACTGCACTAGCCTGTAAAAAATACCGTTTGTCCATATATCTATTATTTTCTATTTCTGGTTAACTGGCCAATCAACTCCAGTACGGGATTCCCTACATTAATGACTATAATCAGCAATCGCTCTGAATTAGCCCTGATAAACTGATTAAAATTAGCTAAGAATTAAAAAATTATTCTTCAATAAAATCCGGCAAAGGAATCCGATTAACATAGATATGCACAACGATCTAGTTTTGATCACAAGTGTTGATTAACTGGTGAATCTAGTGTAACGACGGTTAATCATCATCTTCATCAGAGATGGTTGTTAGCTCCTGAGTAGTCCCTTGTTTACCATGACCCGTCAGAAATACAAATGCGCGATTGAGCCGCTTTACTCCACTGAGGATAATCAGGGTCAGTAAGCCTCCTAATAATCCCATTTGCCACAAACCACAACCGATCGCAGCCCCCAATCCGGCCGCTATCCAGACACAGGCGGCTGTAGTTAAACCTTTTACTTTTGGCGTTGTAGATTTTCTCGGAGACTCTTGTAAAATTAATCCGGCTCTGAGAAATCCTATCCCGGTAGCTACACCTTGAATTGTGCGACTCAATGCATTGATAGCAGCATAGGGACTCTCGCCCTCAGCCTGCAAAGGAATCATCACAAAAGTGCTGCCCCCATACTCACGAGCATAAATGTTCTCATCCCTGCCGATCTACCTCCTTGCTGACGGTTAAATCCAATCAAGCAACCAACCAGGAGCGCCAAAGACAATCTAAACGCTATATGTGGTCAATCGTCGGCAGTGATAAACATCGGCCCCATTGCCTTATTTCCCCTAGAGAGAGAACAGAATTTTGCGCCTATTGCCAATGGGCTGGATGGCTACCCACGTTTGTAGCTGAAAACTTAACTACATTAAGTCAATAAGTTTGGCGTACATTAAGGTTAATTTAACAAAAGGTTATGAATAAGTAAACGAATATATACAAAACTGCCATTGGTGTATTCTTCCTAAAGAGAGAAGGAAGGGACAAGGGGACAAAGAGAATAACCATGCTAAATACCCAATTTTGACGATCGCCACCTGATCGAACACGGCTTAATATACATTGGTTTGATAGGAATACCGTAGTTTTATAAAAAACTTCTTGCTTGGTTAAGTGGAATATGTGATACTCTGAAAACTATAAATAAAGCACGGTATTTCTATCGAATTACCGTATTTTAAAAGGACAGGACTCATGCAGCTACTATGGTTCATCCCAACCCACGGCGACGGACGTTACCTTGCAACTGCTACAGGCGGACGGGCAGTAAGCTTTGCTTATCTGCGGCAGATTGCCCAAGCGGTGGATGACCTTGGTTATACAGGGGCATTGTTGCCTACAGGCCGCTCTTGCGAAGATGCTTGGATTGTAGCGTCAACGTTAGTATCACTGACACGACAAATGCGTTTTTTGGTGGCGATTCGTCCCGGCTTGGTATCACCTGGAGTGGCAGCGCGGATGGCGGCGACCTTTGATCGCCTCTCTGGTGGACGTTTGCTGATTAACGTCGTCACAGGGGGCGATCCTGTGGAGTTGGCGGGAGATGGCTTGCATTTGGATCACGATCAGCGCTATGAATTAACAGATGAATTTTTGACAGTATGGCGAGCGATCGCTAGTGGTGAACCAGCCAATCTTCAGGGCGATTATCTGAATATTCAGGATGGCAAACTGCTGTTTCCACCTGTTCAGAAGCCATATCCGCCCTTGTGGTTTGGCGGTTCCTCTGCCGTTGCTCAAAAAATTGCTGCCAAGCATGTAGATGTTTATCTAACTTGGGGCGAACCACCAGCGCAAGTAGCTGAGAAAATAGCAGCAGTTCGCAGACTTGCTTTATCAGAAGGGCGGACTTTGCGGTTTGGGATTCGCTTACACGTGATTGTGCGGGAAACCGAGAGTGAAGCTTGGGATGCGGCGAATCAATTGATTAAGTATGTAGATGACGAAGCGATCGCTAAAGCCCAAAAAGCTTATGCGCGAATGGATTCAGTTGGACAGCAACGGATGACTCAATTACACCACGGTAATCGTGAGGCATTAGAGATTAGCCCGAACCTGTGGGCGGGAGTCGGTTTGGTACGGGGTGGTGCGGGAACAGCCTTAGTAGGCGATCCCCAAACCGTAGCTGCCAGAATGTTGGAATACGCTTCTTTGGGTATTGAGTCCTTTATTCTCTCTGGCTATCCCCATCTAGAGGAAGCTTATCGAGTTGCAGAACTTTTATTTCCCCATTTGCCCTTAGAGAATCTGCCGGCAGTGGAGAAGCAACATGTTTTAAGTCCATTTGGCGAAATTGTGGCAAATGAAGATTTCCCTAAGCAACAGCATCAGGAAAGAGCAACGTCCATATCCTAGTAATTAAGAACTAGAAGATTAGTAGCCATGTTGCACCAACAAATTGACCAAAAAATCTCAGAAACAGAAGCGTGGGCATTGCGGCGGCAGTTGGGCATACCCAATAATAAACGCTTGTGGGTGCTGGCGTGCATGGACGAACGTTTACCTGTGGAGAAAGCATTAGGAATTGGTGAAGGAGATGCTCATATTTTCCGTAATGCTGGGGGTTTAGTTACAGATGATGCTATTCGGTCAGCAATGTTAACTACACAGTTTTTTGGCACAAAAGAAATCATCGTCATTAATCATACCGAATGTGGCATGATGACAGCATCAGGAGACTTTCTTAGTGAGGTATTGCAAAATCAAGGTATTGACGTGGATCAAGTTACTGTCGATCCTGCTTTGCCAGAGTTAAAGCTACCAAAAGGCGTTTTTTCCAAATGGATCAAAACGTTTACCGATGTGGATGAAATCTGCACACAGCAGGTGGAATTGCTGCGTAATTCTCCTTTAATTCCCCAGGATGTAATTATTCATGGCTACATCTGGGAAGTAGAGAATATGAGTTTACGCCGTCCCTACAAACGTCTGAGTGAGAAGGTTAACACCGCAGAAGCTATGAAGACCAAAACCACAAAACACACTGAACCCGTTTTAGAAATTGGGAGTTGAATTGAATGACAAATATTTTAGCGATCGCTGGTAGTCCAACTCATCCATCCAGAACTTACGGTTTTGTCGAATACACTGCCAAGCTTTTACAACAAGAAGGCTTGCATGTAGACATTATTTCAGTTCGGGATTTGCCTGCTGAAGATTTAGTTTTTGGACGATACGATAGCCCTGCTTTAGAACAGCCAAAAGCTCTATTAGCAAAGGCAGATGGTGTGATTATTGCCACCCCAATTTACAAAGCTGCTTATACAGGAGTGCTGAAAACATTTCTAGATTTGCTGCCACAAAAATCATTGACAGGTAAACCCGTGTTACCAATTGCCCTTGGTGGGACGATCGCTCACTTATTGGCAATTGAATATGCTCTTAAACCTGTATTATCTGAATTAGGAGCGCGGCATATCCTAGCTACTATTTATGCGGTAGACAAACAAATTCAACGACAAGCTGATAACAGCATCCTGTTAGATGAGGAAATTGAGCAAAGACTCAAAGATGTTCTCAAGGAATTTGTTAAAGCTGTAGAATATGATGCCGCAGCCCCTCAAGAATTGGTTCACGCCAATTAAATAATCAAGTTTATACCTCCGTTTACTTGTAGCAGAGGGGTAATTTCTACCCATCTGTTACTTTTTTTAAAAGTTAATCAGAGCAAAATAAATTTATTTTCAATAATTACACTTTTATAGCGATATTCAAATGAATAGACTATGCTCAGACCTTTCTTTAAACTTCTTTAGTCTATTCAACTAATATCGCTGTAATTTATGGTTTTTCCCCTATAAAATGTCTTACACATGCAAATTGCCTCCTAACTCTACTTGTAGTAGATGAGTAAATTTCACTCATCTACTACTTTCTCTACTCTTTTGCTGTTCAGTTGGTAGTTCTTGAGCAGTACTTGCAGCTAGCCATTTCTTTGCTTCTTGTAAAAAGCTGTCGTTACATCTGTTATTTTCCCACTCTAGTGATCGCACCACTAAACGTGTATGGTGTTACCGAAAGAATAGCCAGTTGTGCTTAGAGAGAGCAGGAGCCGCTAGCTCCACGTAGAAACCTTCTCGCCGCACAATTAATTGGTGCAAGGCGTTTATATACTAAAGCAAAGGGCAGTTTTCCTTCGACCTCCTGCCTTTTTTGATAAAAAATACCTATAGAAGCGGAACTCGCAACTGAATTATCCACTGTGTATTAATGGCAATCCGCTTTTTTGGTCAGGTTAGCCAGTAAATTAGATGTTGGGCGTAAAAAAATAAACTCAATGAAAGCGATGTCTAACGACAAGCCGCAAGGCGTCTGCGCTTCTGATTTTGCATCTATCGTCGGCGAAGAAAATGCTGTTTGCCTTTGGGAAAATATCGAACTAGGTCAGCAAAAACGCATCCAACAAGCTATAGCTTCTGAAAATCCTCCCAGTTGTATCGTCTATCCCCGCAGTCAAAAACAGTTAGCCGCAGTCATCGCCACAGCTCACAGTCACAACTGGCGCGTCCTCCCCTGTGGTAGTGGCAGTAAACTTAACTGGGGCGGTTTAGCTAAAGGTGTTGATGTCGTAGTCAGTACAGAACGCATCAACCAACTGATTGAACACGCTGTTGGGGATTTGACTGTCACGGTAGAAGCTGGGATGAAGTTCTCTGATCTCCAAGAACTTTTAGCAAAGTCGCGGCAATTTCTTGCCCTTGACCCCACAGCACCAGAATTGGCAACCATTGGCGGTATTGTTGCTACAGGTGATACAGGTTCTCTGCGACAACGTTATGGTAGTGTGCGCGACCAGTTACTAGGTATTACCTTTGTGCGTGCTGATGGACAAGTCGCCAAAGCTGGGGGAAGAGTAGTCAAAAATGTTGCCGGATATGACTTGATGAAGTTGCTTACTGGGTCTTATGGCACATTAGGCTTTATTAGTCAACTAACTTTTCGCCTGTATCCGCTAGCAGAGGCATCGGAGACAGTGGTCCTAACGGGAAGTGCAGAGGCCATATCCCAAGCGGCTGATATCCTTCGAGGTTCAGCCTTAACACCAGTCCAAGCTGATTTGCTATCAACTAAATTGGTGTCTAGCTTAGGTTTGGGTGAAGGACTGGCATTAATTGCCCGCTTTCAAAGTATTAGTGAGAGTGTTAAGGAACAATCAAACCGAGTTTTAGAAGTTGGACAAAAGTTAGGTTTAAACGGGGCAATTTTTGCAGATGGTGATGAAGTTAGTCTATGGCAGAGATTGCAAGAACGAATACATACTACTGTTACAGAATCAGTAATTACCTGCAAAATAGGAGTATTACCTACTGCTGCCGTGGAGATTTTGACTCAGGTAGAGTTGGGTTTAATTCATATAAGTAGTGGTTTGGGTTTGTTACAATTAGAGGATAAAAATCAAGTTTTGAAAGTGCGCGATGAGCTAGGCTGCGCTGGAGGCGATGCCTACGACGGGTTGCGCCTACGCACTCAAGCTCATAGAGGTTTTTTAACAATTCTAGAAGCACCAGTGGCGGTTAAACAACAAATAGATGTTTGGGGTTATACGGGGAATGCTTTGCCGTTGATGCGCCAAATTAAAGAACAGTTTGATAGTAAGAATATTTTAAGTCCTGGTCGGTTTGTCGGTGGGATTTAAGAAACTAACCGCAGAGACGCTGAGGACGCTGAGATCGAGAGGGGAAAGGGAAAAATATGCAGGTATCAGAAAATTCTGTTAATAATACGGCTAGTTTAAAAAATTTGAAGGGGTTTGATGAGAATCATCCGCCTGATCCAAAGTTGATCGATAGTTGTGTACATTGTGGATTTTGTCTCTCGACTTGTCCGAGTTATCGGGTGCTGGGGAAGGAGATGGATTCTCCTAGAGGACGCATCTATTTAATGGATGCGATTAATGAAGGTGAAATTGCTCTCAATACAGCCACGGTAGGACATTTTGATTCTTGTTTGGGGTGTCTTGCTTGTGTGAGTACTTGTCCTTCTGGTGTGCAGTATGACAAATTGATTTCTGCAACTCGTCACCAAGTTGAACGAAATTATCCTCGCAGTTTACCAGACCAACTGTTTCGTCAATTGATATTTTCTCTGTTTCCTTATCCCAACCTTTTACGGATTTTACTAGTTCCGTTATTGGTTTATCAAAAGTTGGGGTTTGCTAAATTCTTTCGCGTTACGGGTTTACTCAATAAAATATCGCCCCGTTTGGCAGCAATGGAATCTATTCTGCCAGAAATTACTCTCAAATCTTTTCAAGATAATTTGCCTACTATTATTCGCGCCCAAGGTGAAAAGCGCTACCGAGTTGGGGTGATTTTGGGTTGCGTGCAACGGCTGTTTTTCTCCCCAGTGAATGAAGCAACAGTGAGGGTTTTAACAGCGAATGGTTGTGAAGTTGTGATTCCTAAATCTCAAGGTTGTTGTGCAGCGCTTCCTGAACACCAAGGACAAACAGAACAGGCGAAAGCTTTAGCAAGGCAGATGATTGATAGTTTTGCCAAGACTGATGTAGATTTCGTAATTATCAATGCTGCTGGTTGCGGTCATACTTTGAAGGAATACGGTCACATTTTAGAAGATGACCCAGAATATCGAGAAAAGGCGAAGGATTTTGCAGCTAAAGTTAAAGATGCTCAAGAGTTTTTGGCAACTGTTGGGTTAACAGCGAAACTTTCGCCGTTAACTGATAAACCCTTGAATTTAGTTTATCAAGATGCTTGTCATTTATTGCATGGACAAAAGATTAGCGTGCAACCGCGTCAAGTGTTGCGACAAATTCCAGGGGTGAAGTTGAGAGAACCAATAGACGCAGCTTTATGTTGTGGCAGTGCCGGGGTTTATAATATGCTGCAACCGGAAGTTTCTGAGGAATTGGGTCAGCAAAAAGTGCAGAATTTGTTAAATACTGGTGCTGAGTTAATTGCTTCTGCTAATCCGGGGTGTACTTTGCAAATTACGAAGCATTTGCAGTTGCAAGGTAAGAAGATTTCAGTTATTCACCCGATGGAGTTGTTGGATTATTCAATTCGGGGTGAAAAGTTGGAATTATAGACATTTCTTGTGGGGTGGGCGTCTCGCCCGCCCATAACTAAGGGCAAACAAGATGTCCACCCCACAAGAAAAATTAGATATTTTTTTAATTGGAAGTTTTTAATCATATCATGTCCGCTAAATTACTTATGACATGTCATTGCGAACGCAACGAAGTGAAGTGAAGCAATCACAAGGGTTCGAGGATTGCTTCACTTCGTTCGCAATGACAATTGTTCAACTGGACATGATATCAGTCATTATGAAGAAGTTTTTTCCGAAATAGCGGCTTTGTCCTCTGTATAATCACTCAAATTGACAGTAGTATAAAACTAATTTCGGGTGATTCGTGATGAAACTAGATTTAGTCAGGTTTTTTCAAGCTTGCAACCCCAGCAAGACTCTGGTTGTCAGCAAACCGGAAGATAGACAGTATTATATTGATTTCTCTAAAGTGCGTGGTGCCAAGATTATTGAGGAACTTGGGCGAACTATTACCCGCCTTTCACCTGAAGAACCTACCTGTCAATTATTTACCGGACACATCGGCTGTGGCAAATCCACTGAGTTACTGCGGCTAAAGGCAGAGTTAGAACAGCAGGGATTTCATGTGGTTTATTTCGAGTCTAGCCAAAGCTTGGATATGGCTGATATTGATGTTACAGATATTTTACTGGCAGTAGCTCGTGAGGTGAGTCAAAGTCTAGAAGCAATAAAAATTAACCTTAAACCGGGATACTTTAAAAATCTGTTTACAGAAGTCTCTGAGTTTTTGCAAACGCCGTTAAATATTGGGGTTGAGGCTCAATTATCTGTAGGTATTGCCAAGATTACTGCCAAAACTAAAGATAGTCCCAAACTTCGCAGCCAGTTGCGACAATATTTAGAACCGCGCACCAATGGTATTTTAGAATCAATTAACAAAGAATTGCTCAAGCCTGCTAGAGAAAAACTCAAACAGCAAGGTAAAAAAGGACTGGTGGTAATTATAGATAATCTCGACAGAGTGGATAATTCTCAAAAACCTTCTGGTTATTACCAGCCAGAATATCTCTTTGTAGAACGGGGTGAACAATTAAACCAGCTAAATTGTCATGTTGTTTATACCATTCCGTTAGTGTTGATTTTTTCCAACGCTTTAGGAAGGTTAACAAATCGCTTTGGCGCAGACCCCAAGGTTTTACCAATGGTTCCTGTGCAATTACAAGATGGTTCGCAATTCTCACAAGGAATCATACTGTTGCAACAGATGGTTATGACGAGGGCTTTTCCTGGTGTTAGTTGGGAACAAAATCGGAATTTAATTACTGAGGTTTTTGATAGTCCTGATACTTTAGAGCGACTTTGCCGAGTTAGCGGCGGTCATTTGCGTAATTTGCTAATGTTATTATTTCGCTGTCTTCAGCAAGAAGACCCACCCCTGTCGCGGGAGTGTGTAGACAGAGTAATTAAACAACGCCGCAATGAGCTAACTTTAGCAATTACGCCCGATGAATGGGAAGTACTGCGTAAGGTGGCGCAAGAGAAAAGCTTGAGAGGTAATGAAAAATACGAACTTTTGCTCCGCAGTATGTTTGTATTTGAATACCGGAATGAGGATGGTTCTTGGTTTGATGTCAATCCGATTTTGGCTGAAGCCAAAGAATTTAGGTTATGAATCGGCTGTAGGGGCGTACATCTGTTCATGGGTGTCAACTTAAGTCTGTAGGGTGTGTTATGCCGTAGGCTAACGCACCTTGAATTCTTGACGGTGCGTTGCGCTGCGCGACAACACACCCTACATTTAAATTTCTTAACATAGCTTGAAATATTAGCGCCAACTTACTTATCAGGTATTTTGTGAAATCGTATAACGTTAACCATCTTAGTCGTGACGGGAGCGATATCAGTCGTGACGGGAGCGGTTACAGTCGTGATGGGAGCGATATCAGTCGTGATGGGAGCGGTTACAGTCGTGATGGGAGCGATATCAGTCGTGATGGGAGCGATGTGACTTACTTGCATGATGTAATCATACAAACAGCTAGTATAAGATTAAATTATCTATATTATGAGTAATCAGCAACAGCCAGAAAATTTAGCCTTTGACAATGAAAGTTCATTGCCAACTTTGGTGCGAACAATTACCTTTTCTCAGGGAGAATTTTCGCTGATTTTGCTGCGCTGTAACTATGCTGCTTTACGTCAGCGTATGGTGCAACGTCTGCACCAATTATCTCCTGTACACATTCACGAAATTACCTTACCTGCATCAGTCAAAACGCTTTACACAAATATACGTGAACAACTGGGAGATGAACAGCCACCTGCATTGATGATTTTTGGTTTGGAGTCAGTTAAAGATATTGATACAGTTCTGACTTCAGCTAACCAAGTGCGGGAAGAATTTAGAAAAAACTTCCCATTACCAATATTGTTGTGGGTTAATGATTCAGTTCTGCAAAAATTTATTCGATTAGCGGCTGATTTAGAGAATTGGGCAACTATTATTGAGTTTGAAAACCCTACTGATGAGTTAGTCAACTTTCTCCAGCGAAAAAGTGATGAAATCTTTGCTGGTGAAGTAACGCCTAATCCCCAAATGTGCCGGGAACTAGAAACCGCTCATCAGGATTTGCAAAATCGAGGAGAAGTATTAGAAGCAGCAATTCAAGCGAGTTTAGAGTTTGTGCTTGGCTTGAATGATTATCTCCATGACCAGATAGATTCTGCTTTAATATATTATCTACAAAGTTTGGGGTTTTGGCGACAAAGTAACCATTTAGAACGACAAGGTATATTACTCGTTAATATTGCGTTGGCGTATAACCGCAAAGCCGAAAAAAATCAGACAGAAAATCTACACTATTGGCAAGAGTCGAAAAATTACCTTCAGCAAGCTATTGATATTTTTGAGCAAGCACGACGTTCAGATTTAGTCGCAAAATACATTACTAAACTGGGTGAAGTTATGCGAGATTTGCAAGCATGGACAGAGTTGCAAATCCTTGTTGAAAAATCTCTACTGCTACATCAAAATTATGGCACACCGTTGCAATTGGCTAAAGATTATGGTTTTTTGGCAGAGGTAGCCTTAGAGCAGTCAAGCTGGGATGAAGCTCATCAACTTGCGGGGCAAGCATTGCAAATATTAGCTCATATACCTAATTTACAATCAGATGAATTTGGATTATTTCGGTTTATTTTAGCAAAATCACAACAGGATTTAGGTGAATTTGAAGCAGCAATTAGTAATTTAGAAACTGCTAGAGAAGAAAGTAATCCTCAGTATAATCCAAAGCTTTATATTAATATTTTGGATAAGTTGCGCTTGCTCTACTTTAGGCAAGGTGAATATCTTGCAGCTTTTAATATTAAACAAGAGAAACTACAAATTGAACATCAGTATGGTTTCCGTACTTTCATTGGTGCATCTCATCTTAATCCACAACTACAAGTAATTAAGTCTGCACAGCTACACGTGGAAAACCCAGAAATAGTTGCTCAAGAAATTTTTGCTTCTGGTCGGGCGAAAGATGTCAAGCGTTTGCTCGAAAGAATTAGTGGGACTGAGCATAAATTGATTGTAATTCATGGTCAGTCAGGAGTCGGTAAAAGTTCAATTTTACAAGCAGGATTAATTCCGACACTTCGACAACAAGCTATTGGAGAGCGAGATGCCTTACCTGTTCTTTTACGAACTTATACAGATTGGGTAGAAATGTTAGGCAAGTCTCTAGTAGAGGCTTTTAATAAAGTAAAAGAGAACAAATTATCTATTCAACTAGATTCAACAGTAGCGATTTTGGATCATTTGCGAAAAAATGCCGAGCGCAATTTATTAACAGTTTTAATTTTTGACCAGTTTGAAGAGTTTTTCTTTGTTCACACAAATCAAATTACAAGACAAGCCTTTTATGAATTTTTACGCATTTGTTTGGATATTCCTTTTGTAAAAATTATACTTTCATTACGAGAAGATTATTTACATTATTTATTAGAGTGTGAACGTTTAAGCTACATTTAAACAATAAATAATGATATTTTAACAAAAAAGAATCGTTATTATTTATCCAACTTTTCACTACAAGAGGCTAAAAATGTTATTCAAGATTCAACTAATAGAACACATTTAAATTTTCAGCCTGATTTAATTGATAAAATAGTAAATGATTTAGCAAGTGAAACAAGAGAAGTTCGACCTGTTGAATTACAAATACTAGGATTACAACTACAAACAAATAAAATAACTACTTTAGAAAAATATTATAAATTTGGTACAAAGGAAAAACTTCTTCAGCGTTTTTTAGAGGAAGTATTAAGAGATTTTGGTTCTGGTAATGAAAATACTGCCGAATTGGTGCTGTATTTGCTAACAAATGTCAACGGTACTCGTCCTATTAAAACATACGCCGACTTGCAAGCTGGTTTGGGAGTAGATTCAGACAAATTAGATTTAGTCTTAGAAATTTTAGTAAAATCAGGAGTAGTATCTTTGTTCACAGAATTTTATGGCAAACGCTATCAACTTGTTCACGATTATTTAGTTGATTTAATTCGCCAAAAGATAGAACTTTCTATTAAACAAGAAATTCTTAATAATAAAACTTTTTTTCAAACAGATAGGAGTTCAGTTGAATTAGTATCAAAAGACAGACCATTATTAAAACCTAAATTCTATATATTTGATTTTATTGATAACAAATTAAATAAAACTTTCAATAAAGTATTAACTCAATTCATAAGTATATTAAAATACGTGTTTATTTCAAATACTTTTTGGAGAAAAACAATTTTGAATAGCGTTTTACTTATAGCATCATTTTTGTTTTTTATTGGAATTTATTCAACTGATAAAGATAACATAATTTTTGGTTTGCTAGGATTTGGAGGTAGTGCAGCTGCTTATGTTACTTATAAAAATAAGCAACAAAAAGACAAACTAACACTTCAAATTCAGGAGCAACAAGGACGTATAAATCAGTTGCAAAAGGTGTTGAAAACGAGTGAAAGCAATGTCAGTACGGGAATATCACTCTATGGTAAACCTGTTACCATAAATGAATTATTGAATAAACGTTACAAAATTATTCAAATGCTTAGTTATGGAGCATTTGGTAGGACTTACATTGCTGAAGATATTAGGCGTCCAGGTAATCCTTTGTGTGTAGTAAAGCACTTACAACCAGATCAAAAGGATGCTCGATTTTTAGAAGTTGCTGGTCGTTTATTTAAAGCTGAAGCAGACATTTTAAATATTTTAGGGCAACATAATCAAATTCCACAACTAATAAGTTATTTTGAAGAAAATCAACAATTTTATCTTATAGAGGAGTACATTTCTGGACATTCTCTTCAAGAAGAACTGACTGATGATAAACCTTTACCGGAACAGCAAGTGGTAAATATCCTTAAAGACGTGTTGCAATTGCTGGTTTTTGTTCATAGTAATGGTGTAATTCATCGCGATATCAAACCTAGTAATTTAATTCGGCGAGAAGATGATGGAAAAATTGTATTAATTGATTTTGGTGCTGTCAAACAAATTCAGACTCTACAATATGAGACGATAATAGTGGGTACTATAGGTTATGCACCACATGAGCAGTTGATAGGTCATCCGAGATTAAACAGCGATATTTATGCTTTAGGAATGATTGCTATCCAAGCCTTAACTGGGCAACCTCCTGGCCAACTCCAGCGAGACGAGAACACAAATACGCTGATTTGGCGAGAAATTTCAAAAACTAGTGATAAATTGGCTACGGTTTTAGATAAAATGGTGTCTTACGACTTTGATGATAGATACCAGTCGGCTAAAGAGGTTTTACAAGATTTAACAATTGATTATGGTTTAACAATTGTTTAGTTAAATATGCAATCCCTTTATAAGTATCAACAGAGTTGGCGATGTAAAATCGTGGCTATACAAAAAACCTGCATATGCCAGTGAATTAATCAAATCATTGAACAGGCAATTCTCCAGAGAAGACGCGGTTCAATCGCTCAAGGGGTAATGGCAAAGGCGATCGCAGTTGATTCATTAAGGAAGCTGTGCAATATTATATTGCTCAAAAAGCCTTAGTCAATCTTAGAAAACTCTTGCAAAAAGCCGAATAAGCGTCTATGCACCTTCTAGAATCATCTTATGCGATGCCTATGGCGGTAAACTGCGCTACGTTTTTAACTTTTGCAAAAGTGGTGCGTTAGCCTTTGGCGTAACGCACCCGACAAAACTAAACACTAGAAAAATTAACCATTAAAAACGCGACTGCGCCACTTATTTAACCTGGCTTCCCCAATTGTGGCAGACCGTCGGGCATCAGCAACTTGCTCTTGTAAAGCTGCAATTTGTTTTTCTTGCGCGTCAACTTGCTGTTGCAAAGATGTATATTCCTTAGTGCTGGTCACGGAACTGGAAGACTGCAAACTACTACTGAATTTTGTTGTACCGATGCTGGCAAACGGTCGTAAGTCTGCTAGTTGTTGTTGCAAAGTTGCAATCTGGCTTTCTTGCTCTTTAATCTTTTGCCGCAAGCCTTGTTCAACTGCTGTTTGAGCTGCAATAAACGGATTAACTGGAGCAGGAGTTTCTGGCTTTCGCTTGAATACTTCAGCAAGTATTGCACTAACATCTGTGGGTTTCACTCTACCATAAGGAGTGTTGGTAATTAGCGATCGCACCAGCTGAGGTTCATTATTCGATGCTAGATTTTTGTCACTGCTAGAATTGCTCCGCAGCAGTTGCAGCATATTGGTAAATTCCAATATCTTTTTGCCCTTTTGAGTTTTATAACCCCGGTAATATGGCACTATGTTATCTCCAAAGGCATCTAGATACTCGTCGCTATCAAGATAAGAATCAATATCTGCCTCAAAACCCTTCTCATCTAGAATATTGCTGTGATGTTTCGTCTCCGAGTAATCATCGGGAGCGCGACCCAGCAGGTGCTTGAAGTTCAGTTCAATCGCCCGGTAGCGGTAAACCTTATCAAAAAATCTGGAGCGATACAACTCTGATTTGGCAACCTGACGCACAAACTCACGAACATCGATTATACCTTGCTTGAGTTGGGATTCTGGAACAATGAGCCGCTCACTTTCCATAATGTAGCCATTACCCAACACTTGCCGATAAACTGCCCGAATTACAATTTCAATGTCTTCAGTTGAAGCAGTAGTCCACAGTTCGATGGGTTCTGTTTGGGGAAATGCTTGATATTGGCGTCGTCTGGTTTCTTCGTCTAAGAAGATTTGCATAGTTGGTTACTGTGGGTAGGAGTGACTAATGGCTTTGAGGACGTTCGCTAAAAATCTATATTTTTAAAGGTAATGGGAGCTAAGTATTTGTTAGTGATTACGTGGTACAGCTAATACCAATTCTTTGTAAAACTGCACAAAACCGAGCTTGGTGAGACAACTTGCTCTGAGCAAATTGTTCTGGAGCAACCTCATAGGTAATCGATATAAGCACTAACAAATCTTAATTCCTTTTACAGTCAGGATTAATTTATCAAGTTTTGGGGACTTTTTTAGTTACATTTTCTAACAAACTTAGACGGCTAACTGTTAATAACTAACAGCTAATCATCATCGAAAATTAGCAATTAGACACTAACAATTAGCCGTCAACCCCCTTGGGGAGTGTTTAAAATTCAAAATTAAGTTTTGAATTTTGAATTGGAATGTAAACACCTGTCAGAAGAATCTCTACAGGATAGTAACTCTCAAACACGCTCATCAAATCTAGTGTAGAAACCACCGTATTTTATCCAGTATTGTTTCAAAGTATGATGAGGCGTATGTAAACTAGCTTTTGCCTGATATAAAATGACTTGGCGATGATCGCCCATCCAAATTTTATTAATCGGGTCAACGGATATTACTGTTCCTCCTAAAGAAGCTACACATTCAGAGAATCTCTCAATCGTCGTATATTCTAATGTCTCGAATATAAAAAAGTTACCCGAACAAATCAAGTGGCGACTGCGAATCCAGCAGCGCATTTTTTTTTCAGCTGGTGGAGGTAACATTTTGGTTTTAACAAATTCAAGCTGAATCAACATTTCTGCCGCTCACCGCACGTAACTCATCAGCAAAACTTTCCCGTTTTTCAAATCGCAAAGGGCCAGCGGTTGATCCCCATATTTGCTCGTGGGTTTCAATATCCATACCTTTATCTAGACTTATCCAAGTACGCTCAGTTACTTCGACTTCGCTGACAAGGTATGTCTGGCATCCATTGCGCTTAATCAGACATTGATTGCCCGGTTCTACATTACCTCGAAACATTTCACCTTCTCGCTGGAAAACCATTGAACAGTGATAACGCCGTTCGATGTTCTCTGGGGTGATCGTTTTGAGAATATCTAATTCACGAGCAGCACCTGCATAGAGCATAGGGTCTTTTAAGCTGTAATTTTCGATATAAATGCGATCGCCCCAATTCACTAGTTTATGTACTCCCTGGCGATAGGGTGTCCATAAATCGTGGTCATATGCTTGTTCAGAATAAAAACCGATGGTAGAAAAAAATTCAATCGGTAAAGGACGAAAAAAAATGTGAATGTGGGCGTAAAGTTGCGGATTTGCAAAAGATTGCTTATAGTTGCTAAAATCTCCTGCCATCCAACAGGCTAAAGTAAGCAAATCGCTAGCGTTGGTGCTAGATTCACTGGGCGCTATCGTCACGTCGCTCCGCTCCGAATTTAAAATTCAAAATTCAAAATTAACAATCCCCATAAATAAATTTAGGAGCTTGTATCCTTTTATGTTTTAACCTGAGATTTGCTAACTGGTTGAACTTGACAAAGAGCGAATCTCTGAAGAAAAGGAAGCTGTTGTTACGCCTTTACCATCACTGGTTTTAATCATCGCTACCCGGAATCGCAGATTTGGGTTAGCAAACCAAATTCGCTCCTCAGCAGCAGCGAGGTCATACTCTGTTAGTAGGGTAAAAATACCATCGTCACTCAGATGATATTTAGCCACTGCTGGGATTGTTTCGGCATATCCCTTGTCGCGCAGGAGTTTACCTCTAGAAGGATTTTCGACATCGGGAATTGGCACCAGTACAGTACTACCAGAGAGTGGTTTATCGTCCCAGTCTGATTCACCTTCCCAAGTCATCCGAAAGGGGTGGATGATACTGGCGAGGTCAGCGTCATACAATTGACAGATTTCTACCACCGCTGGATCATCGGTAGATAGAGACTCAATGTCAATATTAGACAACACTTCTTCAAAGTGGGCGAATGCTAAATGATGACCGCTACGCTGCGATCGCCATCGTCCAATTGAAAGTTCAAAGAATTCGGTAATTTCCATTAGAAAAGTGATCTTAAAAGTAGCTTACAATCCAAGAGATATCTTGGCTAAAGAGTTATTCTCCCAGTCTATATGCTAGCCTTCTTGACCACAACTGCATTCAGGAGTGCTGAGTTCTGAGTACAGACGCGATTAATCGCGTCTGTACAGGAGTTAGGAGTTATTATTCTCCTCCCAGTCCCCATTACCCCTGATCCCCAGAGAGCGCCACGTGTTCCCCAATCCCCAGTCCCCAGCCCCCAGTTACTTAGACAAATCTAAGCAACTTCAGTGATACTGATGATTTTGCCGCCTGTCCGATGAATGTTTTGCACTTGCCCAGATAGTTGGTTGTAGTTAACTATATATTCCAGGTTGCCCAGACGGCTAGGGAGTTTAGCTGAACCTTTGACTGCTTTAATCAAGAAGCGTTTGTTAGTGCTGCTTACACTAGAACCAGCAGCAGGAGGTTTGATGGATGTGGGTAAATTTGAGCCGACATCGCTAATTAGCTTGGCTTTGCGACCGCTATCACTGCTAGCTACTCCTCTGAGTAAGGTAAAGGTGCGGTTAAAGGTAACATTCTTAATCCCGATTTGGGAGCTAGTGCTGCGAGGATAAGGAACAATATTCTCGCCAAAATTCTGCTGATATTCTTCGCTATCGATATAGGATTCGATCTCAGCATCATAGCCCTGTTCGTTGTAGATGCGGACGTGTTCGGAAATTTCTGCCTGATCGGCAGGAGGACGTCCTAGCAAGTGTTTGAAGTTCAGTTCAATAAACCGATATTGAGAAGAAGAATTGAAAAACAGGGATTGATAAAGTTCTGATTTCGCAACACCGTGGACAAATTCACGGACGCTGATTTTGCGATCGCGCAGTTGCGATTCAAGGGTGGCTAGTCGCTCACTTTCCAACAAGTGAGCATTGCCCAAAACCTGTTTGTAAACTGCTCGAATCAGTGTTTGTAATTCACTTTCGCTGGTGTTCGGACGCAGTTCAACCTTAGGTGAATCAATAGCCCAAAGTGACATTGAAGTATCTCCTAAAAAATGTTAATTAAATTTTTGAGCATCCTACCCCTTAATAGAGGTGGATTTTCCCATCAGTTGTCAGTTATTTTTGCTACTGACTAGCTTTTGTAAAACTTTAGTTTGTGAAAGTGTGTTAAATATCTTTGTATATGACAACTGACGGCAGAATTGATCAAACCCCAGGCTAAGTTTCGCTGAATAATCAACACTGGGGATTAAAGACTGGAGACTGAGTATGGCCGAAATTCTTTCCCAATCCCTAATCTCTAATCCCCAATTTCTATTCTTTAAACAATCTCTGTGATGCTCACAATCTTCCCATTAGTGCGATTAATCCGCTGAATTTGCGGTGTTATGTTGCTAGCAGGAACGATGTACTCGGTTATAGCGCGACGGCGAGGATTATCAAATTTTCCACTTCCACCCTGAACAAGGATTTTAAACCTCTTTTCAGTACTACCAACCGTAGAGGGTAAGGTAATCTTGCTAGCACTATTGGTTGCTATTGCATACACCAACTGAGAGGACTTGACGGCACTTGAGGTTTCGGCTACACCACGGACAAGACCAAAAATCCGGTTATAACCAACCTGTTTTTGCCCTACCTGGCTACTGTTGCCCTGATAGTAGGGTACAGTGTTTTCGCCAAAGCTAGCTTCGTACTCAGCGCTATCAATGTAAGAGTCAATATCGGCATCATAGCCGCTTTCAACGGTACGACGGATATGCTCAGAAACCTCCGTCTGATCTAGAGGAGCACGACCGAGCAGATGTTTAAAGTTTAGTTCAATGAACCGATAGGGAGCAGTGGTTTCAAAAAACCGGGCACGGTAAATCTCAGACTTAGCAACGATTCGCACAAAGTCGCGGACGCTGATTTTGCGATCGCGCAATTGCGATTCACCACTCACGAGTCGTTCACTTTCTAACAAGTGAGCGTTACCTAAAACCTGCTTATAGACGGCTCGAATCACCGCTTCCACTTCTTCATTAGAGCTAGTTTGCCATAGCTCCACCTTCGGGGAATTTAAAACTATGCTTCCCATTTCCCTTTTTCCCAAGCTGATGTAGATAGATTCTCTAGTTGACAGGAGTAATACTGGCGATCACACCGCCCTGCTTGTGAATCCGCTGATACTCTTGTGAAAGCTGATTATAAGGCACGAAAAACACCTGGTTACTGCGGCGAAACTTGGAAATGCTATTTACCACATTTGCCTTGTAGCCAGTGACTTCAACTCGGTAGACCTTACCCTCGTCACCAGCTCCCACACCTTGACGAGTGCGAGGAGTAGATGTCGGGTTGCGGAATGCAGCACCCTTGCTGGCTGGTGAAACCACGGGGGTAGCCGTGCTTTGAATTAGCAGACTATTCAATTTTGGTTGTTTGCCAGCTAAGTCACCTTTCAGGCTGCTGCTAGAGGAACCACGTACCAGTTGAAACAAGTGGGTAAACTGAACCAAACCCTGGATAGCTTCGGTTTTGTAGCCCCGAATATAAGGCACAATGTTTTCCCCAAAGGTTTCTTGGTATTCGTCGCTGTCTACATAGGAATCAATCTCAGCTTCAAAGCCCTTTGTATCTAAAATAGTGCTGTGTGCACGCGTTTCTTCTAAATCCAATGGCGCACGACCAAGAAAATGTCTGAAATTTAATTCAATCGCCCGATAGCGGGGGGCGCTATCAAAAAACCGCGAACGATAAAGTTCCGACTTCCCGACTTGACGCACAAACTCGCGAACGCTAATTTCGCCCCGCTTGAGTTGGGATTCGGGAACGGCAAGCCGTTCACTCTCCATTACATAAGCATTGCCTAAAACTTGCTTGTAGACGGAACTAATTACGGTTTCTATTTCCTCATTAGAGCGACTTGGCCACAGATCAATGGGATCGGTATCTTCAAACAGAGCGACCCCTAATCGTGATGCTGGTCCAAAAGCCATTCAAACTATCTCCCAATTAACAACTAAATTTTATGAGAAGGATATGCTGCGGATGTTAAAAAACTTTACATCATTGTGACAAAGGAGAGGCCATAGAGACTTTAAATCCTTATTAGTCTTTAATGATTTAAGTTTTTGCATCGTTATGCCTTTACACATTTTGATACGATGCCGAAGCCATTTTTATTAAAATTTATTAAGTTTAGGACTTACGCACAATTAACGGAAAACGTAGACGCAAAGCGGCTTGCCGCAGCGAAAAGTCGGAGCGGCGGTTCCCGCCGATCTGAACTTTTCAAGACAGGCGTACCACAGAGACCACAGAGAAGCCAATGCGTTGGGCGGGTTAAGAGACTTGTTCGCTCTTAGCGTTCCCGCTCTTTAGCAACTGGCGCGACACGGAGAAACGAGAGTTTGAGAGGGTTTTTGCGTAAGTCCTATTTAGTCCAATACGCTTGGGTTAAGAGCAGGACTTACCCGAAAATTAAGAAAAACGAACCACAAAGGGGAGGCAGTGCGGTCTTCTCCCAAAGGGAGACGCCAAAGGCGATGGGGGTCTCCCCCATGAGGGACTGCCGCCGCAAAGGACACATAGACGCAACAGCGGCTTAAGGCAGGGTAGGAATAAGAGTTCCAGAGAGTTTTTCCGTAAGTCCTGAAAGGTTTTTGGCGCTAACTGAACCGTATTGCTATTTAGTCCGTTTCAACGGAGTTTTGCTATAAGAGAGGGACTTGAGTCCCTGGCGGTTCAAGTATTTTTGTAAGAGGTTTATTGATTCAAAACTCTTTACTTAAGACTACTGAATTTGGAAAGTAGCCAGTTGGGTGATTAAATGGTCAAAATAGGGAGCAAGAGTTTCTTGCTGATTGGCTTGACACTGCTTTAAACTAGCAACTTTAATACTTTTTAAACCTAAGACCATTGCTTCTATTGGAACTTGTAATTCCTGATAGAGCAAATTCATATAGTGCAGTCCTGTAGGATTTGTATACTCAGTGTGGCCACCTGCTATGCCATAGGTAATACAGCGGAGAAAATGCCAAAAATCTCGCCAGCAAGCTTGGGCGCGTTCAGGGGGATAAAGTCCCCCTCCAGGCTGGGTAATTTCCGGATAAGTTGCTAAAACCTGCTCTCTAGCTTCATCAACAATTTCGGCGGCGCGATCGCGCAACAACACAGCAACAGGAATCAAAGCTGAATTATTAGGTGACAAGGTTATAATCTGCAATAAATCTTCGTCGCTCAGATACCGAAAAGCATCATCCGCAGCTTGGAATATGGCGATTGCTGCTTTTGGATGGGACTGTTCCCACTCTGCAAAGCTGATAATTCTAGCTTTGGCTATTAATTCTTGGACGGTTTCGCTTAATTGAGTCATTGGTTTAGGAGATAGGGCATGAAGCATGAGGCATTGGGATGGAGAGCAGAGGACAAGGCAGACAAGGAGGATAAGGAGAATAACCCATGCCCAATGCCCTATACCCTTGATTCAATCTTCCTAGAATGCGATCGCCATTTGCTGACATCTGTAAAATAAAGTAAAGAATAGCTCTACCAAATGCACCTATGGAAATCGATAAAATCCAAGCTGAACTGAAGAACCCAGATTTTCACTATCGGCTGAAGGCGATTACTGCTCTTAATAATTATGAATCAGAAGTTGCAGTTCCTCTACTAACGAGTAAACTTCATGACTCAGAATTTTTGGTGCGTACTTTTGTAGCAAGGGGTTTGGGTAACCAACAATCAGCGGAATCTTTTGCGGCTTTGATGCAAATTATGAAATTCGACGATACCCCCAACGTGCGAGCTGAGGCGGCAAATTCTTTATCGCTATTTGGCAGAGTCGCAGTTTCTCATCTAGTTCTGGCATTTTATCAGGATGACCACTGGCTAGTCCGGCGGAGCATTTTGGCTGCGATCGCTGAAATGGATTGCCCTGAAGAACTATTTGATATCTGCGTTCACGGTTTAAAAGATGAAGATTTTACAGTTGAGGAATCCTCTGTTGATGGACTTGGCTTACTAGCTGATTCTAGTCAACATGCTGCGGCATTATCCCAGATACTAATGTTGGTGAATGATCAATCTTGGCGGATGCGCGTGCGAGTTAGCTATGCCCTGAAACGATTTGACGAGCCAGAAGCAAAAGCAGCCTTGAACCAACTTAGACAGGATGAGGATCACCGAGTTGTCGGAGCTGCTTTAGAAGACTTGTTGCCACAATAGCAGTATGGATTTATTTGCAAGATTGTGATAAAACTTATCTAAGCAATTAGTCAATATTTTATTTTACCTTAAATTTGAGAAAAATATCCGGGCAGTCTGCCAAAATCTGGAAGAAAAGATCAACTTTTTCGAGATGAGGAGACATTTGTGACTGATATACCAACTGGTCAAATGACTTGGCGACTACCAGGTTCTGAGGAATCTGCCTTATATTTGCGGCATAATGCTTCGGAACCTTGGCGATCGTATAAAGAATTTCCAGAATATGTTCTACCTGATCCGCCCGGTTTTTCCGAAGGATACGCTACATTTTTAGCGCTTCTGAAAAAGAACTGGCAGCCTTTATGAAGAGTGCTGAGTTATATCATGTGCGCCTAATTAGTTGTAATTCCCGCATCTGTGCAAAATTGAAAACTCTTTCTCTCCCTGCCCCCTGCCCCCCTGCGGTCTTAATGATAAGTCTTTAAACTGGACATGATATGACTCCAGACTCCAGACGCCTGACTCCTGATTAAGCACTCAAACTATCACGAGTTGTTGTGCGGGTGTAGGCGTTCCAAACGTCGAGTTCTGAATGTGGACGGCTAGAAAGCATGGCTCTAGTTGCTTGTGTGAGTCCTTGGGCAAGAGTAAAATCTGCCCCAGCGATACTTTGAAGATGCTCCATCTCTGCATCACTGAGGTCAGTTGCTCGCAGGTCTGTATCCCGCAAATCGGCTCCACTCAATCGAGCATTCCGCAAGCAAGCTCCTGTTAAATAAGCTTTTGTCAGGTCAGCGCCACTTAAAGCCGCACCTTGCAAATTGGCTCCTGTCAAATCAGCGCCACTTAGGTAGGCTCCACGCAGATTAGCGCCTTGTAAATCTACGTTTCGTAAAGAAGCTGTATTCAGAAAAGCACCATTAAGATTAGCACCCGGCCCCACCGCTCCAGAAGCTTTGTAGTTATATTCTTCGGGCCATTTCGTTTGTGTATCATAACGCGCTACTTGAAGTTTGGCTCCCTGCAAATTTGCCCCACTGAGATTTGCTTGCTGAAGGTCAGCACGGTTTAAATAGGCTCCCTGCAAATTAGCCCCACTCAAATCAGCTCCACGCAGATTAGCGCCTCGCAAATCTGCCCCACTCAAATCGGCATTACTTAAGACTACCTCGCCCAGATCGGCTCCTAAGAGCTTGGCTTTGCTCAAGTTCGCTTGTTGTAAATTGACTTCCCTGAGATTGAATTGGTACAAATCGACCCCATCTAGAGCGATTCCCGCTTTCAGGGCTGTTAAGATTTCTGGAGTTGGACTGGGGCGTTCGCTAGTAATAAGTTGAATTTCACTATTTGTCATCAGTTGATTAAAATATAACTTTTGGAATTATTCTACACTTTAGCTAAATCGGGACTTCATCTCATCACTCACTATTCAATAACGCCAAAATTTAATCAAACGAGGTTTCAAAACAGATGCATCTAATACCGCCTTTGACAATGATCGACTTCTTCCATAAAAGTGAGGGAACATGGTTTACGGAACGCTCCGTTCATCATTTTGACTCGGCGGCGGATGAGTCGGGGGAGTCAAATTTGATTATTAAAGTCATGGAAAAGGATGATCCTAAAGTCCAAGAAGTCTGTACAGCCCAAGGGATAGACCCTATTAAAGCAACAAGCGGTGCTAGCTTCGCATGGCAGGCTAACCTAGACACCAGGCTACTTAATACTGATAATGCTGCCATTTTAGTTGATGTTCCCGACGAAACCAGGCGTTCTGGAAAATTGATCCGTAACCAAGGCTATGTTGAAAGCATTCCGGTTGTAAGCCGATATCGGTTTGCCGATGATGGAGTGCTAACGATTGATACTGACTATGACAATAATCAAGGACAGGAACGTTGTTGGTTTGTTACGGATGATTTTCGTGTCAGGGTCAGTACCGTGCGAATGATGAACGGAATCAACTTGATGACTTATTGTTCTGAGCGTCGTTGTGTTTCCCAAGAAGTCCTAAAACAAATGATCAGTCGGAATCATGCTAGGTAGGGAATAGGGAGTGGGGAGCAGGGGAGGTAGGGGAGGCAGGGGGAGAATAATTAATAACCAATGCCCATTGCCCCTTATCCCCAGAGGGGGCCCCGAGTTCCCCAATGCCCCATGCCCATTAAGGAATGTTGCTTTGTTTCTCAGAAATGAGACGTGCATGATTGACATCCTTTATTTTCATGCAAGGGTTAATAAATCATGCTCCATGTATAAGCCTTTCCTGGAATTTTTAGAAAAAGAGCTATTTCAGCGGTTTGATTTACAAAGTAGGGCCATTCCCCCTGGTTTGGAATTCAAAGTTAGCGATCGCGGCAGAAACCCAGCAACTATTCGCAGTTGGTGTTACCAATGTCAAGAGTTGCGGAAAATTCGCTATACCTACATTGATGCTGGCGAGAGTGCCCAAATTTTTAACAGTGTGGTTTATCCCAGTCATCACTACGATCTACCTCTGTTAGGAATTGACTTTTTATCCTTTGGTAAAGTCAAAAATCTGATTGTGCTAGACTTTCAGCCTTTATTTCAAGATGAAGATTATCAAAAAAAATATATAGTCCCGCTAAAATCTCTCCATGATCAATACCCGGATTTGGCGCAAAACTTAGAAATGAAGTTTTACGATGCCAACCAGTATTTTTCTAAGTACCTATTGTTTGCCAAAACAGACCCCCAAACAGTGGCAACGCGAGTCTTTGAAGCTTTTCAGGATTATTTAAATTTGTATTGGCAAATGCTAGCAGATGCCCAACCGCTCCAAGATCCTGAAGATATCCAGCGGATTGTCAAAGCCCAAAAAGACTATGACCAATATAGTGCAGACCGCGATCCAGCATCTGGTTTGTTTAGCAGTTACTTTGGTCATGAATGGGCAGAGCGCTTTCTTCATGAATTCTTATTTGAAGATGCTGTTTCCCTAGCAGTTAGTGGCAGCAAAAGATGACTAAATGAAAATGAGCATTGGGGATTATTAATTTTGAATTTTGAATTTTGAATTTTGAATTCGGAGCGAAGCGACGTGACACTCTATCAACCGTTTCTCGATTATGCGATCGCCTACATGCGATCGCGCTTGGATTTACAACCCTATCCTATCCCCACCGGGTTTGAGTCTAAGAGCGCTGTTGTGGGCAAGGGAAAGAACCAAGAAGAGGTTGTCACCACTAGTTATGCTTTTCAAACCGCAAAATTGCGGCAAATTCGTGCAGCTCATGTACAAGGTGGCAATTCGCTGCAAGTGCTGAATTTTGTGATTTTCCCTCGCCTCAACTACGATTTACCCTTTTTTGGAGCGGATCTGGTGACATTACCAGGAGGACATCTAATTGCTTTGGATATGCAGCCGCTATTTCGGAATGATCCAGCATATCAGGCGAAATATACTGAACCAATTCTGCCCATTTTCCACGCTCATCAACAACATCTATCTTGGGGAGGAGATTTTCCAGAAGAAGCACGACCATTTTTCTCTCCGGCTTTCCTGTGGACTCGTCCCCAAGAAACGGCTGTAGTAGAAACTCAGGTGTTTGCCGCTTTCAAAGACTATTTAAAAGCTTATCTGGATTTTGTAGAGCAGGCAGAAGCTGTAACAGATTCCCAAAATTTAGCAGCCATTGAGCAAGCCCAACTGCGATACCTGCGATATCGGGCTGAAAAAGACCCAGCACGAGGGATGTTTAAACGCTTCTATGGTGTGGAATGGACTGAGGAATATATCCACGGCTTCTTATTTGACCTAGAGAGAAAATTAACAGCCATCAAATAGAGGCTCTTGTGCAGGAAGTCATTGCTATATCTTGATTCTTTATTTTAAATTTTGAATTTTGAATTTTGAATTGATATTAGTTGTGTTCTAGCAGATTTAGAATCTTCCTCACTAACTCCTCTGGTTGTAATGGCTTGCTAATGTGAGCTTGAAACCCGGCAGTCAGTGCTTTTTGCTGGTCAATATCTGCGGCATAAGCGGTAAGTGCGATCGCCGGAATCATTCCTCCCTGATTGGGTGGGCGCAAACGAATCTGCTCAATCAGTATGTATCCATCCATATCAGCCATGCCGATATCACTCACAATTACATTAGGAATGAAACTATCAAGTACTTGCAATGCTTCTAGCCCAGACGCGACGGCTGTCACTTTTGCGCCATTTTGTTCTAGCAAAAATGCTTGAAACTCGCGAGTATCAGTATCATCATCCACGAGCAAAATTTGCAGGTTGCTTAAGGGATTCTGGGCGCTTGATGTTTCAGCGTCGGCTGACTCAAGTACAACAATTTGTGCTGACTCGTTCAAGATGGGTATTTGAACTGTAAAGGTTGCGCCCTGATTCTCACCCAAGCTTTCTGCCTTGACTGTGCCACCGTGCAGTTCTACAATTTGGCGGACGATCGCCAGCCCTAAACCCAAGCCACCAAATCTGCGTGTCGTGGAGCTATCCTGTTGCCGGAAATAATCAAACACATGTGGTAGAAATTCCGGTTGAATGCCAATGCCTGTATCGATCACCCGGATCTGAGCCTGTCGAGCAATTTGCCTTAATTCAATGATTATTTGTCCGTCATCTGGTGTAAATTTGACGGCATTGGTAAGCAAGTTCCACACTACTTGCTGCAAGCGGGTAGCGTCACAAGAGATCGGTGCAGTCGGATCAAGATCAATCCGTAAGTTAATATTCTTTGCTTGTGCTGCTAAACGCACCGTTTCCAGGGCAGCAGAAATAACAGAGATTAAATTAAGGGGAGCCACTATTAAGGACAGCTTGCCCTGCATAATCCGCGAAATGTCGAGTAAGTCTTCAATTAATTGTGATTGCAGTTTGGCGTTGCGCTCAATCGTTAGCAGTGCTTCGCGTTGACGGGCGGCATTGAGCTTGCCTTTTTGCAACAGTTGTGTCCAGCCCAAGATGGGGTTGAGGGGCGATCGCAACTCATGAGACAGCACCGCTAAAAACTCGTCTTTAATCTGGTTGGCTCGTTGCAACTGTTCTGCATGTTGCTGAATCGAGACAATTAGGTTGGCTCGGTCGAGGGCGATCGCTATCTGCTCAGACATCAATTGCAGCAAATCGATTTCTTCTGAGGTAAAGCGAGTGCGAGTGCGGCTACCAAACGAGATGGTTCCTAATAAGCCTTCTTGGACAATTAACGGTTGACTGACATAAGCGGTGCCACTCTGGTCGCGGACAGTTTGGGCACGAGGATCAGTGGCAATTTGGGCGCGGTTGAGAACGATTTGCTGTCGTTCTTGGGCTGCCCAGCCACAGACGCATTCACCAAACTCAATCCACTCGAGCGCCTCAGCCACCTCTTGAGCCACGCCGTTATAGTTTTTCAAATGCAGGATGGAGCGGTTGTCTTTTGACTCGACGATATAGTTGTAGTAAAAGTCCAACCCTAGCTGGGGTGCGAGTTTGCTAAATAGGTTGTGCATTAGCGTCATCGGTTGCTCGACCTCCAAGAGATTGCTGGTGATGTCATAGAGCAACCGCAAGTGTTCATCAGCTTGCCGCTGTGAGGTGACATCGCGCATGATTTTGATAAATCCTTGCACGTCGTCGGCTTCATCGCGTATGGGCATTACAAAGCCACTACCCCAAAAACGGCTACCGTCTTTTCGGATATGCCAGCACTCATTTTTTGCCTGTCCTTGAGTTTGGGCGGTCTGCAATTCCCAGCCAACCCGGTCTTGTTGGTTGTCTTCGGGGGTGTAAAGGCTGCGACTGTCACGGCCCATCATTTCTGCTTCTGAATACTTGAACAAGTCTTCGGCACCAGCATTCCAACTGGTGATCGCAGCGTTGGGGTCAACGGTTAAAATCGCATATTCTTTTGCACTTGCCACCATTAATCGAAAGCGAGCTTCACTTTGTTTGAGGGCAATTTCAGTTTGTTTGCGATCAGTAATGTCGTAGGACATTGCCAGCACAGAATCCACTTCACCGTGATCGTTGTATAAGGGTATGCCATGAGAGATATAGTAGCGATCATCGCTGTTGTGTTCTAAGGAAAACGATTCGCCATTGAGAGCTTGACGGAAGTTGGGTTCGTAGCTGGCTGCCAGTGTTGGGCCGAGGGCTTCCCAGAGTGTTTTGCCGACAAAGTTTTCAGTAGTCATGCCGACTTGCTCCAGCGCTTCGCCTTCTGCCATCAGGTAGCGCAAATCTCGATCCACAATGAACACAGCGCCATGAGGCAGGTTTGCCGCGACTTGATGTAGGCGGGCTTCGCTTCGGCGCAGTGCTGTTTCGGCTTTTTGGCGATTGCGCTTTTCTTGGGCTTCCTGCAACGCTCGTTCGACACAAGGCACCAACCGCTGTAAGTTGCGCTTCAGCACATAGTCGGTGGCTCCCAGTTTCAGCGCTTCAATCACCAATTCTTCGCCCATACTGCCAGAGACGAAAATAAAGGGCGTGTCAGGACAAAGTTTCTGAACAATTCCCAAGGCGGAAATGCCATCAAAACCGGGCAGAGCATAGTCTGCCAAAATCAAATTAAACGCATTGGTTTCTAATGCGCTGATAAATTCAGCGCGAGTTTCTACGCAAAGCAGTTCACAATGAATGCCGCCATCGGTCAGTGTGAGATGTATCACCTCTGTGTCAAGGGGATTATCTTCGAGCAAAAGAAACCGCAGTGCTGTCATAACTGCACCTCATGCTTTGGCAGCGAAAAGTAGAACGTTGCGCCTTGGTCAATTGCGCCTTCTGCCCAGATGCGTCCGCCATGTCGATGAATGATCCGCCGTACAGTGGCAAGACCGACTCCCGTGCCAGGAAACTCCTCTTGGGGATGCAACCTTTGAAATATGCTAAATAGTTGATCGCAGTATTTCATGTCGAACCCTGCACCATTATCTTTGATAAAGAAAATCACTTCTTGCTCCTGTTCAATCCTACCAATTGTAATGAAAGCTTCAGTGTTATTGCGGGTATACTTGACGGCATTCGACAGCAAATTTTGCAGTACTAACCGCAGTAGTGCCCGGTCAGCTTCTATTGTTGCCAATGGCTCGATTTCCCAGTGAAGCGATCGCCCGATTAGTTCTGGCTGCAATTGTTCTCGCACCTGCTGCACCAATTGACTGATATTAACAGTAGTCAAATGCATTTCTGTCTGCCCCAGGCGGGAAAATTCCAGCAGGTCGTCCACCATTTTTTCTGCCTCAAGAGCAGATTTCGTGATAATTTTGAGAGTCTGCAAACTGGATGCATCGACCAGGGTTGGATTGAGCTTGCCTTGCAACCGTTCGGCAAAGCTGCTGATGTAGCGTAGCGGCGTTCGCAAGTCGTGGGATATCGAGGAAGAAAACGCCTCCAGTTCTTGGTTGATGGCTTCTAGTTGAGCCGTGCGGGCTTTCACTTGTTGCTCCAAGCGAACGTTGAGCGTTTGTACCGCTTGCATCACCTGTTCGCGGTAGACCGCTTCGCGTCGCATCTGTGCCAATTTTAGGTTCACATCAACTCGCGCTAACAGTTCTCGTGCCGAGAAGGGTTTAATTAAGTAGTCATCTGCGCCAGTTTCTAAACCTTGCAGCCGTGATTCTTCGCCAGCACGGGCAGAGAGCAAAATAATCGGGATTGTCTGGGTATTTGCTGAAGCCCGTAGCGAGTCCGCCAAAGGCGGATTGCGAAGCAAACGCAGCAACTCAAATCCATCCATTCTGGGCATCATCACATCTGCTAACACCAAGTCATAGATGGCACTTCCACCACGCCGGATCGCACTCAGTGCGGCTAACCCGTCATTTACAGTTTCTACCTCATAGTACTGGTTTAACAACCGCTTAAGATAGCCGCGCATATCGGCGTTGTCATCCACTAGGAGAATACGCGCCCTCTTGAAGCTTTGAGCTTGAACCTTTGAGCTTTGAGCGTGAACCTTTGAGCTTTGAGCTTGAACCTTTGAGCTTTGAGCGTGAACCTTTGAGCTTTGAGCTTGAACCTTTGAGCTTTGAGCGTGAACCTCCAAGCTTTGAGCGTGAACCTTTGAGCTTTGAGCGTGAACCTTTGAGCTTTGAGCTTGAACCTCTGAGCTTTGAGCGTCAACCTCCAAGCTTTGAGCCTGAACCTCAGAGCTTTGTGCTTGAACCTCCGAACTTTGAACTTGAAATTCTGTGCTTTCGTCAAGGGCAGTTCCCCCTGCCCCCTCTCCCCCAATCCCCACTCCGTGGGGGCCCTGAGTCCCCCTGCCCTCTTCTTCTTGTTCAGGTAGCCAACGCAAAGCTTCTTCCACAAAAGCATTTGCAGTTACAGCCGTCGATGGCAGTGTCGAGGCAACCCAAATTTGGTCGGCGGGTAGATGGGCGATTCCGGTGGGGATGGTGACGGTGAAGGTTGTGCCTTGGTCTACTGTGCTCGTAACCGCGATCGCGCCGCCGTGCCGCTTGACAAGTTCCTGCACCAGAGACAAGCCAATGCCTGAGCCTTCATAGCTGCGCCCCTTCGCGCCTTTGACTTGATAGAACCTCTCAAAGAGGTGAGGCAGTTCTGAAGCGGAAATACCTACGCCCGTGTCGCTGACCATCAATTCAACTGTGTTTGCTTTGGGTTTGAGCGAGACAGAAATCATACCATCGAAGGTAAATTTTAAAGCATTGGAGAGTAGATTCAACACAATCTTTTCCCACATTTCGCGATCTACGTAAATGGGATCGGGTAGGGGAGGACAATCGACAACTAACTGCAAATTGGCATTCTCGATCGCCGAGCGGAAAACACTTGCCAGTTCAGCCGTGTAGGTGGATAAGTCGGTGGGTTCATAGTTTGCCTTCAGGCGGTTGGCTTCGATGCGGGAGAAGTCGAGTAGGGTATTGACTAATTTCAGCAAACGCAAGCTGTTGCGGTGGGCGAGTTCTAGCCGTTCCCGTTGTTTTTGAGTTAGGGGATTGGCCGAATCGCTCAGTGCATCTTGCAGGGGAGCCAGCAGGAGCGTCAGCGGCGTGCGGAATTCGTGGCTGACGTTGCTAAAAAAGAGAGTCTTGGCGCGATCAACTTCTGCTAGCGATTCAGCGCGTTGACGTTCTTCTTCATGAGCGGCTTGTTCTCGAATCAGCTGAATCCGATTCTCCTCTGCCTGTTTGCGATCATTGATGACGTTGAAAACAACGGCAACCTGTCGGTCTTCGGGTTCTCTAACGGGGAATGCATAAACGTCAAACCAGCGCTGCAACTCTCTGGCATAGTTCTCAAAGCGAATGGATTGACCGCTTAAAACAACATTGCCATAAATCTCAAACCAATACTCTTCGTGGTTTGGAATCAGTTCGCGCACCCGTTTACCGAGCGCGTTTACCAGTCCTATTTGTCGCTCAAAGGAGGGACTAATTTCCAAAAAGCGATAGTCAATCGGTTTCTCGTTTTAATCGAAAATCACCTCAATGACGCAAAAGCCATCGTTGATTGACTCGAATAGCGATCGATATTTCGCTTCCGATTCGCGCAAGGCTTCTTGAGAACGTCGGCGCTCCGTCACATCACGGAAGATGAGAACGAATCGATTTTCTTGCGCCTGCGGCGGTTTGAAGACATAGAACTCATACCAAATCCCATCCGGCGCGGCATATTCCTCGCGGCGCTGAGGCTGACCGGTGCGCGCCGTCTTACCGAAAGCATCGGGCCAATACTGTTCATAGGGTGCCAGTTCGCTCATGCGGCGACCCTTGGCTGACTGTCCAATCATCCGCACCGCAGCCGGATTCTCGTCGAGGTAGAAGATGTCCACGCAGCGCCCCTCTGCGTCGAAGATTGCCTCCGCAAAGTAAAAGCCCTCGTCAATAGACTCGAAGAGCGTGCGATATTTCTCCTCGCTTTCACGTAAGGCTTCCAGCGCCACCCGTTGCTCATGAATGTCGGTTGCCGCGCCGTAGATCTTAACGACCTTGCCGCTTTCATCCTTGAGTGGAAAGGCATTGACGACAAACCAGCGATACTCTCCGTCGTGGCGGCGAATGCGGTGTTCCTGTTGCAGCCGCACGCTCTGTTCAACCGCTTCACGATAACGGCGTGTAGAGGCTTCGCGATCGTCGGGGTGAATTGCGTCTATCCAGCCCCAGCCGATCGCCTCGTCGAAGGTTTGTCCCGTGTATTCCATCCAGCGCTGGTTATACCAGTTGGTCGAGCCGTCCGGTTCGCTGTTCCAGAGCAAGTCCGGTACGAGATTGGCGACAGACTGCAACCGGGCTTGGGATTCACGTAAGGCGACCTGGGCTTGCCGCTGCTCAATCAGATCCGCCGCTTGACGGGCGAGTAAATCGAGAAACCGCAGTTCGCGATCGCTCGGTCGATGGTGTTTGCGCCAATGGGTTGAAAACATGCCGATCGGTTTGCCGAAACGGGTGATCAGGGGGGTTGACTGTGCTGAAAAATACCCCGCCTCCACATGCATTTGCATCGAGCCGTTGGGGTCTTCGCTTTTTGGCACGTCAAAATCTAGGAACGTGCGATCACCGTTTCTCAGTGCGATGCCGCAGGGTGTGTTGGAACTTGCATTCACACGGTAGAAATGCTCGGTCATATTCTGCTCAAAACCTTGGTTAGCAAGCAGCAGTAACTCCTGTGTTGCTTCGTCGAGAATTTGTACTGTTCCAGCATCCGCCCGTGTCAGAGCGATCGCGGCAGCCATAATCTCCTGGTAAAGTGTCTGAATGTCGCCTTCGGTTACAAGCTTCACGCTCAGTTCGTGCAGTAGTTGCGTATCTTTCAGGTCTGACTCGATGGCTGATAAAGCTTGTTTGCGCTTGATAGCATCTTTGTCAAGTTGCTGCGTTTCCTGCAATGCCCGTTGTACCGATGGCACTAACCGCCCTAAGCGTTGCTTGAGTACATAATCTGTCGCGCCCTGTTTGATCACTTCAATCGCCAATTCTTCGCCCAAACTGCCAGAGATGAAAATAAATGGCGTATTAGGATGTAGGCGACGGGCGATCGTTAGTGCTGCAATCTCATCAAAATTAGACAAGGCATAGTCTGCCAAAATCAAGTCGATTTCGTCGGTTTCCAGTGTTCTAATAAAATCAGCACAAGTCTCTACCCGCAACAGTTCACAGTTAATACCGCCCTCCATCAGCGTGGCTTGCACGACTTCTGCATCGGTTAGATTAGCTTCGAGTAAGAGAAACTGAAATGCGGACATTATTTTCCTTTTGGTTTTTGGTAATACCCAATGAAAAGTGCGTGCGATCGGCGGTTTCTTCGACAGGTGCAGAGCGGATTTACGCCAGCGCCTTCATTTTTGATACCAACCAACAACCTTTGTACCCAGTACGCATCAGCCGTGCTACGCTGCTGTTGTCATAAAGTAATGCTAGTGTATTTCAGCGATATCCTTTCACTACCATATTAAAAGAAGACCTTTCCCACCCAAAGCTTGAGCAACTTGGCGTCATGCATTAGTTACATCTTTTTTATACAAAAGATTGAAAGTGTGTAATATCAATTTACATTGAAGCTGCATAGAAAAGAGCTTCGAGAAGAAAGTACACGGGTAGGGGCACAGCCATGTTCCCTACGATCATCTGTACCTCAATACGCTTGGGTTAAGGCTAAAACTCTTTCTTCAAGTCAATTTTTTTAACGAACCGCCAAGGACGCAAAGGACGCAAAGAGAAGGAAGAAATTCTTAACCCAAGCGTATTGATCTGTACCTCACCTTGGCGTAGCCCAAGGTAGAGAAGTTGCAATCTGCTGTAAGTTAAACAAATAACGCGTTCCGATTATGATTTTTGTTGATTAATTTATTTCTTGGAAGTCCCTCGTCAGAAAATGTGACATCGCACTAACTTAATTAGCGTATAGCAACATTCTTGAGGATGGTCATCGGCCCTTGGGCTTTGAGAATCTCCATTTCTGCTGGATTCCGCACTAGCAATGCACCAGCGAATCCTAATGAATTTACAGAAATAGATTGGAAATGCTCCTGCGATCGCGGTATGATCAACATCCATTCTCGTGTCGCTAGCAGATTGTAAGCACCCAATTGCCTTGCATCTAAACCCACAGCATCTAGCAAAGTGCGATAAAGTTGCTCTGTTGCTTGCGCCCCTACGAATGGCGATTGCACCCAATGAGGATCTAGGGGTGCGAAAGCGTGTATAAAAGGAAGTTTTGGTAAAGTTGCGTTTGAGTTCTGAAATTGTGCTGCCCTCAGCAGAGGTTCAATAGGTATCTGCGTCCCTGAAGGTGCAAGTGGTAGTGGCACTAATTGCAAGTGCTTGTGTCGCTGACTAGCACCTGCGGTTTTGCCACTGTTATAAAATGCTAAACCATCGAAATCAGCCAAACACGCCCACATAGCTGTAAAATCTTCCAGGCTAAGTAAGCTTTCCTGTTCCTCGAAAGCACGGGTGATAATTAGCAAATGATAATCAACAACATTGAATTTATTTAAAATACATACATGGGTATCGGAGATATCCGCCACAAATAAATCCTGTTCGTAGGGTAAGAAAGGATTAAATTCTTGACCAGACGTAGCAGATTGTTTTTCCTGTTTCTCCTTGGCAGCTTTTTTGCGATTCAAATTAGACAAAATCCGCACTAAAAAGCGCACGTTATCCTGTTCGACAAATTCAAATTCCGTCGGTATCGACAGCAACGCCCCACATTGTAAAGCATGTTCGGTCTGTTCTTTCACACTTGTCCATAAAGTGCCAGGCTTAAGTAAGATTTTACCCTGTGCCATTTTATTCCTTCAGACATGGAGAGAACACGCAATCGGGACGCACATCTGTGCGCCTCTACGAATGACTATATTCCAATACAGTTGAGTTAAGATGCGATAAGTAAAATACCAAACCTTTCACAACAACGCAATACCTCTGCAACAAAACTGTCACAAATAATATCTACATTAGTAATACATCTAAATATCTTTCCAGACAGCAATGCAAAACGAATCTCGTGACAGAGAACACCCATTAAATAGCATTTCACATAACACTGTTGATGCCAAATACCATAATCAAGCACCCTGGAAAAAGGCTGCCGCCTCTCTATCGCTGGTGCTGCTGGGATCAGGTATGACATTGGCAGGCGGTTATATGGCTGGACATTCTCAGCAGGTGTCTGAGAGCGCATCTAATTTGGCGGTGAGTCGAGTAAGTGCTGCTCCTCCATTACCAGCCGCCACAGATCCTAACTTTGTTACAAAGGTTGTGCAAAAAGTCGGGCCAGCTGTGGTGCGAATTGACTCTTCCCGAACTGTAAAAGCCCAGATACCAGATGAATTTAACGATCCATTTTTCCAACGCTTCTTTGGCTCTCAACTACCAGAAGAACAGAATCGGGTAGAACGGGGTACTGGTTCAGGTTTTATTATTAGTGCTGATGGTCGTATTCTTACCAACGCCCACGTAGTCGATGGTGCTGATACGGTAACAGTAACACTCAAGGATGGGCGTAGCTTTAAAGGTAAAGTGTTAGGAAAAGACGAGTTGACCGATGTTGCTGTTGTCAAGATTCAGGCAGACAATCTACCGTTAGTAGCCTTGGGTAACTCAGATAAACTGCAACCGGGAGAATGGGCGATCGCGATCGGCAACCCCCTTGGTCTAGATAATACAGTAACTACCGGAATCATCAGTGCTACCGGACGCAGTAGCAATCAAATCGGTGCTCCCGATAAGCGAGTCGAGTATATTCAAACTGACGCAGCGATTAATCCCGGTAACTCCGGCGGGCCCCTACTAAATTTCCGTGGCGAAGTGATTGCCATGAATACAGCGATTATCCAAGGGGCACAAGGATTAGGTTTTGCTATTCCGATCAACACAGCACAACGCATTTCCAGTCAACTAATAGCTACAGGCAAAGTAGAACATCCTTATTTGGGTATTCAAATGGTGGGATTAACGCCTCAGCTAAAACAAAATATCAACTCAGATCCCAATAGCGGTTTGAGTGTGAATGAAGATAAAGGTGTATTAGTTGTAAAAGTTGTGCCAAATTCACCAGCTGCTAAAGCAGGGATACGTGCTGGTGATGTGATCCAAAAGCTTGGTGGTCAAGCAGTCACAGATGCCAGCAGTGTCCAAAAGGTAGTAGAAAATAGCCAAGTCGGGGGCGATTTACGTATGGAATTACGTCGCAATGGGCAGAATCTTAACATCGCTGTGCGACCTGGTGCTTTCCCCGCGCAAGTGCAATAAGCGTTGTGATGATACGTTTTGAGGAATTTTTGAGTAGTAAATGAGTAGTCTCAAAAATCGGGGGCTTCTGACCAAATTCAAGAAAACAAAAAAAGCTCAAAATAAAGCCGTCCTGTTATTAGTAGGACGGCTTTATCTGTCGGTATACATTCACGACGGACAATCGCGGGGTCTACGTGCATCATCGATGAGATGAAACAAATACGGGGATTTTTCTGATGTCTTCACCTATAGCGGTTCTCGTTTGTATGCAATACACTTTGACCTCTCTCCAAACCTCTCTCCTAAAAGGAGAGAGGCTTTGAGTCTTACCCCCCTTCCCTTGTAGGGAAGGGGCTGGGGGTTAGGTCTGTATTGGACTCAACCCAGAAGCGCTATAGAGATTCCCGGTATTTGTAGAGTTGTACCACCAACTCAAAATTGATTATGCAGCTTACGCTTATCCTTCAGCTACAGATTGCTTTATTTCTTGCATTCCTCTTACTAGTTATATACATCATCAAAATTTTGCTTCAGAGGAAAGCTTTGGAACAGTACCGAAAATCCACAGAACTATTTAAGCAGTCCGTAAACCAATACCAAGAATCCGTAGAGCTTTTTAGACAAACTATAGATGAGTACCAATTGCTACTTAAGGAACATGGAATAAGTACATCAAAACTAAAAGCTAAAGCACCCCAGCAACTAATATCCCCACCACCGTTTCCATTCAAAGTAACTCAGCAGGAAATAGACATTAACAACAAGTATCTGCACAGTGAATTAACTGCTCTAACCAACAACGTAAACACAGCTAATCAATTACTGACAAAACAGCAGCAATTATACCCTGGGAAATCTGAGAACTGGGTTTTGAAACAAGTTATTAGTGACTTGAAGCTCAAAAAATCACAGGAACAACTACATTCAAAAAGACCACAAATACAAACCGAAGTTTCTCTGTCTTCACCCTCAGATACGCCATTACCAGACCTGAAAAAAATCAAGAGGCAGCTTAGTAAACCAAAAGGAGTACCTAAGAATAATCCATTGTACAAAGAACTTCTTAATTTACTCAGTGGCAATCAAGAAATTGCCAATCGGTTAATTACACGTCAGCAACAATTAAATCCAGATAAATTAGAGAACTGGATTTTGGAAAAAGTTGTTGGCGACATAAAACGTGATCGGCGTGTTTGACGAACCTAAGCGATCGCCCGCAAGAAAATCTGGCGTTAGAACAGTGGGATGAATTGGGGCAAGCAGGGGGAGAATTTTAGAAGTTGCTAAATCATCCCGCAAATATGCAACGCCGAAAATCTTAGTTTGTAGTCAGCGATTTATTGCTTCTTCAGATTTATCAAGACTAAAGTCTTTACTAAAAACTTTAATTTATTTATGCCTAGCAAGAAGTTGTAACTGAATTTTAAGCTAGAGCCACGGCTGGTTGCTGCCAGCGTCCCACCGCTTTACCAATCACTGCTAATTCTTGCATCAAGTTATCGAAACGGTCTGGTGTCAGAGATTGGGGCCCGTCGGATAAGGCTTTGGCAGGGTTGGGGTGAACCTCTATCATCAGGGAATCTGTGCCAGCTGCGATCGCAGCCATTGCCATTGAAGGCACAAACTCAGACCAGCCTACGCCGTGGCTGGGGTCAATCATGATTGGCAGGTGAGTCAGCTTTCGCAACACTGGTACTACTGATAAATCCAGCGTATTTCGCGTATACTGGCGGTCAAAGGTGCGTATTCCCCTTTCACACAAAATTACATTGGGATTACCAGATGCCAAAATATACTCCGCTGCCATTAACCAATCTTCAATAGTAGCTGCCATTCCCCGCTTCAAGAGAACTGGTTTCGCCTGTGCCCCTACTTTTTTGAGCAAGGAGAAATTCTGCATATTCCTTGCCCCCACCTGGATCACGTCAGCAATTTCGGCAATTTTATCCAGGTCAGTGGCATCCATCACTTCTGTAATAATACCTAGTCCACTGACTTCCCGCGCCTTTGCCAACAAATCTAAAGCACTCTCGCCGTGTCCTTGGAAGGCATAAGGTGAAGTCCGGGGTTTGTATGCCCCTCCTCGCAAAAATGTGGCTCCAGCCGTCTTGACGCGCCGCGCCGTCTCCACAATCATTTCTTCATTTTCTACGGAGCAGGGGCCGGCAACGACTACTAAAGGGTGGTGTTCACTAAATACCACCGCTCCATTGGGAGTATTAACCACCACTTCCGAAGCTTCACCGTGGCGGTATTGACGGCTGGCTCGTTTGTAAGGCTGCTCTACCCGCAACACCTGTTCAATCCAAGGGCTAAGTTCCTGAATTTGTAGTGGATCTAAGCTGGCGGTTTCACCTACTAAACCAATAACTACTTTGTGTTGACCAACAATTTTTTCTGGAGTTAGCCCCCAGTTAGTTAGTTCCTTATCAATGCGCTTTATTTCCGCCTCTGGGGAACCACTTTTCATTACTATAATCATGTGAAAGTTCCTGATTAATTGAGTAAAATTTTCTGTTAATGGACTAAGTTTATTGTTGCCTATTGACCTAATTACGAATAGTTAAAAATGGAATTTATTTACAATATAAATATAGATAGATAGATAGCGCTCAGTCAGTAGTTTTACTACTAAATAACTGGACATGGGGTAGAAAAAAGATTATACAACTTTAATTAGCAATGTTGAAGTTATAAAATTTCAACTTCAACATTCACGGGTTCAGCACTTCCTTCAAGTCGGGAAACCCGCCCAACGGAGTGCCTAACTTCTTCATTTACCCAATACCGCAGTTACGTAATACCTGAGCGCCGATCATTATGAGTTTTTTTGCCGAGTTTCGCGCCAACCTGCCACCATTCGTCCCCAATTGGTCTTGAACTCACCCAAACCCAGCAAACTTCCGACTTCTTCTTCATCCCAAGAGGCAGAGAGAACGCCATAAGTTATCCCTAAGACCCCTAAACCAAATAATCCCATGTTCACCAATAACACGGCGATGGGAGGTAGTTTGATGTCGGAGTAGATAGCAAGCAGATAGCTGACAACCAGAGTGGTAATGCCCAAAGCTGTTGGTACACCACAGAACCCAGCTACGCGTCGGATCATCCGCTGGCTGACTACTTGGGGAATAGCCATTTCTTCTTTGGTGTAAGGTGTCTTTCTATCAGCCTGTTTGCCAGATTCTTGTGGCTGTGCTATCGGTTTACTTTGAGTTTTTGCGGGTTTTTGACGCTTTTTGTTTGGTTCAAAGGGCAAGCGACTGCGTTCAGATTCTTCAGCAGACATAAGCAGTAGTCCCTATCCACGAATACCGAGGCGAGCAATCAAAGCTTGATACTTTTCCCGGCTTTCCTGCGATATATAAGCTAAAAGACGCTTACGCTGACCAATTAGCTTCAACAGTCCCCGCCGGGAAGAATGGTCTTTTTTATTTGCCTGGAGATGTTCGCTGAGGCGGTTAATGCGCTCAGTTAACATGGCAACTTGGACATCGGCCGACCCAGTGTCGGTTTCATGAACTTGGTAGTTGGAAATTATTTCTTGTTTCCGCAGTTGCGTCAGGGCCATGATCGATTCAGTTTCTAGTTTTTCTAAATGTATGCAGCAGTCTCCCATAATATCACAGCCCTGAAGCTGGATGTGGAATCATCTTTGCTGCTACGCCTTGCACTCTAGAAGACTAAGTAAGTCAGGAGCCAGACTCCAGTGGATTATTCAACACAGGTTTGCCAAGGAAGATCCCGAACACCTGTGCACAATTCGCGATCGCCTACTTTTTAACGAACACCGAGCAGGAAGATTACTAGTACAGCACGGCGTAAATAAACATATAGCAATGCCCAAAGGCCTGTAGGGCGAACGCACTATTTGCAATTAACCCCTCTTCTGTCATTTTGGGAAAAGAAAAATAATTATAGGTTTGTAGTTTGGACTAGAGTGGAAAATCCAAAACTACGAACAATTCCTACCTATCAATAAATCTATTCACACACTACTATTGCAAAACAAATATCTTGGCTGTATAGCTTGGCAAATCAGTGATTAAACCATCTTTACCAACTTCAACTTCACGTTTGAGGAACCAATCTTGCCAATACTCAGCAGTTGGGAAGTCTGGAATTTGATATCTAGTTAAATTCTCGTCAGAAAAATTAGCCACGACAACAACATGAGAATTCTGCTTATGCCAACGGGTGTAAGCCAGCACTTTATCGTCAGCATTTTCATAGAAAAACTCGATATTGTCACTTTGCAAAGCTAGATTCTGCTTGCGTAGAGCAATGAGTTTTTGATAATACTCAAATAAATCACGATTCTGGTCGTTTGACAACAAAGACCAATTAATCTTCTGTGGCTTAGTCACATCTTCACTTTTTTGCTGGTATTCACCAAACTCTTCTCCCATCCACAGCATTGGTATACCCATCGCTGTCATTAAGAGAACGGCTGCTAACTTCGCTCGCTTAAATGCATCTGCGTCAAAGATACCGCGATCGCCTAATTCTCGCAATAGACGTTCGCGATCGTGGGTTGCCAAATAATTTATCACATTGGTAGCGATCGCATAACCCTGCTTTTTAGGATCTAAAATTTGCTTTAGTTGTTCTAATTCAAATGCTTCTCCACAAATATATGGAACTATAAAGTACCGAAAACTCTCATGCCAACAAGCATCTAATGGCCCATCTGGCTTTACTACAGTTTTTGTATCAGGAATATGTTCAGCAATATTGTAAAACTGCTTGGGTGCAGCATGGTTTTTCCCTTGCTGCGCCAGCCAGTCGAGAAATTCAAAGTTAGCCAATTGGCGCACCGCATCAAAACGAATTCCATCAATGTGATACTCCTGAATGAAAAATTGCACCACATCCCCAACATATTTCCATGCAGGTTTAACATCTAATTTTTTATCATAATTATCATAGTTCAACTCTGGTCCCCAGTAATTATCTGGGTCTTCAGGATAATGCATGTGTTCGTAATACCAATAATTCCGGTCAATCAGCATTAACGGACATTCTTCATCGGTATGGTTATAAATTCCATCCATAAAAACGCGAATGCCTCTAGCATGACACTCATCTATTAATCGTTTTAAATCTTCTGTTGAACCGTAACTAGATTCTGTAGCAAAGAAGTGGCGGACTTTATAGCCCCAGCTATAGTTACCGGGATACTCATTAACTGGCATTAATTCAATTGCATTAACTCCCAATTCAACCAGATAATCTAACTTAGCAATTATCCCTAAATATTTGCCTTGTTTGTCAAGGCCAACCTCATTACCAGTAAAATCTGCAACGTGCATTTCATATATGACTAATTCCTGATTGTCAGGCAACGGTTTTTCATCATGTTGCCAAACATAAGTATCAATAATGCGTTGTCCATCTTTAATCTGCACCATGCTGGATTTTTCTATTTCATTAACATCTGTTCCCTGAGGATCAAGAACATCTACCCATTCATCAAGTGCAAAATTTGGGCTTTGGCTTTGAATACGAAATTTATATTGATAAATGCCGTCTTCCAATTTTACTTGAGCGTGGAAATAACCATCTTCACTTTTTTTCATTGGGATTTCTTTCCACTCAGAAAAAGAGCCAATTAAAGCTGCTCCTTTGTTACGAGGAGCAAACAATGTAAATTCAATTAAACTACCCATTTTCATTTTTTAATTAGCGTACGGTTAGCATCTGCGGAAATCGACGTTCTTGAAACCTTTCGATAGGTTACTTTCTTGCGAATGACTATACATCTATCTTTAGTTAGTCTTGCTCCCAAAAATATCAGGCTTTTAAATTTTCTTGATTGTAAGTTTTCTATAATATAGAAGACTTATTTTCTGTAGCTTCAATAAACGCCTCAAACTGACCATTAGGCGTCCATTGAATAGCCCCATTTAGTCCTGTAAAAAATAGTTTTGTTTGGCTTTGATTTAGTTCAGATAAGGCTTTTGGATCAAAGTTGGCAGAAGAAGCGATCGCTACTTGTGGTTGCAGAGCAATAACTAAATCTTTTAATGACTGAGGGGCACACCACAGCACTTGTGGACGAGGCAAACTCCCACTTTTAACTAGTTGCTGTACCTCTTTCAACTTGATATTACCTACTAATAACCAATTCTGATCTAAAATTTGCAATTGTAAGATGGGTAATTGATCGTTGATTAATTGTGCCACTATTGAACCCGCTTTCACTGCTTGACCGACTGCCAGCGGTTGGTAAAATCCCTGATACTTTTGTAATTCTTGTTGAATTGCCTGAGTTGCAATAGAATCTTCTGGCTTGGGGGAATATTCATAAAAATTTTTGATCGGTAAACGTTGTAGTAATTCCAACCAAGCATTACTTTCATTGCCTTGGAAATCAGTAGCGATCGCCCAATTGATTTGATTTACACCCTGCTGTTGCAAAAACGGTAGGATTGTGAAACGTCCTGTACCTTCATCGCCACTATTAATTACAGTTACTGTACCTCTATCTTGAACAACTACAATTGGTTCTGTACCAGATTCCAATACCGTTATCCTAAACAATGTATTTGTAGAATGCCAAAAGGGGATGAATACTAAACCAATCGCCATCACATTAGCAAACCACCACCGCCGCTGCCACCAAGGCACTAGCCAAACCAGTATAATCAGTAGATAAATCGCCAGAAGCTGCCAAGTAGATATGCTGCCTACAGCAACAGAATTTCCTGGCAACTTGCTAAAAAATTCCACTAGTTTAATTAGCCAATCAGTAGGGTAATGCAACACCCCAGCCAGGAAGCTTCCTGCTTCAGTCCAAATTAAACTTACCAAAGCACTGATGATTCCACCTATACTAATGATCGAAATTAATGGAGTACTAACCACATTTAGTAACAAACTATAAGATGGTACAACCCCAAATACAAAAAGTTGCACAGGTAAAGTCCAAATAGTGGCAGCTAAAGGAACGGCAATCAAAGCGGCGATCGCAGGTGGTAACCATGCCAGGCGGTTGACTAATGCGGGTACTGTTACGACTAATCCTAGTGTTGCTAAAAAACTCAGTTGAAAGCCTAAATCCCAAATCCATAGAGGATTAAACACTAATAACAGAGTTGCTGCTAATAATAGCGACCCCAACTGTTTTACCTTCCTTTTTAATAGCAGGCCAACTAATGCCGCAAAACCCATAATTACGGCTCTGAGTACCGCAGGTTGAAAACCTGTTAAACTCAGAAAAATGATTAAAGCCAAAAAGCCAAGGGTAAATTGCGTTCCTTTTTTTGCCCGCCTCGTTAACTGTAAGATCACACTCAAAATCAAGGAAGTTTGGAACCCGGAAGCAGCTAAAGCATGAGCTAATCCTGCTTGTACAAATAAGTCGCGGATATCGTAGGGTAAATCAACTGCTTTGCTGCCTAAAACCATTGCACTGACAAGAGGACCTTCTGGTATACCCAACCAACGAACTTGCGATCGCACAATTCGCTCCCGAATTTGCCACCATCCCCATTTACGTTCCTGATCCAAAACATTTATTTGTCGCCCAATCAAACCAGCAAACGTTCCTTCTTGCTTGAGAAACTTCTGAAAATCAAAACCACCAGGATTAGAAGCCGCCTTTGGTTTGTACAAAATCCCAGTCACAGCAATTTGTTGACTAGGGTATAATCCAGTAGCTTGAAGGATAGGCACTGTCACATACAATTTGCCTGTCACCCCTTTTGGGAGACCTGTTGAACCTTTTTCATTTTTAACCTCATCTAGCTGAGTCGCTTCCAGCCAAAATTGTCCTCGCTGACTGCGAGTCAAGCGGGGATTACTTGCCACTTCGCCACGAACAATCACAAGTTGTTCTTGATTACTGCTATTTCCAAGCGGGACGAACTGACTAATATCTTTTGCACCTGGTTGCGGCACTCGCCATTGAAAATATAGAGTTGCCAACAATCCCACTAAACCAGCAGCTAACCATATTCGAGGATGAGGAGTAGTTTGCCAAGTGTTAAGCACTGCCTTATTTTTGCTTCCAGCATTTTCTGGTTTCTGAGCAAATTGCCGTGAACTAATGCGTCTTCTAAAAAGAATTGCTCCCACTATCCCCAGAACCAAAATCCACACACCACCCCAAGGAACTGCTGTAAACAGCAACCCAAAAATGTAGCCAAGACAAATAATTACACCACTGGTTTGAATCATAAGATTTTTTGTAAAAGCACCTGAGAATCTGAATTTGCATCTGACTTAAAAATAGCTAGTACACTGTGGTGGAAGTTTGCCTACCTTTAACAAGGGGTAAAATCCCCTTGTTAGGTTAATTGAGATGGTAAGCTAAAAAACATCTAATTTGCATAACCGAATTAAACATAACTCTTGTGGGATGGGCATCTTGCCCACCCAGTATATGCAATTTAAATGTGGAACAGCTTAACTGGATTTATGCCGTGCTGTACTAGGGCAGCAATAGAGAAAAATCGGCGTTGCTGAATTTGGCTATGAAATTCAAAAATCAAATATTCCAAACTCTTATTATCTGCGCCGGGAGTGGCTCTGCATGAGCTTTTCATCTGTTTAATCAGCAACGCCAAAAAATTTTATGCTTGTGGGGAAATATAGTCCAATACAATTGAGTTAAGCATTTCTTCCTTCTCTTTGCGACGGCAGTCGCTCATGGGGGAAACCCCCTGTCCCCCCGCTGCCTCTCCTTTGCGTCCTTTGCGGTAGCCTGTCTTAAAAAGTGACGCTCCTCTCTTACAAAGTTCTGATCCGATAGCGCAGCGTCTCGAAGAGAAGCTATGCCGTAGGCTTTACGCTGCGCTAACAGATGCCTACGGCGGGCTACGCCAACGGCGGGAAACGAGGCGATACACTTTTTGCTGCGGCAAGCCGCTTTGCATCTACGTTAAAAAAATTGACTTTGACAAAGAGTTTTAGCCTTAACCCAAGCGTATTGAACTATAGTCCATCAAGTTTATACAAACAAAGCCCGCACAGGCGGGCCTTATCCTTGTAGCTTTAATGTTCTAGACTTAAGATTGAACGGTATTTCTGACCTTTAGCAACAGCCACATTATAAAGATATACCTAGCTTAAAGAATGCAAAATTAAGGGTTTGCTAACCTATGAGGGCAGGTAAAGTCTCCTAGAACCGCAACTTATACTTGCCCAGGCAAGTAATAAATTCGACTTTCTAAACATCCTCTCACTGAGCCAGGTAACGAGTATCTGGATGCTCTACATCCTTTGACACATAAAATCTTCTATCAAAACAATGAAAGTATTATCCAAAGAACATAAGAGGCAATTGGAATCAAAAACAGCCAATCAATAATATATTGGTAACGAGATTTAACTGTAGACTCTGAAATAGGTTGTGGTAAGACTGACTGTGAAACAAGTTGCTGCACAACTGGCTGTAAAAAAGGTGGCTGTATGATTGGTTTTAAATCTTTGAGCAACGGAAAACCCAACTTCTCCCTTTGCTCAACATATAAATGAGCTACCTTCCTAGCCAAATGCCGAATCCTGGCAATATAGCGAGTTCTCTCCGTCACCGAAATCACACCTCTAGCATCCAGCAGATTGAACGTGTGCGAACACTTCATTACATAATCTAAGCTTGGCAAGACCAATCCTCGCTCCGTCAATTGGGTAGCTTCCTGCTCATATAAATTAAATAGTGTTAGCAGCATCTCAGGATTTGACGCTTCAAAGTTGTAGATACACTGCTCAATCTCTCCCTGGAGGTAAATATCACCATAAGTAATGTTGTCTGTCCAATGAATCTTAGTAATTGCCTCTACTTCCTGGAGGTACATCACCAATCGCTCTAACCCGTATGTAATCTCAATCGACACAGGACGGCAATCTATTCCCCCACACTGTTGGAAGTAGGTAAATTGAGTAATTTCCATCCCATCTAACCATACTTCCCACCCAGTGCCCCAAGCTCCCACCGTCGCATCTTCCCAATTATCCTCTACAAACCGAATATCGTGGTCTTCAGGACGAATACCTAAAACCCTTAATGAATCAAGATAAATCTCCTGGATATTATCTGGCGACGGCTTAATCAGAACTTGGTACTGATAATACTGTTGGAAGCGGTTGGGGTTTTCGCCGTACCGCCCATCCGTTGGACGACGGCATGGTTCAACGTAGGCGACAGCCCACGGTTCTGGCCCCAATGCTCTTAAAAATGTCTGGGGATTCTTAGTACCTGCTCCCTTCTCAATGTCGTATGGCTGGGCAATCAAGCAACCGCGATCGCCCCAAAACTGATGCAATAAAGCTATTACCGACTGAAAATTCACGCTTCACCCTTCCTTACTCAGCACAGTGCATAAACAATTGTGGCCTACAACCCGGCACTGTGGGCAGTTTCAGGGGGACTCGAAAGTGTTCCAAATATTTTTGGGAAAAATAGTTGACAGCAAAAGGTAGGTTCGCTATATTGAATAAGTGCCGGAAGCGGA
>NZ_JBALGC010000066.1:0-5137 GCF_036916575.1 Nostoc sp.
AATTTAACTCAGTTTGAGTTAGCCGATGCTGCTGGTATTCATTCTCGGTCTGTGGGGAAGATTGAAGTGGAAAGCCTTATAAAGATGGAAGTCAAAATCGATGAAAGCTAGATATAGCAACGCTTTCCAGACCATTTTGCAGGTTTTTACACGTATCTCGGCTCAATACCGTAATAATTCGATAAAAATTACAACTTACAACTTTTCAAACAACCTCTTAAATTTAGAATTGCTGTTGCAGCCTGTATTATTAACTGAACCATTTGGCATGGTTGTATTACAAAATCGAGAAGTCTTCAGATCGTCATCTTTGAGAGAAGCATCCAGCAAATTTTCATTTTTAAAATTTGACTGTATAACAGAGGCGTTTTTAAATATAGCGCCTTGTAAATTCGCATCCTGAAAATTTGTACCTTGCACGAAAATATCATTCAAGGTTGCACCATTAAGATTTGCATTTTTAAAATTTGACCACATAACAAAGGCGTTTTTAAATATAGCGCCTCGTAAATTCGCATCCTGAAAATTTGTACTTGTCACCATAACATCATTCAAGGTTGCACCACTAAGATTAGCACCTTGAAGATTGCTCCCACTCAATACGCTGCTATCACTGATTTCAGCTTGCTGAAGATTTGCATTTTGAAGATTTGTCAACTTCATAGATACTGAACGCAGAGACGACTTAGCTAAACTTGCATTAGTCAAATTAGCTCCAGTTAGATCAGCAGGAAGGAATTTTGCTGACCGAAAAGATGTTTGGTCTAGATTTGCTTCAGATAAATCCGTCCAGTGAAACCTTGCTCCATTTAACTCCGCACCAGTTAATATTGCCCGTTTCATAAATGCAAGTGAAAAGAAAGCAACTTTCAGGTTCGATTTACTCAAATCTGCATCATCAAGTGAAGCACCTATAAAATTTGCATCTTCTAAATTGGCACCTTTTAGATTCGCACCTTTCAGATTTGCACCTTCTAGATTGACTCTACGAAGGTCAAGATTAGCCAAGTTTGCACCGCTTAGATCACAACGAATACATGAGCGTGATGTTACAAGTTCATTAACTGTAGCACTGACATCTTTGGAATTTTTTCCAGGTACTACAGCTTGTAGACTTTCCAGCATTTTAAAACGAAGCGTCATATCTTCACCATGTTGTTTGAGCACCGCTCGCTCTGTCTGGGAAAGAGCATCCACGTTAGGGATTTTATAGTCTATCACCACTTTTTCAAAATTCAAGAAATTGGCACGATTACCAGATGATTGATCGCTACTTGTAAGATATCCAATGTAACCTTGAACTTGTCCGCCAATTGATGAAGTTTGAAGAACTACCGAAAAAATACTTTTTAGCGGTATTTTTATTTCTTGACTATCTTTTTTAATAAAAACTGATAGTACTTCACCTTCTAGAACAAACTTACAGTGACCACCACGGAAAACATTAGGCATCTGAGAGCCACAAGACAACTCTGTACCAGCAATATCTCTTAAATTAAATGAACGCTGATTAATAACTTGAGCATACGCACTTTCCGTATATAGAGTAGAATTTACTCCTACCACCAATGAAGCTACTGTGAGCATAATCCTAAATAAATTCATAGTCAGTAAACCAAAAAGTTTTTTATAACTCTTACCATGTGGACATTTCAGGTAAAGCCGGGGAGATCACAAAACTCACTTTACAACGTTTTATTGAGCATTTCAGACGATGCTCCTAGTTACCTTCAAGCGTAGGCGTAGCCCGTCGTAGACATCGCTCTATTACCAATAAATAGTGTTTGCTGACTGATTCACGATTTTGAGACAATCTTTCCTCTGGTGACAGCTTCGCTATATCTACGCCAATCTATGCCATAAAACCACTTTTATCTGAAGTTTAGGGAATGGGGATGAAGTCGTAACCGTAGGTAGAACGACCACCTTGGATCACCTTAACCAATTGCACTGGAGCATTACGATCGCCCGAAGGCAGAAACGAGACGGTGCGAGAGGCTCCCGATGCGACGAATGATGGACTATGCAAGACTAGCTGGATGCCTTCACGGGTGGGATTTTGTCGCAAAGCCGCGCCGAGGGCTTGAGTGGCATCATAGGCAGTTGCGGTGCGCCAGTTAACATCGCCGCCCCAGAGCCTGCGAGATCGCTGCGCGAAGTCCTTCGACCCCGTTGCCAGAATATGCCAGGGTACTGCTACGACCATATCGCGCCCTTGCTCACGGGTGACATCCAGAGTTTTAGGGCTGTAAACATCATCGCCACCCAGTACAGGTAAGTGATTGTTATTAGCTTGGACAACTTGCAGAGCGCGATCAAGGGAACCCGTATTGCTGGCTAGCATAATCACTTCGGCTCCGCGCTGTTTGGCTGCTTCTAAACTTTGGTTGTGGCTGTGGCTGGAATTGGCGAGATCGTATTCACCGACAACTTGACCACCCTGGAGGGCGATCGCAGTACTGAATTCCCCCTTAAGAGACTTGCTATAGTCACTTTGGGAGTTGAAATAAACAACGGCTTTTTTGAGCTTCAGCGTTTGCAGCATATAGTCAACCAGCGCCCTGGCTGAAACATAGTCACTGGGTACCGTTCTGAATACGTAGGCACTTTTATTCGAGAGTTGAACCGCACTACTAATTGGAGAAATGGCGACTAGCTTGCCGCGATTGTAGGTATCGGCAGTAGCCAGGGTCACACCGCTGGCATAATGTCCAACAACGCCCAGAATGCTGGATTGGTTGACGAATGATGTGGCAATTTGTTGAGCACTGTTATTGTCGTTGTTATCATTGGCAATCTTCACTCTGAGTAAGCGACCCTTGATACCACCTATTGCATTGATTTCCTGTTGGGCTTGAGCCACGCCTCTGAGAATTTCACGGGAGCCATTGCTATCAGCATTCCCCGGAACACAAACCGCAATTTCAAGCGGGTTATGCAAAGAAGCCTTCGCATTATTGCTGTAAATCAACGCTTCGGGATCGTTAGGTTTTTGTTGCAGCGATTGATCGAATAACGCTTGTGCGGTCGCATAGTTACCACTTGTAAAGGCTTCTGCAGCCCGAAGTTTACTAGAAGTGCCGTCTTCTGGAAAAAATAGAGTCTCCCCTTTACTGATGGCATCTTTCGCAAGATCATGATTGATATTGATCGAATTGCCAAGCAATGAATTAAGGATTTTACGATCACCTAAACTCGCTCCTGCAATCAGGAGAAATGTTGCGAGGATGTAGACGATCGGGGGTAGAGATTTTTTTCCTTTCGTGGGATTAGCAGTCATAAGTGGATTCTCCTGGGCTGAGTTAATGGGTCTGAGTTACTTTTAGTCGTTGCAATCGTTGCTCAATTTCGCTATCCAGGGTCATTTGGTCAAGACCAACCTGAAGCTTTTCAACAGGACTTTCAGAGAGTTCTTGAAAGGCATGAGCTTGAAAATTATGTCCTTCGATCGCGGCTTGCGCTTCCTTAAACTGATTGCGGGCGGAGCCGATTTTTAATTCATCATTATTTATATCTGCAATGATCGCTAAAGCCTCGTTCACTTGGTTCAGGGATTTGAGTGTTTGCATTTGTACCTGGTAAGATTCCAACTTTTGGCGCTCCTGATACAGCTTGTCTTTCAGGCTTTGCACCGCTTGCTCTGCTTGCCTGACCTGGGTTTCAAATTGTGGTAATACCCTTTCGATGTGAATTGCGCGTGCCATAGCGAGTCGAGCAGCCTCTTCATCTCCTTGCGCGAATGCTTGATTGGCTTGCATCTCCGATCTCTTTGCATCAGCTTGACTCTTGACATACTGTTGTTTCGCCTGTTCATAGGCGGCAACAGCTTGAGCAACTGATTTTGTCAGTTGAGAAACCGATTGTTGCATCTCTTGTAGCGATGCTTGCGCCACTTCTACCGCAATTTTTCCGCCTGCTTCAATGGGTTTACCCCAAAGCCAATTCCAAAATGCCTGCACGACTCGTCCGGCGCGATCGCCTATTAACCCATAAAGGATTGATTGCTTCATAGTTTTTCCAAAGTTTTGATGGTTTCAACAACGGTAATATTTTTGACACAAGGTAGCACACGCTTGACTCAAGTAGAGGTGAGCTTAGAAGATCTTAGATAGCAATAGAGCAACGCTTTGATGGATTGCCAGAGTGGGATCGCTAGCGTATGGAATAGGACGGTCAAAATGATGGATAACCCCAACGCCAGTATCAGATGCAAGAGGGATTCAGCGTTTAATAAAGTGGGAAACAAGTCTTGCTTTTCCGCTAGCCAGACCGCGATAGCAGGCGAAAACGCCAACAGATAGAGGGGCACGGTCAACACTCCAGTGCCGAACAAGGTGCAGCAGATGGTGAGCATATGCGGCTTTGATCGCTCCCGACTGATGCGTAACGCTTGCCTGACGTTACAATCTTCGATCGCAATCACCAAATTTACCAAAAACCACTGCGCTGTAAACCAGATGTTGATCGCAATGCTTAGCCCCAAAACCAGCCATTCACCCAATCTGGATGTCAGATGCCCTATAGCCGTAAGCACACCATTGATATAGACCTCCGCTAGCCAGAATTGCCAAAACCGAGATCGGAGGTGGCGCAGATTAGCCAGAATAGTTTCCGGCTGTCCTCTCAAGGTTTGGTAGGCAACCTGACTAATCAACGTCTGTCGCAGCAACCCTTTTGCTGAAGTAAAGGGACTCAAACCTAAACCGATCATGAGTATGACTACAGCAGCAATGAGAACAGAACCCAGTATTTCTGAAGGCAGATGCGAGAATAGTGCCGCAAATACTGAGGGAGATGCCAAAAAAACATACGGAGCAACAGACAAAGCCAATAGCACACTCACTAGAAAGAGCCACGGCAAATAGGCGGCTAAAAACCAGGCGGTACAATACAAAGCCATCTTCAAGAAGAGCGGAAAATTGGCACGATAGATTGCAATTGCTTGACGAATGATGCTCCAGGGTGCAGATATGGCTTGGCTAAAGAGATTAAACATAAACCCTCTTCCGGTTTAGCGGCTGGTGGGACTCAATGCTCTATGGCTCCAACTATCCCAAACGATTCAGCGCATGGCGGCTCACTACTGGCTCACCTTTGGACTAGGATGCTGAACCACAACCCATCAAATTCTGTGTTA
>NZ_JBALGC010000067.1:0-24235 GCF_036916575.1 Nostoc sp.
TATTGATGCAAATACTGTGCGAGTGACGGTAGTGGGAGAAAAGGCTTTGCCCACAGTTGAGTTATTTGATGATAATGCTGGGCTGGTTTTTGGTATAGCAACTGCGGCAACGGCGACACAGCCACCCTAAACACCTACATTCCCTGCACCGCAACAGGAGCCAGCAGCACAGCAGAATGAGCCAATTATTACTATCTACTCGGCGATCGCTGAAATTAGATCAGGCAAAATTCAATCCTTGGTCAGACTAGTTGCGCTAAGGATGAACAGTATCAATTATTGTTAATAACATTAGCGCGTTGCCCGGAGGGGTTGCCGTAGGCATCGCTATTTTCTGAGCAAGCGATCGCTTATTTTTTTGAATGCCAATTTTTTCAGCGCAGAGTTACGCTGACTGGTAGGAAATTTGACACCTCCAGATGAGGAATAATCTAGCTTGTGTCGGCTTAAGAGAATAGTGACAATTAATCTCAATAAGTTCTAGTTAAATTAATCATGACTATCACTATTTCAGCACAAACTCACCAGGAACTTTTTGCAGAAGTTAACGAAACTCCACAAAACAATGACCCCGATGATGAGTTAGATGTTACCTGGAAGTCTCCCCAAGCGTTGGGAGAAGGACATTATCGACGAGTTGAATTACGACAAAACTTGGTGTTGGAGATTGAGAGCTATCAGCGCCATGAGAATCTAATAATACAAGGCATTGACCGTCCACATCCTTTGGAGTTTTGGTTGATGCTTTCAGGACAGTGGTGGGAAAACTCTCCTTGGGGAGTTAATGAGACAGCGGCCGGACAGTACGGTTTTTGCGGCAATGGGCTGAGAGAATTTGCAGATTTTGAAAGTACTGACTTAGCCAATATCGAGAGAGTCGAAGTCCTCAGCGGTCCAGCTTCAGTCCTTTATGGTCAAGCCGGTCCAGGTGGAATCGTCAACCTGGTGACAAAACAACCGCTCCGCGACCCCTTCTATGCCGTTGATGCTACCATTGGCAGCTTTGACTTCTACCGGGGTGCTATCGATTTATCTGGACCGTTGAACGACTCCAAGACGGTGTTGTATCGCCTTAACGTCTCCTACCTAAACAGAAATGCTTTCGTTGAAAACTTTGAAGAAACTGAATTTTTTATTTCACCTGTAATCAGTCTGGCGCTGGGCAAACGCACCCGCCTGACCCTGGAAGGCGAATACACAGACAAAAGCAATGGATTTGTCATTGGTCTACCAGCCGAAGGCACTGTGCTTCCTAACCCAAATGGACGGATGCCGCGCTTTATTATCAGCGAAATCAGTTCCGCGCTGCTTTGAATTTCAGAAATCTGTTTGATGTCACCTATTTTGAAGGTGCTTACGGTAGGGGGCGTGTTTTTTATGGTGAACCGTTTGCGGTGCAGGGTACGGTTTCGTGGCAGTTTTGATACCTCTGAATTTCCCTTCTCAAGGGGGACTTTGAGAATCCGCTTCCCCCTTAGCTCGACTTTATCCATTTTGTCGCAATGTTAAGCTAACGTTGAGCGAAGATAAAGCTAAGTTCAATCCTTGGTGGCCTACTTATTGCGGTGGTGGTCAGACTAGCTGCGGTAAGGATGAATAGTATCAATTATACTCCTGTAAAGCTGTCGCTGTGCAGCCGTCTCTCTCAGTTGAGGTGTTTATTCAGCCAGACATTCTGCGCTCATTTGTTGGCAAACCTACAGAGGAACTGCCTGCGACACTGCAACACTTACTCCGACCTTCCGATCAACAGTGTTATAGTCGCTCTGGCAATACAACCCCATTGATGCAAAGCGTGTTGCAGCAAATTTTACGTTGTCCCTACTCAACTATTGATAATACTAAACGGTTTGAGCGCTCTGCCCTGATGTTTCTTGTATACTACTTTTTAAACGAGTCAACCTGCTTTTCCGAACGCGATCGCTCTCACGAACGCCACCCGCTATCTCATATTCGCTGCTGTTTCTGCCATACTTGAAGGCAACTCCCCTCACCAACTTGTCTGAAAGATTACTCAAGCTTTTTTCCATCTTATCAATCTTAATTTTGGAAGAGTCAATCATAGCTAGAGCGGCGTTATAAGCATCAATCATAGTGCGTAACTGCTCAATTGATTGAGTCAGGTTTTGCAAATCGCAATTATCACCAAAATCCATACTTGAATCAATCGCTTTTAGTCCAGCGGATCTGAATTCAGCTTTTTCTAGAACACGGGATGTGCGTTTTTGACGCGGCATAAATATATCCTTAGAGGGGGATTAAGAGCTATTTTGACCTAATAAAGCTATTTTTTGGTACAGTAAAATTATTGAACAATTGTATTATCTTAAACAAACTTACCCAAAAAATCTGAGTAATTTATCTTAATTTGCCTTTTGTACTTGGTTTTATTGGCGATCAATTGTTTTAACATTAGTGACAAAAATCACGATATTGATGATGAAAGTCGCGATATTGATAATGAAAATCACGATATTGATAATGAAAGTCGCGATATTGATGATGAAAGTCGCGATATTGATGATGAAAGTCGCGATATTGATGATGAAAGTCGCGATATTGATAATGAAAGTCGAGATATTGATAATGAAAGTCGCGATATTGCTTATCAATGTCCCGATGTTGATAAGTATTTAGATAAAAATATTTGTTTATAGTCAAACTCAATGAGTATGCACTCAAGCGCGGGTTTCTACAGGTATTTGGCAAACCATTGTTTGGTTATCTCCACGATTACCGCTTAGAACAGGCGCGTCAATTGCTGGAAACAGGGGAAATTACTAAGACAAATGTGCTAACCCCATTTCACGAAATACCTGATACAAATGATTAGTCTCTAATTCTTTCCCCCTGCCCCCTGTTGCCTATTTATATCAATTTTAAAGTGAAACGGTATAACCCCCATTTGAAAGGGTTTGGAGTTGGTTTGGGGCTGTTTTATGTGGGTGAGCGGCAAGGCAATTTGGCGAACTCGTTTGAACTAGAAGGTTACTTGCGGACTGATGCGGCGCTTTACTACAAAAGAAATGGTTTTAAGGCAGCGATTAATGTCCGTAATTTATTTGATAGTGATTAATCGCATTTTCACCCGGATAAGTGTACGGGTGAATTTACATGTCTAGTGCATTTATATTTTATCTATTGCGATCGCGTTCTAAATCATCAATTACTTTTTGCAAATACCACTCGTTTGACATCCCAGGATAATAATCCTGCTTCTGCTGAATCAATCGTTCGGCAATTTCCCAGTATCCCCCAACCATTCGCAAAAGTCGCTGACGTAGCAGGCTATATTTTTGCTTTTTTGACTCTGGACTAAATTTCTGGATTTTTTCTAGGCTACTTAAGACTTGTTGATAATTTTCCCAGTCTTCTTGTTCACAAAAGATACTCGCCGCCCGTTGATAATCTTCTAAAGCATTTTGCATTTCTTCTAAACAAGTATAGGCAATGGCGCGATTGTAGTAAGCTTGAGCATCATCAGGATTTATTTGCAGCGCTTGGGTGTAATCTTGAATTGCACCGAGATAATTGCCCGTTGTGCGATAGGCATTACCTCTGGCAATATAGACTAAGGGATCTTCGGGTTGCATCTGGAGTGCTTGGTTAAGATCCGCGATCGCACCTTGATGATCTCCCAATACAGAACGGGCTTTGCCTCGGTTGCGATAGACAATGGCATCTTGAAAATTTAGTCGCAATGCTTGATTAAAATCTGCGATCGCTTCTCGATAATTCCCCATTTTGCAACGCACAACCCCACGACAGCAGTAAGCTTGGGCATCTTGCGGATCGGCTTTTAATACCCAGTTTAAATCGGCGAGTGCCTCTTGCGTATTTCCCTTTTCAGCCTTTTCTAATAATTGTGTAAAATAATCATTCGTGGATAAAATTGGCGCATTGGTGGAAAGCGATTGCTCAACGGCAGCTTTTTCTGGGGATTGTAGCTGTTTAATTCGTTCCAAACACAGGCGACAATTTTCTTTGTCCTGTTGCTCTAGATATAATTGTGCAGCCTTTTTAAAGTTAGCGATCGCATCTTGAATATAACCCTGTTTGCGCCGCACCATCCCCCGCAGATTATAAGCAGCAGCATAATTTAGATTCAGACGAATAGCGCGTTCAACATCCTCTAGCGCCCCCGGTAGATTTTTCAGTGTCACCCTTGCTAATCCACGACAATAATATGCCTCTATACTCTCAGGATTAAGCTTTAGGGCTTCGGTATAATCTGAAACAGCTTTCAAGATTGCTCCTGAGTCATAATGTGCCAAACCCCTTTGCAAGTAAGCTTCGGGAAAGTAAGGTGTCAGTTGTAAAGCATGATTAAATTCCTCAATTGCTCCAGCGTAGTCTTTTCGCCTAGCCTTTTCCAATCCTCTATTGTAGAATTCGTCATTCATGGTATTTGTTTGGTTGATTAAGTTAGTTGAATTTCAGCAGGCTTGCTTCGTAGCCTAACCTATCCACTCACCCTTAATATTCTAAGTATTCAGCGTGGCTTTGTTTCATTTCATATTTTCAGTTAATTAAAATGAATACACTGCCCTAAGTTGTTATAAATAGAATTCACCCATATTGTAGACGTCCGGATTTTGGAGTTAGATTTACTGCAAATCTAGGCTAAAACTTTGATTTCTCTTAATCAATAATAAGTTATACCAATGAAAATTAGAACTATCACAACAGGTATATCAATTCAATCTCTACAAGATTATGAAAATATTAAGCAAGCTGCTGACTTTAATCAGCAAGCGCAGATTGTGTTTGAAAAACAAGGATATAAAGTACAGACAACTAGAATAGTCACTAATACCTGGGAAGAATATCTGCAAAGCTTGTCAAAAATCAAAATTATCAATGAAATTCAAGCTCTAGAACAATTTTGCCAAAGTCTGAATATCAGCTTCTTCAATATTGGTTATGCCAGCAAACCCGAAACTATAGATATAATTCCAGATATCAACAATAATACATCGATTATTTATTGCTCAAGCAAAATTGGCGACAGGGAGACTGGCATAAACTTTGAGAATGCCAGAAAATCTGCCAAAGCTATTAAACGTATTTCCCAAGAAAGTCAAAATGGCTATGGTAATTTTCGCTTTTGTGCATGGGCAAACTGCCAGCCAGGTATCCCATTTTTCCCTAGTGCATACCATACAGGCAATACATCTTTTGCTATAGGTTTAGAGTTAGGCGACTTAGTAATGCAATCATTCTCACAAGCTAACAATATCCCAACAGCAGAGCAAAACCTGCAATTAATATTAGAATTAGAATTAAATAAAATCGCAGTTATTGCTGAAAAAATATCCGATAAATTTGCCGTTACATATAAAGGAATTGATACCTCTCTAGCTCCATCTTTAGATCAGAAAAACAGTATTGCTTTTGCTTATGAAAAATTGATGAGTGGGAAGTTTGGGCATTCGGGAACTCTAGCAATTTCTGGGATGCTGACTCGTGTATTGAAAAGCGTATCAGTAAAAATCTGTGGTTACTCTGGACTGATGCTTCCAGTTTGTGAAGATGTCGGACTAGCTACCAGAGCTAACGAGCAAACCTATGATATTACAAATTTATTATTATATTCAGCAGTTTGTGGTTGTGGACTGGATACAGTTCCGATTCCAGGTAATATCACAATTGAAGCAATTGCAGCTTTATTAATTGATATGGCAACTTTAGCCATCAAGTTAGATAAACCACTATCAGCCCGATTATTTCCAATTCCAAATAAAAAAGCTGGGGAAATGACTACATTCAATTCCCCATATCTCGTAGATTGTAAAATATTTACAGTTAACTAGAATTATTCTGAAAGCAAGCTAGGAGAAGTTAATACAAAAACATCCCTACTTCCTTGAGCGTCAGTCTGTGGTTTTATGGGAGTGGTAAAGTGGAAAAAATCATGGTCATTAACTAATAAAAGTTCTCCCGGATTTAGAACTTTGCTAAAAACAGGCTTTTCTTTTTTGGCAGTATACAAATGTGTTTCTCCACCTTCAATATTATCTCTATCTACTGAGAATATGCCAATAAAATCTGTACCATCTTGATGTATACCTTCAGGCGCTGGATTACCCAAGTTCTTTGGTGAACAAATAGTTCTAATTTGATGAACTCCGATTTCAGCTTCTGGATGGAGTTTACAAGAATCACTAAATGCTAAGACAAGATTTCTAAAAATATCAAGTTCTGTGAGGGCATCATCTAATTCTGCAAACTCTCTTTTTACATCACCCACTAATGGATTATACTCTTTACTTTGAAAAAGGTAGCCATGAGGTAATTTGATTAACTGATTTCCAGAGACTGTGAACCGAGATAATCTTCTCGAACGATAATTGCCTTTGATATAAGGGTCAATAGGCATATTACTAAAAAATGGCTTGAAACCTTCTAGATTGAGCGAATTTACTTTTCTTAAAGTAAACAGAAAAGCATATTCTAATTCTGTTGTTGTCTCCACTTTTTGCATAGGATTTACCTCCTTGCACGTTGAAATTCTCCCAGATTTTTTTACGGGAGGCTTATAACACTTAGTCTATGCTAATTTTTATTAAGATGTTGTAAATTTGACTACAAGATTTGACATTTGGTGATAAATAGGTTAATCAAATTTTGTCACAGGGCGGAGTAATGCTCATGGGTATATGAGTCAATAGGGTTCAGTTAAGGAAATTTATCTGTTGAGGCAGGCAGGGGGAGCAGGGAATGCAGGGATGCAGAGGGAGGAAAAAAAGCTTATCTGAACCGTATTGGTATATGAGTAGCTGCTGAAAAGATTTGCTGATGGGGGTTCGGTGGGGAAGAAATCGACGTATATTTACTAGCAGCAACAAGGTTTCATAATGATAGATTGGCTTTACCGTTACCCGCCTTTGTATCCGGGTATTCTACTAAAACGCTACAAGCGGTTTTTTGCTGACGTTCAACTTACTTCTGGCGAAATAGTCACAGCACACTGTCCCAATACAGGGCCAATGACTGGAGTATCGACTCCCCAAAGTGCGGTACAGCTTTCCAAAAGCGATAATCTTAACCGCAAATTGGCTTACACTTTAGAACTAATTCAGGTAGATGATAACGAGCCAACTTGGGTAGGCATAAATACTTTTTTGCCTAATCGTGTGGTAAAGCTAGCTTTGGCGAAACACCTTTTTCCAGAATTGGGCGACTACAGTCAAATTAAGGGCGAGGTGGTTTATGGACTAGATAAAAAAAGTCGAGTGGATTTTTTCTTGACGGGAAGTGATGAGGAACGCCCGATTTTTTTAGAAGTGAAAAATACAACTTTGTCTGAAGGGAGATTAGCGCTATTTCCTGACACAGAGACTACAAGAGGACAAAAGCACTTGCGAGAACTAATGGCGCTGCTACCTCTAACTCGTGCGGTGATGCTTTACTTTATCAATCGTAGTGATTGTACTGAGTTTTCCCCTGGCGATCGCACAGATCCTGTTTATGGTAAATTATTACGGGATGCGATCACTCTTGGTTTAGAAGTCTTACCTTGCCGTTTTGACATTTCCCCCGAAGGTATTCGTTATTTGGGTTTGGCAAAACTAAAAATTTGATTACATCTAATCAAACACTAGAGACGTTGCAATGCAACGTCTCTAAACCCATGAAACAATAAATCCATCTAGATACTGTCTAGATGGACTTATTGATAGTTGATGTTTACTAAAAGACATCCAACCAGGCTGTAATCAACAAACTACTATAAATAGTCGCCGCCCCACAAATAGCATTCGCTATTCTCAGGTTTGCTTATGCAGGAATCAAAACTGTATCAATGACGTGGATGACACCGTTATCAGCAGCAACATCTGGTGTTGCAACTGTTGCATCATTGATCTTAACGCCATTAGAAGCGTCAATTTTTACATCTGAACCTTCAACTGTTGTAGCTGTCTTCAATTTAACTACATCAGCAGCCAGTACCTTGCCTGATACAACATGATAGGTCAAGATTTTCTTCAGCTTGGGAATGTCTTGAAGTAATGCGTCTACTGTACCTGCTGGAAGCTTATTAAACGCTTCATCAGTAGGTGCGAAGACGGTGAATGGCCCAGGACCTTCGAGTGTATCTACCAGACCAGCTGCTTGGATTGCTGCAACTAGTGTCGTGAAAGAACCATTATTAGTGGCAGTGTCAATTATGTTGGCCATGTGTTTTACCTAATTGTGTTTTACCTAATTCTGTGTAATCTGTTACAAATCTAAACTATTTATTTAATAAAATCTATCTATCATTAGATGTATGTCAAATTAAAATTTTTATTGATATTATAAAAGTTTATATATATTTTTATACAAATAAAGAATTATATGTAGATTGTCTGAGCGGATGAGTTACAAACACTCCTAGAGCGCCAGTCCAGTAAAAGGTTTTGACAAAAACGGAACTATGTGTATGTAAATCGGTACAATGAAACCAAACTGTGTGAAGAAAAGTAAACAAGGCTCAAACTTTTTTTCCCAGCTAAGAGTCCTCAGCAAGAACTGCCTTATTCCAACGATAATTATTTACGCTGATCTACTTATTAAGTCTGTATTCCATGCAATTAAGAACCGCTATAGTGGACTGGCTCTCTAAATGCGATCGCTCCTTTTTTTAGACACTGGTAGGGGCGATCGCTGTTCACTAGTATCAACACAGCACATGCTTTACCAAGAAAATTAGTAAAATAGATACATAAAAGTATTTAGTTGGTATAAATAAGGTTTTAACTATTCTAGGATCTATCTGATAATTTTATAGTGCTACCTACACTATGTAGGTAATTAAAAGCTTTTTTAGAACTTAGATGCTCTTACCATAGCTCTTTGTCAGGATTTCTTAACCAGAAATGTTGGTAGTGAGTGTATTTAACTGATATTATTTCATCACTAAATACATTTCACTTACTGTTTGTGTAATTCTACTTGGAAATCATAAACGGCTCATCACACTAATGCTTTTAGCAATTGTGATTGGCTGTTTATTTCCAGAATTTATTATGCGTAGAACTTACGCAAAAACCCTCTCAAACTTTCATTTCTCCATGTCTTCTGCCTGCTCGGTAGTTGATTTTTCCGTTGCCTGTGCATAAATCAGGTATGTCAACAATGAGACTTTTAATTTTCCCCAAACTATAACTTTCATGAACAGAAGAAGACTTATTACTTGGATTGCCACGGCAGTTACTAGCATGATGCTGGTAATAGGCTTACAGTTTGTCAATTTATCGCCAGCAAGCTCTGTAACCACACTTAATGTGTATGCGGCTGTTAGCTTAACAAACGCGCTAAATGCCATTAAAACTCAGTACCAAAATGCTAACCCAGGTGTCAACGTTGTTTATACGTTTGGTGCTTCTGGTACCTTGCTCAAGCAAATACAAGCAGGAGCACCAGCAGATATTTTCATTTCTGCTGCCACAGACCAAATAGATGTCTTGCAGAATTCAAGCCCAAGTAAATTGGTGGCAGGTAGCCGTAAGAACATTGTTAAAAACAGTCTAGTTTTGATTACTCCCATAACACCTCCTGTTAGTGCTGGTAGTGCTGGTCTCACTAGCATCAATGGTTTAACCAACGCCAACATTACTGGCATTGCTATAGGTGACTACACAGGTACTCCTCCAGTTGTACCAGCAGGAAATTATGCCAAACAAGTTCTTACTAACCGAGGTATTTTCACTACTGTTAGTCCGAAATTATACCGTGCCAGCAATGTGCGTAACGTTTTGAGTGCTGTTGAAAATAAAACTCTTGCAGTTGGAGGTGTAAATAAAACTATTAACGCAGGTTTTGTTTACACAACCGATGCTTTCATTTCTAACAAGGTAAAAGTTGTACAAACTGCCAACCCGGCAGATAGTGCTTCGATTGTCTATCCACTGGGTATACTCACCAAAACTAAAGTTCTATCAACGGCACAGAGTTTTTCTACCTACTTAAGTGGTACTAATGCCAAGAACATCTTCAAAAGTTATCAATTTAAGTTGCCTTAATCTCCACAAAGTCAATCAATTAAGTACTCGTTGTCGTGAATTTTAAACTATTTGGAGTAATGTCTCGTGAAGTTCACTAAAAAACTCTCAATTCTTGTTTGTAGTTTGACCACTGCCTTACTTTATACTGCTGTAATTACCAATACTTATAAATCAGCAGCACAAGCAAAAGGACAAGAGCTGATTATGAACGGGGGATTTGAAATCGATCCTCTCGTAGATCCTAATAATCCCAATACTTCAAATCCTAATGTTACAGGATGGATTAAGTCTGGCGATTCGATAGATACATCAGTTATTAAAATTAGCAACTTTCCTAAAACTGGCAAGCAGGGTTTATCGCTTGGTGGATTTTCAAACATTAGCTACATATCACAGACTATCCCCACAATTCGTGGTCGAAACTACCGACTTACTTACTATTTAGCATCAACAGAGGAGGCACCTGAACTGGATAATAAATTTCAGGTTTTTATCGGTAAAAAGAAAGTTGATGTTAAAAAGGATATTCCCTTTCAGGACTACACGCAATACACGTTATATTTTAAAGCGAAAGCAACATCCACAGAGATAAAGTTTGGTTCCAAAGCCAAGTTTGCGTTTTTATATTTGGATGATGTGAGTGTGAAAGCTATACCTTAACATCAAGGAGAGCATTATGGAGATTTGGGGGGATATGATAGAGATGAATAAACTACAGATCACAAGCTAATCTTCATTCTCTTAAAAGCCCAAGTGATGTCTGGCTCCTTAGTGTCGAGAATGCCACCATGCCAATAATTAGACTTAAGTGCGAATTCACCTATAAGTCAATACAGTTGAGTTAAGATTTGTTGGTGAGAATTTTCGGCTTATGGAGATGCGTTAGCGTAGCAAGACGAAGTAAAGCCCAGTCCAACTTCGTGTCTCTAACTCTTCTAAATCGGGATGAAGTGTTTAGTTTTATTGACACTACTTAGAGCCAGCATAGATGTAACTATCAACTTGTGTTAATTGTCGGAATTTTAAATTATTTGGAGTCAAGTTTCATGAAGTTAACTAAAAAACTCTCAATTATTGTTTTTAGTGTTACTACTATCTTAATTAGCACTGCTGTGATTACCAATGCTTATAATACAGCAGCACAAGCGGCAGAACTTGTTAAAAACGGAAGCTTTGAACTCGACCCCCTGGTAGATCCTAACAATCCCAATACTACAAATCCTAATGTTACAGATTGGACCAAGTTTGGCGATCCGATGGATACATCATTGATTAAAATGAGCAATTTTCCTCAAAGTGGTAATCATGGCTTATCACTTGGTGGATTTGTAGACCTCAGTTACATATCACAGACACTTTCTACACAACCTGGTCAGAAATACGAACTTAGTTACTATTTAGGATCTACAGACGAGCCACTTGACCTTGATAATCAATTTCAGACATTTATCGGTGGAAAAAACATTTTCGATCAAAAAAACATTTCTTATCAAGTATACACGCCATATAAGTTCAATTTCACGGCAGACGCATCATCCACAGAGTTAAAGTTTGGCTCTGTCGATAGACACGCATTTTTCTACTTGGATAATGTGAGTGTAAAACCTGTGCCTGAGCCATCAACTATTGGAGGAGTAGCAGTTGCTGGTTTATTGGGAATATGGCTAAAGAAAAAGAAGGCAATTAGTTAGAAAGCTCAGAAAACAATAGAGCGTAGACACGCAGCGGCTTGTCGTTAGACATCGCTACGCAATTTAAATAAAAAAGGTGCCAAATTGTAGCTCATCGTAGAAATCGCCTTACCCTTGTGATAGTTAAACAAAGTTCAAATTTGATAATCTAATGCAGCTAAAACTCTGCCACAATGCTGATTTGCAGGTACAGCTTCCAACATCTTTTTCGGTTGGGGTAAGTTGAGGTTCTTCATTAGCTCGATGAACTGGTTGCGGCTGCGTCCTGCAAACCGAGGATTCCAGCACTTTTCCTCACCAATGGTGGATACTGTCTGTCCTTGGTAGTCGTGACCAGGATATACCAAGGTGTCATCCGGTAATCTGAATAGCTTTTCAGTAATGGCATCATACAGTGATCCAGCGTCGCCGCTTTGGAAGTCGGTACGACCGCAACCCCGGATGAATAGGGCATCTCCAGTTAATAGATAAGTGTCGTTGACTAAGTATGCCATGTGGCTGTCAGTGTGACCAGGGGTAGCGATCGCCCGAATCTGCACATTCCCCAATTCCAACATATTTCCATCGGCAATGTACTGGTCTGCACAAGTAACCGCGGCATTCTCAGGCACAATCCCTAAACAACCCGTCAGTGACCTTAATCTGTCTGTCCCAGTGATGTGGTCAGCATGGATGTGGGTTTCTAGACAGTAGCCCAAGGTCAGCCCCAATTGTCGTAATATCTGAAGATCACGTTCGACCTGTTCCAACACAGGATCAACTAAGATAGCTGTTTTGGTTTCTGGGTCGCCAATTAGGTAAGTATAAGTACTAGATTCTTTATCGAATAGTTGACGAAATAACATAGCGGGTTTATTTAACACGAAAGTAGGAGCATCGGGTTTTGGATTGAGAGATTTCAGTAACTCCTGTGCCAAATTTGCTGCTTGAACCCGAATTTCAGGAACAGCGGTGGTTTCCCAAAGATTGCCCTTGCGCGGTGTCCCCAAGGTGTACAGCATTTGAGATGTATTTCCATCTGCATCAATCAGCGCACCATTTGGGGCAGTGTCGATTCCCATTGACAATGTGTTAGGACGGATCAGCCGTTGTTCTTGGAGGCTAGCGACTAATGGGTGCTGCAATTTGAGGTAATCACAATTTGCGCCGGTGCAGTTGACAATCCGCTTGACTTGCAAAACGATATCTTTGTGCGTTCCCCGTTCGCAGATACTCACATTCACCCCATCCTCAAACTCCTGACAACTTTGAATCCGACCTGCGTAATGGATCAGTTGACCAGACTCCATTGCAGCATCCAGTACTTCGGCAATTTCTTCAGCAATCCGATGACGGTGAACTTCCCAGTAAGCTTTGACATGGCGCAGAAATCGCTTCTGTTCCGGCAATGGCATTGCTTGCCAAAGTTGGGGAATAATTGGGCGGATGGCATCAATTACTGCCCGCCAATCTTGAGCCAGTCCGTTGCTGGGGTTCCCCTGGTTGTCGGAACTGGCGTGTCCTTGGGTAAGGGCGTGGCGCAGTTCTTGACGTACCACATGCAGCAGTCCTCGCGCCGTTTTTGGTGCAGTTTCTACATCAAGAAATGCTGGATAAGGAGTTGTTGATTTGTGGCTACAGGGCATCAATCCGTGCCGCGAGACGGTATGAATTTGTCCCTGGAATCCTTGCTGATGTAAGGCAACAACCGCATCTACCATTGTTAACCCGGTGCCCACCAGTAGAATAGCATCCTCTGGATTTAGGTCAGCGATCGCATCAGCAGACCAAGCATCTTTAACATGATCCTTCTTAAGAGTGGCAATTGGTCTAGGCAGAATTGCCGGGAAATTGCCCAACGCTAACACCGCCTTTTGCACATGCAAACATTGACCACTACTCAAGTACACTATTGTGTTGTCAGGTTTTGTTTCGATGGCGATCGCTTCATCCACAATTTTCTCTAGCTGCACATTAGCTGCTGCATTTACCTGTGCTGCTTTTAAAGTCGCCTGCACATAGTCCCCATAAACCCGACGCCCAACGAAGGTGGATGGAGTTACCTGTTCATGCCCATTTTTGTGCAGCCAGTTGAGGAAGTGATTTGGTTCATCGTCATAAGCGCTCATCTTACCTGCTGGCACATTCAGCAAGTGACAGTCCACTGGTGTCCCATAAGCAACTCCTCTACCTATTTCAGAATTACGTTCAATCAACTTGATGGATAATGGCATAGTTGCGTTGCGTAAAAGATTAGCTGCAACCAGAGAACCGCTAAAGCCACCACCAATAATGGCGATCGCAACTGGAGAGACGGTTAGGTTAAAAATGCTGTTGTTCATAAGACGTGTGAATTGCACTTGCTGCTTTCTACTGATCAATTTACGGCCGATAAACTGAAATTTACGCATCTTTGAAGCTGTGAGGCTGATGAATTAGCTCAAAAAACCACATAGGCACATGAATAAGTGGGAATTGCATTTGAGTGTCCAATTTCCCAAATCGAGAGAGTGGCGATCGTCAGATTACACAAACTAAAATCTAGACGAGACAAGGTTTTGAAACTATTTATCTAAAATTGATGTATTTATTGCATCCAAATACGATGCAAATACCGTGGTTTTAGTTAACATCAAAAAACCTTTCAAAAGCGAGAATTTTATCTCTACAATTGTCAATATTTTCTGACAATACTAGCATTCAATTTTTAGATAATGTTTGGCTTAATGTTCTAACAGCAATATAGAGGTATTGGCAAATACAGTAGCCCTAAATAGATTGTGAGAAAATAATAAGGTTGTGAATGTCATTAAGTATTGGGTGCAAAATGTGGAGGCGTTCCCTAACTGAATTGAACGAAGCCTCTCGAAAACTTTGTGAAATTAAAAACGCATTTACACACAAACTTATAAGGTAATTAAAATGACTTACAATTCAGAAGATGTACAAAAAATTCTTCAAATAGCACTCACTCGTAAACAAGAAGGTGAATTTTCACGAGAACAACTTGTAGAAATGGCATCTGAGTTAGGTATTTCTTCTAATATTTTGGAAACAACTGAACACAAGTGGTTAGCTCAACAAGAAGAGGAACGTTCGCGACACACATTTAATACTTTCCGACGCAGAGACTTTTGGGGACACTTTGTTTCCTTTATAGCGGTGAATTTATTTCTCATTCTCTTGAATTTAATAACTAGTCCTAGTTATTTTTGGGCTATTTTCCCAGTATTAGGATGGGGGTTAGGACTATTTTTTCATTGGTGGAGTGTTTATCAGAGTAAAACAGAGGATTACGAGATAGCTTTTCAGAAATGGCGTGCACAAATTTAACTTTTCCCTACTTTAAAAAATGGAGACGCTAACGCACAGCTATGCGCCCCTACGAGTTGAGAGTAATCTTTCATCTACAAATGGGGAAATTTCCGTACTTGATACTCTGCTGACTTCACTATTGGATAGGATTCTCCCAGTGCTTGGATTAATTTGTATTTGATTGTTACGAAGGTGATTGAAATCGCGCTGCTCATTTACTGTCCTTTCAGCAGCCACTACTGCGTTTTGAGTAGCTTGTTACCTTTCAAATTTTTGTTTGTCACTCCATCGAAAAAACCAACCTAATGCAGCGACAACCAATGAAAGAACAAAACCAGCAAAGCTAAGAGCAAATTTCATATAAAAAACTTCGCCAATTGTGAATTATGCTAGGCAGCTTCTGGCTTGGCAGTTTCCAGAAATGGCGCACACTAAGAGCAAATCTAGTAATCCTGGCTTACTACCACCACTCTGGGCATGGTTAGCGAAAAGGCTCGAAATTTCAAGAGCCGGGAAAACCCGGATCGAAAATCGCTATAAAATTTCCATCGCCCAAGACTATGGAATTGAGTTTGACCCAATCCTAGAGTTACATGCTGGCTGGATGTGCAATATCTCACTTTTTGAGCAGCACTCAGAAGCAAGAATCGCTCAGATGCTCTCTTGTTCTGAATTCTCCACTTACATGAGAGTGTTTGATAACTTCGGTTTTGGATTACGAGTGCGATCGCGTTTGTTGACTCGGATTTATCCCTTCGAGTCGTTCTTGGGTATAAACCGTAAGCTAGTCATTGAATACGAAGTCCGCGAGGTGAAGCGAACCGAACGGAACCGTAAAAATGGAGAAACCACAGTCCGGCGTTTAGCCGGCGATATCAAACGAATTAAACGCAACCGCAGTCGCGACACTTTCAAAATGCGTTTGGGTATGGGTACTGTCTTAGAACAGTCGGGGGATGGTTTAGTTGAGAAAGCTAGCGGTTCATCTCTATGCCGAATTAGCCTGTGGCAGTACGTCTTAATCGGCGTCGAAACTGGAAGGCTACCAGAAAACCAACTGACCAAGGAATTGATTTGCTACCGCGACTCACTCAAAGCTAACGTTAGTGAACAAGGCGAGAAGCTGCTAGGTGGTAAGCACATCCAAGGAAAGCTGATGAGGAAAGTAGTAAACCTACTGTTTCAGGAATTGTGTAAAATAATTCCTCTGACCTGATGCGATAGCCCTTCATTCAATGGAGGGTTTTGAAATTTAAACTTAAACTTTTAATTACCCTGAAGTACAATTAAATCTAAATTTAAAAAAGAATCACAGCAGTATGGTAACTTTTGAACAAGCACTTGATACAATCAGCCAACTACCGCCAGAACAGCAAGAAATGCTAATAGAAATTATTAAGAATCGCCTGATCGAAACTCGCCGCCAAGAAATTGCACAGGATGCGAAAGTTGCGATCGCTGCCTTTCATCAAGGTCAACTGTCCCATCAGTCTGTGGCAGAAGTGATTACAGAATTACGAACAATACTGCTAGAAAGTGAATGAGACAGTTAGTTATAACCCCGAAATTTAAGCGATCGTTCCGTAAGTTAGTTCTCCCCAATCCTAAGCTACAAGAAAGAATTGAAGACACCTTACAACAGATGCAAGAAGATGTTTTTCTGCCTCGACTTGCTACACACTCTCTTCATGGTGAATTATCGGGATTAAGAGCCTGTTCCTGTGGTTACGATTGCCGAATTGTGTTTTCACTCGAAATCAATCACCAAACTGAGGAAGAAGTGATCATTTTGCTTGATATTGATACCCATGATGAAATCGACTGAGATAAATCCTGTGTTGACGTAGCTCAACCCAGGTATCACATTCTGAATCTTCTTTGGTGACTAATGGTGCGATCGCAAAGAATAATACAATGTTAATGGTGGTAAGTGAAGGGCGATAGTCTGATGACAAGCTTGGAGTTTCAAAGCCTCCGGCTTTGCACTGTGCATCTACGCTTACCTTTTGAACTCGGAACTTCATGCTTAGAACTGCAACATTCGAGATTCAAGAGTGAATTCTGGTGAGTCAACAGCGATGTCTGACGACAAGCCGCAACGGGTGACGCTCGTACCTCGCTACCGCTACGCTAACATCAGTTCCTTTATGCCTCTTAACTCATCCACCGGACTAGCTCACTGCTACGCGTCTACGCTTACCCTTTGAACTCAAAACTCTTAGAACTGCAACATCCGAGATTCAAGGGTGAATTCTAGTGAGTCAAGGGCGTAGGCGTAGCTCGTCGGAGACCTCGCTTCCGTAATTACTAGCGGATAATAAGGTATAGAGCTTATCCCAGTCACTAAGACTTTAATATTGTGCTATTATCGCGTGTTGTTCAACTGCTAATAGAATTTTCAATCTAGAGTTTTTCACTATAGTGAGTAAATTACTTATTAATTTGGGTATTTTATAACACAGAGGCAATTTTCCCAATAGTTTTAACAAAACAAGATGACACAATACGCCCTTGTCGTTGAAATTGCTCAGTATGACAACAGTTTAGGCAGCCTGACTAAACCTAATAATGATGCAGAGGCTGTGGCTAGCACAAAAAAATTTTTGCTGGTGGTAGATCAGTTTGAGGAAGTATTTACAGTTTGTGCAGATAAGGAAGAACGGCAGAGATTTATTGAACTACTGACTCAGGTAGTAGAGATTCATGATTCGCGGTTAGCAGTTGTAATTACTATGCGAGCAAATTTTCATGAATCCTGTTTAGATAATCCTTCTCTGACTGACCTGATTCAAACCCAGGCAGTTTTTATGCCGCCTTTAACTGGAGTTGATTTAAAGGAGACAATCACCGAACCTGACAAGCTTCAGGGTCATAGTGTTGAAAAAGCACTACGATTAAAAATTCTCCAAAATGTTAAACAAGAACCAGGGAGTTTGCCTTTGTTAGAGTTTGCCTTAACTAAACTCTGGGAGAAACGCGATCAAAAGAAATATCAACTCACTCTAGAAGAGTATGAGAAGTTGGGAGGATTAACTGGGGTGTTAAATCTCCATGCAGAAAATGTTTATCACTACCAAGATTATGAGGAGGAATTCCCAACCCAAGAACGCAGTCAGCAGGAAAAAGAATGGATTAAGCAGATTTTTCTGCGGTTAGTGCGAACGGGAGAGGGAGAAAAGGATACCCGACAGCGCCAATCAAAAGCCACACTATTAAATATTGCAGGTGATGATGCCAATCAACAGCAAGACCTCAGTAAATTGCTAGATGGTGAAGCGGGATTGGTTAAGGGACGCTTATTAGTTACTGGGAAAGATGAAAAAGGAGAAGCCTGGATTGATTTAGCCCATGAAGCTTTAATTGAAAGTTGGCAGCAGTTTGCCCAATGGCGACAGCAAGACCGAGACTTGCGACCGTTGAGTGATAAGTTAGAAGATACCCAGTGGGAATGGTTGAACCGAAGGCCGGATGACAAATATTTAATGCAAAAAGGATTGCTGTCCCAAGTGAGGGATAGCTGGCAACAATTGCAGCCCCATTTACAATCACCCCAACAAAATGAAGCTTTTTACCAGCGCAGCGATGCCGATGAAAAAGACCGCATTGCCGAACTCCAAAGGGCGCTTACTGAATCCCAGCTGCGAGAGAAAGCCGCTAGAGTAGAGAATTTATTGACAGTCCAGCCCCTAGATAGTCTAGTTTTGGCAATTCAAGCTATGGGTGAGAATCAAGAGAAACTACCCCAGCAAATTCTCGCACCAGTTCAGAACAGTTTGAATCGGGTGGTGAATAAAGCAAAAGTCTCCATTCCCTTCCGTGGTCATGAGGATGATGTCTCTTCTGTCGCCATCAGCGCCGATGGACAGACCATTGTCAGTGGCGGTACTGACGGTACGGTGCGGTTGTGGAACTGCCAAGGTCTTCCCTTAGTTGAACCATTGCGTGGTCATCAGGGGGTTGTCTTATCTGTCGCCATCAGCGCCGATGGGCAGACGATTGTCAGTGGCGATGATGACGACACAGTGCGGTTGTGGAACCGCCAAGGTCTTCCCTTAGCTGAACCATTGCTTGGTCATAAGGGTGTTGTCTTATCTGTCGCCATCAGTGCCGATGGGCAGACGATTGTCAGTGGCGGTGGTGACGGCACAGTGCGGTTGTGGAACCACCAAGGTCTTCCCTTAGTTAAACCATTGCCTGGTCATAAGGGTTATGTCAATTCTGTCGCCATCAGCGCCGATGGGCAGACGATTGTCAGTGGCGGTGGTGACGGCACGGTGCGGTTGTGGAACCACCAAGGTCTTCCCTTAGTTAAACCATTGCCTGGTCATCAGGGTGTTGTCTTATCTGTTGCTATCAGCGCCGATGGGCAGACGATTGTCAGTGGCGGTGGTGACGGCACGGTGCGGTTGTGGAACTACCAAGGTCTTCCCTTAGTTAAACCATTGCGTGCTCATCAGGGTGTTGTCTTATCTGTTGCTATCAGCGCCAATGGGCAGAAGATTGTCAGTGGCGGTGATGATCACACAGTGCAGTTGTGGAACCGCCAAGGTCTTCCTTTAGCTGAACCATTGCATGGTCATGAGGGTTGGGTCTATTGTGTCGCCATCAGCGCCGATGGGCAGACGATTGTCAGTGGCGGTACTGACGACACGGTGCGGTTGTGGAACCGCGAAGATCTTCCCTTAGCTGAACCATTGCGTGGTCATGAGGGTAATGTCAGGTCTGTTGCCATCAGCGCCAATGGGCAGACGATTGTCAGTGGCGGTACTGACGGCACGGTGCGGTTGTGGAACTGCCAAGGTCTTCCTTTAGCTGAACCATTGGCTGGTCATGAGGGTTGGGTCTATTGTGTCGCCATCAGCGCCGATGGGCAGACGATTGTCAGTGGTGGTACTGACAGCAAGGTGCGGTTGTGGAACCACCAAGGTCTTCCCTTAGTTGAACCATTGCCTGGTCATGAGGGTTGGGTCTATTCTGTCGCCATTGCTGGGCAACACAATGCGAACAGCGCTGATGGGCTGACGATTGTCAGTGGCGGTAGTGACGCCACTGTGAGGTTATGGAACCACCAAGGTCTTTCCTTAGTTGAACCATTGTCTGGTCATGAAGATTATGTATATTCTGTAGCCATCAGTGCCGATGGGCAGACGATTGTCAGTGGTGGTACTGACGGCAAAGTGCGGTTGTGGAACCACCAAGGTCTTCCCTTAGTTGAACCATTGCCTGGTCATGAGGGTTGGGTCTATTGTGTCGCCATCAGCGCCGATGGGCAGACGATTGTCAGTGGCGGTACTGACGGCAAAGTGCGGTTGTGGAACCACCAAGGTCTTCCCTTAGTTGAACCATTACGTGGTCATGAGAGTTATGTCAGGTGTGTCGCCATCAGCGCCGATGGGCAGACGATTGTTAGTGGCGGTGATGACGGCACGGTGCGGTTGTGGAACCACCAAGGTCTTCCCTTAGCTGAACCATTGCGTGGTCATGAGGGTTGGGTCTATTCTGTCGCCATTAGCGCCGATGGGCAGACGATTGTTAGCGGCGGTGAAGATGGCACTGTGCGTTTGTGGCGCGGTGACTGGCGTGCATGGTTGCAAGTCTGTTGTGACAGGTTACGTTACCATCCCGTCTTCACCAATCCGCAAACAGAGGAAGCAAAAGCCGCCTGCAAAACCTGCCAAAAATATGTTTGGAGTAAAGCCAGTGGGTAAGGAAGGGCACGGCAATGCCGTGCCCCTACGAGGGTCTGTACTCGACTCAATTGCGAGCGGCGCGGCGTATAAAAGCAGATAGCAGTGGGTAGTGAAACGGAAATCCAAGCCTCAAGCAGCAGCGTTGTAAAAAATAACTCGCTAATTGCACTTCAAAGGTGCAACATTGCAGATCAAAACTCGGATGTTTGAGTAAATTGCTCGGCGTTCCGAGTTCTTAACTCCAAGCTTCAACCTCAGAACGTGGAATTTCCAGATGAAAACACGAAACTTCATGCTTTGAACAGCAACGTCCGAGATCCAAGAGTAGAATGATGGTGAGTGGAGTGCGATCGCTCACCCTTTGAACTCGGAAGTTCGTGTTCTATGAATGAATGATGATGAATCGAAGGCGATCGCTTCTGTAATAATTAGACTAGCCCACACTATAAAGATGTCCCAAATCATCAGCTTCGTTGTCATCCCGTAGGGGAATTAAATTCCTCTGCTAATAGCTAAAGTACTCTTCAGAAGACTAAGGAGAGATTTCAGTCCACTTGAGTGGACTTGCGCTATGAGCCTAGAAATTTATTTCCGGGCGGGATATGGGTAAGCACGATAATCCAACTATTGCTATTTATTGCTTCTTCTCAGGAAACTTATACTTAACCTCAATTTCAAAATTACTTTCCGCCGACCCTTCAGTTAAAAACGGAATGCCAGTTTTCCCACCCAGCTTGATGCCAAACTTAACTGTTACCTCCTCAGCGTCAGGTAAATTTTTGAATGCACTAACAGCTAACTTGGCATAATCACGAATCTTGCCCTGAAATTCCTGAATGTTTAGCGTGGGTAAACCATCACGGTATCCCGGTTCCTCTTCTTCTGGAACTTCAACCAAGGTATTTGATTCTACGTAGATTTCGTACTCTTGATCATCTTCTTTGACGATTAAACGTTGCACTTCTGACATAATAGCCTCAGTTACTCTTGAAGTTATTCTTAGTAAGATTAGGCCAAAACGGATGCCAGGTTAGATTATATGGCTAGATATGCACTGGTGTTGGGAATTGCTAAGTATGACAATTTCATTAACTTACCAAAGGCTGTCAATGATGCTGAACAAATTGCCCAACTGCTGCGCGAACAAGGTAAATTCGATGTTCAGCCTTTACCTGGCAAGTTAATCGAGAGTGAGAATCGCTGGCAAATCACACCTGATAAAAAGTTAACTGGTAAAGAACTCGGACAAGCACTGAGAATATTTTTGTTAGAAAAAGCCAAAGGTGCGGAGGCATTAATTTATTTTGCCGGACATGGATTTGAAGCACCCAGCCTGACAGGTGAAGCCAAAGGGTATTTGGCAACATCGGATTGTAACAAAGATGGACAAAATGCGATCGCCTTTGATGACTTCAACACGTTAATTGCTAAATCTCAACTCAGCAGTTTGGTAGTACTGCTGGATTGCTGCTATGCTGGCTCTTTATTAGAGAGAAGTTTTATCAGGTCTGGTTTCTCTGTTTTCAATAGCAAACAAGACTACTGCTTAATTACAGCCTCCCGCGCTTTTGAAAGAGCGCGGGAAGATGCAGAAGGTGGGATTTTCACCAAAGCCGTCATCAAAGGACTGTCTGAAGATCAAGCTGATGAGACTACAGGACAAGTGAATGCCAACGACTTGATAAGCTTGGTATCGCGGGAACTTGAGGGAAGTGGACAAGAAGCAATTTACATGGGTGGCGGTAGGTCAATTCCTTTGGTTTGGTATCCACCGAAGAATCCCGTAGCGCCTGCGGTGGTAAGTGAAGAATGTCCCTATCGAGGATTACAAGCTTTTGACAAAGAACACGCCAACTTCTTTTTTGGTCGGCAAAAAGTAGTCAACTTAATTCAACAAAAACTTGCTCAAGCTAATTTTGTTCCCATCATTGGCGCTTCGGGGAGTGGTAAATCTTCTGTAGTGCGGGCAGGTTTGATTCCAGTGTTAGAAAAAAATGGTTGGCGAATCTTAGAACCAATTTTGCCTGGAGTTGAACCTTTAGCAGAGTTAAAACGAGCCTTTACCCAGTTATTTGAACGCACGGAAATTAGGGAAATCTCGGCTCTCATTGACACAGAAGGTTTATCTGCTGTAATTTCTAGGCTGACTGGTTCTGAGCGTTGCTTGTTGGTGGTAGATCAATTTGAAGAAATTTTTACCCTTGGTTCTCAGGAAAAAGAAAGACAGCGATTCATTAAGTTGTTAACCCAAGTTTCTGAAGAACAGTTAGCAATTGTCACCACGATGCGAGCTGATTTTCTGGAATACTGTTTAAACTATAAATCGTTGACGCAACTAATTCAAGAACAGGCTGTGTATATGCCGCCATTACTAGGGGCAGAATTAAAAGAAGCGATCGCATTCCCAGCCAACTTACAAGGTTATCAGTTACAAAAAGGATTACTCCCAACGATCCGGCAAGAAGTAGTAGGGCAAGAGAAAGGCTGCTTACCATTATTACAGTTTGCCCTGACTGAACTTTGGGAACAGCGCGATAAACAAACTCACCAGTTAACAATTGCTAAGTTTAACGAACTAGGTGGAGTCATTGGGGCGTTGAACCGTCATGCAGAAAATTTGTATGCAAGTTTCACCAAACAGCAGCAACCTTGGGTCAAGCAGATTTTCTTGAAATTGGTGCGTACTGGTGCAGAAGACAAGGATACCCGACAGCGACAACCAAAACAGGAATTGTTAAATCTTGCTGGTGAAAACCTAGATGAGCAGCCAGCGATCAATCAAGTTATAGAAAAACTAATCCAAGGACGTTTAATAGTAACTGACACAGAAGCTAGAGAAGAAGTTTGGATTGATTTAGCCCATGAAGCTTTAATTGATGGTTGGCAGAAATTGCGAGAATGGCGACAACAAGACCGAGACTTACGGCGATTAGATGATAAATTAGCCGATGCTTTGCGAGAGTGGTTGCACAAGGAAGAAGATGAACAATACCTCATGCCAAGAGGATTGTTAGCAGAGGTGCAGAACAATTGGGAAAAGTTAAAGCCTGATTTATCATCTCAAGCCAAGGACTTTTATCAGCGCAGCCTTGCTTATGAAGAAGAACTGAGTGCCGAACGGCAATTTGCTCACAGAGTCCGCATTGAAAGTTTCTTGCAAGAGAAAATAGCAACTATCAAGAAAATACTCCCTGTCCAACCCCTCAAAGCTTCGGTTATGGCAATACAAGTTATAGGTGAGAATCTGGAGAAAATGCCAGAGCAAATTCTCACTCCAGTTCAGAATAGCCTGCAACAAGCGATGGAGGTCTTAACTCCTTTCCGTGGTCATCAGGCTTGGGTCAGTTCTGTCGCCATTAGCCCGGATGGGCAGACGATTGTCAGTGGCGGTGGTGACGGCACAGTGCGGTTGTGGAATTTCCAAGGTCAGCCCTTGGCTGAACCCTTGAGTGGTCATCAGGGTTGGGTCAGGTCTATCGCCATTAGCCCGGATGGGCAGACGATTGTCAGTGGCAGTGATGACGGCACAGTGCGGTTGTGGAATTTCCAAGGTCTGCCCTTGGCTGAACCC
>NZ_JBALGC010000068.1:0-10226 GCF_036916575.1 Nostoc sp.
GTTTCGACAGGCTTTCTTGCCTCAAACATAGACTAAACAAAGCTTTGCGTCACTTCATTCATTTATTCTCTCACGAGAGTGATGGAAGAGCGTTACTCATATCAAATAATTTCTTTCACTATCGGGAAATGACTGAGGACAAGTTGTAGTAACAAGTAGAAACTAAATCAGGAACCAAAACCTCTGGAGTTGCCAGAGGTTTTTTCTTTTTTCTATGTAGGAGCGATCGCCCCATACACTTCCAATTTGGCATCGGCTACCTGGGCATTATCAGTAACAATTTTGCGGAATAAATCACCTTCAATAGTCTCCTGTTCCGTTAGCAAATCTACTAAACGCTCCAAAACTATGCGGTTGAGTTCCAACAGTTCTTTTGCCTTGATGTAGGAATTGTTAACAATTTCGCGTACCTGCGAATCAATTTTGGCGGCAATTTCCTCAGAATAGTCTGATTTATTCATCCAGTCGCGTCCTAAAAATACCTCTCCACTCTGATTTTCCAAGGACAATGGCCCTAATTCTGACATCCCGAAGCGTGTCACCATCTGCCGCGCCATCCCTGTCACCTGTTGCAAGTCATTGCTTGCACCTGTGGTCACTTCTAGCTTACCAAAAACAATTTCCTCGGCGGCGCGACCACCCAAAGTAGCAGTAATCCTGGCTCTGAGTTGGGAACGTGAAATTAACCCTTGTTCTTCGTTGGGAGTAAACCAAGTTAATCCTAGCGCTTGTCCCCGTGGAATTAATGTAACTTTCTGCACAGGGTCATGGTCTTTGAGCAATGTGCCCACTAAAGCATGTCCAACTTCATGATAGGCAATCAAGCGCTTGCTCTTGCTGTCTACTAAGGCGGTACCTTCCATACCTGCAACGACTCTATCTACAGCAGCATCAATTTCTAAAAGGGTGACAGCTTCTTTGCGCCTCCTAGCAGTGAGAATAGCAGCTTCGTTGAGTAAGTTGGCTAAGTCTGCGCCAGTAAAACCAGGAGTGCGGCGAGCGATCGCTTCTAATGATACGCTAGGATCAATTTTTTTATTCCGCGCGTGGACTTTCAAAATATCCAGTCGCCCTTTGAGATCCGGTGCATCTACCATCACTTGTCTGTCAAAGCGTCCTGGTCTGAGTAACGCTGCATCTAGAACATCTGGGCGGTTAGTGGCAGCAATAATAATAATGCCTGTGTTACCTTCAAAACCATCCATTTCGGTGAGGAGTTGGTTGAGGGTTTGTTCGCGCTCGTCGTTACCGCCACCGATACCAGCGCCCCGTTGTCTACCTACTGCATCTATTTCATCGATAAATATTAGGCAAGGAGCATTATCTTTGGCTTTTTTGAAGAGGTCACGCACACGAGATGCACCCACGCCAACGAACATTTCCACGAATTCTGAACCAGAAATACTGAAGAATGGGACACCTGCTTCACCTGCGATCGCTTTTGCTAGTAGAGTTTTACCTGTACCAGGAGGGCCAATTAACAGCACTCCTTTGGGAATACGTGCGCCTACAGCAGTAAATCTTTCTGGCTGTTTGAGGAAAGTAACAACTTCTTCAAGTTCTTCTTTAGCTTCTTCAACCCCGGCTACATCTTCAAATTTAATTCCAGTTTTTGCCTCCATTTGGAAGCGAGCTCTGGATTTGCCGAAATTCATCGCTTGGCTAGAAGCATTAGTAGAGCGACGCAGGAACAATAGCATTAAAGCCACCAGTGGCAAAATCCACATGAGATTGATCAACAGCCCAACAGCAGCTCGACTGTTAGCAGAGGAAACTTCGCCAAAATCAACATTCTTCTCTTTGAGTACGTTAATCAACTCTGTGTTTTGTCCCAGAAGTCTCACCTGTTGGGCATTATCCTTTTGCCCCTTGAGAGAAACCTTTGCTATCTGTTCGCTTTCGTCAATATCTACTTTCTCGACTTCTCCCGCCTTTATTTTTTTGATCAAGTCGCCATAATTTAGAGAGGTGCTGTCTGCTTTTTGTGCCAAGACGGGAGTACTCCCGAGAATTCCTGGCAACATAATCAAACTAGCAGCGATGCCTACAGCGGGCTTCTCTACGAGACGCTTTGCGAATGCCAACGCACTAACCCAAGCAACCCGCTTTGACGACTGCCCTTTTATCAATGCTTTTTTTCCCAAATTTGTCATAATAATTACCCTTTGTCTGCTGGCACAAGTTAAGCGCTGGTTTTATGCCTATTTTTCTCTTCAAAATTGTAATAACTGGAAATTACACTTTTCTTATCTAGTCTAACTTCCACATAAAACCATTCCCAAGTTTCTTCCCGGTATTGCATGAAGTTGAGCAACCTGGATAATTATTCTGGCTCCTGACTCCTGACTCCTTTGTTATCAAATTTTCCGGTAGATTTTAATTTGACACATTCCAACACAAATCGCTAAAATAAACATAGTCATAACGATTCCGCTTTAGATAAATTTGGTGATAGTAGCTAGTTAATAGTTTGTAGGTTAATTATGGTAAAAATTGTTGGTATTGGTGGTAGTTTAAGACCCAACTCCTATACCCAGCTTGCTTTAGAAGTAGCAGTGCAAAGGGTTGAAGCTGTGGGTGCAGAGGTAGAAATTCTCGATTTACGGCAGTTGCAGCTACCGTTTTGTACTGGTGTAAAGGAGTATCCAGAGTATCCAGATGTTCAGCGGTTGCAAGATACAGTCAGTGGCGCCGATGGGTTAATTTTAGCGACACCTGAGTATCATGGTGGGGTTAGTGGTGTTCTGAAAAATGCCCTGGATTTGATGAGTTTTGACCAACTATCGGATAAAGTCACAGGACTAATTAGTGTATTGGGTGGTCAGTCTAATAGTAATGCTTTAAATGACCTACGGCTAATTATTCGTTGGGTACATGGTTGGGTGATTCCGGAGCAAATTGCGATCGGACAAGCTTGGGGTGCTTTCAGCCCTGAAGGCAAGCTGCTAGATGAGAAACTTTCTCAAAGATTTGATCAATTTGCTCAGAGTTTAGTTGATAATACTCGCAAGCTACGGGGCATAAATTAGTTTTAGGGTGGGCAAAGCTTTGCCCAGCCCACTAAACTTAACTTAATGGTGGTGATGGTGATGATGGTGATCCCCAGCCAGTTGAGGATTAATTGCCAAAGTTTGGTTTGACAACAGTTGTGCAATATGAGCATCAGCCCATTGAGCCGCCATAGCCAAAAATTCTGGATGATCGTTGACGCAAGCCATTTGCACGTAGTTCGTACCAGGATGCTGTTTTTCCAAAGCATGGATGATATGGTGTACATCCAATAGAGTTTCGTGGTTTTCTGTGGCAAAGCCAATTGGCATAAAAATTACCACTTTTGCACCTAACTGAATCAGGTTATTTGCTGCTTGTTCGGCATTTGGCTGTGTCCAATCAATTAAGGGCGTATCGTGATTGAGCCAACCCACCGAGATTAAGGGATAGCGGTTAATCAACTTATCCCGAACCAAATCGTACAACGCTTGACTTTCGGTAATCCCAGAAGTAAATCCTTTGGCTTTGTGGGGACAACCATGGTTCATTAGCACAATGCCGATTTGAGAAGGTAAGTAAGCTGCGGCTAAATCAGCGGTAATTTTCTCCTCAACCAGATGAGCCATTAAATCAATGTAGGCTGGTTCGTTGAAGAAAGAAGGAATGTAGCGCTGTGCTTTAACCCAGTGTTCTTCACCATCAGTTAACTCAACCAGAGCGTTGTTAACTTGTTCGATCGCAATCCCACTGGTAAAGATAGAATCAACAACCAGCAGTGGGTAGATTAGCAGCTTATTGAAGCCTTGGTTTTTGATTTCTGCCAGGACTTGATTAGGTAGGAAAGGGGCGCAGAAGTTGAAAGCCTTGAAAACTTGAACATTTTCACCCCATTTTTCTTGTATATGCTTCTCGATGCCAGCTCGCTGCTGTTCAAAAATGGCATTGTGTGGGGAGATAAAATCGTGGTGTGTGTGTCCCCACTCATGGCGGTCAAATAGCGCCAAAAGTTTTGCCAAGGGGGGATAAATCCAGGTTGGTACTGGTGCAAACTTTGCTGTCAGTAGATTTAAAGCCTGTTCGTTATAGTTGGCGAAATCTTCGTAGCTTTCGACTTCGCCGTAGCCCATGAGCAGTACGGCTACACGGTCTTTACCTGATAATTGCTCGTGGGTGTGTTGTACTTTTTCCGGCGTGGCAACCACAATGACTTCCTCAATATAACCAGAGTGCACAGAGATATAAAGTTAGGGAATAGCTTAGACATTTTCCCTACTAGTTAATTATTATCCCATCCAGGGGGATAGGATAGGTGGAAAAATCAGAATAATACATCAAAAGACATAGTGCGGTTATTACTGCATATAGGCTGAACAGCTAATAGACCGTTGTAGGAAGTTTAAGTTATTAATAATTGTAAAAGCTGCTACACAATAGATGGATGAGTATAATTATTTGCCCTGGAATTCATGAGTCAGACTTAACTGAAAGCTTTAGAGTAGAATTGTTAGATTTAGTTTCTAATAGCGCGATCGCTGATAATTACGCAAATATATTGATTGTTCCAAGTAAATATTTTTTGGTTTTATCACCATTTCATATCTTGCAGTTTTTGCGCGATCGCTTGGGCAATCAGCTAAAATCGCCAATTATATTCATTAGCTTTAGTGCTGGCGTAGTTGGGGCAATAGGGGCAGCGTGTTTGTGGCAACTCTTGGGTGGTCGTGTGAAAGCGTTTATTGCTATAGATGGATGGGGAGTACCACTACAGGGTAATTTCCCTATTCATCGGATCAGCCATGATTATTTCACCCATTGGAGTTCCTGTTTGCTAGGTAGTGGGCAAAATAACTTTTATGCAGAGCCAGCAGTTGATCATTTGTCAATTTGGAAATTGCCCCAAACTGTACAAGGCTGGTGGGTAGATTCATCCATTGGTATTTTTCCACCCAAAGGTCATCTGACAGCAGCTGAGTTTTTGCTTATGCTGTTAAAGCGCTATGAAGCAAATTAGTCCGGAAAATAGAATAAGTAAGCAGGAGTTAGGAATGAGGAGTTAGGAGTCAGCATTTATTCTCCCCTCTGCCCCATACCCCATGTTCCATGCCCCATACCCCATCTACCCAAAGTATCTAAATGTTTCCAACTGAACCTGCTTCTGTTAATAATGGGTTTGGCGCACTGCTAAAAAACCGTAGTTTTATGCTCCTGTGGATTGGGCAACTGCTGTCCCAGTTAGCAGATAAGGTTTTCTTTGTTTTGCTAATTGCTTTGCTGGAGAACTACCCACCGCTTCGTGGGTTGGCACAAAACTCGATGTACTCAACTTTGATGCTGTCGTTTACAATACCAGCAATTTTGTTCGGGTCTGCTGGTGGTATCTTTGTTGACCACTTACCAAAAAAGCTGATTCTGGTCGGCTCAGATGTCGTGCGGGGAATATTGACGCTGTGTCTTCCCTTGTTACCACGAGAGTTCCTGATTCTGTTAATCCTGACTTTTGCTATTTCCACGGTGACGCAATTTTTTGCACCAGCTGAACAAGCAGCCATCCCCTTATTGGTGAAGCGAGAGAATTTGTTGGCAGCCAATGCTCTTTTTAGCAGCACGATGATGGGAGCTTTAATTGTTGGCTTTGCTATAGGAGAGCCGATTTTGAGTTTGGCGAAAAGCCTGATGGGAGAAGAATACGGTCAAGAGCTTGTGGTTGGTGGATTATACATATTATCGGGTGCTATCATCCAGCCGATTAAGTTTAAAGAACCCAAACAACCGAGGGAACAGCGGACATCAAATAACCCTTGGGCTGAATTTACCGACAGCCTGCGCTATCTCAAGAAAAACCCTTCGATCTTGAATGCCATGTTGCAACTGACAACTTTATATTGTGTGTTTGCAGCCTTAACAGTGCTGACGATTCGATTAGCCGCAGAGTTTGGTCTCAAAGAAAAACAGTTTGGCTTTTTCTTGGCAGCAGCAGGGGTGGGTATGGTATTTGGTGCAGCGATTTTAGGTCACTGGGGTGATAAATTGCATCACAAGCCCCTACCTTTAATGGGATTTTTGATGATTGCACTAGTTTTAGGAGTGTTCACTTTTACACACAACTTGTTGCTAGCGCTAGGACTATGTGCATTTTTGGGTGTAGGTGCTGCCTTAATTGGTGTGCCCATGCAAACTTTAATTCAACAGCAAACACCACCTACTATGCACGGTAAAGTATTTGGCTTTCAAAATCATGCCGTCAACATAGCTCTGGCGTTACCTCTGGCGATTACTGGGCCATTAACTGATGCTCTAGGCTTGCGAATTGTGCTTATAGGAATGAGTATTGTTGTCGTAGTTGTCGGTGTTTGGGCTTGGAAAAATAGCCGCCGAGTCTTGCAAGACGTAATTTAATTAATGTAGGCTAATAGTCTAGTACAACACGGCGTAAATAGAGCAACCATTTAAAAACCCTAAAAAGCCCTTCCATAATACTTTTGACTTTTGACTTCCGCCTTGCGGTACTAGCTTTGTATTTAATATAAAAATTTATAAGATTTTGATTGAACTTTTCAATTAAAATGAAATCTTAACTACAGAATTCAGCATTAATTTTAGCTATAGTCTGAGGTTTGACCGTGCGTTCACAAAGTGTCTCCGCAGGAGAATCGCCTTCCCAAATTAGTCTGCCACAAATCGAGAATCACAAACAGTCTCGTATTTCTAGCCCTCCAGTCGTGCCCAAACGTGCATCTGGCGGTTTTGCTCTACTTGACAGCCTTCAGCGCCACGGCGTTGATTATATTTTTGGTTATCCTGGTGGGGCAATTCTACCAATTTACGACGACCTGTATAAGGTGGAAGCCACTGGTGCTATTAAGCACATCTTAGTGAGACACGAACAAGGTGCAGCCCATGCAGCCGATGGTTACGCCCGTGCCACAGGGAATGTAGGAGTATGCTTTGGCACTTCAGGCCCAGGAGCAACCAACTTAGTAACAGGTATCGCCACAGCCTATATGGATTCGATCCCGATGATTGTGGTTACAGGACAGGTAGCACGGCCGGCCATTGGTACAGATGCCTTTCAAGAAACTGATATTTACGGGATTACCCTACCGATTGTCAAGCACTCCTATGTAGTGCGTGATCCCAAAGATATGGCGCGAATTGTAGCCGAGGCCTTTCACATCGCTAGCACTGGGCGTCCGGGGCCAGTTTTGATTGATGTCCCCAAGGATGTAGCTTTAGAAGAATTTGATTATCTGCCTGTAAAACCAGGTTCAGTAAAGTTACGCGGTTATCGTCCTACAGTAAAGGGAAATCCCCGCCAGATTAATGCCGCGATTCAGTTGATTAGTGAAAGTCGCCGTCCGCTATTGTATGTGGGTGGAGGTGCGATCGCAGCTGGTGCTCATGAAGAAGTCAAAGAACTGGCTGAATTATTCAACATCCCTGTCACCACAACCTTAATGGGGATCGGTGCCTTTGACGAACATCATCCCCTAGCTTTGGGAATGTTGGGGATGCACGGCACAGCTTACGCTAACTTTGCCGTCAGTGATTGTGACTTGCTAATTTGTATTGGCGCTAGATTTGACGATCGCGTTACAGGCAAGTTAGACGAATTCGCCTCCCGCGCCAAAGTAATTCACATCGACATCGATCCGGCAGAAGTCGGCAAAAACCGCGTTCCGGAAGTGCCCATCGTCGGCGATGTGCGGAATGTGTTAGTAGACTTGTTGCGTCGCTGCAAAGAAACAGGCATCAAGGCTACACCTAATCAAAACCAAGAGTGGTTAAATCTAGTTAACCGCTGGCGCGAAGAGTATCCTCTAATCGTGCCGCAGCATCCCGACAGCATTTCACCCCAAGAAGTAATTGTAGAAGTCAATAGCCAAGCACCCAACGCTTTCTACACTACAGATGTCGGACAACATCAAATGTGGGCAGCACAATTCTTGAAGAATGGCCCGAGGCGCTGGATTTCTAGTGCTGGTTTGGGAACGATGGGTTTTGGCTTACCTGCGGCAATGGGCGCTAAAGTGGCGTTTCCTGATGAAGAAGTTATTTGTATTAGCGGTGATGCCAGTTTCCAAATGTGTTTGCAGGAACTTGGTACACTTGCACAGTATGGGATAAATGTCAAGACAATAATTATCAATAACGGCTGGCAAGGGATGGTGCGCCAGTGGCAGCAAGCCTTTTATGGTGAGCGTTACTCATGCTCAAACATGGAAGTAGGGATGCCAGACGTAGAGTTGTTAGCAAAAGCCTATGGGATTAAGGGCATGGTAATCAGCGATCGCAGTGAATTAAAAGATGCGATCGCCGAAATGCTAGCACACAAAGGCCCAGTAATCTTGAATATCCACGTCACCAGAGACGAAAACTGCTATCCAATGGTAGCTCCTGGCAAGAGCAACGCTCAAATGGTCGGCTTGCAGAAACAACCGCCGAAAGCAGCAGCAGAGCCAGTTTATTGTAGCCACTGTAGTGCGAAAAATGCTCCCACCCACAACTTCTGCGCTGAGTGTGGGACGAAGTTGTAACGCTTTTTGATAATTCTGACCAGAGAGACCGGGGAGCAGGAGAGAAAGATGCTGGAATTCGTCAGCAATCAAGGGTTTAAGAGCAAATAAATTTATTTATGGGGTTCTTTCTCCCCCCTGCTCCTTGTCTTTTTTCCTCTTGCTTAGGCATCGCTTAATCTTCTTGATTTGTTTGTGATGGGGAGATATTTGCTAGATAATTGACTAAATCGTGTTGGCTAGTTAAATCTAACAACACCTCAGCTAACTCCTCTAGTTGAGTGATCGATAAACCGTGAATCTGCTGTTCTGCTTCCGGTTCAATTGCACCAAAACGACGTGTTAACTGACGCAGAATTAGTTTTAGCGCCTCCTGTTTCTTTCCTCGTTCTTCTCCCTGTTGCAATCCCTTTTGCAATCCCTTTTGCAAAATATCTTGATAAATTACAGATTCCTGCATAATTTCCTCTCTAAAAAGTTGTGTAATTAAATTTTTCTCAAACCGCAAACCAGCCAAAACCTGTACGCAAGCTGATATATTCTGTCGCTCGTCTGTTTCTTCAATCATATCGACAGCAGTAGCGACTTGGCTTAATAAGTCTGTGGGTGAGTTGGTTCTGGCTAATGTCGCCAATGGTAAAAGTGCGGGGTTAGCTAACAGTGGTGTGGGATCTTCTTCCCATAAGCGAATCACACGATACTCATGTCTAGTTTTCCTATCCACATACTGAGTGTTAAAAACTGTTTCTGAGGAGGTGGGTTGTAAGAAAATTAATACCTGTTCAATATCACACCAGTATTGGCGTTTCAATCTGGTGTAGTAATCCAACATCCGAAAGTCAAGTGGAGGTGTGGATTTGGCTGAAGTTTGAAACTCCAAATGCAAGATTTGGTCAGCAATTTGCAGAAAGGTTACTGCATCAGCACGAATGGGTTCAAGGGTAAGTTCAGTTTTAAGTACTTGAATATCAGATGTATCAGATGATAGCAACCATCTGGCAAATTCAGTGGGGTAGGTTTCGGCAAGGTATTTGCAGGTGTTATCGTAACTCAAGGCGTAGACCCTTTGCGTCTTACCGTGCTGGAAGCAAATACCGATAAACTCAATAATAATTTTGCTGAATTATTGCGACGTTGGGCAACAAATACCCTAGCAGAAGCGGAAGCAGACATCGCCGCAAAGATTGTTAATTTTAGTAATCTGATTAGCGATTTTCCTTTGGGTAGCAAAGCTAGTAACATGGAAACTGCGATCGCTGGCTATGAAATCGTCCTCACTGTTTACACCCGCAGCGCCTTTCCTGTTGATTGGGCAATGACGCAAAATAATCTGGGGGTTACTTACGCTGAGAGAATATTAGGAGAAAAAGCCGAGAATATTGAAAGTGCGATCGCTGCTTATTCTGCTGCTCTGGAAGTAACAACCCGCAGCGCCTTTCCTGTTGATTGGGCAATGACGCAATATAATCTGGGGAATGCTTACAGTAACAGAATATTAGGAGAACGAGCCGAGAATATTGAATTAGCGATCGCTGCTTATTCTGCTGCTCTGGAAGTTAGAACCCGCAGCGCCTTTTGTGTTGATTGGGCAATGACGCAATATAATCTGGGGAATGCTTACGGTGACAGAATATTAGGAGAAAAAGCCGAGAATATTGAAAGTGCGATCGCTGCTTATTCTGCTGCTCTGGAAGTTAGAACCCGCAGCGCCTTTCCTGTTGA
>NZ_JBALGC010000069.1:0-6859 GCF_036916575.1 Nostoc sp.
TTGACTTCCATCTTTATAAGGCTTTCCACTTCAATCTTCCCCACAGACCGAGAATGAATACCAGCAGCATCGGCTAACTCAAACTGAGTTAAATTGAGTCCCTTCCTGATCCGCAAAACATAGTCAGCTAGGGATTCTTGTCCTTTGAATCATAATTTGGGAAAAATTTTGAACCATAAATCGAGAAAGAGTTAACGTAATTTCGGGCTTTCTCACTAATCACAACATAAAACTTTGAATCAAATCATGAGAGAGAGTTGATCGAAAAATCACCTCACCCACAACACTCTTGCCTAACACCTTATTAGTCTGGGACTCACAACTTTGGACTTTAGTTAACTTGGGCGAGACTACAACCACACTGCTACCCGAAGTTGGGCAACCAATGCAATTGCCCACAGCATTTTTTCTGCAATTATTCGACAGTAGCACTATCAACATTCTCACCTCAGAAAAACAAACAACCATCAATGAGAGAGTGCGTGAATTGATGGATGCCGCCTCGCCTGCGGATCTACAAAGAGCCAATCGCAGATTTCATCTAGTACAAGCATATTTCCAGCATCACACAGACATAGGGAAGGACATACCTCAAAGCACCTTATCTCGATGGGTAAAACAGTTTCGGGAAGCGTCAGCCACTTTTGGTTGCGGTTATGTTGGTTTGCTCCCACGTACAAATAATAGAGGAAATCGCCTACCCAAAGCACCAACAGATGCCAGCGTTTTACTGGATAAATTTATTACAGAACACTTCGAGACACCAAGACAAGCTCCAGCCGCTTCCGTTTATCGGGCATATACAAGAGCCTGCGAAAGAGCCAACATCCCTCCACTGAGTCAGCGCACATTTTATACTCGGCTAAAAAAGCGTCCAATCTATGAGCAGACTTTAAAACGTCAGGGAGCAAAAGCCGCATACCCAACCGAACCGATTGTTTTAGAACTAGCTAAAACTACACCCCGGCACGGAGACCGCCCCTTTGCTATCTGCCATCTTGACCACACCCAACTCGATATCGAATTACGCTCTAAAGTTTCTGGTCGGAACTTAGGACGACCTTGGCTGACATTACTGATTGATGCCTACTCCCGACGCATCTTAGCAGTTTATCTTACCTTTGACCCACCTTCTTACAGGTCTTGCATGATGGCACTACGGTTGTGTATCCAGCGTTTTGGTCGTTTCCCCCAATCCGTAGTTGTAGATGGCGGCAAGGAATTTCATAGCGTTTACTTTGATACCTTATTAGCATGGTACCACTGCATTAAAAAAACAAGACCCGGTGCTAAACCTCGTTTTGGCTCAGTAGTTGAGCGATTATTCGGTACAACCAATACGGAATTTATCTTTAACTTACTGGGCAACACCCAAGCCAGTAAGCAGCCACGTCAATTAACCAAGGTTGTTGACCCCAAACAACTTGCTGTTTGGACATTAGCAGATTTATATACATACCTGTGTGAGTGGGCATACACCATTTATGACACGAGCGTACATGATTCCTTGGGTGAGACACCATTACAAGTTTATACCGACGCTATCGCTGCCACTGGGGAGAGGGAACACCGACGCATTGCATACAACGAAGACTTCCTCATGGCAACACGCCCTAGCACACCAAAAGGCAACGCTAAAGTCCAGCCAGGACAGGGAATTAAAGTCAATTATCTTTATTACTGGAACGATGCTTTCCGCAATCCGGTTGTCGAAAAGACCAAAGTTAGTGTGCGCTATGACCCTTTTGATATGGGTGTAGCTTATGCGTACCTGGAGGGAAGATGGGTCAAATGTATCTCCCAGTATTACAACACCTTTGCCGGACGCACGGAGAAAGAAGTGCTGTTAGCAGCCCAAGAAATCAGACAGCAAGATAAGCGTAATGCTGTGAGTACAAATATCTCTGCCAAACGCCTTGCTGACTTCATCGCGGCAGTGCAAGAGCATGAAACCTTGCTCATGCAACGATTACGGGATTTGGAAGCGGTTGGGGTACTGGAAAATTTAACGCCCAATAAGGAAGGTGTACCCCAGTTCCCCACAGTCAGCATTCCTGAGCCGGCTATGGAAGCACACAGTCAAGATGACGAACAATTGCCAGCACTGTCTCAAAACGTTGAACTGTTGGATCTCACACGACTGCCGATACTAAGGGAATACCGTTAATGGACAATTTTTTAACCGGGAAGGGAAGCGACCAAATGCACCTCAAACTTACCCAGTTTAAGGAGTATGCAGTTTTACATCCCCAGTTAGAACGAGTAGATATGTTGTTGATGCGTGCGATTCGAGAACCCGCCGGATTTGCTCATGTGTTGGTGTATGGGCCAAGCGGTGTGGGTAAAACAACGATGATTCGCCAGATTGCTAAACGGTTAAATAAGAATGTCCCTGAACAGTTACCGGGTGTTTCCAACTCCTTGAGCTATCATAACGGCAGTCAGCCCCCGATGCCATTATTGCTGTTAGAAACACGACCATCTGACGGTGGGGTGTTTAATCGGGCAGATTATTACCGCACTGCACTTAAACTTTTGGGAGAACCATTCTATGAGCGGCGGATGCTGATCGATATTGATGCGGAGCAGACCTGGGAGAAAAAAGGACGCTCCCGGACTAAAACAGCACAGTTTAATGATTCGCCTGAACTGCGTCACGCATTAGAAGAGGTAATGACCAAACGTGGTGTACGAGCAGTGATTTTGGATGAAGCACAGCACTTAATGAAGATTGGGACTGGTGCTAGTGCTGGTAAGCTTTTAGACCAGTTAGACTGGATTAAGTCCATGACCAATGTTACGCGTGTGCTACACATTCTGATTGGGACTTACGAACTGCTCAATTTTCGCAATTTAAGTGGTCAAGCATCCCGGCGGGGACTGGATATCCATTTTCCGCGTTATTTGTATCAGAATGAACTTGACCGCCAAGACTTTCAATCCGCATTATTGGCACTCCTGATGCAAATACCTATGAATGTGGATGTTCCGCAACTAATGCAGCATTGGCTTTACTTCTATGAACGTTCCATTGGTTGTGTTGGGGTACTTAAGGACTGGCTTATACGGACTGTGGCGGCGGCATTACATGATGGACACGATACTCTGAGTTTAGAACAATTCCATGAACATACGCTCTCTCTTGCCCAATGTGAACGCATGGCGCTGAATACTACTGAGGGTGAACAAAAACTTAGTTACATGGAAAGTCGTCGTGAACATTTGTGGCATTTGCTACAGATGGGAATGGGTTCTACATCTGTGCTAAAAACTGCGGTGGATTTATCAAAGGGCGCAGCAGATGTGGTTGCATCGCCCTCAAAATCTGACAAACCACCATCCCCAACAAAGCGGACTCGTAAAAAGCCCGTTAGTTCTACGGCCGATGAAACGGCTTCCACAACACCAGATGAAATTCCTATCGAGCCAGCCCCCAAGAAAAAACAAACTCGCAAGAAGACAAAACCAGCTGATTCTTCAATTAGCGAGACACCACTAGAAACAAATATTACCGCCAGTCACACGGTAGAAAAGAAGACGATTGATGATGAAGCCGCAACTCAACAGGAAACGCCTAAAAAGTCTTCCCAACGTGTTGGGCAACGCAAACCCAAACGAGATACTGTAGGACTTCAGTGAACATCAAAAAATTCAGTAGTAAACAGTTTTTATCAAGGGTATCAGTTTTTCAATAAAGTTCGTATCAGTATTCAAGGAAATTATTAATTAATGAGTTTATCTACTTTACCTATAGAATTTGAATTAACAGCCGCAAAAATTTCATCAGATCATTATCCACACTCTCGCTTTAGATTAACAGTAGAAATTGAAAAAGGTTTTATAAAAATTGATTTTCAAGGCTACTTTACCGAAATCGGAACTTGTTTCTCTATTAAAAAGCTAGTTAACTTAATAGAAGCGCAAATATTGGAATTAGATGAAAATCTAGAATTAACTAGCGAAGATATTTTTGAGATTGTCTGCCAATCATCTCACCTAAATACTGATTTTCTAAAACAAGCTTTGGGTTGTAAATGTCCATTTGCTCTAATTGGTTTTATTAATGAATTAAAATTCAATGAATTTTCTAATTATTCTGTCATTATCGAAGACTTAAATACGCATAATCAAAATGTCAAACAACCAGCCATTTAAGGACTTCCAGAAAATAAACTATTCCATTCTCTGCTTCTGCTGGAAGGGATGGCATCTACCCAACCACCGCATAAGTTTTTCAGCGTTCATGTGACAAAAAGGGAATTTTGAAAAATGCTTACATTAATCAAGAAAAGTTATTCTACAAGGCCTTATCACGCAATTGTATACAAAACAGAAGGAAGGCTTAAAGCATTATCCATGCAAAGTTTCAAATGGAGGTGGGGAAACGCCTTTTATCACAAATTCCCTTTTGAGTACACACGAAAGAACCCATATACTAATCCCTTTGGTGATAAACTTTAATCTAAGATGTGGCATCTTATGAATTATGGCTCGTCGTAAATCAGTAGAAAGCTTTGAAGAGGAAATGGAGCGTAGATTCAGAAATCTTTACGCTAATGCTCAATCCTTATGGATAGGCTCAATTCACATGGAACTTATAAATCAAGGATTGAATCCAATATTAGTTGATGAAAGCAATTGTCAGGATTTTGTGGGATTAACACCCCAACAGGTAGTTGAAAAAATTAAGAATAACCGTGGCTAGGCTATTAGTTCAAAAGGGAATTATGCAACTTATTGTATGAATAATTTAAGTTTCCCTTTGTTAGATACACCTTTTGTTACAGAGGGATTGTTAAAATTTCTGATTTTTGATAGCCAAATGGAACTCATTGCTTCTTCAGAAAATGAAGAAGCATCTGTTTTATTTGTTGAAATTGCAAATCAATCACATAACTTACCTAATATACCGAATATCAAAACGGAATTTTGACTATGCACTTAAACAAAGCAGACAAAATTGATATTGATGCAACATTAGCTCAAATAAAATGCTATCTAGATACTTTTGGAGAGCATATAAGTTGCCTTGATTACTCGATTGAATGTTTAGAAAATTTAAAAGAGGAGATAAAAGGAGGTAATACTGAATCAATGAATGATTACTTGTATGGCGCTCTATCTCGAACGAAACAGACAAAATCAGAACTAAGTAAAGATATTAAATTGATTAAAGAATACTTATCTTATTTTGTTGAATCCTCTGAAAAAATATTTACCAAACTAGAATAATAAAATAGATGGGTAAAAGAAAATTAAAACCCGGCAATCGGGTAAGTTTTGAATCGCACGATGAACAGTGTAAGCCATTTCAGCAATTTGGTATTGTAAAGTATTATCTCTATCCAGAATTTCACCCAAATGGATACATTGAAATTGTGGATGAAAGTGGTGACACAATTCCTTACGGCAACGCAGGTAAAGGGATTCAGAAGGCGAAATGACAAAATGGAGATTTTGTATATAGCTAATAATCAATTACTAGACTTGCCAAGTTGATTACTCATCGGCTAACCACCATTTCCTAACGCCGCTTGTGTTGCTGTTTGACGCAACGATAATCCCTCATCAAGTGCTGCAATTACTTGGTAGATGTGATTTTTCTACTTTGACGCTGATTTCTGAAGCATAAAATGGTTAACTTTTTTTGAAGCATATCTTGAGCTAAAAGTTTATTTTATGATTCAAATCACACTCCATATCACTTACTAGATATGGAATTATACTTATACTCTCGTTAACACGTATAAAGTAAATCCCCTAACTGTCAGTACAGGGGACTTGACAAAGTGAAAGATTATTTCAGCGCCTATGCCAGCAAAAAAATAAACAACCAGAAAAGTCCAGCTATCATGTCTCACCTTCTTGAAACGCTAACTCCAACGAAAACGGTAAACACCCAGGATTGGCAACTGCCCACTCGTTGGCTTCTGCAATTAGGGTTTTGTTACCTGAATCGAGATAAAATTGCATTTTGGCACTCTGCTCCAGTCTTTCGCGTTCTTTGCCCCCAATTAAACATCGTGCAATCAGGCAGTACTCTCTAGCTACACGCTTGGCGTGGGATGCTGCTTGGAGTCGCAACTTAGTCAGATTCTTCAGTTCTGACAAAGCGAGAGTTGTTGCTGGGTCGCCTGAAGATGTGCTTTGCTCGCTAACTTCGGCTTTTTGTGACATTTCAGGCGGGACAATTGCAGATGTAGGCCCAGTAGGTGGAATACTAACAGAATTGATTAATAAGTTTTTGTTATTATAATTTTCAGCCGCGTTGGAGTTAGAAAGGCATTTAAAATCCTTATCTGAATTACTTTGATTAACGTTTTGATCCAGTTGTATAATATTTGAATAAACTAATGAATTATCAGAATTACTGACAGATGAAGTTAAAGACAAATCTTCTGGCTGTAATAAATTCAATTCTTCGGAATTAGTATTAATTTCCTCAGATTCATCTTGTACCTGTGGTACAAACAATTCTCTTTCAGACTCAGCAACTTCTTCAAAACTTACTACCGCCTGCTGCCCTGTAGGGGCATCGGCAGCAGGCGGTAAACATTTACAAAAAACCTTCATATAAAAAGAATGACCGTCATTTTCCGTTTTATAAGGGTTTTTAGGACTTTGTTTTGCAAATGAGTTGGGAAAGCTATTAAATTGCCCGTCATTGCTTAATTGATAAGGGTTTGAGCTATTTTCTACCCACGGATCTAAGATGTAGCGCGTGGGATGCCACAAATGCAAGTGCTTTTGTAGTGTCTCTTGTGACTGGACTTTAGACTAAAAAGCAGAAAATGACTCAGGGAAACTGAGTTGAAAACAAGCAAAGCCAAAAAATTAAAAAATCAGAAATCAAGCAGTT
>NZ_JBALGC010000070.1:0-7316 GCF_036916575.1 Nostoc sp.
TACTTCAACAGCAAGATTTGATTCAAGGGTTAACGGGTTTTCACTGGTGGATTAAAATCGGAGCTTAATCGTAAGTGATTTACCGAACATAATATGATGTCCTTAAAGGAACCAATGGTAAAGATGCCATCTATGCAATGGCTGGCTGTAACCGTCTCTATGGTATGGGTGGTGATGATGTATTAGTGGGGGTGCGAACAAAGACTTAATCTTTGGTGGTGATGGTGACGATTTACTCCTGGGGAATAAAGGAAAAGATATCCTATTCGGTGGTGCAGGGATAGATATATTCGCTTTCAAAAAGGAAGATGGTGCAGATATTATTTCCGACTTTCAGGTAGGTATAGATAAAATTGGTGTAATCAAAGGTGAAATTAAGCCAGACGATATCCAATTTACCCAAGTCGGCATTTTAGTAGTAGCAAAGGTCAAATCCACTGGGGAAACTTTAGCATATATCCAAGGTGTTGATGCCTCAAAATTAAATGCCTCTAGTGTTGTGGAAGTGACAAATCAGCCAATTACTCCCAATAATACCTACGCACCCACAGTTTTAGTTTCTAATCGTCAAGAATATAACCCCCAAATTTTTGACCCCACCTTTGCTCTAGCTTGGGGATTAGCAATTCGTCCAGCAGGTTTTGGCGGTCATTTCTGGGTGGCAGCCAATGGTTCGGGTGCATCCTACGAGTATGTGGGTGATGTGAATATTGGTAAACCCAATACTATTCCCCTGTTCCAAGATGATTTGAAATTAGTCACAGTACCCGGTCCCAATAACACCCAGGGAACACCTACCGGAGTTGTTTTCAATCGCTCGAATAACTTTGTGATTACCCAACCCTACTCCGGTGGTGACATCACAGAACCCAGCCGTTTCTTATTTGCCACTGATAGCGGCACAATTTCTGCTTGGACAGAACGCCAAAACGGTGATGGCACATTTGACCGTGCTGGTACTGCCAAAATCGTGATTGATAACTCAACCAGGGGAGACCAATACTTTGGATTAGCAGTCAACCCAACAGGCGATCGCTTATTTGTGGCGAACTTTGGTGTTAACCCCAATATCCAAGTATTTGATGGCACTTTCAAAGAAATCACTTCATCTTTTAATGGATTTGTCAATCCTTTTGTAGGTAGAGATGGCTTCCAACCAGGAGAGTACGCACCCTTCAACATCCAAGTATTGGAAGCACCCAATCAAGCTCAAGCGAGTGTATTTGTTGCCTATGCCAAAACTCAGGAAAACCCAGATAACCCTGGTCAACTGCTAGTAGGTGAAGAAGAAGCGGGTACTGGCTTGGGGAGAATTGCCGAATTTGATCTCACCGGGCAACTGATCCGCACCTGGGAAGATGAAGGTTTGCTCAATTCTCCTTGGGGCTTTGCCTATGCACCAGATGACTTTGGCGGTTTATCAGATACATTACTCGTATCAAATTTCAGTGATGGTACGATTACAGCTTTCGACCGTAACACTCATCAAGCTATTGACTACATGCGAGATACCACAGGTCAACCCGTGATAGAGCGGGGAATTTGGGGTATTTTGTTTGGTAATGGTGCTAGCTTAGGGGATACTAATTCACTATATGCCGCTATCGGTCCCGAAGATTTGGGAGATGGGGTGTTTAGTCGATTGAACTACGTCAATCTTGGTTCTGGTAGTTTGCCAACAGCTTGATGGAAATGCCTCTCTTTGTGAGTGCGATCGCACCTTCAATGGAATCATTGATTTACAGCGGTTTATTTTGTCAGGCTGCGCTATAGTGCGATCGCCACAATTGATGCCATCCATTCTATCCAATCGGTACCCAGAAGCATAAAATTACAATGCAACGGACTGACACGAGATCCTAGTGGTGCATCAAAGACCTCGGCAGCCGCCCGCCGATTAGAGACGTTATGCAGATGTTGCTCCCGGTATATGTATGGACAAAGATTAACTAAAGCGGGTTTTGACGGAGCGGATGGCAATCGGCCCTGGTCAGCCGTGGTTTGAGTCTAAGGTACACCCCATCGACTGGTTCGTTCCTCCTGACTTCACGTTGAGCCAGATTTTCTTTACACAACAAACCGCTTCTGCGCTCGTGTGCGCGCTGGATATATATGCGAATCCCTGTTGGCTTTGTACGCCTCGGCTTGCAGCCGAATGGTATCGACGAGGGCGCTGGGTGACGCTTCTAGACATCGACCCAAAGTTTACCAAATTTGCAGAGTTTCTCCCTTATGATTTGCGGTCGCCACAGCCGATTAACCGAGAATTTGATGTGATTATTGTTGATCCCCCGTTCTTGATCCCTGAGCCAGTGTATGAGGCAATCAATGTTGTGACTGAGGATCGCCGACCGGATCTATTTTTGGTGCTTACCGTCGAACACGAAGCCAAACTGCTGCGGCTTTTTGCCGAGTATCGACTGCAACCGACAGATTTCAATCTGCGGCATAACAATGTAAAAGCCAGTCACCAGCTCTTGTTTCGGTTGTACGCTAGTCAGCCTAATTTGGTCTATTGATGACAATGAAAATTGACAGATGCTTCTCATGTTAAGAATGCATTAGTCTGCTTCGATCAAGTCCAAGACGTGACTGACTCAGATCGCAATCTAGCATTTGTTAATATTCAAAAGGCAGCGGAGCATTATGGGGTTCACATTGAAGAAGAAAGTTGGCATGACCTTGGTAACAAACCATAGACTCATGAGCGGGTGAGCGGATGAGCGAGTATAGAAAAAAGTCAAGTGCATTAAATTGAGGAGAAATGACATATCCATCCACACCCTGGATACTTCAAGGCTATGCTTACCAAACTTTGCAATTGGTGGACACAAAGAGCATTCGTACACTTGTACCAACAGAGATGGAAATCTACAACATATTGCCTGGCAAGACATTAGGTGGTGTGTATCTGGCTTGTTATGGTTCGGGTTCGGTGCTTGAGTATAGCGAATTATTTGTTGCTGCGGCTTTGGTACGCTACGCAGGTCGCTTAGGCTTGTTTTGCTCTCATGTTTATGTGGACAATGCTGATGCTGCTGCGGCTGGTCGTGAAATCTGGGGCTTACCTACACAAATGGCTGACTTCAGTTGGTCGAAAACGAAGCATGTTTGCTGCCGTGTGCGACAACAACAAAGGCTACTATGTACGCTTGAGGTAGATTGGCAACTTCTATTGTGGCAGCAAAGTTTAGCTTTACCTAGTTTCAGTGCTAATGAGTCTAATCTATTTTTGTTTGAGGGTGAAGCCGAGTGCAGGTTGGGGCTGGTGAGTGCTAGGTTAGCCGTACCAGCACAAAGTCCTTTGACAAACTTGGGTAATAGTCAACCTTGGCTGACGATTTGCGCTCAATCTCTACATTTAGTAGCATATGAACCAAAGATTTTCGTTTTGTGAACTAGTCGATTAGGTGATGAGTTTACTGTTTTGGCGAATTGGTATAACTTCAATTTCATAGCGACGAGACAATTGGGTCTTGCGCTGAGTCGTGTCGTTCAGTAAGGGTTTTCGCCCATTTGTCAAGGAGTTTTTTGAGTTCGGCATCAGATAGGTCTTCACAATCAATGATCGCCTGCCGTTCATTCACATACAATTGGTCAGAGGCTTCTTGAACTTCTTTGCTCCTAAAAGGGTAATGGTGCAAAAAGTTTGATCGCACTGTGGCTGTCTGCTAAACTCTGCTTTTAGAAAACCCAGATATCCAAAAAATATTGATAATGTCGTTGATTCCAAATACATTAGCAACTTTTGTGGCTCTTTTTCCAATCGCCAATCCAATAGGTGCAGTTCCAGTTTTCTATAGTTTAACATCAACACAAACCTCATCTGAACGTCATCGGCAAGCAAGGCAAACTGCCACAAATGTAGTTTTGGTTTTAGCTGTGTTTTTAGTAGCTGGGAGATGGATTCTGGAATTTTTTGGAATTTCACTTCAGGTACTACGCCTAGCAGGCGGATTACTTGTTACTCATACAGCGTGGGAAATGGTGACAGCTCGTCAGAGACTAACTGCATCAGAAAATGATGAGGCTATAGACAAAGAGGATATTTCTTTTACACCAATGGCAATACCATTAATCAGCGGCCCTGGAGCAATTGGGGTAGTAACGAGTTTATCTGTTAACTTCAATCATTGGCTAAACTATTTAGAATCCTTAGTAGGAATTGTTTTAATTGGGATTAGCCTTTACCTATGCTTCGTCTTAGGAGAACCACTGATTAATCGGTTAGGAAAAAATGGTGTGGGAGCGTTAAATCGTGTTTTTGGTTTTTTCATTCTCGCAATTGGTGTGCGGTTTATTGCTGATGGCTCTATTTCATTGTTGAAACAGGCATTCCCTATTTAAGTAAGTCCTGAATTAAGACAGCAATCGCATTCTTGTCAAGAATGCGATCGCCATTACAACCCAACAATTTACCTCATCCACTGCACCCAATCGGGAGCAATCGCAATCAGTTGACCAAACTTAATCGGGTTGATGTCTTCAAACTCCAGCATCACCCCCCAACGCTCATCACTTATCAGGGTAGTGAGTAGTTCTTTAACCGACTACACTCCGTACTCTAACCGTTCAATCGCTAACCGAGCGTAATATTTAACCTGTTGCCACCACGAATCACTGAGTTTTGCTTCCCCGTCCATACCCCCCCAATTTTTATCTCCAGTTTTCCCCCTCAACCCGTGTCATGTAAGTCTTGCTCACAATTTGGTCTCCTTGTGAAATAAAGCCTGGATAGACCAACCATCCATCTGTAACATAGAAATAGCACTGCCAAGCACTGACGATATCCCATAAAGGTTTGAAAGTTTCAGCGCTATGATCACCCAAAACCCACGCTAAAATACCTTGTGTGAAGTGGTTGACTGCTGTCCAAAGCCAAAGAGTGTTTTTTTTGAGCCAATGAATGTTTCTAAACATGCAATTAATCGGGTGAGCTTTGTGAGAAATGACTTACACTGCTACCAACCAATCGCACACCACAGATGTACACTCGCTATTCATTGTTAATCCAAAGGAGCCATTTGAGTCAGAATCTTCAAAAATCTTGCTATGCATAGTTTACAATTTTTGTCAAAGGTAAAAGTTCCAACTCAGGCAATCAAACGATGGCAATATGTGAGGCAAGCATCGGTATCTTAATTATTGTGATTGTGTCGTTTGATGTATTTCAGGTGGTGATCGTTCCTCGTCGTTCGCCGCGCACGTTTAGGATTTCATCTCTACTGATCAGATTATTTTGGTTGCCGTGGCGAAAACTAAGTTTGCACACCGGCAAGCGGCAGGAGTATTTATTGGGAATATTCGCGCCGTTGTCATTAATGCTGCTGCTTACAGTTTGGGTGATTGTATTGATTTTTGGATACGGACTGATCCTGTACGCTCTGCAAGACTCCATCCAACCTGCGATTCGAGATTTTGGTAGTGCGCTTTACGTAGCAGGAACCTCGCTGCTCACCCTTGGATTTGGTGATTTTGTCTCCGTAGGAATTGCACGGGTAGTGATGCTGGCGGCAGCAGGATCAGGATTGGCAGTGATGTCGCTTGTGATCGCGTTTTTATTCTCCCTTTACAACTCATTACAGCATCGTGAAGTTTTTGTCAATCTTGTCGAGGCGCGGGCTGGGAGTCCTCCATCAGGGGTAACGTTGTTAGAAACTTATACTCGGTTAAAGATTCTCGAGCAACTGCCTCTTGACATTGCTGATTGGGAAGTTTGGGCAGCGGAAATTTTGGAGAGCCATCGCGCGTATCCAATTCTCTCGTTTTTTCGCTCGACTCTGGAAGATGATTCCTGGATTAGTACACTCGGTGCAATGCTCGACGCTTGTACGCTATTGCTCACTACCGTGCAAACTGAGCATAGCGGTCGAGCGTATTTGATGCACCGAATGGGCTGTCGTATTGTTTTGGATCTGCATCAGTTGTTTCAACTTCCCCTAGCAGATATACTCGAAGTTGATCGCGAACAATTTGAGCAGTCACGGGCAAGTTTAGCACAGGCGGGTTTTGTGCTAAAGGATGCACAATCGTCGTGGCAAAAGTTTTTGGAGATGCACTCCGCTTACAGCAGCTTACTCAACACGTTAGTTGAATACTTTGCCACCAAACCGCCCTTATGGACTGATCATACTTTCCCTGCCCCTCATCCGCTTGCTCGCCGATTTCGCCAGAAAACAAACTCATGATCGCCTTGCTCAGCCTCAAGTCACTGATTCATAGACTTGATAGCTATCTTGAACCTGGAGCGAGTGCAGCAGGGGAGCAGAGGTATTGATAATGGCATTCAGCAGATGTTTGGCAGTAGTTTATATTTTGCAAACTGTTCAAACGTTGTTGGTGTGAGTGCTTCAGGTGTTCGTACTGTAGCGTAAACCCCGTCAGGATTGCCAAGAGCGCGGAACAGATTTCCTAACTCTCGTTGTACATCAAGTGTCGCTCCTGTCGATGCAAGGTACTGCTGTATTGATTCAATAGTCACCTGAACATACTTGATAGAACGATCAAGCACTTGTAAAAGGATAGCAGTTGTTTCAACGAGCGTTAAATTTTCTGGCCCCATCAGATTACGAGTCCACTGCCCTGCTCAAGCATCATCAAGTAAATAGTTTGCTGCCTGATCGCCGATATCATCAGTACTAATCCAAGGAATATCATGGTCATAAAAATCGCGAACATTGCTATGTTGTACAACAAATCTGAATCCTTCTCTATCTAGGGATATGTCTTGTGAAACTGCCCGGATGTTATGGATTGGCACTTTGTGTGTCTCGAACTTCCAGTTGGATAGTGGAATCCCTGATGGTCGTTTGTAAGTATAGATGACAGGCTTTTCTGCCATTGGCGTAAAGTAAGTAAAGAATGCCTCAACGTGCGGCAGGTCAAGCAAAAAACGACTGTCTAGGCTTATAAAACATCCTTTTTCAGAATAATTAAAGACTTAAATCAATTTGAACTATTCCTTTTTTGTCTTTATCTACACGAAATAGAGAATCCCGTGAAGCATTCATCACTGCATCATAGCGCTGGCGATCGCCCATTGGCTCCAAATTTATCAAACCCAATCACCGTAGGCATTTGCCAGTATTTGAGGATGAAATGAGATTTTATCGAGATTACTGATACTGAAGAACAGAATATCATGGTTAGCTAATAATTAGATAGTCTAATATTCAGTTTTGCGAATAAAATAATTACTGACTGTTAGCGAAGCTGTGTTGATGCTGACTTTTCCCGTTAAGTCTCTTTTGCAAGCTGCCAACCCTCACAGAGATCGTGTAATTTTAACCAACCTCGCCACAGTACTTGAATGCCAA
>NZ_JBALGC010000071.1:0-22521 GCF_036916575.1 Nostoc sp.
TCATTGAGGAGCCGTGTGATGCGAAAGTATCACGCACGGTTTTGTAGGCGAGGCGGAGATGCGAGTCTCCGACCTTAGCCAGCGCAACGGCAAGCATAACTTTGCCGTCAACAACACTATAACCCTTATTCTTGCGTCAGCTAATTTTGGATGAAATTGACAGCTTGGAACCAACTTTGCCGCTAGTCCAAATTGGAAGGATAAGCTTGCCGTGAGTCCAATCAAGCATAGAAAGCACCGAAAGCGCCGGATTTTTTTAGAATAGAGCAGAAGCGGTTCATGCTGGTATGAGATAGAAACTTTCGGCTATCCATCTGTTCTAAGTAACTACTCGAGTATTAGAAGATCCTCCAAACCAGTGAGAACATTGCGAACAATAGCCTAAACTATATTGCCAGTCTAACCAAAGTAGTTAATGTATCAAAGGCGGCGATGAAAAGTTAAATAGTGAAATCGGCAAGTCCCCTTAAATACCGTTAACTCACTCTATTATCAGCTAACTAGCTGATAATAGCTGCCTTTTGTCATGCTGCGAACCAAAATACTCAAAGTAGGAGTAGCTGCGAACCGACAGCGTGTGCCATTCGGTGATAATAGCCTTGCGGGTGAGTGATGGATTGGATGCAGGCATAGTGCCATGAATGACGTTTGGATCGAATAACACTACGTCACCCTTATTAATTGAGAATGAAACCCTTGGTAGACCTTTTGTGAGAGAGGCTGTCTTCTGACAAACCACTTTCCAAATAGCTCGGTTTTCCAAAAATGCACTCTCTGAATCATTCGGTGACGGTGAGCGAAGCAGCTCAAAAATCTCTGGGTTGCTGCCCAGAACCTCGTCATAAATACGAAGACGCTCATTGTTGTGCGTTCCAGGTATCACATAAAACATTCCGCAGTCTGGATGGATATCTTCGAGGGCACACCATGCACGACAGACTTTATCAGGTGGATCGCGGAACAACATCACTGTGTCCGAGTGCGGTTCGCGGCCTCTTTCCCATAAACTTGTAGAGCCGTATTGAAGTACCGCCTCTTCTTGGAAAAGGGCATTTAAATACCAACGAAGTGTCGGATCGTTTCTAAGACTTTTTGTGAGTTCATGGTTATCATCGAGGGCTAATGGTTATCATCGAGGGCTAGTAGTTCCTCCCCAAAGGCTTTTTCGTTTTCCAGTGGTTCTTTTCTCCAAGGAAATTTCTGATAAATGCCATGTCGGCGTTGAATTTCCTCACAAGCTGCTACATGAGCATCTATCAGTTCCAAAGGTAGAACTTTTTCGAGTACGACGTAACCGTGCTTACGGTAGTGGTCGATCCAAGAGCTATTAACTTGTTCGCTATTAATGACCATACATTTAGTTAAAGATTAGTTTAAAAGTTTAACTGAGATAGATAGTTAAATTTATCACCTGAACTTGAATAAAAATGGTAAAAGATAATACCAGTTCATAAATATTTACCAATATAGTTGGTTAAATTACTTTTAACACTACATTAGTGGTGATCGCATTTAGTTGTAATTTGTCATTTGTCAAAGTTCTATTACCAAAAATGTTGGTATTGCACATGATAGTTGGTATTGTATTAGCATTCCTGTTGCTAAAAGATAAAGGCTGATTGCTGATGCGATCGCCATATTTTGAGCATATTTTGTGGTGTGCTGACTTCAAAGCAAATAGTGAGGGGTAATAGTGGTTTTAAAAAAACTTTCTATCTGGTTTTGGCAGTGTGTTTTATTCACTGCCTCAATTGTAACGTATAATCATCCTGTTCTAGCCCAGCAGACAGCAAATGCAACCTCTAAGCAACTTTCACTCCAGCAGACAGCACCGAATCAAGTTGAACTTAATCATCAGATATTGAGCTTGAGCGATGTACAATCTGCTCTAAAGAGCGCTACATCTTTATTAAGGACACCCCGTCAGCAAAACTCTGTTTCTGAACTTAGCCAAGCAGTAACTCCGGTGATGTCGGTAACAGATGTGAAAGTAAATACCACCAATAAAGGAATAGAGGTAATTTTAGTCACGCCCAATTCTGAGAAATTGTTTGTTTCTGGAAGAACTGAAGGTAATTCCTATATTGCAGATATTAAAAATGCCCAGTTGCAATTGGCAAGTGGGAATTTTCGACAACAGAAACCAGCAGCAGGTATTGCCAATGTAATAGTTGTACCTGTGGATGGCAACACACTGCGGTTAACAGTGACTGGAGAAACAGCACTACCAGTAGTGGAATTGTTTGATAGCCAAACTGAGGGGTTGGTATTTGGAGTCACTCCGAGTGCAACAACTGCACAACAACCAACGCCGTCACAGCAGACACAGCCATCTGAGTCAAACCAAGCACCAATTGAACTAGAGGTAACTGCTCCTCCAGAAACAGGGTATAAAATTCCTGACGCGAGTATTGGGACAAGAACGAACACACCAACACGGGACGTTCCACAGGTAATTAATGTCATCCCCCAACAGGTGATTAAAGACCAGCACAATCAGTACATTGGGGATGCACTTAGAAATGCTGGCATATCACAGGGCGCAACACCTTCCAGCTTAAATGATAGATTCGTGATTCGAGGCTTTGATTCTTCCACTAATATCTTAACCGACGGTCTAAGAAATTACTTTGCTGGAGCCCAAAACGCCCTTAATACTAGCAATGTGGAGCGAATTGAGGTTCTGAGAGGTCCAGCCTCTGTGCTTTACGGACAAGCGGGACTGGGTGGCATTATTAACGTAGTTACTAAGCAGCCTCTAAGAGATCCTTACTATGATGCTTCTTTTTCTGTTGGCAGTTTCAACTCAATACAACCCTCGTTTGATATCGGTGGTCCACTGACATCAGATAAAAAGCTCTTGTATCGCCTTGACGGTTCGTATCTATCTTCGGATAGCTTTGTAGATTTTTACCATCAGCAGCGTTATCAGATTGCCGGCGCACTCTCGTGGGATATTGACAAGAATACAAAGTTGACATTGAATTCAAGCTATGAGGATTTCAATCAAAACTTAAATTGGCGTGGGCTACCCGCTGTAGGAACTTTGTATCCCAGCCCTAATGGCAAAATTCCTCCAAATCGGTTTTTAGGAGAACCAGGAATAGAAGATCCTCAAGATACTACATATACTCGCCTCTCCTACAAACTGGAGCATCACTTCAATGAAAATTGGTCAGTGGAGAATGCCTTTCAGGCAATCCTTGGCAGATCAAATGACAACCCATTTTTATATCCTATTGGGCTAGAACCAGATAACAGAACCCTGGATCAAATTACAATCACTACCCCTACAACTCGTTTTCAGAATGTATTTGATGTGAATACTCAAGTTACAGGGCGGTTTAATACTGGAAGCGTTGAACACCAACTGATTATCGGGTCGGAATATGCTTGGAACCATCTTTACACAACTCAAGTGAATCTCTCTGCCCCTTCGATTGATATTTTCAATCCTGTTTATGGGCAGATAGGCGACGGTACTATTCTTTTTAAATACCAGGGTGGATTTAGTATTAATGACTTGGGTGTGTATGCACAAGACGTGATCAAGCTGTTTTCTAACCTCAAACTGGTTTTGGGCGGTCGTTATGACTGGGCAGGAGAGACAGATTTTAACCAATTTCCCACTCCCACCTCAACCACGTTTTCGAGCCAAGCGTTTAGCCCTCGTGCAGGTTTAGTCTATCAGCCGATCAAACCAATATCACTCTATGCTAGCTACAGCCGCTCCTTTGTTCCCCAGACTGGTCTAAGTGCTAATAACAATCCGTTTCAACCGCAGCGCGGGACACAATACGAAGTGGGTGTCAAGGCTGATTTGCTTGGCGATCAACTCTCAGCCAACTTAGCTCTATACGACCTTACCCTGACTAACAACCTCACGGCTGATCCTAATAACCCTAACTTTTCGATTACAGTTGGGGAAGAAAGGAGTCGGGGTGTAGAGTTGTTTGTCACGGGTGAAATCTTATCGGGCTGGAATGTGATTGCATCCTATGCCTATACCGATCCCCGTGTGACCAAGGATAATTCTACTCCCGTAGGCAATCTACTCAACCTAGCGCCGCAAAATCAAGCTAGCCTCTGGACAACTTACATCATTCCCAAAGGGAACCTTAAAGGGCTAGGTGCTGGTTTCGGTTTGTTTTATGTGGGCGATCGCTTTGGAGATTTAGCTAATTCTTTTAAGTTGCCCAGTTATGTACGCACTGATGCTGCCCTTTACTACCGTCGCGGACAATTAGACGCGGCACTCAACTTTCAAAATTTGTTTGACCTCAAATATTTTGACACTGCTTTCCTAAGTGACACGCAATTGTATTATGGCAACCCATTCACTGTAAACTTTACACTAGGGTGGCACTTTTGAGAACTGTGGCGCAAGGTTGGTACGATCGCTAGATGTGGCTATATCAAGCTTGTAATGTTACTGCTTTCTGACGCTGTAGTTCGTACATCTACAGAATACACTTACACAACAATGGTCAGAGTGCCTTGACTAAATCACCAATTCAAGTAGCTATGGGTCGTACTTTGCAACTGCTGTTAGTTGGACTGTTGGTGTTAGGAATGCTATCTGGTTGTAGTGAAAAACACCAACAGGTTCATAGTCTATTACCAGAAACTACGACAACAAATACAGGCGTTCACATCCACAGACACAGGTTGGGTAAGATAAGAATTCCCATTCACCCACAGCGAGTGGTCATCTTGCATGATTTTTTGTTGGAAGATGCTCTAACTCTAGGAGTTAAACCGATTGGAGCACCACAAATAGCGGTTAATAATTTATACCTTGACCCACTGACTGCAAAAGGCATTGTGGATGTGGGGTTTTTCTCGACAAATATAGAAAAGGTATTGGCTCTTAAGCCCGACTTAATTTTAGGTTCAGATGTCATCCAAAAGGATATATACGAATTATTGTCACATATAGCACCTACTGTACTGGTGCGAATCAAAAGCGTTCAGGATTGGAAAGGTCACCTGATGCAGGTTGCGACTATCTTGGGCAAGACCGAGCGCGCCCAAAAAGTCATCGCTGATTACAACTCTCGCATACTCTCATTTAGAGCTACTATGGGCGCTAAACTTTCCCACACTCAGGTATCGATCATTGGTGTTGGTGGCTTCAGTTCCGGAACCTTAAGGATACTTCACAGGGAAAAGGATTCTTTCCCTATAAGCATTTTACAAGAGGCTGGTTTGGTGACCATGCTTTTGCCAACTAGTGGGGTATCCGATCATCTGTTAAAAATTGGTCCCTCTGGGTTGTATCTTGTTTCAGTGGAAAGTTTGTCTATTGTTGATGGGGATGTCATTTTTGTGATCTTGCCCGGCGACTGGTATCCAAAAGGCAATTTTGAGGTGCAACAAACAGCCTTAAAGCGACTGCAATCCTTACCCCTGTGGTCAAAGTTGAAGGCAGTGCAGCACGGTCAGGTTTATCGAGTCGGAATTTACTGGATAAGCAGTGGTCCAATCAGCGCTAATCTCGCTTTAGATGACCTTTTTAAATACTTGCATCCATTAACAAAAATTTAATTTATTCTGGAAAGTTTTACTAATAGATAGTATAATATGTTTTTCGTAGTCACAGAAGTTTATCCATCAAGTGCGACTATGACAAAGACTTATACAAAACCCATCATCTAATTGAAAATTTTTTTTGCCAAATTCAAGCAATACCGTGCCCTCACCACTCACTACAACAAGCTCAAAGTTAACTTTTTGGGTGCAATTTACGTCGCTGCTACCGTGATTTTGCTCAACTGAGGACACGCCCTAGTTATAATTTATCAAGATTTTATGACCAAAAATATTGGTAATCGTGCTTGATAGTTGGTATTGTATTAGAATTTATGTCACTAAAAGATAAAGGTTGATAAAGGTTGATTGCTGATGCGATTGCCATATCCATAGCATATTTTGTGGTGTGCTGACTTAAAAGTAAATAGCAAATTGCAAGGGGTGATAGTGGCTTTGGAAAAACTTTCTATCTGGTTTTGGCAGTGTGTTTTATTAACTGCCTCAATCATAACGTCTATTCATCCTGTTCTAGCCCAGCAGATAGCAAATGCAACCTCTAGGCAACTGTCACTCCAACAGACAGCAGCTAATGAGATTTTGAATCTGAGCGATGTACAATCTGCTCTAAAGAGCGCTACATCCTTATTAAGGACACCGCGTCAGCAAAACTCTGTTTCTGAACTTACCCAAGCACTAACTCCGGTGGTGTCGGTAACAGATGTGAAAGTAAATGCCACAAATAAAGGGATAGAGGTAATTTTAGTCACGCCCAATTCTGAGAAATTGTTTGTTTCTGAAAGAACTGAAGGTAATTCCTACGTTGCAGAGATTAAAAATGCCCAGTTGCAATTGGCAAGTGGGAATTTTCGACAACAGAAACCAGCAGCAGGTATTGCCAATATAATAGTTGTACCTGTGGATGGCAACACACTGCGGTTAACAGTGACTGGAGAAACAGCACTACCAGTAGTGGAATTGTTTGATAGCCAAACTGAGGGGTTGGTATTTGGAGTCACTCCGAGTGCAACAACTGCACAACAACCAACGCCGTCACAGCAGACAAAGCCATCTGAGTCAAACCAACCACCAATTGAACTAGAGGTAACTGCTCCTCCAGAAACAAGCTATAATGTCAACAACGCAAGTATTGGCACAAGAACGAATACGCCAACACGGGATGTTCCACAGGTAATTAATGTCATCCCTCAACAGGTATTCAAAGACCAGCGCGTTCTTAACGTTGGGGATGCACTGAAGAATGCTGGCATATCACAGGGCGGACTTCCTTCAAGTTTACAAGACAGATTCGTGATTCGCGGCTTTGATGCTTCATTCGGCAATATCTTAATCGACGGTCAGAGGAGTTTCTTTGTTGCGGCTGGCGATGCCTTTAACATTAACAATGTAGATCGCATTGAGGTTCTACGAGGTCCAGCGTCTGTACTTTACGGACAAGGAAATCTGGGGGGCATCATTAATTTAGTTACCAAACAACCTCTAACAGATCCCTATTATGCAGCTTCTTTCTCTGTCGGCAGTTACAACACTTATCAAGGCACACTTGACTTATCTGCCCCTCTGACATCAGATAAAAAAGTCTTATATCGCCTCAATGGTTCTTACTTAACTTCAGATAGCTTTGTTGATTTTTACCACCAGAAACGCTATCAGATTGCAGGCGCACTGTCGTGGGATATTACAAAGGATACAAAACTAACATTAAATTCAAGCTATGAGGATTTCAATCGCAGTATTTCTTGGCAGGGGCTGCCCGCACTAGGAACAATTTATCTCAACCCCAATGGGAAACTACCCCGAAGTCGGTTTTTGGGGGAACCTGGGCAAGAAGATCCTCAAGATACTACAAATACTCGTCTTTCTTACAAACTGGAGCATCGCTTCAATGATAACTGGTCACTAGAGAATGGCTTTCAGTACATTATACGTAAAGGTACACAGAGTCCAGGATATTCTCCAATTTCATTACAATCAGATAACCGAACCCTTAATCGAATTGAAGTCTCTTTCCTAACACCTAGTCTACAGAATTTTTATGATTTGAATACTCAAGTTACGGGGCGGTTTAATACTGGAGGTATTGAACACCAACTTGTTTTTGGCACACAATATTCTTGGAACAATTCTTATCAATCTCAAGAGGTCTTATCTGCTCCTTCAATTGATATTTTTAATCCGATTTATGGGCAACCGGGAGGCGGTACACTTCTGAGCAAATTTCAGGGTGGATTGAGAGTTGATGACTTGGGTGTGTATGCTCAAGATATTATCAGGCTCTCGGAAAATCTGAAACTGGTTTTGGGCGGTCGCTATGACTGGTCAGGGCGGACAGATTTTAACCGATTTGCAAATTCTCCATCTACCTCAATATCGAGCCAAGCATTTAGTCCCCGTGCAGGCTTAGTCTATCAGCCGATCAAACCTATATCGCTTTATGCAAGCTATAGCCGTTCTTTTGAACCGCAGACTGGCTTAAGTGCGAGTGGTCAGCCGTTTGAACCTGTACGCGGGACTCAATATGAAGTCGGAGTCAAGGCAGATTTACTAAGTGATAAACTCTCAGCTAATTTAGCTCTGTACAACCTCACTCTTTCCAACAACCTCACGACTGACCCCAACAACGATAGGTTTTCTATCCCAGTTGGAGAACAAAGAAGTCGGGGTGTAGAGTTGTTTGTAACGGGTGAAATTTTACTAGGCTGGAATGTAATTGCTTCATATGCCTACACAGATCCCCGCGTGACTGACGATAACAATATTCCTGTTGGCAATCTACTTGCGCTAGCCCCGCAAAATCAAGCCAGCCTCTGGACGACTTATATCATTCCCAAGGGAAATCTCAAAGGGCTAGGCGTTGGTCTGGGTTTATTTTATGTGGGCGATCGCCAAGGGAATTTAGCTAATACTTTTGAGTTACCCAGTTATGTACGCACTGACGCTGCTGTTTATTATCGTCGAGGACAATTTGATGGGGCGCTCAATTTTCAAAATCTGTTTGACATCAGATATATTGACACTGCTTTCGCTAATAACAACACACGAGTATTTTATGGCTCCCCATTTACGGTAAATTTTACACTAGGGTGGCACTTTTGAAAATATGGTGCAAGCTTTGTATAACCGTATTTGGCGACTATTGTTAATTTCGTTATTCTGCCTGATATCCCTGTCTGCTTGTAGTTACTTTTCACATTTGCACACCTCGTTGACTAAATCACCCTCCCTAATAGATGTTCGCATTGTTAAAAACACAACAAGTCAAACAACAGTGAACCACCCACAGCGAGTAGTCATCTTGGATGGTTTTACCTGGGCAGATGCTATAGTTTTGGGAGTCAAGCCGATTGGAGCACCACTAAAAACATGGATGCCTCTATTACAGCTTGCACCAGAGCAAAGCCAAGGTGTTGTAGATGTGGGCTATCTACCAACCAACGTTGAAAAAGTCCTAGCCTTAAAACCTGATTTGATTTTAGGATCGGATTGGTATGGTCATGACATTCACAAGCTGTTATTGCACATTGCACCAATAGTAACTATTTCTACTAAAGGTAATTTGGACTGGAAAGACCACTTGATGCAAGTTGCTCAAGCACTGGGCAAAACAGAGTTGGCGCAGACATTTATAACCAACTACTATAAACGCTTACAGAAATTCAAAGCTATTATGGGCGATAAACTTTCCCAAACTCCAATTTTGGTTGTTGGCCCTAGAAACGATCAAACTTATCGGGTATTTACTTGGGAAAAGGGTAGCTTCTCGAACGGCATTTTAGAGGACGCTGGTTTAACTATCCTAGCTCCTAAGCGCCAGTCAAAGAAGATTGAGACAAATGGCAACTTCTTAGTTTCTTGGGAGAGCTTGGATCTTGTAGATGGAAATGTGATTTTTTTGACTCATCCTAACTTTGGCCCTGAAATAGAACATCAAAGAGTCTTAAAGCAACTTCAAGCTACGCCCCTTTGGTCTAGGTTGAAGTCGGTTCAGCAACACAAGGTTTATCAAGTTGGAATATCCTGGGTAGGCAATGGTCCAATAGCAGCAAATCGCGCACTCGACGACCTATTTAAATATCTACTGAATGAGTATAACTGCTGAGGAGTTGTTGCAGCGATATGCTGCTGGGGAAAGAAATTTTGCTGGAGTCAGTCTGAGGAAAATTGTATTGGTTAATGCTAATTTGAGAGGAATCAACCTGTCCAATGCTGACTTGAGTTTTGCTAATTTGATTGCTATCAAGTTGACTGATGCCAATCTGAGCCAAGCCGATTTCACCGGAGCCAATCTTACTGGAGCCAGATTGGACAGAAGTAATTTGCAAGGGGTTTCCTTTGAATGTGATGCTGTAGGGACTATTTTCGACCAAGCTGATTTGCGAAGAGCTGGAATGTATAGAGCCCGTTTGAATGGGGCTAGATTCGATAAAGCAAATCTTGAAGGAGCTATTTTGGGGTGTACTGATTTGCTCGGTACCAGTTTCCGAAATGCTAACCTGCGCTCTGTTGACTTGGAAGAAGCTGTTGGTGCTGCCGATTTTACTGATGCCAATCTCTTGGGAGCTAGTACTTATGATTTTGAGTTCAGATTGGGACGTTCTATTTTCTGTAGAACAGTCATGCAGGATGGTAGCATCCGTAATGATGGATGCTTGGGAATTGCCGATAACATTTAATCCAGTCTGCTTTCACACCTACTTCATACTGAGTGCCACGACTCGGCTTAAACGGATTGCCTTGTGCATCGGTGCCGATCGTTTGCGTAAAAGATTTGCTGTAGTTGGCGTAGAGAGAAATAGGCTGAATGGGTTGATAAACGATGCCAATGCGAGGGCTAAACGCCGAGTCGGATTGATCTATAATTAGTGAGTTGATTAAGTTTTTAGTGTAAATTTCTACTGAGTCAAAGCGACCCCCCATAAGCACCTTTAGGTTATTGGTCAGTGCTATCAAGTCTTGAGCATAAAATCCGGCGACATCATTCCTTGTTTTCCGGTTGGAGGCACTACCAGGAATAATAGCTCCAGGCTTCTGTCCATACTCCGGGTCGAAAAGATCGAGTGTACCGATTGTCTGCGAGAACCCCTGGTTGTGAAATTGAAGAAAGCGGTAAAACTCAATGCCAGCCAGCAGTTGGTGCTGTATGCTACCAGTTTTGAATTTGCCATCCACATGAGTGTCTAGATTATATTGGTTGTTATCAATTTCCAGGGAGGTACTATACTGTCGAGTTAAGGTGCGGTCGTTTGGTCGTAAGGCGACAGGTAGGACACTGAGTAGGTAGGGATTGCGTCCAAACTCGAACCGAAAGGCATTATGCAAAGTCCAATTGTCGTTAAAGGTATGCTCGAAGTCGTAGCCGATGTGACCAATGGTACGCTTGGCAGTGTCCGTTGGTTCCCCTGAATAACGGTTGATGGGAATTTTACCATTCGGATTGGGCAGTACGGTTCCGATAGTGGGTAGACCAATTTCATTACTAGAAATACCCTGTACCTGTTGATAATCCGCATCAAAAACGATCCTAGTATCTTTTGCTGGTTGCCAACTGATAACTGGTGCCACTAGAAATCGCTCTTCGTGCAGAAAATCGACAAAGCTATTTGAATTTCGGTAAGCAGCATTCAAGCGATACGAAACTTTCCCATCCGTTGTTAAGGGACCGGATAGATCGAATGAGGGTTCATAGAAGCTGTAAGAGCCGACTTTAAACTGTGCTGCGTAATAAGGCTGCTGGAGGGGTTGTTTGGTGATAAAATTAATCGCACCGCTTGGTGTCCCTTCACCGTAAAGTACTGATGCAGGTCCACGTAGCACCTCTATTCGTTCTATATTAGCTAGGTTAGTCGTTCCGCCACCAGTAAATATATTATCTCTCAAGCCGTTCCTCAAGAAATTGTTATTATTGATGCTGAAACCCCGAATAATAACGATATTGTCAGTGTTGCGACTTGGCAATCCGCCGCGTTGTACGCCAGCATCTCTGAGTACCTCTCCAGAGGAATCTGCTGCTTGGTCTTCAATCACTGCTCTTGGAATCACCTGAATCGATTGAGGGATGTCCCGTCTCGGTGTATTCGTTCTTGTTCCCGTAGTCGCATTACTTACGTTGTAGCCTGTATCTGGCGGTGCTATTACCTCTAATTCAATCGGTGCTTGGTTTTCATCAGATGACGGTTTTTGTAGTGGCGGTGTTGCTTGCTGTCCAGTAGTTGCATTACTCGTCACCCCAAACACTAATCCTTCATTGCTATCAAACAACTGCACTGCTGGCGCAAAAGCTTCACCCGTCACTGTCACTTGCAGGGTGTTAGCATCAACATTGGTAACAGTCACCTCAGTAATTCCCGGTGCTGGCTTTGATTGCCGAAAGCTATTGCCAATACTTAAGCGCAACTAAGCGTTAGGGATGTCTGCAATATAGGAGTTACCCTCAGTTTTTGGAGTAACTTGTAGGCGATGTCTATCGACAAGCCGCTGTGCGTCTACGCTTTTACTACTAGTCTCTAAAATCACCTCTAACCCCTTATCAGTACTATTCACCTTCACACCCGTTACTGATATAACTTCTGTTGGGGTGGTGGGTATCGGTGACTGGACTAACTTTTGGGCATCGGTGAGTGGATGCTCTATTTGATTCAAACTCCGAATTTTTTTAATAGGTGCAACTAACTTTGTGATTGTTGTTTGAAATAATACTTGCCCTTTAGTATTAGTAGCTGATATTTCTGCTCCCATAACAGCAAGAGCGTTAACGCGCAGAGGCTTAATTACAGACACCACGAGCACCGAACAGATCAGCAATAGACTCTGCCAAAAAAAATAGTTTAATCTCTGGGGCTTCATTGAACTTTCCTCACACTTAATCATCTGTCCCTCACCCACGTTTAGTTAAGGTATAAAGGGTAAGTGGAAAACCTATTACCCTTTATCTAAAACCCCATAACAACTTCACCCCAAAATTCATCCTCCTTGAATTGGCAGGGCTGTTTCATCCCCTAAAAAGCGTTAAAAATCAAGGGTTATAGCGATTAAAAATTGATTATTTTGTTACCAGCGTGCTGATAAAATAAACAATTTTACTGTTGTTTAAGTGCTTAAAAGTTCATCTCCTCGTCAACCTCATTTACAATTGTTCTCGCTAACCATCTTGACAAATCCTATTTGAGATGGATAAAACAGCCCTGCTTGAATTGGGGATTATTGCATTAGGTATGTCATTTAACCTAGTTTGAATCTTACCAACTTAGTGAGTAAAATACTAAAGATATTTCTGATCCAAATCTCAAAAATAGTATCCAAAATCTTGCTGCACTGATGGGTGCAATTGCTTATTGGCTACTTAAATCCAGTATTGAAGCCGTTTTTATTTAAAATTCTCTGGAAAACTGCTATGAAGTTAACCCAAGTCTTTTGTCAGGATATCTTTACTAAGTCAAGGAGTAAGTAGCCAATATTATTGGTATTGTTATTATCTATCCCCAAGTGCGATCGCTTCACTTTGAGAATTTGTTTAATCTCAAATATTTTGACACACACTGTTGCCAATAATTTGCAATTGGATGATCTGACGCTGGGGTAGCACTTTTGATAACTATCGTGTTGATTGAATCGCTAATCTTAAACAGTTCTGATAATTTTTTGAAAACAGAACAAACTGATGAATAAAGAGCGTTTATTCTCTGCTTTGAACCGGAAAACCCAATTTCACTTCCTTGAAAATAGAACTCTAACTGTTTGGGTGCATTATCTTCAACTACTGTTAACTATTGGGTTACTGATGCTGCTTTTGCTGTGTGCTTGTAGCCAAACAGCAATCCATCACCAGAAATTTACTTCCAGCCAGGAATCAACACTTGCCAACTTCCGTATAGTTAAACATCAAATGGGTGAAACAAAACTCCCTATCTCTCCTAAAAGAGTAGTTGTTCTAGATGGGGCTTCAACCGAAGCTCTTTTAGCTTTAGGTGTCAAACCAGTAGGCGCTCCTCTTAAATTCTTAAACTATCCTCTCTCCCAAAAGCAACAAGCAGGTATAGAGGATATAGGGGCGCGAACTCCCAACTTAGAAAAGATTTTAGCTCTCAAGCCCGATCTAATTTTGGGGCTTTCCGATAATCAGGAAATGTATGGTTTATTATCGCATATAGCACCCACAGTCTTAATTAACTACAGCTACTCCACATGGAAAGAAATGTTTTGGTCAGTTGCTCAAGCCTTGGGTCAGACTACGGTCGCAAAGCAATGGATGTCTCAATACTACAACCGCATATCTGAATTCAAAGCTTCTATGGGCAAGCGATTAGCTTTGACTCATATATCTGTTTTACGAATTGCTGGTTATACTGTGTTCATTAAAGGTTCTTTCTTTGGAAACATCTTGAACGATATCGGTCTGTTGAATTCTGTTTCACAGAATCTGGATGCTCTTACATCTCGTCGGAGCATATTTACGAACGGATATATTTATGTCCTCTCTCCAGAACTATTGAAAGAGGCCGATAGGAATGCTCTATTTCTGATTTCTGACACCAGCTTTGGTCTGGCATCTGCCCAAAAAGCTCTTGAGCAACTACAAGTCCAGCCTCTTTGGTCGAAGTTAAAGGCTGTTCAACAGGGCAAGGTCTATATAGTTGGAAGTTATTGGGTCTATTGTGGGCCGTTGGCGGCTAATCGAGTTCTCGATGACCTGTCTAAGTATTTACTTGAAACATCTTACTTAAAGTAAATCATGCTAAATTTACATAATTCGCAACTGTGCATATAAGAGTATCCTTTATTTGTTAAATCAGGAGTAAAAAAGGAGAAAATTAACATATTAAGTTCTACTTTTATTGTTTTTTGTCCTGCTCATTCTCCTTTAAGATACTTAAAATAAATCTGCTGATCGTAAAATCTCACCATAAGATGCTGTCTCTTACACTTTGCAAGAGGTGAAATTGGTGTGACTCCGTGCCAAGCGTTATGCTCACATACAAAAAGAACGGAGTTACCTAATTGTGGTGGAATCTCTTGAAAAACAGATTCGCGCTGATCATTTTCTAAAATCTGGAGACTCCCTCCCCACTCGCTGTTCCAGTTTTCACTGAAATAAAACAGGTGAGAGAGAGCCATTCCTGAGTCCCTATTGTTCACAAACCATGAGTCTTTATGAGGTGCTAAACTTTTGTTTGCCGTACTATCTAATTGAGATAAAGAAATACGGATTAAATGGCGATCTAGATTTAATCCTGTTAATTTGGCAACAGCTTCTCGATAAGCAAAGCTCACCAATTCGTCAAGCAGAGTTTGCCAAATATTGTTCAGCTTTGGGCTAGGAGGAATATAACACTTGTTTTTGGTAGCATCGTAAAACATTTCTGCATTTGTCACCACTTCTGCCCCTTGATCCAAAATTAATCCTCCTGGTCTTTCTGGAAATTTCTCATATGGAAAACTGTTGAACAACTCAATAAGCTGGGGTTTTGGTATGAGATTATCAAAAAAAATCCAATGATAAGGATATTCTTGAATTACACCATTGCCAATTGCGTCTAAATTTAACATGAAAGTTATTTTTGTTAATTATTTATTACTGGTTAGCTCTTAATTTTAAGAAAGTCATTCGGTCATAGAATCTAACCAAGACACTGAGTCTATCTCGAGATGCTTCTGGGGATGAAATTGGAGAGACGTTGTGCCAAGAATTTTCTGAACGTACTATAATTGCGCTCGTACCATTACGAGGAGGAATTTCTTGAAATAAGGATTTTAGTTGTTCGTTTAAGAGAATTTGAAGACATCCTCCCCACTCAGTTTTCCAATCTTCACGACCGAAATAAAGTAGGTGTGTGAGGGTAATTCCTTCAGAATCCGAATGAGAACCATTTACAATTGGGTCTAATCGACCTAAAGAAACACGTATCATTTGCTGCTCTAGGTTTAATCTGGTTAGTTTGGCAATACTGGCTCTATAAGCACTGCTATGTAGTTCTTTAACCAATCCTTGCCAAATACTACTTAGATTTGTGCTTGGGTAATAATGTATTTTTTTTGCGCGCTCGTCAGCAAACTCTTCGGCTTCGTCGTAAACTATGATTGCAGGTCCGTATTGAGGTTTTTCCCTTTTTGGAAAAACTTCTATTGGAGGAAAACTGTTCCTTAACTCAATGAGTTGGGATTCAGGAATGAGATTGTCAAAGAAAATCCATTGATAAGGATATTCTTCCATTACACCATTAGCAATCGCGTCTAAATTCAGCATCATTTACTCCATTTTTGTACAACATCTTCTAATTATTGTGATAACAAATATTTAAACAAATCATCTAACACTCGATTAGCTGATAAATAGTTTCCACCTCCCCAATGTGGACCAATTACATGGACTTTACCTTGCTGCGCTACCTTAAGTTTTGACCATAAAGGTTGTGCCATAAATTGCTGGATTGCTAGTTCTGAGTCAGCTTTTGTCGGAAAGCTACTAGTCATAAGAAACAGAACATCTCCATCTATTAGAGATAGAAATTCTGGGGAGATTGAATACAAAGCAGTATTACCTGATAGTTTTGTAATGATTGTTGGACTTAGTTTCTGAGTTTGGGGAATATCTAGACCAACTTCTTTTAAAATTGAACCAGAGAATGATTTTTGAATTCTAACAATAATTGTCCCGGCGTAAAGATCCACAACAGATACTCGTGTCTGTTTGAGCTTGTCACCCATCCTTGCTTTAAACTGTGCTATTCGTGCATTGTATTGCGCGACAACTTGTTTTGCTTGTTCTGTTTTTCCCAATGCTTCTGCTACTACCAGAAATGGACGTTTCCAGTCGGCGATCGCTCTCATGTCAAAAAAAACTGTTGGTGCAATATCTGACCATAATTTATAAGATTCTGGTTCTGTACCCCCTGCACCCATGTTTCCAATTAACAAGTCGGGTTTGAGAGCCAGAACCTTTTCAATATTGGGTGGTAAGCCAATGTCTACAATGTCATCCAGTTTCAACTGTGGGGCTAATTTTTTGGTTGTGCCTGTGAGTTTAACTCCCAAAATAATAGCTGCTTCAGTCGCAAAGGCATGGAGTGAAACAAACCTTTGTGGGTACTGGGGAACTGCTGTTGTACCCATTGCGTGTTTGACGATGCGGACATCTGCTAGTGATGCAAAAGTTGATGGATTTTGTAAATGTCTCCATGAGCTACAAGCAGCCAGCGACACAAGCAGCAATATTGCAATTGTATATAACTGCATTGTCTGACTTTTTTGTAGAAACAAGATAATTTTCAAAACTTCCACCCTAGTGTAAAGTTGACCGTGAATGGGTATCCATAATACACTTTGGTATCTGTTGGCGTACTACCGAAACCAGTTTCAAAATAATTTACATCAAACAGATTCTGGAAGTTGAGCGCTGCATCAAATTTTCCCTGGCGGTAGAAAAGGGCGGCATCAGTGCGGAAATAACTGGGTAACTTCACAGCCTCAGCTGAATCAACAAAGCGATCGCCCACATAATATAAACCCAAACCTGCGCCAAACCCTTTGAGGTTTCCTTTGGGAATAATGTAAGTCGTCCAAAGACTGGCTATATTTTGCGCTGCTCCAGGGAGCTGTTTGCCGACAGGGATGGAATTATCTTCGGTAACGCGGGGATCGGCGTATGCATAAGAAGCAATCACATTCCAACCTGGGGATATTTCACCCGTAACAAACAACTCAATACCTTTGCTGTTTACCTCACCTACAGGAATAGCAAATCCAGAATTATTGGGGTCATTTGTAAGGATATTAGATTGGGTAAGGTCGAATAGAGCTAAATTTACCGAAAGTTTATCACCGAGTAAATCTGCTTTAGCACCGACTTCGTATTGAGTTCCGCGCTGTGGTTGAAATGGCTGCCCGGTTGCAGTTAGTCCAGTCTGGGGAATGAAGGAGCGAGCATAACTAGCATACAGAGAAATTGGTTTAATCGGTTGATAGACTAAGCCAACACGGGGACTAAATGCTTGACTTGAGGACTCGGTTGAGGTTAAAGCAAGTTTGTCACGATCTGTCTCCCCTGTCCAATCATAACGTCCGCCCAAAACTAGTTTGAGGTTTTGAGATAGGGCGATTAAATCTTGAGCATATACACCCAGGTTATCGGCAATAGTTGAATTCTTGGATTGGCCAAGAAGTGTACCGTTTCCTAACTGCCCATAAACCGGATTGAAAATGTTGATTGAGTCGGCAGTAAAATTCTGATTTGCCCCATTAACAAAGCTCCAACCATACCTCTGTCCCTACAATAAGTTGGTGTTCTAGGCTTCCAGTCTTAAATCGTCCTGTAACCAAAGTATTTAAATCGTATCCATTCTGGAAACTATCACCAGCCTGAACAAATCTGCGTCGAGTCAGAGTTTCGTTATCTGGCTGTAGCGCGATCGGAACTCCTCTGCCTTGAGGGTTGTTACTAAAATGTACATTGAGTAATCCAAAAGCATTCTCGATTGACCAGTTCTCATTGAAACGATGCTCTATTTTGTAACTCAAGCGAGTAGTAATAATATCTGTAGTCCCCACTTGTCCTATATAGCGACTAATAGGCACTTTCCCATTGGGATTTGGATACAAAGTGCCGATCGCGGGCAACCCTTCATTACCCAAACTGCTATTGTAATCTCCATAACTGGAATTGAATGTCAGTTTTGTATTAGGATCTATATCCCACGAGAGCGCCCCAGCAAACTGATAGCGTTCCTCATTATAAAAATCGATAAAGCTATCAGAGTTCAGGTAGGAAGCATTAAGGCGATAAGCAACATTTTTATTTGTTGTCAAAGGCCCAGAAAAGTCAAGTGAACCTCGGTAAGAGTCATAATTTCCAACAGAGAAGTCCGCAGCATAGTAGGGATCTTTTAAAGGTGGCTTAGTGACTAAATTGACAATACCGCCGAGTCCGGCTCGTCCGTAAAGCACAGAAGCAGGGCCTCGCAAAACCTCTATTCGCTCGATATTGTTAAGATTGAGGGCGGGAGATCCTCCTAGAGAGAACCCCCTAAGTCCGTCGATTAAGATATTGCCAAAGGAAGAGTTAAAGCCTCGAATTATAAATCTATCTTGCGAACCAGGATAGCGCTCTGTTGATGTACCAACATTTTTTAATGCATCTCCAATGTAAAGAATATGCTGGTCTTTAATCACCTGTTGAGGAATGACATTAACTGTCTGAGGAATGTCGCGTAGTGGTGTATTAGTTCGTGTCCCCACACTTGTATTAGTAGAGTTATAACCTGTATCAGGCGATCCTATCACCTCTAATTCAATTGGTGCTTGGTTTTCACTAGATGAGGGTTTTTGCTGTAGCAGTGTTGGTTGCTGTGCTGTGGATGTGGTACTTGTCACCCCAAACACCAAACCTTCATTACTATCAAACAACTCCACTGTTGGTGCAAGAGCTTCACCTGTCACTGTTATCTGCAGGGTGTTAGCATCAACATTAGTGACTGTAACTAACGCAATTCCCGGTGCTGGTTTCTGTTGACGAAATATATTGCCACCAGTCAAGCGCAACTGAGCATTAAAGATGTCTGCAATATAGGAATTACCCTCAGTTTTTGGAGTTAGCTGCAAGCGTTGGCTGTTAACACCCGTCTGTAAAATCACCTCTAAACCCTTACTTGTACTATTGAGCTTCACTGCCGTTACTGGTATAACCTGTGCTTTAAAGGGTATAGGTAATGACTGTACTAACTTTTGGGCATCGGTAAACGGATGTTCTATTTGTTTGAAACTGCGAATTTTTCTGATAGGTACAACAGAGTTTGTGATTGTTTCTTGAGCTAATAGTTGCTGCTGATAATCTGGTATTTCTGCCGTTCTAATCGGTTGAGCGATCGCAGGTAGAAGTTTCCCTATAAACATTCCCATTACTGAAGTAGTTACTAATACACTCTGCCAGAAAAAATAGTTTAATCTCTGCGGCTTCATTGAAACTTCCTCACACACACATGCTCATCTATTGCTGACTACGCGCTCTGAGTCAAGGTATAAAAGATAAGTGAAAAACCTATTACCCTTTATCCAAAACTCTGTAACAATCTCACTTCAAGATAAATGTTTCTTGAATTGGGGTTGTGACATCAGGTACATTATTGAACTTAGGTTAAATATTACCAATAAAATTGGGTAAATCTGAAAAAGATTTTTGCTTTCAATCTCAACAAATCTTCTGACTACACAGACGATAACTGCTTATGTAGTCACTAAAATTACGGAATCAAGCTGCTTTCAATGATTTTCATCAAGTCAACTGCTATTTGATGGGAGCAAGTGCTTTGTCAGAGTATCTTTACCAAGTAGAGCATAAACTAGCCAATATTATTGGTAATATCATCGCATATAACTTACATCTCTATTTGTAAGGTGATGTCTAGGACTAGCCCTTACAGTCTACGCCATTCGTGAGGAGGAAACAAAGCCATGATTGCTCCATAGTTCAACTTTTACAGCAGTTTTCATGTATTTGAACCACATCTGTTGTAGGGGCACAGCATTACTCATTGGTGTCAACTTAAGGTGAAAGCCAGTCTATAACCAGCTTTTAGAGATTGCCTCGTTCCCAGTCTCTGACTGGGAATGCCTAATGAGAGGCTCCGCCTCTTACTTGCGGCAGAGCCGCAATGACGAGCATTTCTAGCCTCTGGCTAGAAACGAGGTTTTAAAGGGGTTTCGGTTTAAGTTGACACCTATGAGCATTACTGTGCCTGTAGAGCGTGGTCTATTTACCTGAAAATAGCTGTAAAGCGGCGTTGCCAGCAAAGACCGCTTTGTAGCTACGATTTTGCGATCAATTATCCTTGCGTTGATAAAGCTCTTATGGAGAATATAGCTCTTAAAACCCAACATCTGGCCCGGATTTCTCACCACATCTCTCAAAGCCTGCGCTTGTGCTCTTGAGCAGGGGAGAGTTATTGTACAAGTTCTTTTTCCCCTCTACCCCTTCTTCCACTCAAGCTTGTGAAAAATGCGGGTGGAATATCTTTTTACCTGAGATGGGTAGTTCTGTAGATTTATTTCATTAAAAGTTCAACAAAATAATTACGAGTTTGTCTGTGTTTTTACTCATTTTTTATATGGATTTGTTGTTTTAAAATAAGTGCAATCAGCAAATGCGTTCACCGAAATAGCAAATGCGTTCACCAAAATAGCAAATGCGTTCACCGAAATAACAATTGCGTTCGCCAAAATAGCAAATGCGTTCACCGAAATAACAATTGCATTCGCCAAAATGACAAATGCGTTGGCATACCCCGCTGCAGGCATCGCATCCATCCTCTTTTTACCTGAAACTCGCAGTGGCGATGGTTACTACCCAACCCAAAATTTCCCTATCTCTCCATGCTGCGGATACGACAATAATGCACCGCGTCGGAATGACCGGACTTTACATGACTTTAAAGCGGTTAGAAAAGCAATATCGCTTATCTCGTCAACGGCGAGGACATATATCATGGTGACAAGAATACTTTAATCAGTTATCAACAGGTTCAAAAATACTTTCAAACCAATTATCAGAAGATTAAACCTAAGCAAATTTTTATTAAGGTAAATCCAATTCGCTCTTTGATTGCTGGTAATTTAGTGAAAGGAATCCATTGGTGGTCTAATTTTTGGGAAAGAATGGTGATAGAGGATTCAAAAGGATATTTATTTAACCAGTTATTTTCCAATCGAAAAGAATTATTAATAATGGCAGAAAATAGTGAAGAAGACAGCAGTATCTGATTTTTATTAAAGTATTTCAACAAGCTATGAAGGGCAACTTTGCTAAAATGTATGCCAAAGCAGAGGAAGGAAAATATCCTTCAATTAAGAAGAGAGTTGAACGATTAAGGGCAGAGCTAAACTATTGTTATGATGAATTGTCGTCTAAGGAATATTTGTCCGACTTTCTAGTAAGGGGAGGATTAAATAAGTATTTTAATGAGCATCAATAAGAAATTTCACTAGTAATTAAAAAAACACCTTGGCAAGAACTAAGAATTTGGTCATTGTTAGCAATCGCCAGTTATAAACCCAAGCTTTATGCCGTTAGGCGTTGCTCAAATCTAAAAATCAGTCTTGACTGTATTGCCGGACAGTGATTCGTGGCTTTATGCCGTTAGGCGTTGCTCAAATATCAAGGTCAAATTACTGACTGCGATCGCAGAAGTGATTCGTGGCTTGATAAGGTTGGGGGTTATTCTTTCAGATTCTTACCTTACCTACAACCTCAGAGGGAAAAGCAAAAGTTCAAGCTGGACGCGGCATAAAAATTAACTCAATCTACTACTGGTCTAATAGTTTCCGCGATCCCCAAATTGAAAATACCTCTGTGCAGATAAGATACGACCCGTTTAATATTGGTATCGCTTACGCCTTTGTTCGAGGAAAGTGGGTAAAGTGTAGCTCTCAATATTATGTAGAACTCCAAGGTCGTTCAGAAAAAGAACTGAAGTTAGCTAGTATCGAGTTACGTAAACGTCAGCAAAATCATGCACAACAATCTAAAGTTTCGGCTAAGAATTTAGCAGAGTTTTTAAAATCAATATAAGCTCAAGAAGCTCTATTAGAACAGCGTTCCTATGATGCCGAAGTTAAGGAAGTCTTTAGGGTAATCGAGGGCACAAAAGCGACAACAAGCCGCAACGAAGAACCAAAGCTTATTCAAGTTTCTTTTGAAAATGCTGATACTCAAGTAGCTGAAGATGAAGCGCTCGTCCTAGAAACACTTGTAGTGTATGAGGAGTTTTAATTATGACAAAATCTACTGGATTTCCTCTTGAACTCCTCATACGACCTGCTCCAGAAAAACTTGCCTACTTTGAGAATTACACCGTAGCCTATCCGCGACTTAAAGAAGTCTATAGAACTCTTACAAAAGTTTTCTATGATATAATTAAGGATTAAATTTCTTTGTGATTAGGACTTGAATTAGCAGTGAAATTTTGGAGAGCCAAGCAGCTTACTTCA
>NZ_JBALGC010000072.1:0-102098 GCF_036916575.1 Nostoc sp.
GCCCTCAGAGATTGAGGATAAGTTTGGACACTAACTTAGAGAAGTCACCTCCTCACTCAGAACATGCGACATCGTGTCGCACTGACCATATCATCTGCGTATCTGATTAATGAAATCGATTTCAGCTTATCTCGGACACTCATTTGAGTATTATCGGGTCGCTTCATGTCGAATTTTGGGGCTAATCCCATAATCAATTCCTCTAGTCCGTGTAAGGCAACATTCGCAAGAAGAGGTGAAATGACCCCGCCTTGTGGTGTACCTTCATCGGTTGGGAACAGACTTTTCCCATCCATAAAACCAGCTTTTAGCCAAGCTCGAATTTGTCTTCGTAAGGTTGGATAGGTATTTAATTTCTTAAGAAGTACATCGTGATTAATGCGGTCGAAGCATTTGCTGATGTCGGCATCCAATACATATTTGGATTTAAGCCTAATCGCACAAAATATTGCTCCAATCGCATCGTGACATGAGCGCCCAGGTCTGAACCCGTATGAGTTAGGTTCAAATCGCGCTTCCCATTCTGGCTCTAATGCCAGCTTGACAAGTGCTTGCAAGGCTCGGTCGAACATTGTCGGTATTCCCAAAGGTCTTTTTTCCTCTGTTCCTGGTTTGGGTATCCAAACTCGGCGTGTAGGTTTCACCTTTGAACCCAGTTTAATTTCATTTATCAAGGTCAAACGTTGCTTTGGGGTCAGTGATTTAATTCCGTCCACGCCAGCCGTTTTCTTACCTTGATTATCCTGAGTTACACGACGAACCGATATTGCTCTTGCTGACCGTGAACTTATCAGCAACTTTTGAAGTTTACGCACTAACTTGACATCACCACGACTAGACGCTTGGTATATCCGCTTTTGCAACTTGAAAACGTTACGATCTAGCTTTCGCCATTCGATATCTTTCCATTCATACATCGGTTTTAACACCGTGTTCATGACTTATTCGTTGCTACTGATAGCTATACTTTCCGTCTTACCGTGTGTCCGTGGGCATATCCTTACCATTACAGCAAGGCATTAGCTTTCTGACCCAATCTCTCTCACCTGCTACCTGGTTTTAATCCAGAGTTTTTGTCTTAGCTGACTACTCAAAGTATTCGACCTCTTTGAGAGTAATCAAGTGAGTTACTTCGTTCCTCGTAACCTTTGTTTTGTTCTGTTAGGATGTCACCTCTTCACCGGGTTTTCGGGTAACGTAGGTATGTCGATAAAAATCCTCATACCACCCTTGCTTTTCCTATGCCCTTTTGGGACTTCCAGCGCATAAAGCCTATTTCGCTGGTTCGCAGTAACGATGATTCAGACAGTGACTTAGCATTTGTTATCCATGAGAACTTACTCACGGGACACCACCTTTAGGCTGGTAGCTCTTTCCGCTTTTATCCCCGCTTCACCGATTGAGGGCTAGTCTCTACAGTGGGGGATATGTTTTCACTCCTACGTCTGGAGGACAGGGCTTGACGTTTTCTAGGATACTAGCGCTCACCTGCAAGATTATGAAGTTGTCATCTACAAGGGATTAAAATGCGAACTCAATCCTGTTGGATTACCCTGTAGAAGCCAGCCATCCCCCGATTACTCGGTTTCGACTGAACGAATCGCACTGAAAGGCTGACGTTTACAGCGCCAGAGCAAGAATTTCTCGATGAGAATAATCAAGTTAAAGTTGCCAGTCGGCTTGAATTTGTTGGACGCAGACGAGCTTTGCAACGGTGTCTCAAGGCATTGCGGGAAACTAGCGATCAAATTGGTGTGTTTATTGCCGGGATGGGAGGACTTGGTAAAAGTAGCTTGGCGGCGCGGTTATGTACACGGGTGCAAACGCAGCGTTCTAACTTTGCGCGAGTCGTGTTGATTGGTTCTCTGGATGAAATAGGTTTGCTGAATAAGCTTTCTAATAAGTTTGAGCGGTTTGCAGATGTGCCTGCACTTTTGAACGAACCAAAGGTGTCTCTTAAAGGACGGTTGCAAAACTTTTTTGAAGCAATTGAAAACGAACACAAGCAACCTTTGCTGCTGGTACTGGATGATTTTGAGCAAAACATCCCCATAGCTAACGTTGAAGATGGTTCATTGCGGATGACGGCAGAGGCTTACGAGATTTTAGGGGCGATTTGTGCGGCATTGGCAGAAACCGGGGCAGAAAGTCGGCTGATTGTCACCTGTCGCTATTTGAAAGCAGACACTTTTCCACCTCATCGTCTGCATTTGGAATCTTTAGCAGGGATGAACAGCAGTGATATTGATAAAATCTGCTTTCCCTTGGATCAAGAAGTTAGGCAACAGTTAAGAACTCAGCGGATTATTGATATTGCCGATGGTAATCCCCGCTTGCTGAAGTGGCTGTTAGAGGTGATTCAGCAGCCAGGACTAGCGGCGGATGAATTACTGAATACTTTGGAGGCGACTGAGCAGAAATTCCGCGAAAATATTTTGGCACAAACTCTGCTGGATGCTTTGGAATTGGAAGAACAAAAGTTTCTTGCACAGTTGAGTGTATTTCACTTGCCCGTTACTGTTGAAATCATCAATGCCATTTCCCCCTCTGCCTCTTTTCTGCAAAAGCTAACCAGCCTCAGTCTAGTTGAGTCTGCCACTACTCACCTCAACCAGCCAGCTAATTACCGGGTGACGACAATTTTAGAACCGTTGTTAGAAACAGTTTTGAGTGAGGAAGAATGGCAAGTAACGCGACAGCAAGGGGTGAGGAAACTTTATCAAATTTGGTTCCAAAAGCCTGGCTGCATAGAATATGAAGTCTTGGAGATGGTACGTTTGGGACTGCTGGTAAGAGAACGGGAGATTGCCATCAGCGCTGGAAATAGTTTAGCAACAACTTGGTTGAAACAATTCCGGTACTTGGAAACTTTTGAGCTATGCCAGCAAATTCTCGCAGTTTTTCAGGACTATACAATCTTAAGCAGCATTGCCTACGCGGAAGGTATTTTGGGGTTGCCAAAAGATGCTCTTGCCCATTATCAGCAAGCTTTAGACCTTTGCCCTAAAGATGATTTAGAAGAAAAGGCCCTCATCTTAAATAATATGGCAAAGGTAATATCAAACGAAGGAGAAATCGAGCAAGCGCTTCAATTCTACGAGCAATCCTTGGAAATTGCGGACTATATTGGCAATACCAAAATTAAATCCGCTATCTTTACCAATATGGCATGGATAATTGCTCAACAGGGAAACAGTGAGCGAGCGTTAAAGCTATATCAGCAATCTTTGGAAATTAAAGAAAGTCTTGACGATGTCCGAGGTAAAGCTGGCACTCTTAACGATATGGCTTCATTTATTGCAGAACAAGGAGATATAAAGCAAGCACTGCAATTATGGCAACAATCTTTGGAAATTACAAAACACATTGGTGATATTGATGGTGAAGCTGCAACGTTAGCTAACATGGCTTCGTTTATTGCAGAACAAGGAGATATAGAGCAATCACTGCAATTATGGCAACAATCCTTGGAAATTGATGAGGGTGTTGGGAATCTCCAAGGTCGAGCTGCTACCCTCTGGAATATGGCATATTATATTTACAAAAATGGGGATTTAGCGCAAGCACTGCAATTATGGAAAAAATGGTTGGAAATTGATGACAATATTAAACGCAAAGCTATTACACTGCCAATAATGATTAAATTGGCAGGTGAAATCAGCGATCAAGCTAGGCAGTTAGAACTGTATTTGCAAGCAGCCGAGGTACTTGTACAGACTGGCAGCTATGAGAGTTTGGTTAATGTTTTAGGTAATTTAGGCTTAAAGGCAGAAAGTAACTGTTCGGTTTACTTCGCTCAAGCAATCTGGCTTTCTCTGAAAATTAAAGGCCCTTTAGCAAATACTATCAACCTCATCAGCCATTTTTATGGAGCTTTGCCTACAGGCGACAAACTACAACCTTTGTTACTAGCAACTGCCATATTTTTGTACAATAGCCTAGAACCAAATCATCCTCATTTAGATCAGCTTGATAAACTAATTAACTGGATGATACAAGGAGTAAAGACACGGAAAGCTAAGGCAATCTGGTTTGTCAAACAAAGGCTCAACGAGCCAGAATATTTCCTCCCCCGACTCAATCAACGCCTAGAGGAGATAGTCGGCGATGGGTGGTTGTTTGACTGTAGTCAATTTGAGGTGGAGGAATAAGGGGAAATGCGGGGATAGGAAAGGGGAGACTGTTTGAGAAATAAGGTAAATTAGGGCAGTGGACGCTGACGTAACTGTGTACGCTCTACAACTGTAAAACTGCCTTCTAAAGATATACCTTCAATACTTAGCAGTCGTAGCAAGTCTTCAGCTGGCTCCTCTGGTGTCACAGTAAAATAGCGGAAATAAACAACACCAACTGGCGATGGCATCCGCAAACGGTAAATTAACTCACCATAATCTCGGTCAAATGTCAGAATGATTCGTCCCTCACTAACTGCGCGTGTCAGAACTTCAGAATCTTCTGCACCTGGTGCGTCTTCGCTTCCATAGGCCACATCGTAACCAGCAGAGCGCAAATATCTAACGCTCATCAGAGGAAAATTTTCATTTGCTAGAAACCGCATTATCCCGCCTGTGACAGAAGCGGGAGGGTGTACAAAGATTCTTCACGCATACACTCTGCTGTAAAAGCAAATACCGCCCTTAGTGCTTCTGAGGTAAGAGTAGGATAGTTTTCTAGCACTTGTTGTTCTGTCCACCCCGCAGCAAACAAACCTAATAAGAACTCTACGGATAAACGAGTTCCTTTTACAGTCGGCTTACCCAGCAGAATTTTGGGGTCTGAATGAATGTACTGTCGCCAGTCCATAATTTTTACTCCGACTAAGCTACAGCTATTGTTGCACAGTATGATTTTTGTTGGCTTAGTGAGGGGGAGATGCGATCGCTTAGACAACTATGATTATTGCTGGATTGCTGAGTGAGGAAATGCGATCGCGTTAATCTTAAATTAATTAGCCTCAAGATTCATTCACGAAGCTCAAAGGTTCATCGACGAAGCTCAGAGATTCATTCACGAAGCTCAAAGGTTCATCGACGAAGCTCAGAGATTCATTCACGAAGCTCAAAGGTTCATCGAAGAAGCTCAAAGGTTCATCGAAGAAGCTCAAAGGTTCACTCGCAAAGCTCAAGGGTTTATCGACGAAGCTCAGAGGTTCATTCGCAAAGCTCAAAGGTTCACTCGCAAAGCTCAAAGGTTCATTCGCAAAGCTCAGAGGTTCGTTCGCAAAGCTCAGAGGTTCATTCGCGTAACGCACTCTCCGAAAGTCACTCAATTGAAAGTTGACAGAGTGCTAGTCTAATTCATACATCTGTTTATGCTTGGCTAAAAGCTCTTGATATTTCTCGTTTGTCTTTGCTTCTACCCACTTAGCTTTGAATATTGCTGCTGATTCCGCTTTAACTGAGTCTACTTCATAGGGAAGAATCTCTTTTTTAGAACCTGAGGTTTCCGAATTTTGTTTATATTTCCTGCCACTCTTATGATTAGCATAACGGCGGGAGCGAGTATAGCCCATTTGGATAAACTTCCGTGCCATATCTGCGCCGACAAAATCATCTTTCTCTAAATAATCAAGAAAAAGCTCGTAAATTTTCTCACTCGATTCTCTAGCAATATTAGGAGTCTTAAACCGCCAGTAGGGAAGAATTTCTGATTTGTATGGTTCAACCAAAAGTACACCCTGCTCACCCTTGCCAACACGATAGAGTTCAGGATGTTGGCGAAAATCGAGATTTTTAAAGTCTAAAGAATAATCAAAAGCCATGCGAAGTGTTTATTATAAATAATAAACTTTAAGAAAGAAGTCGAGCTTCTATCTCTGTAGGGAAATTTTGTTTTATTATGCTATCTAGCACCCAATCTGTGAACAGTGTCCTTGCGCCAGGAAATCTGCGTAAAGTGCATCACATTGCCCTCAACGTCAAAGATATGCAAGCTTCCCGCCACTTTTATGGCACAATCCTGGGTTTGCACGAACTGACAGGCGACGAAGTACCCGCAACTCTAGTGGAACTTGTCGCATCTGGGAAAGTAGCCAACTTCATTACCCCAGATGGAACGATACTGGATTTATTTGGGGAACCAGAGTTATCACCACCAAATCCAGACCCCGAAAAGACTTTTACCAGAGCGTACCATCTAGCCTTTGATATAGATCAGCAGTTATTTGATCGTGCGGTGACAGTGATCAGAGAAAATAAAATAGCGATCGCTCATGGCCCAGTCACTCGTCCTACTGGTAGAGGAGTGTATTTTTACGATCCAGATGGCTTTATGATTGAAATTCGTTGCGATCCAGATGTCCGTTAAATAATTATTTGTCAGTAAAAAAGGGAAATACTTCTATGACAGCACTGACATTAAACTTGAATTCAATTCTGAAACTGACAAGAGAGCAGTTTTATCAGTTGTGCGAAGAAAACCCCGATTTACAACTAGAACGCAATGCCCAAGGAGAACTAGTCATAATGCCACCGACGGGAGGAGAAACTGGAAAAAGTAACGTTAATTTAATTCTGCAATTAGCATCATGGAATGAACAAAAGCAACTAGGTGAAGTTTTTGATTCTTCCACTGGATTTACTTTACCAAATGGTGCTGACCGTTCTCCTGATGTTTCGTGGGTGGAAAAATCTCGGTGGGATAGTTTGACAAAAGAACAAAGAGAAAAATTTATTCCTTTATGTCCTGATTTTGTGATTGAAATAATCTCACCATCTGACACTTTGAAAAAAGTTCAAGTAAAAATGCATGAGTATATGTCAACTGGGTGTCGTTTAGGTTGGCTAATAAATCGAAAAAAACAGGAAGTAGAAATTTATCGTCCTGGACAAGATGTGGAAGTTTTAAAATCACTTCAAACTATTTCTGGAGAAAGTGTTTTACTTGATTTTGTACTAAATCTGAAAAAAATTTGGGGATAATATTTGAAAATGCTCGAATGGATAGAACAGATATTAGAGATGTACAATTAAATCGACGCTTGGAAACTGCATCCACACAAGTAGAAACCACCTCTGTGAGTTTAAAAACCTCAATCTTTTCTTATGTATAGCTGTGAATGACCTTTGTTCTGGCTCTTAAAAAACACTACTTAATTTACTATGACCGCTAAACTCACGCAAATATTTAAACTAATTGAAGACACAATCACAAAACCGCCAATTCCACACGAACCATACAAGCAATCATTGAAAGCTTGGGCGATGTATTGTTTGCGAGACAAAGGTTTTATAGTCGTTTATGCTCAAAATGCCGACTTTGCTATTGAAAGAAAGGGCGAAAAAAAACTATATTTCAAAGTTTCAAATAGTCCCGATGATTTAGATGATTCTCTTAGCTGGATTGTTTGGGATAGTGCAACCAAAAACGCCAGTCTTATTCCCCAAAAACTAGACTGATGCCAAAATAATCATCAAATATTTCCCTGATTGTTTAACTATTCTGACTAACTATTTTTCTTCGTCAGACAATTGCTGCACAAATATTTGATGCTCTGACGAATTTAATCCCAACTGCAACACAGTCAATACTTGCTGCATATTGCCAGCAAGTAAATCTGACATTGACAACCACAAACCAGGAAATACATGACTTTTGATAATTCCATCTGCATCTACTTCTAAAGACATATATTCTCCTTGTTGCAGGCGAAACCAATCTAATTTGTTTTCAAATATTTGCCAAACAATATATTCTTTTACTCCATTACGACCATAAACTTTTTTCTTGTCATGTAAATCAATAGCAACACTGCTAGCTGCTATCTCTATTACCAGTTCTGGCGCACCTTCTATGTAATCATCATCGCTCAAACGAGATTGTCCTTTAGCTACTGGTGTGATTAATAGCACTCCATCTGGTTGCGGTTCATTATCTCGATCTAAGCGTACTGTTGGCTCAATTCCCAATCTCACACCAGGGGTTGATGCTTCATAAACTCCCAACCAAGTGATTGTATGGCCATGTGGTTCAGCATGACTTTCAAAGCGTAATGGGGATGCCAAGTATACAACTCCTTCAATTAATTCTGCCTTTTGATGACGGGGCATCGCTTGATAGCGTCGTTCAAATTCGTAGCGAGTGAGGCGATCGCCATTTTCTAAAGAAGGAATTCGCTGCTTGAGTGATAGGTTGAACATAATTTTCTGCTCTGGCAAGGAGTTTTATTTTATTATGGCTTGGTGCATATTTTTCTTGTGATCCACTGCCTAGCCTCATCTTGTCAATAAATCGCTAGAATCAGGTTTCTCAAATACCATTAAATGCTGTAGAGGTAACAAGTTTTTGGTTTCCCGCCAAACCAAACCAACAGCTTGCATTTCTTTACGGACTTGCTTTTGAGTCATTTTGTGCAGACCTTTAATCAGAATAAAGGGATTTTCGCCCCGGTACTCAACCAAAACCACCCTACCACCAGGTTTAAGTCCTTTGACAATTCCTTGCATCATTTCTTGCGGATACTCCAATTCATGGTAAGCATCCACCATCAGCGCCAAATCGACACTTTCAGGTGGTAGGTTTGGGTCAGTAAGGGTTGCCAAAACAGGCTCAACATTGGTGATATTTTTCTCTTTTTTGAACAACTCAATGATTTCCAACATTTGGGGCTGAACATCTACAGCCAACACCTTACCTGCTGTTAATAGCGGTGCGATGCGAAAGCTTAAGTAACCTGTACCAGCACCAATATCCGCCACCAGATCATTAGGTTTCAGATTGAGGACATTGACTACCTTACTTGGCTGTTCCTCTCCCTCTCGCTTTGGACGTTCTAGCCAGCCAGCACCTGTGTATCCCATAACTTTGGCAATTTCTCGCCCCATGTAATATTTGCCGATACCATCTGGATTATGGATAATATGCTGTTCGTAAACTGTGGTGGATGAAGAAGCAGCTTGTGCTGTCAGGGTTGGGTTCAGCAGCCAGCAACTTAGTATCACAACAAGAGTTACTATAAAGTGGAGAAAAGTTGACATTTGTTTATGACTGATCTGGATAGCTATAAGCAGCAACTAAGAGAATTTTATGGTAGTAGAACGACTTATGACTATGAGCAAGGTACTCGCCATCCTCTAGAAGCCAAGCTTCTACTTGAATTTGTGCCGCTAAATTCAGGACATAAAATCCTTGATGTGGGAACTGGAACAGGTTTAGTTGCAATTCCCGCAGTTGAAAAAGTTGGTTCAAATGGCTATGTGATTGGGATTGACATCACCCCTGGAATGTTGCATCAAGCAAGACTGAAGATTGCAGCAGCAAAATTACAAAACATCGAGTTGATTGAGGCAGATGCAGAATATTTCAACTTTAGTGATAGTAGTTTTGATGTAGTCTTTTGCTGTGAGGCAATTGTACTTTTTCCTGATATCCTTGCTACTTTGCAAAAGTGGTATGGCTACTTGAAAACAGGAGGGTATGTGGCTTTTACCTGTCCTCCGGAAACTGCTTATATGGCATCTCTTCAACAAAGGATCTGCGCTAAAGTTTTGGGCGTATCGCTACCACATATCCTTGAACCACTGGGGACTCCAGAAAAATGTCGAAATTTGCTCAATCAGGCAGGTTTTAGAGATATCGAAATTAAGATTGAGCCATCAGGACGTTATCGCCCTGTTAGGGATAGCAGATTATCTAGGACAGCAATTAATATAAATTTTAAAGGTAATCCTTTGTTGTCAAAATTATCACAAGAACAATTAAATCAGTTGGAAGTTGAGTACAAAGCAGAAATTGAGAAACTAGCAACTGATCAAGGTCTTTGGCAAGACACGACAAAGTTCTTTGTTCGCGCTCGAAAATAAGTTGATGAGCAAAGCTTTGTTCCTGAACTGACCAATGATTCTTTGATGGTACAGAGCAAGTGCAATACGCTTGGGTTAAGGCTAAAATCTTTTGTCAAAGTCAATTTTTTTATCGTAGACGCATTCGCGTAGCGTCTCGTAGAGAAGCGGCTTGCCGCAGCGAAAAGTCGGAGCGGCGGTTCCCGCCGATCTGAACTTTTCAAGACAGGCTACCACTCCAGGCACAGAGAACACCGAGAGAAGAAAGAAATGCTTAACTGAACTGTATTGAGACTTGCGGATTTATCCGTGGGGTCAATCCAAAATCCAAAATCTAAAATCCAAAATTGTCTGACAGTTTAATCCCTAGACCGATGTAGAAGTAAACATTTTTAGATTTACTTGAAGCAGCCCCTTTAAAAATTCGTAATCCCACCTTTGGACGCTTATATGCAAAACCTGTCCCTAATGTTAGTGCCTGTACTCGCTGCACAGAAAGCAGCAGGTGACGGTTTAATAAAACCTCTCGGTCATCATGAGCTGCTGCTGGTGCTGGTGCAACTATCACTATTGCTTCTAGTAGCGCGGGGATTAGGTGAGTTGATGCGCCGGATTAACCTCCCGCCTGTTGTTGGGGAATTACTGGCGGGTGTGGTGCTGGGCCCTTCTCTATTTGGTTTAATCCTTCCAGACTTACAGGCGGACATCTTCCCCAAAAGCCAAGAACAGTCTAATTTACTTTCGGTGATTTCTTGGTTAGGCGTGTTATTTTTGCTGATTGTGACTGGGTTGGAAACGGATCTAAAACTGATTCTTCGTAAGGGTAAAACGGCTCTGCTGATTTCACTGGGCGGAATTATTGTCCCGTTTATCACTGGATTTGGATTGGGCTGGCTATTGCCAGATAATTTTTTAACCAACCCAGAAAAGCGACTGGTATTCAGTCTGTTTATCGCCACAGCGATGAGTATTTCGGCAGTCCCAGTGATTGCTAAAGTGTTGATGGACTTAAACCTGATTCGCCGTGACATTGGTCAAGTCACCTTAGCTGCCGGCATGACTGACGACACCATCGGCTGGATTTTACTTTCTGTGGTTTCAGGTTTAGCTAGTAGCGGCAAATTTGACCTTGGGACAATTTTCCATTCCGTGAGTGCGGCTATATTGTTTCTAGCGATCGCCTTTACAATTGGGCGTACCGTCATAGACCAGATTTTGCGCTGGGTTGATGACTATGTTGGTGGAATTGCTGCTAGTATGTCGGTTGTGCTGATTCTTTCGCTCTCAGCAGCAGCACTTACCCATGCATTAGGTCTAGAAGCAGCATTAGGTGCTTTCGTGTTGGGGATTTTGGCAGGTCAATCCCGCCGCTTTAGTAATGAAGCTGGACATATGCTAGAAGTGTTCACAGCAAGCTTTCTAGCGCCAATTTTCTTTGCTTCGGCTGGCTTGAAAGTTAATTTACTAGCTCTGTTAGTCCCCCAGACGTTGATATTTGGCTTAATTGTTCTCGCTGTCGCCTGTGTTGGCAAATTTACAGGTGCTTACCTTGGTTCTCGCGTCGGTGGCTTGAGTCATTGGGAAGCTTTGGCGATGGGTTCCGGGATGAATGCTCGCGGGGCGATGGAAATTGTCGTTGCTACGATTGGTTTATCTTTGGGGGTGCTGAATCCACAGATGTACTCGATTATTGTCATGGTGGCGATCGTCACTTCCCTAATGGCTCCACCCCTTTTGCGCTGGACTTTATCAAAGGTGGTTATGGGTGAAGAGGAAGCTCGACGTTTGCAACAAGAGGAGCAGAATAGCCGCAGCTTTATCAAGCAGATCCAACGTGTTTTAATACCCACTAGTGGTGGCCCCAACATCCAACTGGCGGCGCAACTAGTTGGTCACATGGCTCACCAAAACTCGATAGAAGTTACATCTATATATGCGCTAAGTGATAAGCAGCCCCAAAAAAAAGCACGTCAAGCCGCAACCCAGGTAAAAGACACTGCTGCCGAGCAAGCTTTGGCTTCTGTTGCTGAGGAAATGCAGCTACCTGCTGATACCACCCTGCAAGCAAAAACGGAGTCTGGGCGTAGTAAAGCGGAGGTAATTCTGAATGAAGCGAACAAAAACTATGACTTGATTGTACTGGGAGCCTCTGAACAGATACGCCCCCAGAAAGCATTGTTCAATTTGCTTGTAGATAAGGTAGTACAAGAAGCGCCTTGTGCAACGATGGTGGTGAAGTCGCACCTACCCCAAACCAAAGGCGAGATATGCAAAATCGCTCAACAAAAGCTGACAAAGATTCTGGTGCCAACGGTAGGGACAGAATATAGCAAAAATGCTGTAGAGATGGCAAGTGCGATCGCTGCTCAAACAGGGGCATTAGTTATGATCGTTAACGTGATTAATTTGCCACAGGTTGAGTATATTCTTTACGAACAGCGATCGCTAGCTCCAGTCAAGGAAATTGCCCATGAGCTGCTCGAACAGCAAGCAGCAATTGGCCGCAATCTGGGTGCTGATGTCAAAACCTATATTCTTCAAGGAACCAGCCCAGAAAGGGAAATCCTCAAGTTTGCCCAAACCAAGGAAGTTGACCTAATTATTCTCGGGAGTAGTATCCGAATGGTTACAGGTCGCGTTTTCTTCGGTCACAGAGTGGATGCAATTCTGAGTAAAGCCCATTGCCCAGTAGCTGTAATTACTACGCCATAGTCGTTTTCATTAGATGCAAATAGTATTGCTTGAATATACAGCAGCGAACTCTTAACAGGGAACAGGCTTGATTGTCTTCAAGAGCTAGATCTCTGGAATCCCGGTTGAGCGTTTCCGGAATCTTGGTTTTGTAAATCATCGTTATCTTTAGGCGATCGCGCCAGCGAGTTAGTTTACCATTGCTGAAGCTACTTGCGATGAAACGCTAAGAGCGGCTTTAATTAAATCGCGCTATGCATTAGTCACATCTTTCTTAACAATGCAAGCCGATGCATTAACAAAGCAGCCGATGGATTAATAATGCAAGCCGATGGATTAACAATGCAGCCCGATGTATTGGCATTGCAGGGTATTGCCTTTCTTTAATTCGCTACCAATTAATGAAATGCTGTACTAAGCAAACTTTTTTTTAATGATTTGACCTTAGCGCGAACCTCTGGAAGTAACTGATCTTTGCAAATTAGCTAGAGCGCGATTGTAATCTAAAATAGCTGTGACTCGATTACCTTCTGCTCTTGTCAGGTCATTTTCAGCATCAATCACCTCTGTTTGAGTGCCCACACCAGCTTGGAACCTCAGCCTTGCTAGATTCACAGCTTCTCTGGCTTGATTTAAAGCCACACTAGAAGTTTGTACATTATCTAAATTGGATTGCAATTGAGAATAGTACTGTTCTACATCAAAGCGAATTTGGTCGCGCTGGCTAGCAAATTGAGACTCTGCGATCCCAATATCAGCTTTCGATTGAGCCGCACGCGCTTTTGCTACTCCCCCATCAAACAAACTTAAATTTCCTTGGAGTCCCACTGAATAACCATCAGTAATGCTGACGCCATCATTAAACCGATCTAGCAACTGGTAGTTGCCTACCAAACCAATTTGCGGCCCTAGCTGTGAAAGCGCCTGTCGTCGCTGTTGCTCGGAAATATTACGTTGTGCCAAATACTGTGGCAATTCTGGACGATTTTGAAACGCTTGGACAATAGTTTCTTCCAGTGTTGGCTGCCAAAGACCCGCTAGTTGTACGGGATCTGCTGCACTGATATTAACTGACTGCGACAAACTTAACACGGTGGCAAGCTGACGACGGGCAATTTGCTGCTGTGAGATAGAATTAGTCAGGTCTTGTTGGGCATTTCCTAAATTCACCTGAGCTTGCAGCACATCAAACCGCGTACCCACTCCAGCCTGTTCTCTGGCTTGAGTATCCCGCAAACTAGCCTGGGCATTTGCCACAGCAGACCGATTAATTCTTACTAATTCATCAGCTTGTTGCAAATTGTAGTATTGAGTGCTGGCATTCAACGTAATTGTAAGAGACTGAGTTTCAACATTCAATTCATCTACACGTAGTTGTTCCTCAGCGGCTCGGATAGTTGCCTCTCGATTACCGGAGGTATAAAGGTTATAATTCAGTTGTGCTGAACCATTGAAAGTGGTGCTGCTTTGAGATGAACTGCTAGCAAAACCATTCCCATTATTAGTCACACTACTGTTGAGTCCAAGAGTAGGAAACAAGGCAGCTTGAGACTCGCGTAGCGCCGAGCGACTGCGTTCTAACTCTAATATGGCTACCTGTAAGTCTTGATTGTTGCGTTTTGCTAGTTCCAAAGCCTGTGACAAACTGATTGGCACAGTTTGCTGAATCCTTACTTCCTCCGGTTTGGTAGGAAATTGGAGAGGATTGGGATTGGGGTTGAGGTAATCGGGAACCTGTACAGAGCTTGAGGAATTTTGCGGTTTTGGGGGAGTTGCTGCACTTGCTGCATTTGGAAAAAGAATAGCGATGCTTGACGGCAAGGCTACCGCCAACGCTACGGGAACCCAGATAAAATGCACAAAAAATAAGCTGAAATTCATAATTATCGATGTAGTCATTAATTGGGTTTTTTTAAGGATACAATCAAAAGTTTTCATTCTGATTGACCTGACAATGATTTAAATTTTAAATTCCCCCTCAAAAAGTTGATATTAACAAATTACCCTACAATCAAACCATCCTGAACTCGAATAATCCTTTGAGTTTGAGCAGCAATATCTGGTTCATGAGTAACAATCACAATAGTGATTCCTTGGTTATTAAGTTCTGTCAGCAAACTCATCACCTCATGAGAAGTTTCAGTATCTAAAGCTCCTGTTGGCTCATCTGCCAAAACTAATGCAGGTCGGTTGACCAAAGCACGAGCAATAGCTACCCGTTGTTGTTGTCCGCCAGAGAGTTGACTGGGACGGTTAGCTATGCGTCCCCCTAATCCTACCTTTTCTAAGGCTTCTAATGCCCTTTCACGGCGTTTTGACTTAGGTAAGTTAGCGTAAACCATTGGTAACATAACGTTTTCCAGCGCTGTCGCCCGCGCTAATAGGTTAAATTGTTGGAAGACAAAACCTATTCTTTGGTTGCGAATATAAGCTAATTCATCATCATCAAAAGTCGTCAGGTTTCTGCCTTCAAAAATATAGTCTCCAGTTGTGGGACGATCCAGACATCCCAAAATATTCATCAGCGTGGATTTACCCGAACCTGACGCACCCATAATGGAGACGTATTCCCCTTCCTCAATGGAGAGTTGAATTCCCTTGAGGATTGGAACACTAACTTCTCCTAAGTAGTAAGTTTTGGTAATGGATTCCATCCAAATCATCGTTGTCATATTGATTTTGGCTTAATAAATTGTTAGTTGTTGTTAATTTTCAAAGAACTACATTTATTGTATAATCTGCAAATAATTAAAATTCAGTTTTCCGGTTATAGCAAGGGACTGGGGACTAGGGCGTGTCATCAATTTAGGTAAACTGGAATCAGAACTGCTGGAAAAGAATAAACACTATTGAAACAGATGACGCGCCGATACGCACTACGAGATGATCAGTGGGAGAGAATCAAAGACCTGCTACCTGGGAGAGAGGGCTATGTGGGAGCCACAGCTAAAGATAATCGATTGTTTGTTGAAGCAGTGTTATATCGTTATCGAGCAGACATCCCTTGGCGAATTTATCTGGCTGCTTCTGTCATTTGGCTTAATTGATGACACGCCTTAGCACAATATATGAATGCCTAATTTTAGTTCAAGATTTATTGTATAAATTAAGCAAGCAGTTAGTCAGTGCAGTGCGGCTTCAAAGGGAACTAAGTCGGCGTGAAAAAACCCAGCTATGAAAGGTAAGTAAATACGGACAATATATCTACAGAGGTGATTGAGAGATCAGCGCGTAGAGGTTTGCAAAAATGTTAAGAAAACCACCTTATGAATGTTAAAAGCTGGTTCGGTTGGGCTTGGGAGTGGAAGATTGGGGGTTGTGTCGCTTTATTGGCGATACTCTCAATAGAAGTAAGCGATCGCGTTTTGGCTCAAATCGTGCCTGACAAGACGCTGGGGGCTGAAGGTTCTGTTGTTACACCCAATGTCAGTATACGGGGAATTCCTAGCGATCGCATTGATGGTGGCGCAACTCGCGGTGCTAACCTCTTCCACAGTTTTCGAGACTTTAATGTGGGGGAAGGCAGGGGTGTTTATTTCGCTAATCCCACTGGAATTGAGAATATCTTAACTCGCGTCACAGGCAATAATGCCTCTAACATTTTGGGTAGGTTGGGGGTTTTGGGTGGGGCGAATTTGTTTTTGCTCAATCCGAACGGGATTGTATTTGGCCCGAATGCCAGTTTGGATATCCAAGGGTCATTTGTTGCGACGACAGCCGATCGCTTACAGTTGGGTGATAGTGGCTATTTCAGTGCCGTAGAATCCCAAACGAGTAGTTTACTGTCTGTCAGTCCGGGAGCGCTGTTTTTTAGTCAGGTTGCCAATCAACCGACTGCGATCATTAATCAAGGGAATTTATCAACTGGGAAACATCTTACTCTATCGGCTGGCAATCTGGACTTGCAGGGACAGTTACAAGCTAGGGGAGATTTAAAGTTACAGGCGCAGGATAGGGTGAAAGTGCGCGATAGCATAACAACTCCATTTTTGGCTCAAGCAGGTGGTAATCTCACAATTGGCGGAAATCAAGGAATTGATATTTTAGCGCTGAATCACCCAACGCAGATACCATTTGTCAGTGGGGGCAATTTCAGCTTAATCAGTGATGGAATTATTTCTGGTGATGCTCGTTTTGCCAGTGGTGGGAATTTTTCGCTTAGAAGTGTATCAGGGGGATTAGCAAACTTTGTCAGCAAATACGAGCCAATTATTAGTAGCAATGGCGATGTGGATGTTGCAGCTAACTATACGGGGGCATCGTTGTTAGTTGAAAGTAAGGGTAATATTCGCTTTGGGGGCGAGATAAATATTACACAACCAGGTACAGGGTTATCGAATGGGCTTGATACTCTTTCCTTGAGCAACAGTTCAGCATTAACACTTCGCTCAGGACAAAACACCCTGGTTTACGGAGATAATACTTTAAAGAATGCACTAGCATCTAGTAGTTTAGATATTCCACAGGGGATTACCCTAAGTAAAGATGTTGTTCTACAATCGTTTAATGGAGTTGGAGGATCTGTTAACCTTGAGGCGCGCAAGGGGGATATAACAACCCAGTTAATTAGTACTAATGGACAAAAAACTTTAGTGTCTGATATCGTTAAGATGTATGGAGGTATAATTGCCTTAAACGATATTGATAATAGCTTCTCTACTGATACGGAGCCTTTCTTCTACCCCCCTATCTATGGGGGCGCAATTACCTTAAACGCAGCTAATGGTAGCATCTCTACTGGCAATTTGTTGTCTTACTTCTCCTCCTCCTTCACAGATACAGCAGGTAATGGGGGAGCGATAACACTCAGTGCCGCTGGAAAAATTAGTACACAAAGCCTGTACTCATTCTCCATCTCCTCAGGTAGTACAGCAGGTAATGGGGGAGCAATAAAACTCAGCACCTCTGAAAATATTAATACACAAAACTTGATATCCTACTCCGTATCCATGTACAAGACAGCAGGTAATGGGGGAGCGATAACACTCAGTGCTGATGCAAATATCAATACAGGAAATCTGTTTTCCTACTCCTACACCCAATTAGATAAAGGAGGTGATGGGGGAGCGATAACACTGAGCGCTGGTGATTATATTAATACAAAAAATCTGTTTTCCTACTCCAGAGCCGAATCAAATACAGGAGGTAATGGAGGAGCGATAATATTGAGTGCCGATGATTATATTAATACAAAAAATTTGTCTTCCGGCTCTACCACCTTCTCAGATACAGGAGGTAATGGAGGAGCGATAAAACTGAGTGCTGGTGGTTACATCAATACAGAAGATTTGTTTTCCGGCTCTTTCGCCTTCTCAGATAAAGGAGGTAATGGGGGAGCGATAACACTGAGCGCTGGGGATTATATTAATACAGGAAATCTGTCTTCTTACTACGACTCAGGTTCAGTAGATAATAGGGGTAATGGGGGAGCAATAACACTGAGCGCTGGTGATTATATCAATACAGAAGACATAAACTCCTACTCCTACTCTTACTCAGGTACAGCAGGTGATGGGGGAGCGATAACACTGAGCGCCATAGATAGTAGCATCAATCTAACTTCAATGAACTCCTCTGGAAAAACGGGTTCAGGAAAAATCACTATTAGCAGCAATGTTCCTTTTAATTTAAATAATGGTGTAATATCGAGCGATACATTTGGTTCTGGCAAAGCGGGAGATATTCAAATCAGTGCTCCTTCGATTTCTCTAACCTCAGGCGCACAACTATCTGCTTCCACGCACAGCACAGGAGCAGGCGGAAATATCACTTTAGTTGCCAATTCTATAGAGCTAAGTGGAACAACAACCAGAATTCCCAATGGCATTTTTGCCGAAAATGATTCTAATAACACTGCTGGAATTCAACCTGGTACATACCTTGGCGGTTATATTCCAAATGGAACTGCATCCTTCTTTAACCCATCGACTGCTGATGGAACTGTATTTCCTTCCGGTGTGTTTTCCCAAACAACCGTTGGTTCTACTGGCAGCGCTGGTAACTTGAAAATAGAAACCGGAAGACTTCTTGTTAATAATGGCGCAGCGATCGCTACAACTACCTTTGGACATAGCAATGCAGGTGATATTTCAATCAAAGCTCGTGACTCGATAAAAATCGACAGTGGCTCAATATTGAGCGGGGTGGCTCCTAATGCAATTGGCAACAGCGGTAAAGTTGAACTGAACACTTCCAGTTTAGAGTTAACCAATTCTGGAATTGTACAAACCCAGACTTTGGGAGAAGGAGTTGCAGGAAATATAGTGGTGGATGCTGATACAGTCAGTATTTCTAATCAGGGAAGCGCTTTACGCTCTGCCAGTGGTGGTACTAATGAACTATTACCAGGAACATCGAGTAGTAGTAAAATTGGACGGGGCGGTAACATTAGCGTTACAGCTAATAACCTACAGGTAACTGATGGAGCTGTTTTAGACGCCACAACTGTAACTAACTCAACAGGGGGCGATATTACAGTCAGCGCTAACACCTTGAGTGTTGATAAAGGTGGACAGATTCTTACCTCAACTTCCGGCACTGGGGATGCTGGTAGTATAACAGTGAATGCAACACAAATACAACTATCCGACTCAGAGAGTGGTTTGTTAGCTCAAACAACCAGTGCAGGGAAAGCAGGGGACTTAACTATTCAACCGCGTGGTGATGGACAAAGTTTAAGGGTTTTCTTCCAAAAAGGAGCGCAGATATCAGCATCCACCTCAGGTAACGGTCAAGGGGGAAACTTATCTGTAAAGGCACCACAGGCGGTTACGATTAACGGCAATGGTCATCTCTCAGTCGAGACAACTGGGGCTGGCAAAGCTGGAGACGTAACCCTTACCACTGACACTTTAAATATCAACAATGGAGCCACAGTTTCTGCTACCGCTATCGCAACTGCCACGACTTCAGAACCAAGTGGCAGTATCAGTGTTAACGCCAACCAAGTAAACCTCTTAGGTACAGGCAGTGGCTTATTGGCAGAAACACAGGGAGTTGCTGACGCTGGTTCATTGAGTTTGCAACCTTCTAACAACGGGCAAACTTTGACATTAAATCTCCAAGATGGGGCGAAAATCTCCGCTTCTACCTCTGGCAGTGGTCGAGGAGGAAACCTATTGGTAACAGCACCCCAAGCGGTCACAATTAGCGGCAATGGTAAAATCTCAGTTGAGACAACTGGGGCTGGCAAAGCTGGAGACGTAACCCTTACCACTGACACTTTAAATATCAACAATGGAGCCACAGTTTCTGCTACCGCTATCGCAACTGCCACGACTTCAGAACCAAGTGGCAGTATCAGTGTTAACGCCAACCAAGTAAACCTCTTAGGTACAGGCAGTGGCTTATTGGCAGAAACACAGGGAGTTGCTGACGCTGGTTCATTGAGTTTGCAACCTTCTAACAACGGGCAAACTTTGACATTAAATCTCCAAGATGGGGCGAAAATCTCCGCTTCTACCTCTGGCAGTGGTCGAGGAGGAAACCTATTGGTAACAGCACCCCAAGCGGTCACAATTAGCGGCAATGGTAAAATCTCAGTCGAGACAAGCGGCGCTGGGGCAGCGGAAAACCTGACAATTGACACGCAAAGGCTAACAATTCAGGATCAAGCACAGGTATCCGCTTCCACCTCCTCTCCTGATTCGTCCGGGATAGGCGGCAAGATCACAGTAAACGCCAGACAATCTCTAGACTTGAATCAGGCGAGTTTGCTTGCCCAGTCAAATGGTGCTGCTCCTGCTGGTAAGGTAACAATTAACACCGCAAACCTAACAGCCAGAAATGGCATGATCGCAACGTCCTCCAATCAGTCTTCTGGGGGAGATATCAGCATAACTGCTGATCAGATTCGCCTATTTGGTGACAGTGATATCACAACCTTCGTTGCCCAAGGTGCAGGGGGCGGCGGCGACATTAAATTGACGGCTGACTCCATCGTTGCTTTCGACGACAGCGATATCCTCGCTTATGCTCCTAAAGGCACAGGTGGAAATATCACCTTCGAGACTCCGGCATTCTTCGGCGAAAACTACCGTCCTGCACCTCGTAACACAGACCCTCGTACCCTCAATGGCAATAACCGAGTAGATGTGAATGCCACTGGTGCTATCAATGGAGTCATCACCCTACCCGATACCACCTTTATCCAAAACAGCCTCACCGAGTTACCGGAAAATCAAATTAACACCGACAGCCTTCTAGCCAATAGCTGCATTGTCCGTCGCAATCAACCAACCAGGGGAAGCTTCATGGTAACAGGTACTGGTGGCTTACCTCAGCGCCCCGGAGATGCCCAGATGTCCAGCTTTCCTACAGTGGACATGAAAACTTTACCTAGTGACAGCACACCCTCAACGACCAACCCAAATCGTCCTTGGCACAAAGGTGACCCAATTGTAGAACCCCAAGGCGTGTATCGACTACCGAATGGGAAACTCGTTATGAGTCGAGAATGTTCTTAATTGACTAACAAGAATATGTACCCAATCTTAAGGTGGTTTGCCATTTCAGGTTCTTGTATGGCGACCTCAGCTTGCTTGTTGCTCATTATTGAGCTTTGGTATTTGACCTCCACCGTGAGGCTTTGGCTCAACTGTCCCACTGCTTCGATATCGTCTGAGTAAACTTTGCAACATTACTCAAGCTGACACTAAATCTTATTGCCAATTGTCGTTGAGAGCCTTCTTTATTGTTATGTGCGTTGATCACTTTTTGGCGCAGATCACAGGAGTAAGGTTTCATTCCATAGGTATTTTGACGTTAATATACTCCATCATCCCATACTGTATTTCACTCAAGCAGGAACCGCTATAGTTCAAGTTGCATATATTCACCTGTTTTAAGAGAAGCTTTTAATTTTTAAATTTTATTTTTTTGAATTATTTAGTCACTACGTAAAGCGGTGATTGGATCTAATTTTGATGCGTTCTGTGCTGGAATTACCCCAGCGAGTAAGCCAACCGTTAACGAGAGTACAAAGCCAGCAATAATCGACAATAAAGAAATTACAAACGGAAATTTGAAAATGTTTGCAGCTACAAAGGCTAATAAAACGCCAGTCACCATGCCAATACCTCCGCCGACAATGGAAATCACGATCGCTTCGGCTAAAAATTGATTCAGGATTGCCGAATTGGTGGCTCCTACGGCTTTGCGAATCCCGATTTCTCGCGTCCGCTCAACCACGGAAACTAGCATAATGTTGGCAATACCAATTCCGCCAACCACCAAGGAAATTCCAGCGATCGCTACCACCATGACTGTAAATAAACCCACAATACTAGTGAAGGTACTAACAATATCAGCTTGATTAGTCAGCCGAAAATCATCAGCTTGCGGTGGATAAATGTTGTGACGCAACCGTAAGAGATTGGTAACTTGAAACTGAGCGGCTTCTAACTGCTCCTGATTCGCGCCTTTAACTAAAATTCCATTTACAGAAACGCCTACCAGGGCATTGTTACCAACCAGTCTCTTCGACATAGTAGTTAGAGGGATGAAAATCTGGTCATCTCGATCCATCGGGCCTTGAGCGCCTTTAGGCTCCATCACCCCAATTACTTCATAAGCCTCTCCCTGAATCCGAATTCGCTCACCAATCGGATTTACACCCTTTCCAAAGAGTGTGGTTTGGACTGTGGGGCCAAGAATGGCAAGCTGTGCGGCAGTATCTAGTTCTTCTTGGGTAAAATATCTCCCTTGCTGGGGGTGGGTATTTCTAACTTCTGGGTAATTTAAATCTGTGCCATAAATGGTTGTTGAGGTGTTCTGTCCTGCATATACAACTTGGGCGGTGCGTTGGAGATAAGCAGAAACCATCTGTGCTGATGGCGCTTGTGTAGCGATCGCCTTTGCATCTTCCCATGTCAAGGTGCTACTAGAACCTACTCCTTGACGGACATTCCCGCTTCTTGCCGCACCCGCCAAAATTTGGATCACATCTGTACCCAATGCTTGTATCTGTTGCTCAACCCCCTTTTGCACTCCCTGACCGACAGAAGTAATAGCGATGACTGAGGAAATCCCAATAATCACGCCCAACATAGTTAGACCTGTGCGTAATTTGTTACTCCACAAAGTCTCTGCCGCCATTGTCAAGATTTCCAGCAACGGGACTGTGCGAGTATTCTTAGTTTTGTAAAAGCCCTTAAATATCTTAAACATAAAGTTTTATTTGAAACTCAATACAATTGAGTTAAACATTTCTTCCTTCTCTTCCTTTGCGTCCTTCGCAGTAGCCTGCGGCAAGCCGCTCTGCGTCTACGTTAAAAAAGTTGAACCTTTTTACTCGGCAGTTGAACCTTTTTACTCGACAGTTGAACCTTTTTGCTCGGCAGTTGAGCCTTTTTACTTGGCAGTTGAGCCTTTTTACTCGACAGTTGAGCCTTTTTGCTCGACAGTTGAGCCTTTTTACTCGACAGTTGAGCCTTTTTACTCCCCTTTCTGTTCCATCCCCTTGCTCCCTTGCCTCTTTTTAACTAAACCGTATTGATTTAAAACTCACTTTAAGGGGAACCACCAGCAGAACCACCGCCTGAACGACCTCCGCCGCCACTGCCTCCTCTTCCTCCACCTCCACCACCACCTAGACCAGGGAAAACTCCTCCTCTTGGTGTTGATTGCGGACGTGACCCAGGTGGGAAACTGAGTAATACCCTTTCGTCTCCTGTCAATCCAGACTTAACTTCGGTAAAGTTATTCGCGGTGACGCCAGTCTCAATGGGAGTGAACACAGGTCTGTTATTCTTTCCTGCCACAAACACACCTGTGGCATTTTCTTGGCGAACCACCGAGGCTGTTGGCACTACTAAAACATTTTCCACTTGACCGACTTGAAAATCTACTTCTGCATTCATCCCAGACCGCAGTAGTCTTTGAGGATCTGAAAGTGATACTCTCACTTCAAAACTGGTGACGTTTTGCTCTACTATTGCTTGGGCAGCAATTTGGCTGACTTTACCTTCAAAGGTTTTTCCTGGGTAGGCATCTGCTTTAATCGAGACTTTTTGCCCAAGGCGGGTTTTAGAAATATTTGTTTCCGCCAAATTTGCGACAACTTCATTTGTTGAAGCTAGAGACAAGATTGAAGAAGAAGAAGAAGAAGCTACTTCACTACTGGCTGTTGTAGGTGTCACGAAAGCGCCGGGATCAGCATACTTCTTTGTCACCACACCATCGAAAGGTGCGCGAATTACCGTGTCATTGATTTCGGCTTGGATGTTTTGCAGTGAGCCGCGAGCAGATGTTACTTGGGCGCGGGCTGCGTCAATATCTTCTTGGCGCGTTCCTGCTTTTAAGAGTGCTAAAGCTTGCTGTCTCTGCTTCACGACAGCTCGGGCTTGCTCGATGTCTTCTGGACGTGACCCGGCTTTTTGCAACCCTAGTGCTTGTTGTGCTTCATTTAGACTAGCTTGGGCGCTGTCGCGAGTGGCACGGTTTTGGTTAAGAGTCTGAAGGGAAATACCGCCTGCATTGTAAAGTTGCTGATTACGAACAAAATCATCTTCTGCTTGGCGAAGGGTGGCTTGAGCGCTTTGCAAGCGTGCCTGTGCTTGGCCAATATCTTGAGAGCGATTGCCTGCGATCGCTTTTTGCAGATTCGCCTGGGCTTCGTCTAATACTCCTTGTGCTTGAGCAATATCTTGAGGACGATTGCCTGCGATCGCTTTTTGCAAATTTGCCGAGGCTTGTGCCAATTGTCCTTGAGCAGAGGTGAGTTGCCCCCGCAGGTTGGAATCATCCATGTAAGCGACAATCTGTCCTTGTTTGACGATATCCCCTTCTTTCACTAGCAGTGTTTTCAAAATGCCGGAATTTTTCGGGCTGAGGTTGATTGACCGCTCAGGCTTCACCGTTCCGTTCGCTGAAACTGTAATTGTTAAACTCTGCCTTTCTACAGGCTTTGTCAGCACCCGGCGTCTGGCTTCTTGCCGGGAAACAACTGTTACTTGGTAATAAACTCCATAGCCAATTCCACCCAAAAGGCAAAGAGCAATTAGCCAAGAAAGCCAATTACGTCTGCCTTTTTTTTTCTTTACCTCTGGAAGCAAAACTGATGAATTTACGGTATTTGGTGTATCAAGTTTCATATAACTTCGTTTAAAAAGAACGGCTACCGAGCTAGTTATTCAAGGCTAATATAGCCTGGTAGCCCTATAACAACAATGATTTTGAGTTTTTAGTGTCTTAAAGGTTTATTTGCAGTACTAATCCACTAGGAAGTCTGAAATAATCATCATGCACTCTAACTAATCTCTCAGCAGGAACAATTTCCTGATTGGGAAGAAGAATATCCCCGTTGGGAAGTCTGAAGTAACCTCGATCGCGCAGTCTGACTACGGATCTAGCAGGAATAATTTGCCCATTGGGATATCTGATATCACCATTGCCAAGTCTGACTACTCTGCCATTAAACTGGTTGTCACGGTTCCAATTATCCCGATATCTGGGGTTTCTGACTTCTACAGGATATGTTCTGCCATCACGGTTCCAATTATCCCGATCTCTAGGGTTTCTGACTTCTACAGGATAAAGCCTGCCGTCGCGGTAATTACCCCTATTTCCATTTCTGTCTTCTCTATAGTTGCGCCTGCCGTCGCGATCCCAATTTTGGTTGCGATCGCCAACAACGTAGACTTTCGTCTGGGCAATTGCAGGCGCAGTCAAAAGAGTGGGAACAATCATCAGGGCAGCAGCAGCTAAGACTATCGATATCCGGTTTGCTCTCAACACAGAATTGACTCCTTATTTGTATTAAAGTTAGATTTTGCTAAGGTTTGAATTCAGCAATCTTTAGACAGTTGTTTTTGTTTTGGCATCAAGGTGTTTGATATTTACCTCTTCGTATAAATTCATACATATTAATTATTGCTTAAAACCTCTAAACCGATGTATGACCAAAGTCATTAGTAATTCCAGACTGATGTATGACCAAAGTCATCAGTTTTTTTTAATGGGGAGTGGGGAATGGGCATTGGGCATTAATCAATAATTCTTCTTCCCCTGTCCCCTGCTTCCTATTTAATCTTGGCTTGGTGCAATTCCTTGCCAGACAATATCCACAAGACTGTGGACAAATGGTGATACTTCTGTGGTACTATCGCCAGAATTTAATGGTAATTCGATAGTTGGTATAGTGACTTGAGACGATATTTGCTCTAAAAAAACGTAGTTCATCACCGATCCTAGTAAGATATGAGCCACTGTCTTGGCATCGCAAGGGCGAAGCCGACCTTGGTTAATCTCATGCTCTAGGAAAGCAGTCAGTACTTTGACTTCTTGCATGGGCTTTGGTTCTTTACCTTCAAGTTCTGGGATCGGATTGCCTAGCGATCGCAGCATCATCACTCGAGGCAGCACCTCGCGATAAAATTCCATAATCTGGAAGCAAATATTGATTAGATTTTCTTTAAAATTGCCTTTGCCACAAAGAGATTCCAACTCGTTCACCCAAGGGGGTTTTTCTGGAATTCCCATTGCCGCCAAAAATAATTTTTCTTTGGTTGAGAATCGCTTGAAAATTGAAGCTTCAGAAATACCAGCCTGTTGAGCAATTTCTAATGTTGAAGCACCAAATCCTTGTTGTAGGAAAACTTGACGAGCTGCTTCTAAGATTTGCTGATTGGTGATTCTGGGTGTACGAGCCATAAATAAGTAAGTTATTACTTATTTATATATTGCTTTTGTGATGGGGATGTCAAGAATTAATCACGTAAGATTGTGCTACCGTCAATAGCGGAGATCGTTTAAGCTAGCTGAAAGATTCTTTGATTAGTGGCTTAAAGGCGGTAGTGTGCCTAAACATGTTCGTTTGATTTCTCTTTTAATGGTCTGTAGTTTGTGGAGTATGCCAAAAGCCGCTAACGCGCAGGCATTAATACCCCATACACTGCAACTAGATGCGACAAAGTTAGAAAAGCAGGGGTTGAGCTTGGCACAAGAGGCGGCTCAACTAGCTCAGTTTCAACAGGTTGAATTAGCTTTGCCACGGGCGCGGCTGGCAAGTCAACTGGCTCCTAAGAATGATAAGGTGTGGTTGCTGTTAGGTGGATTGCAACTGCAAACTAAAGAGTTTGATGGGGCGATCGCTAGCCTGAAAAAAGCGCAATCTATCAACCCTAAAAATGGTGATATTCTGTTTGCTTTGGGTTCAGCTAATTTTCAGCAGAAAAATTACCAGGCATCTGTTGTTAATTACCAAGATGGCTTGAAGTTAAAACCCAATGATCCAGAGGGTTTGTTTGATTTGGGTAATGCTTACTATCTGCTGGGTCGCTTGCCAGATGCGATCACACAGTACAATAAAGCCGTCTCCCAAGATAAAAAATTCTGGCCGGCGCTCAACAATATTGGCTTAATCAACTACGAACAGGGTAATATTCCCGAAGCGATTAAGCGATGGCAATCTGCTATAACCCTTGAGAAGCAAGCCGCAGAACCATTATTGGCCTTGGCAGTGGCACTGTATACGAAAGGCGATCACCAACAAGGACTGACTTTGGGAGAAGCCGCACTCCGCATCGATTCACGTTATGCTAATTTGAATTTTCTCAAAGAAAATCTCTGGGGCGATCGCCTACTCTCTGATACGAAAAAATTCCTAGAATTACCACGTATTCAAGCAGCCCTACTGCAACGCGAAAACTCATCATCAGCCCCTGAACAACAGCCTACCCAATAGGAGTTAGGAGTTAGGAGCAAAGCCGGAGACTCCGAAGCTCCGGTTAAAAGTTAGCACTTGGGAGTTTAATTATTTCAACTCCTTACTCATAACTCCTAACTCTTTTATCACCACTTGCCTAAAAGTACCTTTTCGTAGTACATCTATACTAGACAAATACAGGAACTAGTTACCCAAAAACAATGGTGGGCAAGTATTCCTGAAATAAGTCGTTAATTTCCAGTGTTAGTCTGTGGGTAGAAGTGCAATGATTTGGTCAACAAACTGTTGATGGTCAACAACTGGCTTAGAAATGTAGCCATCAGCGCCGCTTTGCTTGAGAAAGTTCTCGCGATCGCCTTCCATAGCATGTGCTGTCACCAGAATCACAGGTAAATTTGCTGTTTTTGGATCGGATTTTAACATTTGTGTAATTTTGATTCCATCAACAGACTTGCCTTGGTAAACACTTCTGGAAAGAGAAACATCCATCAAAATCAGGTCGGCTTCTCCTGATTGGGCAATTTTGATGACTTCTTCCACATTTTCAGTGTGTTTCACACCCAAGCCACCACGCTTGGACAAAATTTTGGAAAAAACACGAGCATTAATTAGATCGTCTTCGACAATTAAAACAGTTTTCATGAGAATTTTAGTTATAGAGGTGAGGAGATTCAAGAATTCCAGAATACAAAATTAAGAAATGCAATCATGGTAAGTATCATGGTTACTAAGTTTATGTAGATTATACTCGTGTGCATCCTTTTTAATAGTCAATGTGTATCCTCGTCATCAAGGATGATACTACTGCTTTTTCTTCTGTGACTATCAAAATTTTGTTATGAATCTCATTTCATCCGTTATGCTGTGGTTGCCGCAGTGTTGAGTTGCATTGGCTTTTGTGTAATTAAATTTCAGGGAAAAAACTCATGGCAAAACAGTTAAACCTTCTCTCAACGGAACAGGTAATTCCAACAGCCCTGCACACCGAGATGCAACGGTCTTATCTAGAATATGCCATGAGCGTGATTGTCGGGCGAGCGTTACCAGACGTGCGTGATGGCTTAAAACCAGTGCATCGACGCATTCTATATGCAATGCACGAACTCGGTTTAGTACCAGATAGACCTTATCGAAAATGTGCCCGTGTAGTGGGTGATGTGTTAGGTAAATACCATCCCCACGGCGACCAATCAGTTTACGATGCTTTAGTCAGGCTGGTGCAGGATTTTTCTAGCCGCTATCCCTTGCTGGCAGGACATGGTAACTTTGGCAGTGTCGATAATGACCCGCCAGCAGCGATGCGTTACACAGAAACGCGCCTCGCACCCATTAGCCATGAAGGAATGCTGACAGAAATTGGTGAAGAAACTGTGGAATTTGTCGGTAACTTTGATAATTCCCAGCAAGAACCAACAGTGTTACCTGCTCAGTTGCCGTTTCTGCTACTTAATGGTTGTTCTGGTATTGCCGTAGGAATGGCGACAAATGTACCACCTCACAATTTGGGGGAAGTTGTCGATGGATTAATTGCCTTAATCGACAACCCAGATTTGCCAGATGAAAAATTATTTGAGTTAATTCCAGGGCCAGACTTTCCCACCGGAGGGGAAATAATTGGTGAGGCGGGAATTCGGGAAGCATACACCACAGGTAAGGGTGGAATTCTGCTGCGGGGAGTTGCAACTCTGGAGGAAATTCCAGCCGCTAGAGGAAGCAAGCGCCGGACGGCAATTATCATTACAGAATTGCCTTACCAAGTGAATAAGGCTGCCTGGATTGAGAAGGTAGCGGACTTAGTAAATCAAGGTCGCCTCCAAGGAATTTCTGATCTTCGGGATGAGAGCGATCGCGAAGGAATGCGGGTGGTAATTGAACTCAAACGCGATACTAATCCCCAAGAAATTCTCCAGCATTTGTATCACCAAACTGCTTTGCAAGTGACTTTTGGGGCAATTCTCCTAGCAATCGTGAATGGACAACCCCGTCAGTTAAGTTTACGTCAACTGTTGCAGGAGTTTTTGAGTTTCCGAGAAGAGACGCTGAACCGTCGCTACAATTACGAGTTGGAGAAGGCTCAAAGTCGTGTGCATTTGGTAGAAGGTTTGCTGAAAGCGCTGTCTAATTTGGATCAGGTAATTAGAATTTTGCGCCAAGCTCCCGATGGGAGTACGGCAAAAATTAATCTTTGCAGCCAACTGGATTTAAGTGAGCTACAAGGAGATGCAATTCTAGCTATGCCGTTGCGTCGCCTCACCAGTTTAGAACAGCAAAATTTGCAGCAGGAATTTGAGCAGATAAGTGAACAAATTAGATTGTTGGAGCTATTACTGAGCGATCGCCGGGAATTACTCAAGGCGCTGAAAAAAGACTTGCGATCGCTCAAGCGCAAGTACAGCGATCCCCGGCGGACAAAAATAACAGAGGAGCAAAAGTCTAGGGCAGAGGAGCAGAGGGGCAAAGGAGCAGAGGGGCAGAGGGGCAGAGGGGCAGAGGAGGAAGAGGAAAATCTTAAATCTTCTGAACCGGCAGAGGAGGCGGTTTTAGAATTTACTCAACGGGGTTATGTCCGCCGTACCCAACCATCTGCGAGAAAGTCAAAAGGTGAAAATGGTCTGCATGATAATGACTTCATTATCCAAACTGTGTTGACCGACACAGAGAAAGACTTGCTAGTACTAACCGCTGGCGGCAAAGTCTATCCTGTGAACGTGGGAGAAATTCCCCCAACCACTGGACGTTCTCCACGGGGAAAACCTTTGATTACTATGCTCAGTAGTACTGCTCAAGGTGCTCAAGAAGCGGTAGTCAGCCGCTTTTTGCTGCCGGAAAATCTCGAAACTAGGCAGATGATTCTCCTAACAAAACAAGGACGAATTAAGCGTCTGTCTCTGGAAGAATTTACTAACTTGACTCGACGGGGAATCACGATTTTGAAGCTCAAAGACGATGATGAATTGTCATTTACCCAGTTCACCACTCCAGGGGGGCATCTGATTTTAGCTAGTTCAGGTGGGCGACTGTTGCGCTTTGCAGTCAATGATGAACAATTACCGATTATGGGTCGCACAGCAATGGGTTTACAAGCATTTCGGTTATTGAAAAATCAGCAAATGGTTGGCTGTGTCACTGTCGGTAAAGATGACCAACTGCTACTAGTTACTCAAGAAGGATATGCCAAGCGGATGGCTGCCAGTCAGTTAAGAGGGGCTAATCGCGGCGATTTAGGCACGCAAGCGTTGAAATTTGCCAGCAAAACTGACAACTTAGCTGGTATGGTCATGGCGATGCCTTCTCTACGAGACGCTACGCGAACGGCGGGCTACGCCAACGCATCTGGTGAGGTAGCTTTAGTGACGAATAAAGAGCGGGTAGTGCGGATACCTGTGGAAACAGTGCCGCTCTTAGGTAGAGATGTCAAAGGTGAAAGCATTCTTCAACTCAACCGCGATGAAAAAATCATCACCGTGGCGGAAGTGCGCTCGTAAATTAGGGTAATGTTCAACTTGCGACAAGCCAACTTGCAGGACTTAGAGGCGCTAATCCAACTGCGTCTCAAACTCCTGCGGGAAGCTGGCGAGATTAAAGGTGACTCTGACACCTCAAACTTAGCAGAAGCAACTCGAAAATATTTTGGCGAAAAAATGCCGCCAGGTGAGTTTTTAGCTTGGATGGCTATCGAGAGTAAGTGCGAAGACAGATTGAGTAGCAAGCATTCTCCTTACCACTTCTGCATCAATGCCCAAAATTTCTAAGCAGCTTAACTCGTCTATTACATTCAACATACTATGTTCTGTCACACAAAAACCTTGTTCATAAACGAACTGCCGTGCTTGATCGAGTGTGCCAAAATTATTATTTACTAAAGACCTGCCTGTAAGGTTAGTACCTGTTTGTAATAGCTTTTCTAAACCTGAGTCATCTTGTTGCGATCGCACTAAACTACCTGTGTCAATGAAATCTGGAGTAATCCAAACACCACCATAACAGTGAAGCATATCGCGAATATTGGCACACACAAATTCTTTTTCCACCAAAGTCAGATGTGTCAGCAATCCTTCACACAAAATCATCGCTGGCTGTCCAGCTTTAAGTACAGGAGTAGTCTTCCAAAACTCACTAGGACGACTAGTTGCGTCAATTTCTATAAAATGCAGGTTAGGACGTTCCCCCACAAGTTGCTGAATTAGTTGCTGTTTGCAACGAATCATCTGAGGCAAGTCACTTTCAACAAAGGTGATATTCGGATTGTTAGACATGAAAAGCCCGCGCGGTAACAAACCAGATGCTAGTTCTAGAACTTGTGTTATTTGATATTGAGCCATGACCTGGTTGATGGCTTTATAACGAGCTTCCACACGTGCGGTAAGCAAAACACTTGTGTCTTGAATTTGTGGTTGAGATAGCTTTACCAACCCTTGCATCTGTATTAATTGTGCTAATTCCTTAACATAAGGAATATCTGTGAACTGTCTAGCTAGACTCACCATGAAAGCAGTCAGGATAATTTTGTCAAAGTCATTAATTTGCTGTTTGTTCATAAATTTTTTCGATCTACTATCAAACAGTTTAAATATCAACTTATCAAATGAAAATTATCTAAACTTATAAATTAGTTTTATTTGTAATTACTCTAACTTAACTATTTGGATGACGAAGTTAAATTAATAATTTTAATGAGTGCGTAGACATAAAGTAGTCTTAATCACCTAACTCTTCACACACAAGACTGGTAAACAAGGTACTATCAACATTCAAGTGTAAGCATTTTGTACTCTAGATCCTAAATTAATGCTAAAAAATACTAATTAAACCATAATTAATACACATCTATCTGTAATTTCAATTCTTTTTCTTCAACAAGCGTAGCCAGGAAAAACTACTTAATATGGTAAAATAATTGCTAATTACTCTCAATAGATTAAGATACTTTGCCAAAAGTGTTGAGTAGTTCAGGACTTACGCACAAGCAACGAAAAATTGAACAGCAAAGGACACGAAGGAATTAGAGTTTAAGAGGTTTTTGCGTAAGTCCTATAGTTGTATCCAAAGATAGATGTTTTAGCTCATATTAATTCCTATCGTTCATGTCAAGCTATGGAAACAAAAGTATAAAGAATGTTGCTTTTATGAAAATATTTGTTATATTAGTTTACATAAGACAATAAACCGTAAAAATTAAGTTTGGAGTTCTAACATGACAAATGCAAGCACAACAAAAGTCACTACTCCCATAATTGAAGATCGCAACGCTTGGCGTTGGGGCTTTACCCCACAAGCAGAAATTTGGAACGGTCGTTTGGCAATGATTGGCTTTTTGGCAGCCGTTTTGGTTGAGCTTTTTTCTGGTCAAGGCTTTCTACATTTTTGGGGCATCCTATAAGTTTTAATATCTAAGATGACCTATAAATAAAAAAACCTGGAGTGCTAATTCACTACCAGGTTTTTTATTTGTTTTGTCATTTGTCAGTTGTCATTTGTCATTTGTCATTTGTTTATTTACTAATGACCAATGACTAATGACTAATTGACTATCGAATATACTCTTTGAGAACACTGTTACGATTTGGGTGGCGTAACTTGCGGAGTGCTTTCGCCTCAATTTGACGAATGCGTTCGCGGGTGACGTTGAAAATCTGTCCGATTTCCTCAAGGGTCTTCATCCGACCATCATCCAAGCCGTAACGCAGTCTGAGAACATCACGTTCACGAGGACTGAGACTGTCGAGGACTTTTTCAAGGTCTTCACGCAGAAGATTTTTGGAAACTTGGTCTTCTGGCGTCTCACCATCAGATTCAATAAAATCGCCCAATCGAGAATCTTCTTCTTTACCAATTGGTGTTTCTAATGAGATAGGTAACTGGGCGGATTTAGCAATGAACCGCAACTTCTCAATGGTCATTTCCATGCGAGTAGCGATTTCTTCTTCGGTGGGTTTGCGACCCATTTCTTGAGACAACAGCTTGGTAGTTTTCTTAATCCGAGAGATGGTTTCGTATAGGTGAACTGGAAGACGAATCGTGCGGGATTGGTCTGCGATCGCGCGGGTAATTGCTTGACGAATCCACCATGTAGCATAGGTGGAGAACTTATAACCTTTTTCGTGGTCAAACTTTTCAGCGGCACGAATCAAACCGAGACTGCCTTCCTGAATTAAGTCCTGGAACGACAAACCACGATTCATGTATTTCTTAGCAATTGAAACTACAAGACGGAGGTTAGATTGCACCATCTTGTCTTTGGCCCTGCGACCAACATGGAGGCGATAACGAAAGGCTGGTAGTGGCAGTTGTACTGCTTCTGCCCATTCACTATCTCGAGGATCGCGATCTAATTGCTCACAAAGTCTTTCGCGTACCCTCTCTAATTCCAGCAAATCGGCTATTTTCCGCGCCAATTCAATTTCTTCGTCTGCCCGCAACAGCCGAATTCTACCAATTTCTTGCAAGTAAAGCCGAATTGAATCTTCAGTGTAGTGCTTTTTCTTGCTTTGTGTCCGACGACGCGATTTAGCGGCTTTTCCAGACTTTGCGTCGTCCTCATCAGACTGAGGCTCTAAAAATTCATCTTCACCTTCATCGATGATCAGCAAGTCCTCTTCTTCGTCTATTAAGAGTTCTTCTAACTCGAGCTCAGGCTGATTCATTATTTCTAGGTCAGGCTGATATATGCTTTCGAGTACGTTGTTAGCCTGGTTCATGCCGCGTTCCTCATGCTCCTTGCAGAATCAATTACTCAAGATGTGTTTACTGCTCTTTTAAACGAGCTAGTTGTCAACCGAAAATAAGCTTTTTGGCAGCTTTGCCAGAGATATTCTCGGATGTTTTACACCTCCGGTCGGAGGGTATTTACTTTAGTTTAAGCAATTACTAAAGGTGACTTGTTCACTTTAGTAGATGTTATATGTGTTGCTATTACACACTGCTTTCAACTAACTTGTCAAAAAAAAGACTCACCTTTCTCAAAAAACTTGCCACTCTATACAAACAAATTCAGACTTTTGGCAGATTTTTCTATAAAGACTCTTACGATTGTAGCCTGTTTCACAGAAATTGCACTTTTTTTGTGTATTAATCATGAATTACCACAGTAATTGTTAGCCACTATTACCAAAAAGACATTAAAAACGGGAGTTATACCCTTAAATTTTTTCTCCACTTTTCGGAATTGCAGTGAGGCTCTTATTACATTACAAAGTAAGTAAACTTGCTTGTGCGGTATTACATGTATTTTACACAACCTTAATTACTTAGGAAGAGTGCATTGTATGTTAACTCAGACGATTCGTCTTAATCTAGCCATTTTTACATTTCCTTCATAAATTACGCATTCCTTAGACTAAAGCAGGTCTTTACCTTGGGTAAATACAACAAGGCTGATGGTGCTTGACTTAAAGCAGTTAACCTTCTGCGTACTAATTACCTTAACTGAGGAGTTGAGGCTGTCCAGAATCGACCTGATAGCAGATCAATTTAGGTTTAACTAATTTGGTCTTATTCACACGTTAGCGCACTGCGGCGATTTCAGCCCTATGAAACTTGACAAACTTTTCTTATTGTATACAAAGATATTTTAATCAATTCAAAAACAATTTGCCCTGCAAACTCGCCAAAATAGTTTTATTTAGGCTAGAAGTTCATTGGATACATACAATACAATCGCGATCGCCACAGGAGTACATGAAGATATTAACAAGTTTGCTGCCAGATGGTGTGTGCTTCCAGTAGCCATTACCTCGAACAAAGAGAACCCACAAGATTGGCTGATGATTTAGTTACAAAGTTTATTTGCGTAAGCAAATTGTAAACTTCAATACTTTTATTTCGGTAAGTTTTTGTTATCTTATGATGATAAATCCTCAATAGACTTATTAACTGCTGTTTGATAGATGATATTTAGTTATTTTCTTAAAGCATAACAAATGTGTTTCTAGCTGGTGGGCAAAATTAATCAGCTAGTCAGTGCAAATCAGTGCAAAGAGTATTGTCTTGACTAAATTCCCAATCAAGTTGGTAGTTTTGCTAACACTATAACATTGAATTTTTGTAAAATATTGACAATAAGCGAATTATATGATTAATTACTAACTGAAAAATTTAGAATTTTTGTATTTATGTAGCGCTGACCTACCACTTATGTGGTAAAGCAACCTAAATTTTTTTTAATTGATTGTTAGCATCTAGTTCAAAGTCAGCGTGGTTTTCAAACCTACCCTTAGCGAAATACTAGAAACTATGAGCTTTGCTGAACTACTGTGGTGTTGGGGTGGTGTTTAGACTTGCGGGTAAATTAGGTGGCAGAAGTACCTGGTCAACTATATGAACGATGCCATTGCTAGCTGGGATGTCTGACTGAGTCACTTTTGCATTGTTGACTGTGATTGAGTTGTTGGTACGATCAACCATGATTTTAACGGGAGTACCCTCAACTGTTTTAACTTGTCCAGATGTCAATTGCTGGGAGGTAATTTCTCCAGGTATAACGTGGTAAGCCAGAAGCCTGACTAATTGTTGTTTGTTTACTGGTTGTAAGAGTTTGTCTAAAGTAGCTTTTGGTAAAGCAGAGAAAGCGGTATCAGTAAGTGCAAATACTGTGTAAAGACCTGGTGAGTCAATTGTTGAGTTAAGTCTGCGGCTTGCACTGCTCGGATGAGGATTTTTAACTGTCCCTGACTGGCTGCTGACTTTGCCAGTTATGCTAAATTTCGGGTGGCAATTGTTCTAGTAGGAGTTGGCGTAACGGCAGGGACAGTTGTTATGGGAGTTTTTGTGACAGGTTCAGCGCAGGCAGACAGAGCAACTAGGCTACCTATGCCAATAATATTAAACAATACTTTTTCTACTAGCCTTTACTCGCTCTTATAGCTTTGCCTACTATCTGATTAAATAAAGAATTATTGAGAATAGTTAATCAATTTATCAATATAATCACTCATCTAACGGCATACTTCGGAAACTGAAAAGTCTATATGAAAATTCTGAATAATTTGTCATCAGCCAAAAGACGTAGATTTTAGTCCGGATTTTCTGTATTTAAAATAGCCATAAATTATAAAAAAGCAGTGGGTAATAGGTTTTCACCCATTACCCATTATCAACTTGACAAATTCTCAGAGTAGTGTTATAGAATTGATATTAGATATCTAGATCGGTGAAGTTGAGTTTAGAACCATAGGTTTCGATGAATTCTCGTCTGGGTGCGACACGATCGCCCATTAAAATTGTGAAAATGCGATCAGCTTCGGCGGCATCCTCGATTTCAACTTGCTTCATTTTGCGGCTTTCTGGGTTCATGGTGGTGTCCCAGAGTTGTTGTGGCATCATTTCACCCAAACCTTTGAAGCGTTGGATGGTGTAGTTGGCGTTAGCAGGAAATTTGGCAATTGTTTGATCTTTTTCGCGATCGCTATAGCAGTACTCATGATTACGTCCCCGTTCTACTTTAAACAGTGGGGGACAAGCAATATAAATAAAGCCCTGTTCGATGAGCGATCGCTGATATCGATAGAAAAATGTTAACAACAAAGTCCGGATATGTGCTCCATCTACATCAGCGTCCGTCATGATGACTATGCGGTGATAGCGCAGTTGGGTGGAATCGAATTCATCACCTTTGACACCTAAACCGAGTGCTGTAATTAACGATTGAACTTCGTTATTTTTATAGATTTTAGCATCGTCGGTTTTTTCAATGTTGAGAATTTTACCACGTAGAGGCAAGATAGCTTGAGTGCGGCGATCGCGTCCTTGTTTAGCACTCCCACCGGCTGAATCCCCTTCCACGATGAATATCTCAGATTCGTTAGGGTCACGAGAACTGCAATCTGCCAATTTACCAGGTAATGGCGAAGATTCCAGTACGGATTTGCGCCGAACTAACTCCCGCGCATGACGAGCTGCTTCTGCGGCTTTGAAAGCTTGGATAGCTTTATCTAAAATTGAATCTGCTACGGCAGGATGAAATTCTAGGTACTCAGTGAGGACTTCTCCTACCAAAGAATCAACAATTCCTCGAACTTCGGTGTTACCAAGTTTAGTCTTGGTTTGTCCTTCAAATTCTGGGTCGGGGACTTTAACCGAAATTACAGCAGTCAGACCTTCGCGGACGTGTTCGCCACTGAGGTTAGGTTCATTCTCTTTAATTTTATTGCGCTTGCGGGCGATCGCATTTAATGTCCGAGTTAGAACTGCTTTTAATCCTTCTAAGTGCGTACCACCATCCACCGTGCGAATATTGTTAGCAAAACCCAGCACATTATCCGTATAAGCATCAGTACACCATTGCAAGGAAACTTCCACTTGTACGTTGTTGCGTTCCCCCTGCACATAGATAATTTCTTCATGCAGTGGTTGCTTCTCGCGGTTCATGTAGGCGACATACTCTTTAATACCACCCTTGTACTCGTAGGTTTCTACCTTGGGTGTATCGCTTTTTAGTACTTCCAGACGGTGGTCAGTAAAAGTAATTTTCACACCTGCATTCAGATACGCCAATTCCCGTAGGCGACCTGATAAAGTGATGTAATCAAACTCAATGCTATTAGTGAATATTTGGGTATCTGGCTTAAAAGTGACAGAGGTTCCGGTTCTAGCTTCTTTATAAGGCTTGACTTGCAGATCAGTAACTGGGATACCCCGTTCATAGCGTTGGATATGAACTTTTTTATCTCGCCAAACTGTAACTTCTACAATCTCAGATAGAGCATTAACAACAGAAATACCAACCCCGTGCAATCCTCCAGAAACTTTGTAGCCACCGCCGCCAAACTTACCACCGGCGTGCAGTACCGTCATCACGGTTTCCAAAGCCGATTTTCCCGTGCGCGAGTGAGTATCGATGGGAATACCGCGACCATCATCTGTTACAGTCACGGAACCATCAGCGTTGATATCCACCTCTATATGAGTGCAATAACCCGCCAAAGCCTCATCAATTGAATTGTCCACCACCTCGTAAACTAAATGGTGGAGTCCTCGCGGGCCAGTGGTACCAATGTACATTCCTGGTCTTTTGCGGACGGCTTCCAGACCTTCCAGAACTTGAATCTGATCGGCACTGTAACTGCTCGTCATGTAAACTCTCCTGATGCGTGGGGTTGAAGTCGCCGAAAGGCAAATAAAAGTAAAAACACTCCAAAATTGTAACACAAAAGCCTTGCTGGCGTCTGTAGGGCATTTTTAAGAGAAGTTTATACAGGGGTTGGAGTCCCGTGTCAGAGGAACAGGGGAAGCATGGGGAGAATAGTTTAATGAATAATGACTAATGACTAAATTAATTGTGATTTGTGGGGCGACGGCAACAGGTAAGTCGAGTTTGGCTTTGGCTTTGGCGATGCGGTTGGGTTCTGTAATTCTCAGTGCTGATTCTCGTCAAGTTTATCGTGAGTTTGATATTGGCACTGCAAAACCAAGTGTAGCTGAACAAAAATTGGTATCGCACTATTTAATAGATATCTGCGAACCAACAGACATGATGACAGTAGCAGACTACCAGGAGCAAACACAAGCCTTAATTACTTCTATTGGTGTTATACCACTATTGCTAGTTGGTGGCACTGGTTTATACATCCGTTCTATTGTCCAAGGGATGAAAATTCCTCGAGTCGCACCGCAAATAGAATTGCGATCGCAGCTTGAATCTCTCGGTCAACCACAACTATACGCAATGTTACAACAAGTTGATCCAGTTGCTGCACAAAAGATTCATGGCAATGATTCAGTGCGGACTTTACGGGCTTTAGAGGTATTTTATATAACTGGATATCCAATTTCGGAACAACAAGGGGAGAATCCACCAAATTATCCGATTTTGCAAATTGGTTTAGATTGCGATGTTGAAAAGTTGGATGCTCGTATTCAACAGCGTACTGAGGAAATGATAGCAGATGGGTTAGTCGCTGAGGTGGAGTATCTTTGTCAAAAATATGGCGCTGATTTGTCTTTGTTGAATACTTTGGGCTATCAAGAAATTAAGCAATATTTGACTGGGGATATTTCCTTAGATGAAGCAAAAGAATTAACAATTTTGCATACGCGGCAATTTGCCAAGCGACAACGCACTTGGTTTCGAGCATATCCCCAAATTGAATGGTTTGATGCGGATAATCCTGATTTATTAGAGAAGGTTTCGTATCGGATAAATGAGTTTATAAGTTGCACAACTTCGTGAGAATTTTTTTGCTCATGTAAAGACGCAAAGTTTTTTTGCGTCTTGACAGCGAGTGTCCTAAAGAGTATCGGGATCTACGCCCATAGCCCGTAGCCTATCTATTAGTAATTGGGTGCGTTGCTCTGCTTGTTCGGCACGTTGTTCTTCCTGTTCGGCACGTTGTCGTTCCTGTTCGGCGCGTTCATCTCCAGTCGATAAAACATTACCATCTTGGTAGCACCAGCGTAACCAAGTATCCTGTCTATCTTCAAATTTACCTTCCCACAAAGTTACACCTAAACCAACTTGTTCTAACCAATTTTCTGAAGTTTCAAAGTAGCGCCTTCCTCTAAGTTCATAAACGCGCAGGACTTTTTCTCCTAATTGCTGAGTTTGATCGTATACGATGTAGTAACTGACCCGCATTTGTTCATAAATTTTCAATTTTTTGCCCAGTTCATCACCTTCTTTATTAGAGACAATTTCAACCACGACTTCTGGAGGTTTGCCAAAACGCCAAACCATATAACAGCGATTTTGTTTTTCCCACCAATTTTGAGGCACTTGAACATCGAAGCTGAGAAAGATATCGGGTACAATTGCAGGTTGACCGTCTGTATGGTAAATACCGACATTAGCTGCTGCTAAAAAAGTCTGCTGCTGTAGAGAACTGTAAAGAGAGCCAACCAAGAGACGTTGTTGTTTTTCAGAAGCAAAATTGTCCACAGGTGTATCATCTTCAGTGACTAGCTGGTTGGCATCTGGCACATAATAATCATCATCATTGATTAGAACTTGCTGAACCATGATTTTATCCAGTATTTGAGAGCGTTATTTCTAGGTTAATTGATTTTCTAGGTTAGTTGATTAATGAAAGATAGAGGTTGGGAGAATATAGAGATTTCATTGCCATACTTGTTTGCTTAGTGAGATTAAAAACTTAAAACTAATTCACCCTAATCCAAAGCTCTCCATTGCTTTCCACAGATTTTGCCGTAGCTACGTTAAGTTTATTATTGAAAAAGCTAGAGAAAATATTCATAAACCTAACCAGCCTGTAGCTAATCAGGTTGATAGTCCCTTTGAAAATGAAGCTTATAATTTTGAATAGGAAACTTGTCAAGCTCCTGTTAGAAATATTCAGATGTCTCTAGATGATTGGTATCGCTTTTTGAAAAATTGGAAACGTAACGAAGAAGAACGAAGGAAAGAACAACGTGCAAAAGAAAGACTCCGCCTTCGAGAAGAACGCTTGAGACTAGAAAGACAAAAAGAAGAACGTCTCAAAAAAGAGCAACAATTAAGAGAAAAAACATAAACAAAAAGAAGAAAGATTAAAAATAGAAGAAGGCCGAATAGATGGAATTAGAAAGTAAATCAACAGCCAAATAATACAAATTTTTGGGTGAGTAATTCATTAAATAACTCTAGCAGCAAAATATATGTAGAAGGTTATCGTCGTAAGGATGGAACTGAAGTAAAAGGATATTGGAGAGATAAATAAACTAGACAACTTGGTATTCTTGGACGAAATGGATGTTTTATTGGGTTTTACACGAACCTATACTGTTCCTTAGTCAAAAGGCAAAGGTTCATTAAAATCATCACTTATCCAAATCTTACCTTGGTTTAAACCTAGTACCCGTTTCTGTGGTGGTTGTTGGGGTTGAGCATATTTTTGTGCTAAAAATTCAACAAAATCTAGCACTTCTTGTTGCTGTTCGGGTTGCTAGGGTTTGCAGCTTGGCAATTAATTTTGAGGTGGAATCTAAAACTTGGTAAGTTATTTCACCCTCTGCTGTTAAATGTCTAACTCTATGTTACTTTAACCCCATACTTAACTAAGTATATAATTTTACCATAATTTAACGCGTTCGTTAAGAGACATCGCACCTTCCGTACTTAAATTATGCGATCGCTTTTACTCACTTTTGACTGTTATTCTTGCAACAATAGTAATTAAAGCGTTCCAAAAAAGCCTGTAATACGCCATACATCTACCTTGAACTTTAAAAAACTATGCTCACCCAAGATAAAAAACAACGCAACTGGAAACCCATTATCAAAGCATTTGAGGCTGTTCTTAGCAAAAATGGTGTTGTCCAACGCCGCGAAGAACTCATTACCTATGAATGCGATGGTTTAACTGGCTATCGCCAACGTCCGGCTGTGGTGGTGTTACCTAGAACTACAGAACAAGTTGCCCAAGTGGTGAAGATATGCAATCAATATTCTATACCCTTCATAGCACGCGGTTCTGGCACTGGTCTATCTGGCGGTGCTTTGCCTTTGGAAGATTCTGTTTTAATTGTAACCTCGTTAATGCGGCAAATCCTCAGCATTGATTTGGAAAATCAGTGGGCAATTGTGCAACCAGGAGTGATTAATAGTTGGGTAACACAAGCTGTCAGTGGTGCTGGTTTTTACTATGCTCCCGACCCTTCTAGTCAAATTATCTGCTCTATTGGGGGCAACATTGCCGAAAATTCCGGTGGCGTACATTGCCTCAAATATGGCGTCACCACTAACCACGTTTTGGGATTAAAAATTGTCACGCCGTCAGGGGAAATTATTGATTTAGGTGGACAAATTCCAGAAATGCCTGGTTATGATTTAACTGGTGTTTTTGTTGGTTCTGAAGGCACTTTAGGAATTGCCACAGAAATTACTTTGCGAATTCTCAAAAGTCCAGAATCAATTTGTGTGCTGTTGGCAGATTTCACTAGTATTGAAGCTGCGGGAGCAACTGTTTCTGACATCATCAGCGCCGGAATTATTCCTGGTGGTATGGAAATGATGGATAACTTCAGCATCAATGCAGTTGAAGATGTTGTAGCAACTAATTGTTATCCTCGCGATGCAACTGCTATTTTACTAATAGAAATTGATGGTTTAGAAGTGGAAGTTGCAGGAAATAAGCAGCGAGTTACTGAAATTTGTAAAAAGAATGGTGCGCGTAATGTAACTTCTGCTACTGACCCAGAAACCCGATTGAAATTATGGAAAGGACGCAAAGCGGCTTTTGCTGCGGCTGGACATTTAAGTCCAGATTATTATGTGCAAGATGGTGTAATTCCCCGGACTCAGTTGCCTTATGTTCTGCACGAAATTGAGGCATTAAGTGAACAATATGGTTATCGTGTTGCTAATGTATTTCATGCTGGCGATGGCAATCTTCATCCGCTAATTCTTTATGATAATTCTGTACATGGAGCATTAGAGCAAGTAGAAGAAATGGGTGGAAAAATTCTCAAACTTTGTGTTCAAGTGGGTGGTAGTATTTCTGGTGAACATGGCATTGGTGCGGAGAAAAAGTGCTATATGCCACAGATGTTTAGCCAAGTTGATTTAGAAACTATGCAATGGGTGCGACAAGTTTTTAATCCTAAAGGGTTAGCAAATCCTGAAAAGATATTTCCCACACCACGCACTTGTGGTGAAGCAGCAAATGCATCGGCTATCAAGCAATTTGAAGGTGTGGAAAGGTTTTAATTTTCCCCAAAGATGCATTCGCAGTTTCTCTTGTTCCCTGGCTCTGCCAGGGAATGCACTTATATGAGGCTCTGCCTCAAGTTAGTATAGGATGCTTCCCCTCAATGAAGGATATTTCCAGCCGGAGACTGGGAATGAGAGTTTGAAAGGTGCGCTTAATGTAGGGAAACTATGCACCTCATGGCCTGTTGTATTTCACAGAATTAAGAATAGCGATAATTGTCTGCTAAGGCACATTGATTAATTTATATCTAGGCATAAAATCATCATTTATTTACATCATCCGGAGAATTACAACTTTATTTTGTAGTTATATATATTCCGATCGCACTAGGTCACGCTTACAAATGAATCGGGTTGTTCGCCGTTGTTTTTCTTATTTACTGTGTTTGGGATTAGTAGTCGCTTTAACAGTTTTTTCACTCTTTTCACTGCCCGTTTCTTCGCAAAAAATAAGTCCTTTAACTAGAGAAATTCGCGGTGTTTGGCTGACTAATGTTGCTAGTGGTGTACTATTTGTCCCTTGGGGTATTAACCGTGCTCTAAATCAATTATCGGATCTCAACTTTAATACAATTTATCCTGTAGTTTGGAACCGAGGACATACTTTTTACAAGAGTGCTATAGCCAAAATGACTACAGGTTCGGAAACTCAACCTTTGCTCAACTTTATGCACGCTGGACAGGATGTTTTAGCAAAGATAGTGACACTTGCTAAAAATAAAGATTTGAAAGTCATCCCCTGGTTTGAATACGGGTTCATGACACCGCATTATTCACAATTAGCAAGGCGTTATCCTGACTGGTTGACAATTGGGCAAGAGGGGATAAACTCTATTCAAGATGCGCCGCCAGAAGAAATTAATAATGTTTTGGTAAGTAAGCAGGCTTGGTTGAATCCTTTACATCCACAAGTACAAGAGTTTATCCAAGGGCTAATTTTGGAAGTAGTCAGAGATTACGATGTTGATGGGATTCAGCTTGACGACCATTTTGGGATGCCTGTACAGTTTGGCTACGATCGCTTCACTATTGAACTCTACCAGCAAGAACATCAAGGCAAAAGTCCCCCTATTGATCCTTTTAACTCAGAATGGATGCGTTGGCGAGCAGACAAAATTACTGATTTCATGGCAGAAATCTATCAAGCTGTCAAGGCGGTTAAACCCAAAGTCAAAATATCTTTGTCTCCTAACTATCAAACTTTTGCCTACAAATACTATTTGCAAGACTGGCAAAGTTGGGTAAAAAAAGGTTTAGTTAATGAGTTAATTTTGCAGGTATATCGAAATGACAAAAACTCTTTTATCGCTCAACTGGAACAAGCATCTGTGAAATTGGCTCAAAGTCTAATTCCTGTAGGAATTGGTATATCAACGGGAACGGTGCATAATCCTGTGAAAATGGCACAAATTAGAGCACAGGTTCAGGTAGTGCGCGATCGCAATTTTGATGGTATCTCCTTTTTCTACTGGGAAAGTCTGTGGGGTTACATCGTACCTGAATCACCCCAACAGCGACGCAAAGGTTTTTTTGAGATGTTTAATGCTAAAACTGTCAGACTATTAAAACCGAAGAAACTTTGATGCTATTCGCGCCTGGAAATACTAGATTTGGCTTTACATTGCTGTGGATTTTAGCTACTTTTGGCGGTTTTTTATTGAGTTTACTCTTAATTGAAGTCGGCGAAAAGCCAGATGTTGGGGTAGTAGAAGCAGCTATCGGCGGATTTGCGATCGCACTTCCTCAAGGTTATCTTCTCAAAGAACCTATATTTTATATCAGGTGGATTTTGTCAAGTCTTTTGGGTTGGAGTATCATCACCTTTATCGGTATTGGTGCTGTGGGTTGGATTGTACCTAGCACTCAGATTTTTCCTGTGAGAATCCTGTCTGGGGTGATTTATGGTGCACTTGGCGGCTTCGGGATTGGATTGGCACAATGGTTGGCAATTCCTCAGCCTATGGCGTGGCGATGGATATTTGTCTCTTCGGCAAGTTGGGCGGTTGCTGTCCCCGTGGGTTCTGCTGTCGGGCTGATCTTGCACCGCCTAACGCACTTATTCTTCGGCGAAGTCATGGGATTAGCAATCACTTGGCTGCTGGTTGGTATCCTCACAGGAATGAATGCTCACAAATTGCGATTGTAAGTTCCCACTCCCCTACTTATTTCCTTAGATATACTAAACAAAAGTTTATTAATAATTATAACTTTAATTGATGTATGCTGATGATTGCACTGAGATGAGATATATGCAATAATCTTAAAAAAATGTTAAAAATCAATTGGAGTAAGTTTGCCCTAACCTGCAAATGTATTTTCGGTTTCAAAAAGCAGGATTTGTGAAGCTGACTCCTATTAGCTTTCCTAGATTTCTGATCACAAGTAGAGAAAGATCCAAGTTTCGATGAGCAACGGCTGACAATACTTTGCTATAGGCGCTACAGTGCATCTCCTACAAGCGTAACGACAAGAGAGCGCCTACAAGAGTCAGTAATACCAGAAAGGGACTCTCGCATGAATATAAATCCAGCAGAATCAACTATAGAGTTGACAAAATTATCACCTCCTCAGATTCTCTTCGGCACAGAAGTAGATGATAAAAGTAATAGCGAGCAGTTTCTACTGAGCATGTACGATTCTGTGCAAACATCAATATTTGTAGTTGATGTTCTCGAGGATGAAGATTTTCGGTATGTAGCACTTAATCCCACTCATGAGCGGTGGATAGGCATTCGCTCAGATGATCTCCGGGGCAAAAAACCAGAGGATATTCTCTCCCCAATCGATGCTGCCAAGGTACGTCAGCATTACTCTGAATGTGTGCGCTTCGGCAAAACTATTTCTTACGAACAATGTTTGCAATTCCAGGGAATTCCGACTTGGTGGAGTACGACTCTCACCCCACTAAGGGATACTAACTCCCGGATTTATCGACTGATTGGTACTAGTAGCAATATTACCCTTGTTAAGCAAGCCCAAGAAGCAGTCGGACTCCAGGTTGAACGAGAGCAACTGCTAGAAGCGATCGCCGGACGAATTCATCAATCTGTAGAATTAGAGACAATTCTGCATCAGACAACAAAAGAACTTCGGCAGTTTTTGAATTGCGATCGCGTGCTGATTTATCGCTTCGAGCCTGATGGCAGTGGAGTATTCATTGCTGAATCAAGTGTGGCTGCCAGTGATCCATTGTTGGGAAAAAACATCACCGATCCCTGCTTCAATGGCAAACATCGAGAACACTACGGACGAGGTTGCATTCAAGTTGTCGAAGATATTTATGCAGCCGGGTTGCATTCTTGCTATATAAATTTCCTGGCATCTTTGCAGGTGAGAGCCAATCTGGTTGTGCCGATTTTCAAAGAGCAAGAGATGTGGGGGCTATTGATTGCCCAGCATTGCCACCAACCGCGTCAATGGCAGCCAACAGAAACTGACTTGCTTAAGCAGTTGGCAACTCAAATTGGCATTGCTGCTGGGCAGGCAGAACTTCGTCAGCAGATTAAGCATCTCGAAGCAAAGTTGGAGTCGCAAAAACACAAGCACATCAATCAGTTGCAGCAGGTGCGAAACTTTGAAGCCTTGGTGCGACGCATGACAGAACAAATCCGCGACAGTCTGGATCAAACTCAGGTGTTGCAGACAGTCATCCAGGAATTAACAGAGTTACTGAACCTTGAGCGTTGCCAAATCGAACTCTATAGCACCTGCCAAACCCTGGTTACTATTACCTACGAGTACACCATTAACCTACCTCAGTGTCAGGGATTGACCAGACAGATTGCAGACCGTCTTGAAGTTTATCAGCCGCTGTTGCAAAAACAACCTTTGCAATTTTTGGAAATTGTGCCGGGATGGGAACCAAAGTTGTTGGTTATGTCTCAGATGGCTTGTCCAATTTTCGATACTCAAGGGATTTTGGGAAACATTTGGTTGACAAGACCGACACAAGAGGCATTTGATGAATTTGAAATCGAGCTAGTGCAGCAGGTGGCAAATGAATGTGCGATCGCTATTCGTCAAGCCCAGCTTTACGAACAAACCCAGGCACAGGTAAAAGAACTAGAAAAACGCGATCAGCTCAAAAACCAATTTCTTAGAACCCTGTCCCAAGAACTGCGGACACCAATAACTAGCATCAGCCTCGCAGCCCAAACTCTTGAAAGTGTCCTGACACCAGCAGAAATATCAGATATAGAAATAGTTCCGCAACTCTTGCAGATTCTCCATAACGAATGTGGGCGAGAAAACAAGTTAATTAACGACCTACTCACACTCACATATCTCGAAGCCGAACCCGATCCCCCAACTTTGATTGCCATTGACTTACAAAGCTGGCTTCACCCCATTGTTGAGTCTTTTCGAGACCTCACCAACTGCCAGCGGCAACGGTTAAAGCTGACTGTTAATCATACGCTGCCACCTTTAGAGACAGATATCACCGATTTGGAGCGGATTGTCACCGAATTGCTCAACCATGCCTGCAAATATACCCCAGCGGGCGAAGTTATCACAGTCTCTGCTCACCTGACAGGGGATGCACTAGAGCTTAATATTACCAATTCTGGAATAGAGCTTACCAGCAATGAACTATCACGGATATTTGAGCCTTTCTATCACCTTTCCAAACATGATCCTTGGAAACATAGCGGCACTGGACTGGAATTGGCATTAGTGCAGAAAATGGTCAGACATTTAGGCGGCTCAATTTATGTAAAGAGTGGAGCCAGTCAAACTACCTTCACCGTCAAATTCCCTCTTTAATTCGTTTTTTGGGCGTGCTACTAGCAAATCTGTCAGAAGTTTGCTATGATGGTTATTCGTGCGGGTGACTAGCTCAACGGTAGAGCAGTAGACTCTTAATCTATTGGTTGCGGGTTCAAATCCCTCGTCACCCACTACTTCCAGCCCTCCAGAATTTGCCTTTGCCTAAATCTTGCTTAAATTCAGCAAGTATCAACCTCTGAAAGCCCCTATTTTCGGGGATAAACAGCGATAAAGTTTTGACTAATTTAACTAAAAACCCCCTCTTGCCTTTGTGATGATTTTTATTACAAAGAATATCAATTAGTAATAAATAGAAAAATTTTAACTTTTTTAATTTTTATAACTATTAAGTTCATGATTTTATGGTACTAAATAATCCAGTATTCATTGGCGTAATAATAGGTCTTATTACTGGTCTGATTAATGGTTGCGTTACTATATCTATTAATACTTTTCAAAGTAGTAGAGAAAAAATCAGAGAACTTCAAGACATATATGCTGGTTGCATTACGAGTCTTGCAACAGTATCAACTCTTTCAGGCGCTACAGAAAGTAACATGGATACTATAGAGCTATCTTTAGTTGAAGCTAAAAAATGGTTAGCTCTTTTATTAATACGTAGTAATAATAGCAATAACATTAAACTAATTAAGGAAGAAGTCTATTTATTCACTATAGGACAGTATAGAGAGCTATTGGAAAAAGCCACTATACATCCTCTTCAACCTATAAACCAATCTTCGGGAAAATATGTATACGTGTCCAACAAGCCTTTACGAGAACTTCTTAGTGCAGCAGATACGATGCTTCAACTAATTATTAAAGTTGGATCTAAAGATAAGAGATTATCGTTATAGTCCCTTTCATACTTGCGCTATAGCTCAATGTAGTCTCCTGAAATTACTTATAAAAATTTAAATTGTATTCCTGGCTGATCCAATATAAATGCTATTCAAATGCTGTTAAAATTAAGCCACAGCTATTTGTTTTTTATCGCTTTGGCTTGATATGAATTTTTAATTGCTGACCCATAAAAACTTGTCTATCACCAAAATTACTAGAGTGAATCCCCAGAGACACAAGTCAAGCAATAATACTCAGCTTATAGTGATAACAAGGGAATTTTACTAAATTGTATGGACAGAAGCAAATTTGAATCTGTAATAGAAAGGCTTTGGAATTACTGCGCTTCCCATAAAATAATTTTTATGGCTGAGACTCAGTTAGAAATTGATGGTTTAATTATTTGTCTCCCTCTACAATAAACTTCGACAGGAATTAAAGTCGCAAAGACTGAAAAATATCAATGATTATCCTAACCAATTAACCGAATCATTGTGAGTTTAAAACAGGCGGCTAAACTAACTCCACTGAGGAAGCACCGAAACGATAGCCTTTGCCGTAGACTGTGTGAATCAGCGCAGTTTCTTTACCTACCTCAATCTTACGGCGCAGCAAACGAATTAATGCCGCGATCGCATTACTATTGGGTTGTTCTTCTTGCCACAAATTTTGCATAATCTGGGCATGAGTCATTAGTTGTCCAGTATGTTCCATGAAATATTGCAGCAGCTGGCTTTCTTTTTGCGATAGCTCAATTATTCGTCCTTGGCGATAGGCTACTTGATTTTCACAATCAAGTTCTAAATCAGCGACAGTTAAACGTCCAGTGGTAGTTTCATAGGTTGGGGAACTGGAACGACGCAATAAAGCACGGACTCTAGCTAGTAACTCCCGCAGTTCAAAAGGTTTAACCAAATAGTCGTCAGCACCAGCATCTAAACCTTGTACGCGGTCATCTAGAGTATCCTTGGCTGTGAGAAACAGCACGGGAGTGGTTTTGCCTTGGCGTCGCAATTGCTGACAAATCTCTAACCCCGTTTTTCCTGGCAGCATCCAATCTAAAATTAGTAGGTCATAACTGCCTACTTGTGCATGTTCGCTGCCACTTGTGCCATCGTAAGCGGCATCCACAGTGTAACCCTCGCGAGTTAATAAGCGACTCAAGGGTTCAGTTAGTTCAACTTCATCATCAACTAATAAAATTCTCATGCTGCTTGTGGTAAGCATATAGAGATATTCTCAATATTATTCAACTGCTAGGACGCCAAGGATACTAAGAAAAAGAATGCTGACTGTTGCATTGCCAAAAGGGGAACTACTTAAAAATAGCATCCGCCTGCTACAATCTGTCGGGTTAGACTTTAGTGCTTTTTTAGATTCAGGAAATCGCCAACTTCAAATTTCTGACACAAAGGGACAAGCGAAAGCTTTGTTGGTGCGGGCGCAGGATGTGCCCGTCTATGTGGAATATGGTCAAGCACAACTGGGTGTTGTTGGTTACGATGTGCTACGGGAGAAGCAGCCGCAAGTTGCCCACTTGGTGGATTTGCAGTTTGGGCATTGTCGGATGTCGGTGGCGGTAAAAGCATCTAGTTCTTACCGATCGCCTTTAGATTTATCACCGCATGGTAGAGTTGCTTCCAAGTATGTAAATTGCGCTCGTGAATATTTCCACAATCTAGATTTACCTGTGGAAATAGTGCCGTTGTATGGTTCAGTGGAATTAGGCCCGATTACTGGTATGTCAGAAGCGATCGTGGATTTGGTTTCTACAGGGCGGACTTTGCGCGAAAATGGTTTGATTGAAATTGCTATTCTGTATGAAAGCACGGCGCGGTTAATTGCCCATCCTCTAAGTTACCGTCTAAACACGGGTAATTTGAGTGATGTGATTGCCAAGCTGCGCGAAGGTGTTTTAATAGGGGTTTAACAGTAGCCCTTTTAAGGTGAGCATAAGTACTATCAGCCTTTTTACGGCATTTCAGGCATCGGCAGGAATTGAACAAAGAATTTATCTATTAAACTCCAAATTTTGGGATTGTAAATTAAGCGATGCCTGAGCCAAAATATCATAATTAGGTTCAAATACCATTTAGTTGATAGTACAAACGTTCTCCTTAAAAGAGCTAGTCCTAATACAGTTTTTGTGAATTGGTATTAGATTAAAGCTTAATGCCAATTTTTTTGCAAGTTCCTAAAGCATGCCGATACAAGTCTAAGGATCTGGGATTTTGATTATAGGTAACGTAAATTGCTCCAATGTTTTTCAAGGTTACGCATTCACTCGCAACGGAGCCAGTTTGTTGGTGAATCATTAAAGCTTGACCAAAAAACTCTATGGCTTTTTTGTATTGACGCTGGTTATAGTAAACTGACCCAATACTATTGAGGGCTGTACCTTCTCCTGATTTGTTGCCGATTTGTTTGTTAATTGCTAAGGCTTGCCCAAAAAACTCTAAAGCTTTGGGATACTGTCTCTGGCTGTAGTAAAATGCCCCGATGTTACTAAGGGTTGCACCTTCTCCTGATTTGTCGCCGATTTGTTTGTCAATTGCTAAGGCTTGCTCAAAAATATCTAAGGCTTTAGGGTACTGCTTCTGTGCATAATAAACTGACCCAATACCGTTAAGAATAGAGGCTTCCTCTGCTTTAATGCCGATTTGTTGGTAAATCGCTAACGCTTGTTGATAAAACTCTAAAGCTTTAGGGTACTGACGCTGAACCTTGTAATAGAACCCCATCTCCGCCAGAGTTGTACTTTCTCCTGTTTTGCTACCAATTTGTTTGTTAATTGTTAACGCTCGCTCAATAAACTCTAAAGCTTTGGGGTACTGACCTTGAATGGAGTAAACAGCCGCAATGCTATTGAGAGTCGAACTTTCCCCCGCTTTACTGCCGATTTGTTGGTAAATGGCTAAGGCTTGCTGGTATAATATTAAGGTTTTGGCATACTGACGCTGGCTAGAGTAAACTGACCCAATACCTCTAAGGTTTGCACTTTCCCCTTTCTTGTCGCCGATTTGTTTGGCAATACTATTTGCTTGCTGGTAAAACTCTAAGGCTATGGAATATTGGCTAAGGTCGTTATAAATTGCCCCAATACCATTGATGGACTGACCTTCCCCCTTCTTGTTGCCGATTTGTTTGGCAATGCCATTTGCTTGCTGGTAAAACTCTAAAGCTTTGGCGTACTGATTTTGGCTAGAGTAAAACTCTCCAATACCATTAAGGGTTTGAATTTCCTCTTTGTTGTCGCCGATTTGTTTGGCAATGCTATTTGCTTGCTCGAAGAACTCTAAAGCTTTGGCATACTGACTCTGGCTAGAGTAAACTTCTCCAATACCATTAAGGGTTTGAATTTCCTCTTTGTTGTTGCCGATTTGTTTGGTAATGCCATTTGCTTGCTCGAAGAACTCTAAAGCTTTGGCATACTGACTCTGGCTAGAGTAAACTTCTCCAATACCATTGAGGGTCTTACTTTCCTCTTTCTTGTCACCGATTTGTTTGGTAATGTCTAAGGCTTGCTGGTAGAACTCTAAGGCTTTGGGGTACTGATTGATGTTGTTATAAACTGACCCAATGCCTCTAAGTGTTGCACCTTCCCCTTGTTTGTCGCTGATTTGTTTGGTAATGTCTAAGGCTTGCTGGTAGAACTCTAAGGCTTTGGGGTACTGACCGATATCGTTATAAACTTCCCCAATATTATTAAAGGTCTTTGCTTGGTGGGAGCGATTGCCAATTTCTCGATAAAGAACTAAAACCCGTTGAAATGTCTCTAATGCTTCTGTTAACTGACCTTGATTATACTGTTGTTCGCCTACTTGGTACAGACGCAACGCCTCGTCTGTGCGTTTTTGCTCTGTTTGCGTCTGTGCCGATGCACTTAATATTCCTGAATTGGTTACAAAGAATGGTAAAGTCAAAGTTAGAGAAACTAACACACTCGCACTCAGCAAGCTCTGGCGATAAAGTTTGTTTTGCAGCCAAGTCCTGAAAAAATAATCCATAGAAATACTCCTTGCTCATTTAAAGCAGAAATGTTTTCCTTTAGTTATATATCACTCTTTTTCTCGCAAAATTACGCAGATGTTGAACCTCAACAATAATGTGAATGTAGTATTTTAAACAGACTTTCCTGAAAAGCTAGAGGCGGGGAAAAGACTAATAATTATTAAAAAAGGTTAAGCTATTCTTGAGGTAGCCACGCTGCTGACTGAATATTATATTTAGATTGTTTAATAAAAGTTAATGAAAGCTGGACACATTGATACAGAAGTGGCAAGGCTAGAAGCGCTCCGCCAGTATCAAATTATTGACACCGAACCCGAAGAAGCCTACGACAATCTGGCTCAGTTAGCAGCATCTATTTGTGGCACTCCCATATCCTTGGTAAATTTCATTGATGAAAACCGTCAATGGTTTAAGGCAAAAGTCGGTTTAGATGTATCAGAAATGCCCCGGAGTGTTGGTTTCTCTTACCTTTGCCAAGAGCAGCGTGACGTTGTAGTGGTTTTGGATACCTTAGCTGATGAAAAGTTGGCAAATAATCCGGTAGTAACTGGCTATCCCTATGTGCGCTTTTATGCAGGTGTAGCCCTAATTACCCCGAAGGGAGATATGCTAGGAACTCTGTGTGTAATTGACCAAGTTCCACGGCAATTGAGCCAAAAACAAGTGGAGGCGCTTGTAGCTCTGAGTCGTCTGGTAATCGACCAACTAGAACTCAGGCGTCATGTAGTTGAAGTATCTCAAATTACCGAGAAACTCTTGGCGCACAAGCAAGCAGCCCACGCCCAATCTGAAGCCGCAAGAACCCGCATCAATAATCTGCTCGAAAGCATCACTGATGGGTTTTTTGCCTTAGATAAAAAGTGGCAATTCACCTACATTAATGGTCAAGCAAAACGGCTCTTGCAAAAAAACCAGAATCAGCTTTTGGGTAAAAACATCTGGGAGGTGTTTCCAGAAATTATCGGCACAACATTCTATCGTGAGTATCACAGGGCAATCTTAGAACAGGTGAGTGTGGAATTTGAGGAGTTTTATCCGCCACTAAACTGTTGGTTTCAAGTCCACGCCTATCCGGCAAAAGACGGCTTGTCTATTTATTTCCAAGACATTACTGAACGACGGAAAACAGCGGAAGCACTACGAGAGAGTGAAAAACGTTGGCAATTAGCATTACATGGTAATAATGATGGTATTTGGGATTGGAACCTCAAGACTAATGAAGTGTTCTTCTCAACTCAGTGGAAGGAAATGCTCGGCTATAAAGACCATGAAGTTTCCCACGATTGGGATGAATGGACAAAACGAATCCATCCCGATGAGCACGATAGAGTACTTCAAGCTTTCCAAGACCACTTTGCCAAGAAAACACCATTTTACGTCTGTGAATATCGAGTCCAATGCCAAGACGGCAGCTATAAATGGATTCTAGATCGAGGACAGGCACATTGGGACGCATTGGGTGATATAGTGCGGATGGTAGGTTCTTATACTGATATCACAGAGCGCAAGCGAGCAGAAGAAGAATTAAAGCGGCAGAATATGCGATCGCAACTATTTGCCGAAATCACCCTGAAAATTCGAGAATCTTTACAAATAGACGAAATTCTTCAAACCACGGTTACTGAGGTACAAAAACTACTACAAGCTGACCGAGTTTTTATTTTTCAACTGGAGACTGATGGTTCGGGAACAGTGGTGCAAGAGGCGGTGTTGCCTGGTTGGCCGGTAATTCTAGGAAAAAATCTGCTCGATACTTGCTTTAAAGATGAATACCGAGAAAAATATCGCCAGGGAAGAATCAGTGCAATTGAAGACATTGAAGCCGCTCATATCCAACCCTGCCATCAAGAATTTCTTAGGCAGTTTGCTGTCAGGGCTAACCTCGTAGTGCCAATTCTTGTCAGACAAGGTATTTGGGGCTTGTTAGTGGCTCATCAGTGTGCCGCACCTCGACAGTGGAATAACTTTGAGACAGAGTTGTTACAGCAACTGGCTAACCAAATTGGAATTGCTTTATCTCAAGCGCAACTATTAGAACAAGAAACCCACCAAAGTCAGGAACTGACACGTTCCAATGCGGATTTAGAACAGTTTGCCTATGTGGCTTCCCATGACTTGCAAGAGCCGTTGCGGATGGTAACGAGTTATTTACAACTACTGGAGCAAAGATATAAAAATAAACTGGATGCGAATGCTGATCAGTTTATCACCTACGCAGTAGATGGGGCCCGCCGGATGCAGACGCTAATCAACGATTTGTTGAACTATTCCCGCGTCAGCAGCCGGGGACAGCCCTTTATGCTAGTTGATTGTAATGTTGTCTTAGAGGGGGCGATCGCTAATCTTAAACTGGCGATCGCGGACAGTAAAGCAGTTGTTACTCATGATCCTCTACCTGAAGTGATAGCTGATGCTACCCAACTGACACAGGTATTTCAAAACCTGATCGCCAACGCGATCAAATTTTGCCGTCATCAGCAGCCACTGATTCACATTGGGGTAGCGAAGCCAGATGCAAATCCAGATGGGGAAAGTTTAAATCTTATCCCGTCGGCAGATAAATGGTTATTCTGGGTGCGTGATAATGGTATTGGTTTAGAATCCCAATATGCTGAACGTATTTTTATAATTTTTCAGCGCTTGCACGGTAGAGAGAAGTATCCAGGTACTGGAATTGGTCTGGCAATTTGTAAAAAAATTATAGGACGCCACGGCGGACGCATCTGGGTTGAGTCGAAACTGGGTCAAGGCTCGACTTTCTACTTCACAATTTTAGATAGAGCTCTTAAGCAATTGTAAGCACCATAAGAGGGATTATGCCTGTTGAGGTTTTGTTGGTAGAGGACAATCCTGGCGATGTCCAACTCACACGCATCGCCCTAGAAGATAGCAAAATCCCGATCCACTTGAATGTGGTCGAAGATGGTGTTGAGGCAATGGCATTCTTGCGAAAACAGGAAAAATATGTCAAAGCAGCCCATCCAGATATTGTGTTACTCGATTTCAACCTCCCTAGAAAAGATGGACGGGAAGTACTGGCAGAAATTAAAAAAGATGAAAATCTCAAAAGAATTCCTGTAGTCGTCCTCACAACTTCCCAAGCTCAAGAAGACATCCTCAAAGCTTATAATTTATCTGCAAATTGTTACATAACTAAGCCAGTAGATTTCGATCAATTCGTTAAAATTGTACAATCAATAGAAAATTTTTGGTTTGCGATCGTAAAACTGCCACCGGAGTAATGAAAATGGCAGGTACAAATATTAAAGTTTTATTAGTAGAAGATAACCCTGGCGATGTCTTTTTATTACAGGAGTTTTTAAAGGAAGTTACCACAGTTGTAGTTGATTTGATGCCTGTTGTGCGGCTTTCGGAAGCACTCAACTACCTAGCAAAGGAAATTTTTGATGTAATTCTGTTAGACCTCTCGCTGCCAGATAGCCAGGGACTAGAAACCTTTGTTATCACTCACGATCAGGCAAAAGCAACTCCGATAATTGTACTCACGGGTATAGACGATGAAACCCTGGCAATTAGGGCAATGCAGGAAGGAGCGCAGGATTATTTGGTGAAAGGGCAAGTAACTGGCGACTTGCTCGTGCGCTCAATGCGTTATGCGATCGAGCGTCAACGGGCAGACGACGCACTGCGCCATAGTGAGGAGCGATTTCGGGTTGCCCTGAAAAACTCTCCAATTTTTGTTTACAACCAAGATAGGGAGTTACGGTACACTTGGGTTTACAATCCTCCCTATGGATTGACGGTTGAGGAAATGTTGGGCAAAAAAGACTTGGATATCATCCCAGTTGAAGATGCTCAACGTCTCACCACAATTAAACGTGGAGTGTTAACCACTGGCATAGGAACGCGAGAGGAAGTATCAATTACAATCAAAGATACAACTCGATATTACGATTTAACTGTCGAGCCATTGCGGAACGAGTCGCAAGAAGTTGTCGGCGTGACTTGCGCCAGTATTGATATTAGCGAACGGCAAGCGGCGCTGCGCGAACAGCAAGCTGCCCTACGCGATCGCAAATTGGCAGAAGAAAAAATTCGCGAACAAGCAGCATTACTAGATGTCACTACAGATGCGATTTGTGTGCGAGATTTAAACAATCAAATTATCTTCTGGAACAAAGGTGCAGAAACACTTTACGGCTGGCAAGCTACAGAGGCTTGGGGCAAAAATGCTAGTAAGCTTTTGTATGACGAACCTTCACCAGAAATCGAAGCGGCTCTGTTGCAAGTTATTAGTAAAGGTAAGTGGCAGGGAGAGTTAACAAAACTCACTAAAATGGATAAAGAAATCCTCGTTGCTAGTCGCTGGAGTCTGGTATGCGATGAACAAGGGAGACCCAAATCAATTCTCACCGTTGACACAGATATTACCGAGAAAAAACTCCTAGAAGCCCAATTGTTTCGCGCTCAACGCCTGGAAAGTATTGGCACTCTAGCTAGTGGCATTGCTCATGACCTCAACAATATCTTGACACCGATTCTGGCAGGAGCGCAACTGTTACCACTCAAATTTCCTGATGCAGATGAGCGGACCCGCCATCTATTAGAGATTTTGGAAATCAACGCTAGACGCGGCGCTGATTTAGTCAAACAAGTGCTGTCCTTTGCGCGGGGTGTGGAAGGGAAACGCATCACTTTGCAACTCAAGCATTTGATTGTGGAAGTTGCCAAGATTCTTAAAGAGACATTTCCTAAATCCATAGAAGTCAGCACTGATGTACCGCAAGATTTGTGGATGGTTTCTGGAGATAGCACCCAACTGCATCAAGTGCTGATGAACCTCTGCGTCAACGCCCGTGATGCTATGCCGAATGGCGGTAGTTTGACTATCTCTGCCGAGAATCTGTTGATTGACGAAAATTCTGCCCGCATGAACCTGGAAGCCAAAGAGGGGCCATACACAGTGATTACTGTCTTTGATACTGGAGTTGGGATTCCTAGAGAAATCTTAGATAGAATTTTCGAGCCATTCTTTACCACAAAAGATGTGGGACAAGGCACAGGGTTAGGACTTTCCACCGTACTTGGGATCATTAAAAGTCACAGAGGTTTTGTGAACGTGGATAGCGAACCGGGAAGTGGCACTAGCTTTAAGGTTTACTTACCAGCAGTGGAGGGAATGGAAACACTCAGCCTTGAAGATTTGCCACCACAGACAGGACATGGAGAATTGATTTTGGTTGTGGATGATGAAACTGCCATTCAAGAGATTACGAGAACATCACTGGAAGCTCACAACTACAAAACCATAATTGCCAGTGATGGCATTGAGGCGATCGCGCTATACGCTCAAAATAGGGACAAAATTAGTGTCGTACTGATGGATATTATGCTGCCTTCGCTGGATGGTTTAACTGCCATCCGTACCCTGCGAAAAATCAACCCCCAAGTCAGAATTATTGCTAGTAGTGGACTTATGTCTGACAAGAGGCTAAATGCAGTAGCTGCCATTGGTGTGAATACGTTTTTGTCAAAGCCCTATACTGTCAACGAATTATTGCTTTCTTTACAGAAAGTACTATCGTGAGTCAAGTAATACCAATTCATAATTTATAATTCAAAATTTATAATTCAAAATTTATAATTCAAAATTAAGAAAGCCTCCCCTGCCTCAAGAGCTTATGCGAACCGTATTGAGATAACCCCGACTTCGCAAGGAAGTTATGCAGTCGCTCCTCGCCTTCACTCTTATCAACAGCGCTTTTGGGCAAGTCAATCAATTCCATTTCTTACTCAATTTTCTTAAAAGCGCCCAATTCTATAATTAATTTCATCATTATTAGTTGATGTGCATTGATTTAAATCTATGTATTACGTGAGCCTCAATTTAACCCAACGTCACATCAATATTTTGAGGATTGCTGGTTTATTTGCGATCGCCTAGCAACTCCCTTAAGCAGCAGTATGCGTATATTGAAAGTTTAGTCAAGTTATTTAGAGCGATCGCAACCTAGTGTAGGTTGACCATTATCTTATCGATAACGGCCACTCATTAATTACCCCTACACATTAAAGCGGAACAACATTACATCCCCTTCCTGCACAACATACTCTTTCCCTTCACTGCGAACCAACCCTTTCTCCTTTGCCGCATTCATCGAACCAGTTGTTACTAAGTCTTTATAAGCAACAGTTTCGGCGCGAATAAATCCCCGCTCAAAATCACTGTGAATTACACCAGCAGCTTGAGGTGCAGACATTCCCGTATTAATTGTCCAAGCGCGGGTTTCTTTGGGGCCCGAAGTAAAATATGTTCGTAAGCCTAAAAGAGTGTAGGTTGCACGAATCAATGATTTCAAACCGCCTTCTTCCACACCTAAAGACGCAAGGAAATCCGCTTTATCTTCATCTGGTAATTCCACTAATTCAGCTTCAACTTGGGCAGAAACAATCACAACTTGGGCATTTTCTGTCGCTGCAATTTGCCGCACTGTTTCTACAAAATCATTACCAGTTGCCAACTCATCTTCAGATACATTCGCAGCGTAGATAATCGGCTTATAAGTAAGCAGATCCAATCCTTTAATAATTACTATTTCTTCTTCATTCAAGCTTACCTGACGCACCGATTTACCTTCATTTAAAGCCGCAGCTAATTTTTCTAAAACTGTGATTTCAAACTGTGCATCTTTACTGGTACGAGCTTGTTTGCGAGTGCGATCAATTCGCCGCTCAATTTGTGCTAAATCTGATAAACCCAGTTCTATATTAATGATTTCAATATCTCGTGCTGGGTCAACAGAACCAGCAACGTGGATAATATCGTCATTTTCAAAACAACGTACCACATGGACGATCGCATCAACTTCCCGGATGTGGGACAGGAATTGATTCCCTAGTCCCTCACCCTGACTTGCACCTTTAACTAAACCAGCAATATCGACAAATTCAACCCGCGCCGGGATAATTTGTGCCGAACTGGCAATCTTAGCAAGAACATTTAACCGCTCATCCGGTACTGCGACTACGCCGACATTCGGTTCAATCGTGCAAAAAGGGAAGTTAGCTGCTTCTGCTTTGGCATTAGCAACTACAGCATTAAATAAAGTTGATTTTCCGACGTTGGGAAGTCCGACAATTCCGGCTCTTAGCATTTTGGATTTTAGATTTGGGATTTTGGATTACATTACCAAGGTAATTCAAACAGGTTCCGGTATGGTTTGGGGAATGGGAGCAGGTACTGTTTGAGGAATCGGAGCAGGTACTGGTTCTGGTACAGGCCCCGGTAAAGGTTGAGGTATCGCTGGCCCCGGTACAGGTTCGGGACTCGGTAGCGGGTTCGGTTCAGGATTGGGACTTGGTAGCGGACTTGGACCAGGAGTAGGAATTTGTGGATCGGGTATAGAAATAGCAGTGGGATTAATCATCGTAAGTCTAAATTAAATTATTCAACCTTTTCAAATTAGATGACAACCTGAGCTGTTGACATCTCCCCAAATGGCTATACCCATGAACACTTACTTTAAAAATTTACCGTTCTTATTACTCTGCCATCTCCCCTTCCCTAAATTCAACAAATTTGTACTAAATTACTACTCTGTGACTTTTTCTACCACCTCTGGCACTGGATCGTAACCACCTGGATGAAACGGATGACAGCGCAAAATCCGCCGAGTTGCCATCCACCCACCACGCAAGACTCCAAATCGTTCAATAGCTTGAATAGCATACATCGAACAAGTTGGTTGAAAGCGACAAGTTGGGAGAAACAACGGCGAGATAAACATTCGGTAACCCCGAATCAGCCAAATTAATAATAGTTTCATTGCAGTTGCCCAAATCTTATAAATTAGTAACAGAGGTAAAAATTTTCATTTGTTGCATCTTTGTTAATTACATTTTCTGACTTCACTTCAATTCCGGTTTTATGGCTGCAAATTGCATTGGCTGCAATTTGGGTGTTACTCATCCTCCTGATTGCATGGGTGGTAAACCGTTTTGCTGACAAGCCAGAAATCGTGCGGAAGATAGTTCATATTGGCACTGGGAATGTGATTTTAATCGCTTGGTGGCTCGATATTCCCGCCAGTGTAGGGATTACAGCTTCTATTTTAGCGAGTGTAATTACCTTATTATCTTACCGATTGCCCATTCTTCCTGGTATTAATAGCGTTGGCCGCCAAAGTTTAGGGACTTTTTTTTACTCTGTCAGTTTCGGTATTTTAGTTGCCTGGTTCTGGTACTTGCAACAACCCCAGTACGCAGCACTAGGAATTTTGATTATGACTTGGGGAGATGGACTAGCAGCCTTGATTGGGCAGCGTTTTGGTAAACATAAGTATAAAGTTTTTGGGACAGAAAAAAGTTGGGAAGGCTCTCTAACGATGATGCTTGTTAGCTATTTCGTCAGTAGTTTGATTTTAGTTGGAACTCAAGGAAACAGTTGGCAAACTTGGGCAATATCGCTGATAGTAGCAGTTATAGCTACTGCTTTAGAAGCTGTTTCATTTTTGGGTATTGACAATTTAACAGTTCCTTTGGGCAGTGCAGCACTTGCCTTCTTTTTAACTCAGTTAGTTTTGTTGAATTAGTAATTGCCTTGAGTACTATTTCAAACAATGTCTTAAAGAGAAAGTAGCACTATATTTTAGATTTAGAAAGGAAATTGGACGATATCTTTGAACTTAACAATACTTATCATTAATCTCAAAATTTTCTTCTAGGAAGAAAAAATGATGCTTATAAATCGATTATTTAAAGGACTAGCTGTTGTATTGACAGTAATGGGAGGCATAGTAATTATTTGGTTCTTAGTTAACTTGGTACAGACGCAGCTAAGAATATCGTCCTCTCATTTTGAAGGCGATTTTTCAGCCACCAGGTTTGCTATATTATTAACTTCACAGCTTCCAAAAATTGAACTAAATATCAAACTTGTGTTCCTTGCTAGCGCAGTTGAGATTGCCTTATTCTGGCTACTAGTACTTCTTGATGTTGTCTCTCGACATCGTGGTTTAATAGCTACTTTAGTCCTCTTTATTTTCGTTGGAATTGTCGTCTTTATTGTTTACAGTCAGTATTTAAGTGTATTTTAGCTGATTGACAAAATTTACTCTATTCTAACCTCTCACAGATGATTACCGCGATCGCTCCAAAATCCAGAAGAAACAACGCGTGGATCTTGTCAGGATAATCTAGACAAGTTATAGATGTGACTAGGATATTGGGCATCGTACCTCAATTCCTGTTTGGTTAATACCTTAGTCACTTTCTCAACTATGAAACGATTCCCAATTTTAAAATCTCTCCTGCTGTTTCTTCTCCTTGCTTCCTGTTCCCAGTCGAACACAATAGTTATTGGTGCTGATCTCTATGACAAAAATGACAACAGTTACTTCGGAAAAGTCTTGAGCATTGAAGAAAACCATAAATTCTCGAATGGGCTTACAGGCAAGGGAGTGAAAATTCAACGTCGGTCAAATTCGTTGCAGTCAGAGTGGATCTCATACGATGTTGCTCAGAACTCTTTCTCTATTAAATCTCCAGGTACTAAGTGAGCGTCAGGTTTTTAGAAAAATAAATCGTTTTTTATATAGGCGATTATTATATTCAATACCACCCATTACATGAAAATTCAGTCCTTGTCTATTACCGCGATCGCTCCAAAATCCAATCGAGTAAAATCGGATTGACTAACTCCGGCGCTTCATCCTGCGGACAATGCCCCACTCCCTCTAAAGGAATAAACTTTTCTACTTGCGGAAAGTTAGCTAATTCTCTCCCTAATTTAATTGGTTCCCACGGATCAGCCGTTCCCCACAAGATAATCGCCGGACAGGCTAATAGTGGTAAAAGTTCTTCAGGTAATGGCCCTGTAGAATAAGAAGTAAAAGCCAGAAACACAGCTCCAGCCCCCGGATCACTTGCTGGTGAAGTGAGAATATCTACTAACTCATCTGTCACCACCTCAGCATTAGCATAGGCTTGCAGTAGAATCTTCCGCACCGTTTTCGGTTTGGCGAGTTGATTGAAAAAGAACTCGCCAACTGGTTTGATAGATAACAGGCGTTGCAGTAAAGGCGCTCCGAAACGACGAGACCAAGGTAAAGTTACCCGTTTGCGATCGTGCAACAGCCGTAAAGAACAGTTGAGCAAAGCAACTCCTAAGGCAATATCTGGGTTGCCTACTGCTGCTTGCATGGCTACAATACAGCCAATAGAATTTCCGACTAAAAAAGCTGGCTCACCCACTACTTCGCAGCAAAAATCTGCTACTTGCTGTCCCCAGGTTTCTAATATGTAGGCAATTTTTTCACCAGGTTGAGGTTTTGCAGAAGCGCCAAAACCAATCAAATCAATTGCATAAACACGGCAATTTTGTGCTAGTACGGGAATATTTTTCTGCCAGTGCCACCAAGAAGCGCCAAATCCATGCACGAGGACAACAGCTGGGCCAGTGGTTCCTTGGGTTTGATAGCAGATAGAGAAATCTTGCCAAATCCAGGTTTTTGTAGAGGTAAGTGCTGTTTTTGAATTTGAAGTTGTCATGGGAAATTTTATGAAAACAAGGGTAAAAGCCTTTCAGCAGCAAGCCGCAAGCAAAATTGTTTTGAATTTGAATAAAATGTATCAGATTTTAAAAGTAAATCCTTTGCTCTAGCGATAACTTAGACATACACCATTTGTTGATAGAGGTAATTTACTCACAACTTAGATTATGTCAGTATTAGAAATTATAATTTCTATAATGTGAGTACTATTTTCGTTATTTTTAGATGTTAGTGAATTAGCATCAGTGCTAGATTCAGTAGTTTCACAATTTACGATAGCTATGTGAGTCTATAAGATTGTCGGATATGAGGCATCGGCTAAGGGGTGGTTTGCAACTGGAAACTGACGCTGAATTTAACAACATTTTTCTTGTTCCTAGTTCTGCGAGCCAGACAACATGAATATACTAGAAACAATCGATACTCCCATTGGGAGCTATGCACCAGATTTTGAACTGCCAGGAATTGATGATCAAGTACACCATCTTAGGCGTTATCTTGAAAAGTTCCGAGCAGTCGGCGTCATTTCTATGTGTAACCACTGTCCTTATGTAGAGTGGTATCTAGACAGGTTAAAAAATATTCAAGCCGAATTCACCCCGAAAGGCTTTACACTAATTGGCATGAATGGTAGTGATGGTGATCACAACACTAGGTCAAGCTTTGAAAATATGAAAGCTTTTGCCCTGCATCATCAGTTGAATTTCCCTTACCTGTGGGACTCGACCCAAGATGTGACCCGCAGTTTTGGTGCCACAAAAACACCAATGGCCTTTTTAATCGATACTAATGGTATAGTACGCTACAAAGGTCAAATTGACAATCATCCCCAAGACCCATTATCGGTAGGAGAGGATTATTTGAGAGCGGCGATCGCTTCTCTGTTTCTTGATGAAGAAATAGATATACCACAAACAGAACCAATAGGTACTACATTGATTTGGCGTAACTAGACATAGATAGTCCCTGTAACTGCTATCTTAAATTGGAGGCAATTGCAACTTTTTTGATAAAGCGTAACTTCATGGGAACGAATTACCGACGGGTTTTACTCAAACTGAGCGGTGAAGCCTTAATGGGCAACATGGGCTATGGCATTGATCCAGAAGTGGTCAAAGGAATAGCACAAGAGGTAGCAGAGGTGATCGCCACTGGCACTCAAATGGCCATAGTTGTTGGCGGCGGCAATATTTTTCGTGGCGTCAAAGCGGCGTCGGCGGGGATGGACAGGGCAACCGCTGACTACATAGGGATGATTGCCACGGTAATGAACGCCATGACGCTGCAAGATTCGCTAGAACGTATAGGGGTACAAACGCGGGTGCAAACTGCGATCGCTATGCAAGAATTAGCAGAACCGTATATCCGTCGTCGTGCCATCCGCCATCTTGAAAAAGGACGGGTGGTAATTTTTGGTGCTGGTTCTGGAAATCCCTTCTTTACTACAGATACCACTGCGGCATTAAGAGCCGCAGAAATTGATGCGGAAGTGATTTTTAAAGCCACCAAAGTAGACGGAATATATGATGCTGATCCTCATATTTATCCTGACGCCAAGCGTTACAATAGCCTCACCTACGCGCACGTTTTAGCCAAAGATTTGCGGGTGATGGATAGTACTGCGATCGCCTTGTGTAAAGAAAATAATATCCCAATTTTGGTATTTGACCTAACGGTGCGAGGAAACATCCACCGAGCAGTCTTGGGAGAATCCATCGGCACCCTTGTGGGAGGTTCTTGTGAAATTAGCTGAAGCTGAGAGTACGATGCAAAAAACCGTTGAGGCGACTCAACGATCTTTTAACACGATTCGCACTGGTCGCGCCAATGCGAGTCTATTAGATAAGGTATTGGTGGACTATTACGGTTCGCCTACGCCCCTGAAATCACTGGCAAACATTAGCACCCCAGATGCCACGACGATCTTAATTCAACCCTATGATCGCAGCAGTTTAAATATAGTCGAAAAAGCGATTTCTTTGTCTGATGTCGGTTTAACCCCCAGCAACGACGGTTCCGTGATTCGGTTGAATATTCCGCCCTTGACAAGTGATCGCCGTAAAGAATTCGTCAAAACGGCATCTAAGTATGCTGAAGAGGGTCGTGTTGCTATTCGCAATATCCGTCGCGATGTTATAGATGCCATTCGCAAACAAGAAAAAAATACTGAAATTTCTGAAGATGAAGCACGGGATCAGCAAGATAAATTGCAAAAACTGACAAACAAATACACCGCCAGAATAGACGAATTGCTGGCAGAAAAAGAAAAAGACATCACGACTGTTTAAAGTCTAAAGTCTGAAGCATAAAGGCTGAAGGATGATGGATAAATTCTTCAGCCTTTATCATTTCTTAGGTATTTAACAAAAATTGATCAACTATTTCAATAGGAAATAAACTAATTCAGGAGCAAAATTCAGCCATATGTACGACTGCATCATCGTCGGCGCTGGTCCAGCTGGTGGAACAGCTGCATATCATTTAGCCAAGCAAGGTCGCTCAGTATTAGTGTTGGAAAAAGAATCCCTGCCAAGATATAAACCTTGTGGTGGTGGTGTATCTCCAGCGATCGCTCAATGGTTTGACTTTGATTTTAGCCCAGCGATTTCTGTCAAAGCCGACTCCTTTCGCTTTACCTGGAAATTGGGCGACCCCGTGGAAGCAAAAATCTCCACAAAAGAACCAGTCTGGATGGTGCGACGAGATATTTTTGACCATTTCCTAGTGCAGCAAGGACAGAAGCAAGGGGCTGAACTACGAGATAATACTGAAGTAACGGGTATTGAGTTTCAAAGTGACTATTGGCAAGTTAACACAGCCAATGGCTCAGTTACAGGTCGCTACTTAATTGCGGCTGATGGTGCCAAAGGATCAATGGCAAAATGGCTAGGCTTTAAAGAACGTAAACGCAGTTTAGCAGGAGCTTTGGAAGCAGAAGTTCCCGCAACTGTCAAGGACAAATCCACAATTCACCTCGAGTTGGGCTTGGTGAAAAATGGCTACATTTGGAACTTCCCGAAGGCGGACGGTTATTCCATTGGTGTCGGTACATTTATCGGCGGCGAACGCCAAGACTTTAAGAAGATTTTAGATGAGTACGCGCGATCATTTAATCTAGATATCAAAACTAGCAAGCAGTATGGTTATCCCCTTTGCTTGTGGAATGGCAACCAAAAGTTGCATACCCAAAATGCAATTTTGGCTGGGGAAGCTGCTTGTGTAGTTTATCCCATGACAGCAGAGGGCATTCGTCCGTCAATTTTTAGCGGTTTGATTGCAGCAGGAGTCATTAATCAGGCACTTTCTGGTGACATCAACGCTTTAGAAAAATATAGTGAAGCCATTAATGAAGAATGGGGTACTGAGATGGCTTGGGCACAAAAATTAGCTGGAGCATTCTATCGCTTTCCTGGTATTGGCTACAAAGTTGGTGTTAAGCATCCCTCCGGTGCCCAAATCATGGGTAAAATTCTCTGTGGAGAACTGCGCTATGGCGATGTTGCCGATCGTGCTTTGAAGCGTTTAGTGCCTGGTTTTGGAGGCTAGTCAATAGTCATTAGGGGACTGACAAATAAAAAAATACTCAATTACTTCTTCTGGGGTGGGCGTCTTGCCCGCCCTACAAGATTGGATCACTGCATTGCGGGGGTTCTAACGGGACTTAAACATTTTTTCGGGACAAACAAGCCTCAAACCCATACAGGGTAAGAGAAATACACCAAATACTCAAAAATGGCTCAAACCCAGATATATCAAGAAACTAAGCCTAACGATGTCAAAGTCTTTGTGTATATAGATTTGAGGCTATTTTATGGATGTTTATTTGTTTAAGTCCCACTAAGAGTTGTAGCAAGTGGCGTGAGACGCGCAAAAGGACAAGCCGGGAAACCCTTGACGCTCGATTACTCGCTACCGCTACGCTAACGGCAGTTCCTCATAGGGAGCCAGTGCGCCGTTGCGCTCTGCCGACTTGTCCCTTGCGCGTCTCCGACAGGAGAAGCAACTAGCGTGGAAACCCCTTACAGCCCTTCTCTACGAGACGCTCCGCGAACGGGCATCCTACGGCAGGCGCTAGCCTTTCCCTTTGGGAGAAGACCGGACTGCCTCACAAACGCAGTAATACCGTTTCACTTTAAGGTTGATACAAATAGGCAGCAGTGGGGCAGGGAGCAGTTCTTGCTGGGGGAAAGAATTAAAGACCAATCATTTGTATCAGCCATTTTGTGAAATGGTATAACTCCCCAACCTACGTAGGTTAAGGTTTTTGGCTTCAAACCAAGCGTATTGAGTTATACGCAAAATTAAAAATATTTAGAGAAAAACCAGATAATCACTCCAGTTCCTAATACACAAATAACTCCCGCCAAACCAGCTAGGGGTTTTTTGTTCTTACCTGTGAACCAGTCAGAGACTTTACCTGTGTAAGTAATTAGTTCTGCTGTATCTAGGGTTGCGATCGCCCATACCCATCCCGCGTGCAGTCCCCAAGCTAAACCCAAATTGCCGCTAGACGCAAAGCGTGCCAACACCAGCACCATTCCCATCAACCACAATCCAGGGAGTTGGGGTACGGTTTCGCGTTGCTCCCAAACCAAGTGTAGCAAAGCAAAAATCAAGCTAGAAACTGCTGCTGCTAGCCAAACTGGATAATCCTGGGTTAATTCAGTGAACAGGAAACCGCGAAAAACTAACTCTTCTATCCCACCGACTAATAACGCTATCAACAAAATCGGTAGCAAGATGGGTAGTAGTAACTTGAAATTCGTCTTTTCAAAAGAACACCAACCTAACCCGAATTGCCCACTAAATATAATAGCTAGGCTCACCACTCCCAAACCTAAACCTAGTGCTAAAGAACCAAGAGTTGAAAGATTCCCAACAAAGCCATAATCCGAAAAAGATTTATTGGTCAGCCAACTAACTCCCCATAGAATCAGAGGAGCTAATAGATAGAGTGACGCCAATAATGGCATCTTTTGCTCTGGCTGCAAAGGTTGGGGAGGTTGCCAATTGAGCAATATTGCTGATACTGTTGCGACTGGCAACCAGCAAACTATCCAGAAAATAAAAAATGCCATCACTACAACTAGTGCTGGTGCATTTTCCATAAACGCCTGTAAGGCGTTGACCGAAGGCTTAAAAAAAGTTATCAAAATAAACAAAAAAAACACGATAGACTTCTTGCACTATAGATCTCTTGCTGATTAATCAAGACTCTACTAAATTTGGTGACTTCTGCAAGGGGTCTAATCGTATTTTTTACTTGGGACAAAATTTTCTAAATAGAACTACTAGTTTGCTGTCGGAGTAAGGACAAGTTATCATCACCTGAAACTTATCCCTACCATCAACAAATTTACTCTTCCTCTTCCAAATCTTCATCCAATTCGTCGGAGTCTACATCTTGTGAGGTTAGTTTTTTATCGCTTTCACCGAGTTGAATCAGGTGAATATGCTTGTATCCCAGCCTAATTTCAAACTCATCTCCAGGTTTTAAGCCCATTGCTTTGGTATATGTAGCACCAATCACAATCTGACCATTTTGATGGACACTAACCCGATACGTCGGTTCACGACCCCGACCATCTTTAGGTGCTTCTGGACTTAGAGGAATTCCTCTAGCCGATAGCAAAGCGTCATAAAAATCGGTGAGATTGACACGAACCTGGTTATTCTTAGTAACAGTGTAATAGCCGCACTGTTTAGCTCTTTCTCGGCGTGGTAAAGTGGAAAGTTCTTTTACTTTAGCAAGTAGTGCTTTTCCGGTTAATGGCGCGGTTGCAGTTTCAGTCATTATGCTCAAATTTTCCTTACTCTCTCCAAACTGATAAACGATGTAGTCTCATGCCAGCATTTGACTTTTTAGCATTTGCATAGAGCTACTTAGGACTCTAGTGTAACGGGTGAATTCCTGCCGATAGGAGCCAAAAGCACTTCTATATATGGTTGTCCACAACCAATTAGAGGTCATAGTTGCCACAGACATTAATTTTGGTGATGTTACGGCACTTTTAACCATTATTCGCCATTAGAAAGAAAACTATTTTCTTCTTTGGCGCTACTGTAGCGGTGTAACTTTCAGCCACCTTTACAAATTGGGTTGGATCTACTACAAATAAGTCGTAAATCCAAAAAATTGCAGGTTTTCCACTTCTAGTGCTTGCCCTTCTGGCCAATGAGCAAGTAAAGTTTTCTCTACTCGTCCTCTCAAACTTAGAACAGCATAGTATTTCAATAGAGTCCTACGGGCATACGCCCTTTTGTCCTGCCAGTAGAGACGCAAATTTTCTTGTCTCTACATTACAAATCAACAAAGCAGTAGTAGCCGCGCTTATACGGCTATTGATTCTGATTTTGTTACTTCGTAATTTTATATTAAATACTAGCATGGACTAATAATAGCAAAATAGTTGTTTAATTTTGAATTAAAGTTGCTGGTAAATTTTTATTTAAATTCCTGGACTTAAAGAATAAAAAAGCAGTGACGATTTTCTTAACCCTTTATTGCAAGCGTGAGTATTGCCCTATGGCTTTTATAAAAATTTATGTAATTGAGACGAGCCGTTTTGACCAGTGAGTTCAATCCAAGATTTTCTTGATTGAGAGGAAGCGAAAAAGCGAAAAGTCTCGTGCATCCGGGTTTCCCGGTGCAAAAACTTTTCTTTGAAAGTGGTGAGGATTTTTGCTCGATTTATTATCTTAAGGTCAAAAGCGGTCAGAGGATTTTGCACGTCTGTCTATGGGAAGAATAAATCTCTTAACATATGTCTAGCGCTTAATTGCCACTACTATATATTAAACATGTGGTTTTACACCTCTATATAATCAAAAAATTCCGCCTTCGCTACCGCTTAACGGAATTTTCCAGCCCGGACTGCTTGACTCAGGTTGACATCAAGACGTGTCACTAACCTGACATGCATTTAATTTGGATATTATCGTTAGGTCAAAGATGAACCTCAGTCCCTTTCTAAGCAAACCTCCTTTCCTTTATATTCTCAAACAGCTAAATTTAATGCAAAGCTGCAATTACATTTTTGGCGTTTTAACTCAGAATTTGACACAAATCTTGCCTAGAGGGCTGCTACAACTAAAATTTTAATGGTTATCCTTAAACTAGAATCAGTCGCTCTTTCATCGTCAGCCTGTTAACACCAGAGTTTGAATTAAGGGCAAAAAAAGTATAGCTTACTTTTCGCAACTAGCTGCCTTGACGCATGATTGTTAAGGCTGGTGAAGCAATTTTAAAATTTTGGTTAATGGTCATGGAAGTTATTTTTAAGGTCATTCGACAGCAACAAAATTCCTCTCCTGTTGTGCAAACCTACCTTGTAGAGGCAGAACCAGGTAATACAATCTTGGATTGCCTCAATCATATTAAGTGGGAGCAAGATGGAACTTTGGCCTTTCGCAAAAATTGCCGCAATACCATTTGTGGTAGCTGTGCTATGCGAATTAATGGGCGTTCGGCTTTAGCTTGTAAGGAAAATGTTGGCAGTGAACTTGCCAGATTACAACAAATATCATCATCCCAAAGTAAAGTAAATGCCATTGCCGAAATCACGATCGCTCCTCTCGGCAATATGCCCGTGATTAAAGATTTGGTTGTAGATATGAGCAGTTTCTGGAATAATCTAGAAGCAGTTGCTCCTTATGTAAGTACGGCAGCACGACAAGTACCAGAAAGAGAGTTTTTGCAAACACCACAAGAGCGATCGCGCCTCGATCAAACTGGCAACTGTATTATGTGCGGTGCTTGTTACTCTGAATGCAACGCCCGTGAAGTTGATCCAAACTTTGTTGGTCCCCATGCCCTTGCCAAAGCTTATCGGATGGTAGCAGACTCCCGCGATAGTGACACCGAAAATCGTTTAGCAAGCTACAACGAAGGTACTAAAGGCGTATGGGGTTGCACTCGTTGTTTGTACTGCGATTCAGTTTGTCCAATGGAAGTTGCACCATTAGAACAAATCACCAAAATTAAACAAGAAATTCTCACCCACAAACAAGCCAGCGATAGTCGCTCACTTCGTCACCGGAAAGTATTGGTGGATTTAGTTAAAGAAGGTGGTTGGATTGATGAACGTCAATTTGGTTTACAAGTTGTCGGTAACTACTTTCGGGATTTAAAAGGATTACTCAGTCTTGCACCCCTCGGTTTGCGGATGATCCTCCGGGGTAAGTTTCCCATGTCCTTTGAAGCTTCAGAAGGGACGCAACAAGTGCGATCGCTCATTGAATCTGTGCAACAAGCAAAGGGACAGGGAACTAGGGATTAGGGATTGGGTATTAGGTTATGAGGTATTAGGTATTGGGATTAAAAAAATTCTTTCCCAGTCCCTAGTCCCCTGTCCCCTGATCTCAACGCGGTTCTTGAGGTATATTCAACGGTTGTCCATAACGGTCATATACTAAAACATCCCACTGCCCATTGTTACTAGATTCAAAAGCAATCCTACTACCATCAGCGCTAATTGTAGGGTTGCGGACTTCCGCTTGCAGGTTATTAGTCAAATTCCGTGATTGACGTGTTTCCCGGTCATAGAGAAAAATAGCCGATCGCCCCTGACGGCTTGCACCAAACACAACATAACGACCATCTTGGGAAACACTAGGATGAGTTGCGATCGCATCAAAGGAGTTTAAACCTGGCAAATCAACCAAATCACGAGTCACCGTATCAAACATATAAACATCTTGACTACCGCGTCGGTCAGTAATAAAAACAATGTATCTCCCAGATATTTGGGGGTTTAATTCTGACGCTAGACTGTTGAGACTCCGACCCCCCGGATCAAAGGGATAACTCAAAATGCGAGGGTAGCCAAAACACCCAGTCAATAAACTTAAACATATAAATATAGGTATAAAAAAAATACGTTTCATATAACTTAGTCATTAGTTATTAGTCATTAGTCAATAGTCTCATAACTTATAAGAGGATGTTTGAAAAGTATTAGGCGAATAGAATTCGCTACTACACAATCAAAGTCTACCTCTGTAGACTTAATGCAAAATCAAGGGTTTTATAACACACAAAGGTGGGTAAAGTCTCGTGTAGCCAAGCCAGTGCGCCCTTGCGCTCTGCCGACTTGTCCCTTGCGCGTCTCCGACAGGAGAAGCAACTGGCGTGCGGCTTATAGCTTGCTTGTCTAGTAGGGGTACGTAGTCAAACCCAACAAAGTCGCGAAAATATTGGGTTACCCTTCTCCTATCAGAGACGCTACGCGAACGGGTAGACGCCCGGAGGGCGTCTACGTCCCTCAAACGCCACTTGCTATCATAGCGGGAACGCTAAGAGCGAACAAGTCGGAAAACCGCAAGGGCGCAGTGGCTCCCCAACCTACGCTGGTTTTGGTTTTTGGCTTTAACCCAAGCGTATTGGCTTATAGTCACCAGGGCTAGTAATAAATTAGACTTTTCAAACATCCTCTAACTCCTAACCGGAGGCGGAGCGTCTTTGGCTTTGCTCCTAACTCCTAACTTTCTCCCCTACGGAGGTGAACCTACGGTTGCACCGTTAGGAATATCTAACTCAATATTTGGTCCCCGGTCTAGGACTTCAATATCCCACTGACCCCGGCTGGCGGTTTCAAAGACAACATAACGTCCATCTGGGCTGATATTTGGTTTCCTGACCCAGCCGCGATAGATTGGTGTAACGATTTGCGACTGTTGCGTAGCGCGATCGTAAAGCGCCACCACTGGTCTACCTTGGTCACTAGTAATATAAGCAATATAACGCCCGGTGTAGCTCAAGCTAGGACTTTCAGCAATTGTCTCCTGTCGGTTTATCCCTGGTGTGCCAATAAACAGTTGCCTCTCCAAATCGTATACCAATAACTGCTGATTACCATTCCGATTAGACACAAACGCTAAAAAACGCCCATTTCCACTCAAAGCAGGTTGCTCCTCGGTGTAGCGACTGTTGAGGGAAGTAGGCCCTATGGAAATATCGTTAGAACCACAAGATGCAAGCAAACTTGTTAAACCAAAAACCAGGCTCCAATGAATTGGTCTTTGGAGCCAAAATATAAGCGTAAATTTTTCCACCTCAACTGTTTTCCGTCGCCTCTAAACCTACTTGCACACCAACTGTTTTAAACATCATCAAAATCGGTGGAATTATCTGGCCCCTCATTTGGCTTTTCAACCGGGTTGTATGGTACATAATCAGTTGGTATCGCCTCATCATCTTCGCGCCCTCTTCGAGGAGTCGAGTCACTGGGTGGACGACGCCTTCTTGGTCTGGGAGCAACATCATCTTCACGACTTTCGGGACGCTGGGGCCCGTTATTACTGCGGCGAGAAGGTTTTCTGACTTCCCCACCCGAACTTTCCCAATCATCAACTTCCCTAGATAAAGAACCCCAATTTTCTTCTTCAGAGCTTTCAGAAGGGCGATTCACAGGACGCCCAGAAGTACGCCGCCGCGTTCTATCAGTTGGAGCCTGTCTTTCACTACTGCTGCTATTGCGGCGTTCTGAACGACGTGGGGGTTGCTCCTCGTAGTAGTCATCACGAGTTGAAATCTCATCCCTACTACCCCGAATCCGGGGACGCACGGGGCGCTCCTCTTCTTCATAAGGTAATGGATCTAAGTCTGCATCCATTTCAGCTTGATACTTTCTGCGATCATTGTATGAATAGCGATCGCTAATCGGTCGGTCTTCGTCCACAATCGGAGTGTTACGCTTTGCTTGCTGGGTAGCTATACTTCGCAGACGAATACTTTCTACTGCAAAAAACACAGTTGTGCCAACTAAAAGCAGTTGACCAAATTGGAGAATCGGGTCTAGCCGCCATCCTTGAAACACAAGAATGAAGCCGCAGAGCAAGCCCACTGCCGCAAAAAAGATATCTTGATCCCGTGACAATTCTGGACGCACAGTGCGGAGAAAATACAGTGCTGCCCCAGCCACAGCCAGGAAAATTCCTAGAATACTGGCTGAGTTTGCCCCAAAATTTACCTGAGCCAGAAAACTGGCTGAGTTCAGCCCAAAATTTATCATTGCTGTTTTCCCAATATCAAATCTATGTTAGCGAGTCACAATTAAAATCACTACTCCGATTAGGCACGATATATTAAAGCTTCAAAGCCTCTGGTAAAGAAGCTCTGAAGCTGTTCACCGAAAAATAAAAAAACCTATGTTTCTCAGCTACAACTGCCACCAGCGGCAGAAACTGCTGCTTTTAGTGCAATTAATGTAGATAGCTGACAGACAATCGATTGTGAGAGTTAATTCAACTCTCATAAGGATTATGAACGCTGAATTTTATCTTTCTGGCTAATGAAAATTAGACCAATTGTAGCGGGTACTACGACAATTGCAGCACCCCAAACCAGACTCCAAAGAAAATTTGCTAAAGAAGGCGTCATACTTCTCAACCTTTTTTTACACACTTCATCCTAATTTTAATAGTGTATTACTTTCTTGAGAAGCCTCTAAGTCTGAACTGCCAAACTTGGTAACTGCTTTCATCAATTGTTGAGTTAACCGCGTGGGCGAGTTTGCTTTTCTATTCCAGAAGGAAGTGACAGCATTTGGTTAAAATGATCATGAGAGTGCTTTACAAAGCTTCAAATTTTCTGGCGATGTCTACGACGGGCTATGCCTACGCGAAGCGCTGTGAGCTAGCGCGGTCTTCTCCCCTTGGGAGAGGCTAGCGACGCAGGAGCGCCACCCGAAGGGCTTACCGTTGCCTAAGTTTTTTCTTTCTTTACAGATAAATAGTAGCTTAAACCGATGACTGGTGTTAACCTGACTGCTTGGATTCTGGGCCCTGTGTTAGGGCTGATGACATTTTTATTTATATTCCGGATCATTCTCACTTGGTATCCGCAAGTGGATCTGAATCGTTTGCCTTTTAATTTAATAGCTTGGCCTACTGAACCATTTTTAATACCGTTGCGAAAGCTAGTCCAACCTATAGGCGGGGTAGATATTACACCTATTATTTGGGTTGGCATCTTCAGTCTGTTGCGAGAAATCCTGCTAGGTCAGCAAGGATTACTAACTATGCTATCTCGTGTCAATTAGGGATGGAGCATGGGACATTAGGCATTGAAAAGAGGCAGAGGGGCGGGGTGCTCTTAGCAGAGGGGAAAATTCTTCTCCCTTGCTCCCTGCTTCCCTGCTTCTTCCCCACTCCCTTAACCGTTCATTTCTTGCACAAAATTTGTATAGACATTACCCTGCAAAAACTGTGGAGTTTCCATAATTTTTTGATGAAACCCGATGGTGGTGGGTAGTCCAGTGATGGCACATTCCCGGAGTGCGCGTTTCATGCGGTTAATAGCAGTGGATCGGTCTGGTCCCCAAACAATTAACTTGCCGATCAAGGAATCGTAATAGGGCGGGATTTGGTAATCTGTGTAAACGTGGGAATCAATCCGAACACCAGGCCCTCCAGGGGGAAGATAGCCGCTGATCCGTCCAGCAGAAGGGCGAAAGTCATGATCGGGGTCTTCAGCATTGATCCGGCATTCGATCGCATGACCCCGCAAGACTACTTGCTCTTGTGTAAGCTTAAGTCTTTCTCCTTGGGCAATCCGAATTTGTTCGACAACTAAATCGATGCCAGTAATCATCTCTGTTACAGGATGTTCTACTTGAATCCGGGTGTTCATTTCCATAAAGTAGAATTTACCGGATCTATCCAAGAGAAACTCGATAGTACCCGCCCCAGTATAATTAATGAATTGGGCAGCTTTGACAGCAGCTTGCCCCATTTTCTCACGTAGGTCTTGGTCGAGAGCGGGACTTGGTGCTTCTTCTAGTAGCTTTTGATTTCGGCGCTGAATTGAGCAATCCCGTTCGCCCAAGTGGATAACATTACCGTAGTTATCCGCCAAAATTTGAAATTCGATGTGGCGGGGACGTTCAATAAATTTTTCTATGTAAACGCCAGAATTCCCAAAAGCTGCTCCTGCTTCCCCTTGGGCCGCCAGGAAAAGTTTGACAAATTCATCTTTAGAACGAACTAGGCGCATACCCCGTCCACCGCCACCTGCTGTGGCTTTGATCATCACTGGATAGCCGATATCCTTGGCGAATTTTAATCCTTGTTCCTCAGATTCTACTAACCCCTCAGTACCAGGTACTGTCGGGACTCCAGCTTTTTGCATGGTTTCTTTGGCAGTGGATTTATCCCCCATCAGCTTGATAGCTTCTGGAGTTGGGCCGATAAAAGCAATATGATGGTCAGCACAAATTTCCGCAAACCGGGCATTTTCTGCCAAAAAGCCATAGCCTGGATGAATGGCGGTGGCATTGCGCGTCAGTGCGGCAGCAATAATATTGGGAATATTCAAATAACTTTTACTGCTAGCAGGTTCGCCAATGCAAACCGCTTCATCAGCAAGTTGGACGTGGAGAGCATTACGGTCAACGGTGGAGTGAACCGCAACTGTCGCAATCCCCATTTCTTCACAGGCGCGGAGAATGCGAAGGGCGATTTCTCCCCGATTGGCAATTAATATTTTGTCAAACTTCATTTTTTAGTTTCGATATCATTACCAGTAGATTGACATTTTCTCTGATCCAACTTGAAACGACGCTTTGGCATTATTTCAAATTATCACAGGAGATTCGCCACCCCGATTCTAAGCAAACTTAAGATTGCAGGCTTGCTGCCTGTATGGGTCTTACTACACTAACAACATTGCTGCTGTAAGTCTTGACTAGCTAACCAAACTGGGCAGAGTGCGTAGGCGCAACCCGTCGTAGACATCGCTATAAAACGGGCGGGTACGCCATCGCACCCTGCCCAACACAGTAGCTCTACCCTTTTTAATATCACTTGTGCAGAGGCTAGATTTCTGTCAGTCTGATACCGCCTTGAGGAAATTTATATTTTTGAGAAATATAACTTAGATATCACCTTACTATAATTATTTTCTTATGCTATAGTCTATGTTTAGACAACCCGTGCGGATGTGGCGGAATTGGTATACGCGCACGCTTGAGGTGCGTGTGGCTTTGCCTTGCGAGTTCGAGTCTCGCCATCCGCATATTTTGTTTATTTAGTCAAGGGTCAAGCAATTTTGGATTTTAAATTGCCGATTTTGAATTGAAACAGACCATTCCACAAGAGTTGGGCAAGATGATTTGAAATTTTGGATCTTGGATTTGTTCCGCCCACTTTAAGCGGGACATAAACCGAAATAATTTTTAATTCTTCAATTCTTTAATCTAAAATCTAAAATTGGCACGGTCAATAGTCAAGGGTCAAAAGACCTTAGACTGTTGACCATTAAATCTGGCTATAGTTCTGGTTTTTTTATGCTTTTATAGAGATAGATGAAGTTTTGTAAAAAGCATTGACTATAACTTTTACGGCAACAAATAACTTAACACTGCCAGCAGCTTGGCATCGCCTCACTCCGATTTGGCAAGGAGGGGAAGAAATAATTCAACAAAGTTTACCTCACACTCAGCTGGCACCTGCCTGGCAGCTAATGCTTTTGGGTGACGGCTCTCCAACACGTCACTTAGAATTGCTTACAGGTGAGCCTATAGAAGTAGATGTGATTGATATGTCATTGATTGGCATGGACTTGGATGGTGCGCCTGAGTTAATCCAAACTGTCCCAGGGCCACGACTACGGCGACAAGTATGGCTGCGTACTGCTTCTGGTCAACGATTAGCTTACGCCACCTCGTGGTGGGAAGCCAGTCATGTAGATGAATATTTGCAAAACCGTTCATTACCAATTTGGGCGAGTTTGGCTCGTCTTCGCACAGAGTTGTATCGGGATGTTCGAGGAATTTACTACGGTGACTCATCGGCGCTAGAATCGGGTTTTGATGTAATTGGGCCTTTTTGGGGTCGCCATTACTTGTTTTGGCATCATGGACAGCCACTGACCTTAATTTATGAAGTGTTTTCGCCTTATTTAACCAAATATTTGGGAGCTATGCAATTAAATTCAAAAAACCCGTAAAAAGCCTGAAGAGAATATTGCTTTTGAGTTTTGATTGCTATTTAGAGAACTCAGGACTTACGCAAAAATCGCCGAAAAGCTTAATTTAGCGTAGACACGTAGTGGCTTGCCGCAGGCTACCGCCAAGACGAGAAGCAACTGCCAGCGGTATCGTAAAAGACCTACGAGTAATTTACCCACACAAGCGATGCCTACGGCAACCCGTACCCTCCTTCTCCTGACGGAGAGGCTGCGCCAACAAAAACGCTAGCGCGAACGTGGAAACAAGCTACGCATAGCGTCTTTGACAGGAGAAGCGGGAACGCCTAAAAGTAGAAACAGGAAATCCCAGATGAAGTATTTGAGATCGGTAAAAATCTAAAATAGAGTCATCCCCCAAAACCAACCATGATTCAACTCAAAACCCAACTCACCCTTGAAGAATTTCTCGCACTTCCCGAAGGAGACATCATCTCCGAACTCATTGATGGAGAAGCTGTTCCCAAATTTAAAAACGATGTAATGTCACCAAAATTTTTTCATAGTTCTATAACAGGTGCGTTATTTATACTATTGTCTGCATGGGCGCAAGGAAAGGGGCGAGTTGTAATTGAATGGGCAATTAAGCTAACACGAAATCAACAAGACTGGGTTCCTGTAACAGATTTGACATATATTTCCTATAACCGTCTTTCTGCTGATTGGTTGCAAGATGAGGCTTGTCCTGTTGTACCTGAATTAGTCATTGAAATTATCTCCCCTGGTCAAACTTTCGGAGAAATTACAGAAAAAGCTACTGATTATTTAAAAGCTAAAGTTCAACGAGTTTGGATTATTGATACTAGAGCAAAAACTATCACTATTTTTTATCCTGATATTCTCCCTCAAACCAAACGTGACACTGATAGTTTAGAAGATTCCTTATTTGAAAGGCTACAAATTACACCTCAAAAAATTTTCCAACAAGCAAGAATTTTCGACTGATCTTAGCAACAAAGGCACGAGGAAAGGTTTAATGAATACTGTTGTGCTAAATCTAGAACCGATTGCTCATTTAACTGATGAGCAATTTTATCAATTGTGTATTGCCAATCGTGATTTAAGCCTGGAAATGAATGCAGGCGGAGAATTAATCATTATGCCACCAGTAGGAGGAGAAAGCGGAAATCAAGAAGCTGGACTGATCGCTGATTTAGAAATTTGGAATCGTCAAGCTAAATTAGGGAAAGTTTTTAGTTCTTCAACTATCTTTATACTTCCCAATGGTGCAAAACGTTCTCCTGATGCTGCTTGGGTAAAATTGGAGCGATGGGAAGCTTTGACACCAGAACAACGAAAAAAATTTCCGCCACTTGTACCCGACTTTGTGATTGAACTGCGTTCGGAGACAGATCGGCTTGCACCGATTCAAGAGAAAATGCAGGAATACATCAAAAATGGTCTGCGTTTGGGTTGGCTGATTAATCCTCAAGATGCAAGAGTGGAAATTTACCGACTTTTGAAGGCTGTAGAAGTTCTGCAAATGCCAGGGATTCTTTCTGGAGAAGATATATTACCTGGATTTGAGTTGCAAGTATAGGTAGGGATAAGCTTTCAGGGCATAGCTTGGCTTACCACATTATCCATCCAAAATGCGATCGCTGATTAAAAATTGTAGTCAAAGTACTTGATATTCCTTTCTCTGGAACGAAGGCAAGCTTTGCCAACGCAGAGTAGTGTGCTCGAATCATGACTTGCAGCTTTGTCCAGTTAGTTATATTCTCAAATTGCTTGGAATAACGGATTTACTTGCACAAACTTTCCGACTGAGGAATTAATCTTAGGGAAACGTCCTACGAAATTCAACAAAGCATGTTAAAAATGGTAACTGAGCCAAAAACACAGGTTTTGAAAGACTCGGGAAGGTTTATTAGGGAAATATCATCAATGTCTAGGATAGAAAAATTTATGCAGCTAACTGCCCTAGATAACGAGAAACTTTTTGGTTAACTTAACCAATCAAACAAGTAATGAGTTTGCAAGTATAAGGTATAGGTTTCAATGGCACCGCCTCTTGTGTCTGTTCCGATGAATAAAAATAAGAAACCGTCTCTGGTGCTGACGCTCTCGGCTGCTGGGTTATTGATTGGTACCGGGAGTGTAGCATACTGGTTGTTAGCCCAAAGACAAATGTCTTCTGGCGATTTGCTAGTAGGTGCAAATATTATTCCTGGTGATGCTTTGTTTGCGGTTTCTCTGACAACAGATCCCCAGCAGTGGCAGAAATTGCGACAGTTTGGCACAAAAGAAACCCAAGTAGAACTGGACAAAAATTTAGTAGAATTGCGCGATCGCTTTCTGACTAATAATGGTTACGACTTCCAGAAAGATGTCGCTCCTTGGGTAGGTGATGACGTCACAATCGCATTTCTTGCCCCAAACACAGCGAGTAAACCTGCACCTAAACCAGTTACCACCAATGAAGATGCTGCTAGCGATCAGCAGTCGATGGTAATGGTATTGCCAGTGAAAAACCCAGAAATCGCCAAAAGCATTTTGGCACGACCCAAAACCCTTAAACAAGGCAAATGGATTGACCGTACTTATCAAGGGGTCCCCATTAAACAAAATCAGGGACAAGCAGGAGAAAACTTCTCAGCAGCATTACTAGATGGGCGTTTTTTAGTCATAACTGATAGTCCCAAAGCCACAGAACGAGCAATTGATGCCTACAAAAATAAAACATCCCTAGCCACAACAGGGGGGTTTGCTGAGAATTTTCCAAAAATTGCCAATTACCAACCCTTTGCCCAGTTTTACGTAAATGTGCCAACCGCAGCCAAAATAGCCGCAGCTTCTCCAAACCGCCCTTTACCTGCTCAAGTTTTAGCTCAACTGCAAAATAATCAAGGTTTAGCGGGGACAATGACCTTAGAGCCAGAAGGAATTCGCTTCAAAGGCGTTTCTTGGCTAAACCCTAATAGTCAACGTGTGCTGGCGGTAGAAAACAAAGCTGGGAAAATGCAAAGCCGCGTACCAGCAGAAACCTTAATGATGCTATCTGGCGGTAACTTACAGCGCTTGTGGGGAGATTATGTTTTAACATCTCAGGGAAATCCCCTCTCGCCGATCGCACCAGAACAGATCAGAGGTGGTATAAAATCTCTTACCAATCTCGATTTAGATAAGGATTTGCTCGATTGGATGAAAGGCGAATTTTCCTTATCAGTGATTCCTACTACTCCAAAACAAGGTTCACCAGATGATTTTCGTGCGGGTTTAGTGTTCATGGTACAGGCAAGCAATCGCCAATCAGCTGAAGCATCCATAAAACAGCTCGATGAAGTGATGAGAAATCAATACCAGTTCCAAGTCCAACCGGGGAAAGTTGCCGATCAACCTGTTGTTAACTGGGTTTCACCCTATGGTACGTTAACTGCCACCCACGGCTGGTTAGATGGAGATGTCGCCTTTCTAGTAGTGGGCGCTCCCATCACTGATAAAATTGTTCCCCAACCCAACAACACACTAGCTAGCAATCTTCCCTTCCAACAAACAGTTCCCACAGAACCAAATCCGACAAATGGTCAATTTTTCCTGGATGTGGAACGAACTGTGAAAAATTTCCCTTTACCAACTCTAATTCCCAATCAACAAACTTTGCTAGATGGAACGCGCTCAATTGGGATGACATCTGCTGTCAGTGACAGTCGCAGTAACCGTTACGACATTTTTATCGCACTCAAAAAAGTTAGGAACTTGACTGCCTTGCCTAGTCCTACTACATCATCTACGACTTCTCCATAACAGCAATTGGAAAAGTTTGGAGCAAAGCCGGAGACTCCGAAGCTCCGGTTAGGAGTTTGGAGTTACTTCCTTCCCGCTAGAAGAATACCGATGTAAAAAACCGCCAAGACGCTTTCTCTACGAGACACTACGTGAACGCCAAGCGTCTCGTTCGCTGAAAGCAAAAGCATCTCGTAGAGAAGAGAAGAACACCAAGAAAGTCAAGAATAAAATAGGTAATCTTACACAGGAAAGGGAGTAGGAGTTAGAAGTTTAGAGTTTGGAGTTAGAAGTTAAGAGTTGTACCAATTCTCAAAAATCTTGCTATACATCAATCTTCGCGTCTGGTGTGTCTTTACCTCAGAGCAATACCATCTGTAGCAACGTTAAAATGAAATGGGATTAAAAATTATTAATTCATAACTCATAACTCTTAACTCCTAACTTTCACCTGTTTCTTGACCTTGTAAGCATATAGGATCAGAACAGTCAGAATCCATATTTAAAATCATCCACGGAGAGAACACTTTATGAATCTAGTTGTACTCCAGAACTGGCTGGACAATGCCTCCTTTGCCATATTATTCCTGACAATGCTGGTGTATTGGGGAGGAGCGGCTTTTCCGAATCTGCCTTATCTAGCCGCTTTGGGGACAGCTGGGATGGCGATCGCTAATTTGTGCATGGCTACTCTATTAGGGGCACGATGGATAGAAGCTGGTTACTTTCCCTTAAGTAATTTATATGAATCTCTGTTTTTCTTAACTTGGGGAATTACCACAGTCCATCTAATTGCTGAAAGTAGTAGCCGTAGCCGCTTAGTAGGAGTTGTTACAGCTCCTGTGGCAATGGCGATCACTGCTTTTGCTACCATGACACTACCATCTCAGATGCAAACGTCAGAACCGCTAGTACCTGCCTTGAAGTCAAATTGGCTGATGATGCATGTCAGCGTCATGATGTTGAGTTATTCTGCTTTGATGGTGGGTGCGTTATTAGCGATCGCTTTTTTAGTAGTCACTCGCGGTCAAAACATCCAACTACAAGGTAGTTCTGTAGGTACTGGTGGCTATCGCAGCAACGGCTACCGCTTACACAAAGCATCTGAACTAATTTCTCAACCACCAGCCCCTTCTGCCGAAAATAACGGCTTTGCTCGTTTTGAAACTAGTAGCAACGGCAACGGTAATGCTAACACCGCTGTTTTGAATTTAGTAACTACCTCTGAGCCTCAAACTGTAGCATCTGCCGAACCCCTTTCACCCCAGCGCCTTAACCTTGCCGAAACCCTTGACAACATCAGCTATCGCATCATTGGACTAGGATTTCCCCTGCTGACAATTGGGATCATTGCCGGTGGCGTTTGGGCTAACGAAGCTTGGGGTTCCTACTGGAGTTGGGACCCCAAAGAAACTTGGGCATTAATCACCTGGTTAGTGTTCGCCGCCTACCTCCACGCCCGAATCACTCGCGGTTGGCAAGGGCGTCGTCCCGCAATTTTAGCCGCCACTGGCTTTGTTGTCGTTTGGGTTTGCTATCTCGGTGTGAATCTTTTGGGTAAAGGTTTGCATTCTTACGGTTGGTTCTTTTAATAACCTCACCCCTGACCCCTCTCCGCTGACGGAGAGGGAGAAACGAGCAGATTGAAATTTACTACTATCTCTTGAAAATTATAAGTTTAGTTGCAGGAGATTAATATGGAAAATAGATTTGAGCATCTAAATCATGATGAAGTAGTGTCTGTATAAGCAAACACTTTTAAGAATTTAGATATTTTTAAAACTCTACAAAATCATCATTTTGTTTCGGATGAACTGCTAAATCTATGGAAAGTATAGATTTAGTGACAGGAGATTTTTATGGAAGATGGATTCGAGAGACTGAATCACGATGAAGTTGTGTCTATAGAACCAGACACTTTTAATAAGTTAAATATTGCTAAAACTTTTAAAGTCCGTGATTTAATTACAGCAATTAAGGAATATATTGGAGCAGATGAAAAAGATGAGGTAAATTTGTATACCCAAGGATTAAATTGTGAAGTTTTGCAGTTTACTACTCAGGGATGGAAAAAAGGAAAAGTTAGGCTTGCTTTAGAATTTTGTCCTGATGAATCTGAGTCACCACTTGATGAAATTTTTCAAAAACTCAAACAAGTAGAAAACTAATATGGAGTAAAGATAATTCGTAGGGCGTATAGCTGTGCGCCCCTACTGTGTACCTCATTCAAATGAAAATTGCTATATCAAAATTCATTAATAAAATAAAGATGCACTAATCACCGAAAAACAGTAAACCTATCATGCTAAATTACGATCCATTAGCTTGTTTACCCTCATCTGAGGAACTGCCAGACTCGGATGATACCCCAGTGGATAATGAATTACAAGATTTGATTCCCGGTTTACTTAAAGCGCTTCTGGCAATGGCGTGGCCAGAACGCATGGATTGGTTTTTTGGCGTAGATATGGGTATTTATTATGACCCAGATTTACCAGCAATAGTCCCAGATGGGTTTTTGAGTCTGGGCGTAGAGCGATTTTATGATGAAGACCTCCGCCCCAGTTATGTGCTTTGGGAAGAGAATAAATTACCGATATTAGTGTTTGAGGTAGTATCTAAAACATACCGTGGTGAGTACTCGACTAAAAAAGCAGAGTATGCAAGATTGGGAATTTTGTATTATGTAGTTTACAACCCATTTCGTCGCTGCAAGCCACGTTTAGAAGTTTACAAATTAGTTAACAATGTTTATGAATTACATGATGGTAATCCAGTTTGGTTGCCAGAAATAGGTTTAGGAATTGGCATCGAACGAGGAACTTATCTAGGCATACCACGGGAATGGATGTATTGGTATAACCAACAAGGACAACGGTTTTTAACACCAGAAGAAAAGGAAAAAGTTGCTGAACAAAAAGCTCAACAAGCACAACGACGTGCTGAATTATTAGCAGAGCAATTACGATCGCTTGGCATAGAGCCTGATTCTCTCATTTAAATTGCTATCAAAATTAATTTATAAACTAAAGATGCACTAATAACTGAGAAACGGTAAATCCATCATGCTAAATTACGATCCATTAGCTTGTTTGCCTTCATCAGAGGAACTACCTGACTCTGACGATACCCCTGTGGATAATGAATTACAAGATTTAATTCCCGGTTTACTTAAAGCGCTTCTGGCGATCGCTTGGCCAGAACGCATGGATTGGTACTTTGGCGTAGATATGGGTATTTATTACCACCCAGATTTACCAGCAATAGTCCCAGATGGATTTTTGAGTTTGGGCGTAGAGCGATTTTATGATGAAAACCTCCGCCCCAGTTATGTGCTTTGGGAAGAGAGGAGAGTACCAATATTAGCGCTGGAAGTAGTATCTCAAAAATATCGTGGTGAGTACTCTACTAAAAAAGCAGAGTATGCGAAATTAGGAATTTTATATTATGTAATCTACAATCCGAATCGTCGCCGAAAGCCACGGTTAGAAATATACAAATTAATTAATGGTGGTTACACTGCATTAGAAGATAGTAATCCCATTTGGTTGCCAGAGATTGGTTTAGGAATTGGCATGGAACGGGGAACTTATCTAGGCATTCCTCGCCAGTGGTTGTATTGGTATAACCAGCAAGGGGAAAAGCTTTTAACACCCGAAGAAAACGCAAAACTCGCTCAACAGAAAACCCTGCAAGCAGAACAAAAAGCTCAACAAGCAGAACAAAAAGCTCAACAAGCAGAACAAAAAGCTCAACAAGCAGAACAAAAAGCTCAACAAGCACAACGACGTGCTGAATTATTAGCACAACAGTTGCGATCGCTCGGCATAGATCCTGATTCTCTCATCTAAATTGCTGTAAAGATTCATTAACGAAGCTCTGAAGTTCACGACCGAAGCTCCAAGGTTCACAAACGAATCTCCGAGGTTCACGACCGAAGCTCCAAGGTTCACAAACGAAGCTCCGAGGTTCATCAACAAAGCTCAAAGGTTCATTAATGGAGTTCAAAGACTCATTCACAAGTATAAAAGACTCGTCCACAAGTATCAAAGACTCATTACAGCAGTTTTCATTTACTTAAATCACACTCTTGCCTTCTTTGCGCCTTTGCGTGACATAAAAATCTTTCAGTAATTACAAATTACGCATTACCCTATCAAGACTTGCACTCACACTTTCAACGTGTGGTGACTTTAATCGCTGCAAAATCTCTAAAGCTGGTTGCAAATAGGATATCGCTTTAGTGTATTCACCCTGCTGTTCTGCCAAATCTCCTAACCACCACAGAGTCATTGCTTGAGTTCGGACATCTCCAATGCGTTGAGTTATTTCCAAAGACTGATTGTAGAGTGCGATCGCTTCATCCACTTCCCCATTGTCGGCGTAGATACGTCCCAAAGAGTGCAACGTCGCCGCTTTGCCTTGGACATTTCCAATGCGTTCATTTATTTCCAAAGATTGATTGTAGAGTGCGATCGCTTGCTCCACTTCCCCTTTGTTGGCGTAGATACGTCCGAGTTCGTGCAACACCGCCGCTTTGCCTTGGAAATTACCAATGCGTTCTTCTATTTCCAAAGACTGATTGAAAAGTGCGATCGCTTCTTCCACTTCCCCTTTGTCGGCGTAGATACCTGCCAGTTGGTGCAACGTCACCGCCTTGGTTTGGACATGTCCAATGCGTTGAGTTATTTCCAAAGACTGATTGTAGAGTGCGATCGCTTCATCCACTTCTGACAATTCAGGTTATGTGGAAAAGTCCACCAAAAACCTAACCCCCTTCCCGTGTCGGGAAGGGAGGTGGTTTCATACGAAAAAAGAAAAATACATAAGTCTTGATTTCTCATTTTGTGTCCAGGTTTTTTCCGTCTCTCCAAACCTCTCCCCCCGTGGGGGAGAGGCTTTAAAACCCAGTTTTAGTTTTTCTCTGTTTGTATGAAACCATCCTGCCCTTCCCGACGCGGGAAGGAGGAAAATTCAAAGTCTCTCTCCTAAAAGGAGAGAGATTTAGAGAGAGGTTTTCTAAATGCCGTGAAAAGTCAGATGCAGAGAGTATTGCAAAAGTACTTTCTTTGTGTTGCAAGAATTGCCTAAAATAAGGCAACAGACACAAACCTGGAAACCCAGATTGAATCTGAGTTTCAAAAATTACGAATTACGTTAGCAATGTAGGAGCGTTATTATCAATTACAAATTACTTTAAGTCCTTTTTTAGCAGGTGAACAATATGGTTCAAACTCCAGTTAAAAAACTAACTTTTGAAGAGTTTCTAGAGCAATACCCTGATGGTGGTATTTACGAACTGATCAACGGAGAAATTATACCAGTGGAGCCAACTAGAGCGCATAAGAATGTGTCAAGGTTTTTAATGCTTGCCTTCTATGATGAAATTAGGCGCTTGGGACTTGAATATATTGCTGACAAAGATATCATCATTAGGACGTTTACTGATGCTGGGCAAGAACAAGGCAGAAATTCAGATGTGGGTGTAGTTAATGCATCACAGTGGAATACCAATGTTCTAGCATACGGAGCGCTGATTGAGCCTATCCAACTTGCTGTAGAAGTAACCTCAACAAACTGGGATGATGATTACGTTGACAAGCTAGATGAGTATCAGCGACTCGGTATCTCTGAGTATTGGATTGTAGATTATCTAGCGATCGCTTCTCGTGCTTATCTCGGTAATCCCAAACTACCCACGATTTTTGTTTACCAGTTAGTTGACGGAGAGTACCAAGTTCAAAAGTTTACGAATAATGACCGTATTATCTCTACTACTTTCCCCGAACTAGCGTTAACTGTTAAAAAAGTTATAGCTGCAAGTCAAATCCAAAAACTATGAGAAGTTCCAAAAATGGTATGGACTCCCATACATGCAAAAATACATCGCACCATCCGATCGCGCTACTTATTTGAGCGCAATCAGCGGCTATTAGTTGCTGTTTCTGGCGGACAAGATTCTCTGTGTTTAATAAAATTACTTTTAGATTTACAATCAAAATGGGGATGGTATTTAGGTATAGCTCACTGTGATCATCGCTGGCGTTCTGACTCCCAAGCTAATGCTCATCACGTCGAAAATTTAGCTAAAACTTGGGGTATATCCTTTTACTTAGAAACAGCTAACGAATCTATAAATAGTGAAGCTACTGCACGCGATTGGCGCTATCAAGCTTTAAGTGCGATCGCTCAAGCAAATAATTATCAATATATAGTTACAGGACACACCGCTAGCGATCGCGCCGAAACTCTCCTCTACAACTTAATTCGCGGTACTGGTGCTGATGGCTTACAGGCTCTTACTTGGCAACGCTCCCTGACTACGGGCATTATGCTAGTACGTCCACTTTTAGAAATTACTCGTACACAAACAGAACAATTTTGTCAAGAGTTTAAATTACCAATTTGGGAAGATTCCACCAATCAAGATTTGCAATATGCCCGCAACCGCATTCGCCAAGAACTGTTACCATATTTACAAGAAAATTTCAACCCCCAAGTAGAATCTGCCTTAGCCCAAACAGCAGAACTTCTCCAAGCAGAAGTGGAATATTTAGAAAAAGCTGCCCAGCAGTTGCAAGAAAAGGCGATGTCATGGGGCATTGGGGATGAAAAAGATTCTCTTACTCGCCTTCTTCCTGTACGGTTAAATCGTCAGGTATTGCAGAAAGCACCATTGGCACTGCAACGTCGCGTGATGCGTCAGGTATTGCAGCAAATACTTACTGATGCCCCTAGTTTTGAACACATCGAAAAATTAACGGCTTTAATTATAGCGCCCAACCGATCACAAACTGATCCATTTCCTGGCGGTGCGATCGCTCAAGTAGAAGGCGACTGGATCTGCTTGAAATAGTTAGGAGTTAAAAGTTATGAGTTAGGAGTTTTCTTTAATTCATAACTCATCACTCATAACTCCTAACTCGTTAAGACGATAGTAATTCTGGCTGAGACATTAAATGGAGAGTATGGCGCAACTGGGCGATCGCTTGGAGTTGATAATCACCACTTTCCTGGAATTGCTCCAAAGATTCTCCAATTAAGAGCAGCTTTTGCCGTAAGCCATCGAGTGAATCCTGAATTGGTTGTAGTGCTTCTTGATACAGATTCACCCGACCCCAGCATTCGGCAGTTGTTCTTCGCAGGGACAACAAGTTTTCCTCGATCGCTTTGATTTCTTGGCGTTTTTCATCCAAATCGTGAGTTTGATTGTCAATCATTCCCTGATTTAGCTCAATACCAGCACGGATCTGCTCAATCTCTCGTTCCAGCTTTTGGATTTCCTGTGAATATTGTTGTCGCTGGGTTTCAATTTGTAACAGAATCGGTTCTAAATTAATTTTGTTGTTGCTTTCTTCTTCATCAGTAACAGTATGTCCTTGCCGCCGCAGCAGTACAGCTTGGTGTTGCTTGAGAAACTTTTGATGCTGTAGCATATTGCGGCGTTGTCCCACCAAACTGGAGTTTAGCATCTGATAGAGGTCTTTTTCATCCGTTAGTTCCACTTCCAAATTGATGTGGTCATGGTCAGATGCGTGATTTATTTTAGTTTTGAGTTCTTCTATAGTTTCTTGTTTATATTTCAGTTCTTGTTCTTGATCGTGAACAAAGCTAGCATCTATTTCCAACTTATATTGCAAGTCTTGCACTATTTTTTGTAGTTCTTCTAAAGGCTTTTTCTCCAAAGCTTCCACATCAGCTTGCTGGCCGAGAACTAGATCACCAGATGTTGCAGCCAAAGAGTGAATCTGTTGATATAACTCTTCGGCGTTTCGTAACTGCTCTTTGATTATCCGAGCATACTCTTGCTTACTGGTAAGGTCTGCTGTATTTATCTGCAATTGGACTGTTTGCTGGGCTAAAGAATTTTGTGCTTGTTGCCATGCGTTTTGGCGATCGCTAAACGTTTGTGACAAACGCTCTACTTCTTCTTGCTGTTGAGCGATCGCAGTTTTTTGCTCCTCCAGTTTTTGCCAGTGTGGGGTTAGAGTAGCTTGCTGCTTTTCGACTAATTCAAAGGCCAGATGCAGCTGTTCTCTGACTGTTTGCGTGGGAGTAACACGACTAGACAAGCGATCAAGTAACTCACTCATTACCCGACTTTGCTCCTCATCCAAAACCGTCCCTTGTTGAAAATCCGTTTGACGTTCCTCTAAGCGACGCTGCTCACCGCGTAAATGCTCCCAAGCGCCTTCCAATTCCTGGCGGTTGCGCTCATTTTCTGCTTGCAAGCGTTCAAGTTCCTGGCGCGAGGTGTCAACTTCCTGTTTTTGCTCCTCCAGGCGTTGCACCTCATCCTCCATTTCTTGCAACTGTTCTGAGCGTACTTCCATGTCCATTTCACGGCGATTCAACTCTTGCGCCTGAAACGTCAGCGATTGCTTCCACTGATCAATCTCATCTTCCTTGAGCTTAAATTTCTCCAATTGGCGGGAAAAATTCTGCAAAATGTTTACTAGTGGACGCCCTGCTTCTTGAATCCGCTGCACTTGACGATTCGGATTCAGTTCAACCAGTACCAAAGCACCATCATTTAATTTGCTTGCGTCCTCAGCGGCAATCACATCTTCCGACACAGTACTCCAATTCTGGTCAGTTCGCTGACAAGCTAGCAGTTTCAGTTCGGTTTTAGCACCGCCACTGAGTAAACCACCTTTCTGTTTTTGTACTTCTGCTAAATACAGCACACCGTTAGTCCTTATTGATGCACTTCAAGTTCGTGTTTTGGGATATACCTTAAATAATTCTGTTAACTTGTCTGACTGAACCGAAGTTTAGGAGAACAAGACAGACAAAACTATAGACGCGAGATGTTACGTCTTGATACTTATAGAAGCGACTTGGTCGCGCCTTTATATTTTGTACTGATGACAGTGATGATGACTTCCGTGTTAACACTAGCTTTGTCGAAGTGTATTACGAAAGATGAAGGTTTATAGTTTAATGTATTCTCGTATGAAAACAAGGAACAGGGTAATAATCTTTCCAATACTCCATAATTAATACTTAAAGAAGAAGTCAGAATTCCGAATTTTGAATTCCGAATTCAGCAATACTTAAGGAGTACTTTTTAGATAAATGCAGGGAAATTTAAATGAAATTGATATTTGCAGTATCCTGCAATTGATTGAGTTGGGACAGCGAACTGGACAACTATGGGTAGAAGCTCATAGCTCTCACCATAACAACAAACTGGGTGGAGACGGAGCAAGCATTTATCGCCCCAAACAACAGTCTTGGTTCGTCTTTTTCCTGAATGGTCAAATTATTTATTGCCAAGAAGGTGAAAGTAGTTTATCCAGAATTAGCGATTATTTACGTTATTACCGAGTTGAGATGCGACTCACCGACAAACAAATTGCCTCCTTACCATCAACCGATGCGCCAGAGTATGCCTATCTTTGGGCACTCTTGGAGCGGAATATCATCAACCCAAAGATAGCTGATGGTATCATTCACGGCTTGGTGCATGAAACCCTCTTTGATCTGTTGAGCTTACACCAAGGTAACTTTATCTTTCATCAGGGTGCGGCACTTGCCCCGCAATTAAACACTTTCGAGATCGCTCCTTTTGTAACAAAAATTACGAAGCAGGTGCAAGAGTGGAAGCAACTGTATCCACACATTCAGTCTCCAGAACAATTGCTAGTGCTATCTGACAAAGTTCAACTACAATCCTCCCTACCAGAAGCAACCGTGAATAAGCTACAACATTGGGCTGATGGTAAAACATCTTTGCGTCAACTGGCTCGCTATCTCAACCGAGACATTTTGACAGTCGCTAAGGCAATATATCCATATGTGCAACAGAGTTGGCTACAACTAGTATATTCAGAGACACTTAAACCAGATATCCACACGGTTAGCTGGGAATTGAAGGGAAAATACAGGGGGCGGATAGTATGTATTGACGATGTGATCGCCATCGGTGAGACTGTAAATTCCATCTTACAACCACAAGGTTATGAAGCGATCGCCCTCAGCAATCCCTTAGAAGCGCTCACTCTGATTTTTCAACTCAAACCGAATTTAATTTTATGCGACATTGCCATGTCGGAATTGGAGGGGTACGAGGTTTGCGCCATGCTGCGACATTCAACAGCATTTCGGCTCATACCGATTATCATGCTTACTGGTAAAGATGGATTTATTGATCGAGTCAAAGCTAGGATGGTCGGGGCTACAGATTATTTAACAAAACCATTTACAGACACTGAGTTACTCATGCTCGTAGAGAAATATATCAACAACCAATGAAAATTGGGCATGGGGCACATAAAGAGATCCAAGATTTGTTGATCTACTAAAAGATCAGGTAAAAGATGTTATCACAGAGTCAGCCAACTCAGTGAAATGTCAATATCCAGGAAAATAGTCAAAAACTAGAATTAATTTATACAGTTAATACTTGCGGAGGAATCAGGGAATGTTCCAAATAGGAACGTCTACATCAGGAGGTAAATAGATACTTATGAGTACAGTTCTGATTGTGGAAGACAGTATCGCGCAAAGGGAGATGATTACAGACCTCCTGAAAGCAACTGGCCTAACTGTTACCCATGCCAGTGACGGATTAGAAGCATTGGAGGCAATTCAAATAGCACCTCCCGATTTAGTGGTATTGGATATTGTCATGCCCCGGATGAACGGCTACGAAGTTTGTCGGCGGTTAAAATCCGATCCAAAAACCCAAAATGTCCCTGTGGTTATGTGTTCTTCCAAAGGTGAAGAATTTGATCGCTATTGGGGCATGAAGCAGGGTGCAGACGCCTACATAGCCAAACCGTTTCAACCAACCGAGTTGGTAGGAACAGTCAAACAACTGCTGCGAGGATAAGGATAAAAGCAATATGGTCAGCAAACCGGACTTTTTAAGTGGCAGTGGTCAAGACCATTTCCGACCTGAATTACAAGTAGAAAGTCCTGAAGGTGAGTTACATTTGAGGTTTTACATTCCCTCGCATCAGGAGTTTGCACTACAAGCAACTGGCATTCGGGAGGTAATTGAACTAAGTCCTGATAGAATCACCCCGATTCCTAATGCTTCTCCTTTACTTTTGGGTACTCTAAATTTACGAGGTCGAGTTATTTGGGTGGCTGATTTGGGTCAATTTCTTGGGGAAGCAAGTGCATTAAACACGGATAGAGCTGAAATTCCGGTGATTGCCATTGAAGAGCAAGATACAATAGTGGGTTTAGCAGTAGAGGAAATCGGTGGTATGGACTGGTTGGATGTCCAGAATCTCATGCCACCAACAACTGTTCCAGATACTATGGCTCCCTTTTTACGTGGAGAGTGGTTATTACGTGCTAAAAATAATCAGTGTCTACGACTGCTCGATCAAATGGCAATTTTACGGAGTGCGCGGTGGGCAGGATGAAATTGGAGGAGGAAATGGCAGCAAGTATTGATAATTACGAGCCAACATATCAACAGGCGATGACCGCCTATGTTCAAAGGAATTACGAGGTTGCCGCCACTTTAGTTGACCAAGTGGTGCAAAATTTACCAAAGGACCCCAATTCCCATTTGTTACGGGGTCACATCTACTATGTTTTGCAGCAGTACGATGTAGCAAAAGAAGAATATCAACAGGTATTACGCTTGACTGACGATCAAGAAATTATTGGTTTTGCCAATAATGGAATTGAGAATATCAACCAATATTTACAGTCATTCAGTGGGGAGATTGATACATCAGGAAGTCAAAAGCAAATAAATTCCCCAGAGATGTCTGATGAACTGGCATATAGCGAACAAGAATTAGAAGATTTGGGTGCTAATGAGGATTTTGACAGCAAAAACCTTGATTTTAACTTTTTTGGAGAGCATCAACAAACTGTGAATGGCATTGAAGAAGTATCTTCAAAAAGTCCATTTGACATCCCCACAGAAGATAGTATTGGAACAGTAAAAATATCAGACTCTTCTACAGCTTTTGGTGACGACCCTTTTGCCTTGAATGAAGAACTACAGGAACAAGACTCAAATAGCAACTTGGAGGATAAAACAGAATTAGAGTTGCCTGCTTTTTGGCAGGAAGATATGTCAGAAGATAGTCTGGAAGAATCATTAGTAAATAGTCAATTCTCAGATAATGGGATAAATCTTAACCCCGAAAATTCAGTTATTGACAATAATAACTCTTCATATTCTAATTCCCAAACTGGTAATAGCGAGAATGATTTACCTGATTTGTTGAGTAAACCAAAGTCTCCAGAGCTTAGTCTTGGGAATTTAGAATATAAAAAATCTATTTTTGGAGACGAAACTTTACTGATTGTTGATGAAGAACTTAAAAATGGTTCGTCAACAACAAATAACTTGGAATACAGCAGTCAAGATAATTTTTCAGAAACCGAAGCACATAATTGGTTGGAGCAAAAAAATTTGGAAGCAGAGTCAGCTTCCGAGCCTGATTTATCTGATGAATCTTCATCTTTTAGCAGCAATCTACCTCTGGAAGAAAAGCAGTTAAAATCAGGTGAACTCAGCGATAAAAATAGCTTCGATGACGATGAAAATTTTGATATGGAAGCATTTGAGTCTGCCTTTGGCTCAGAGGGGTTAAGCTCTTATGAAGACTCAAACAATATACTAAATGGAGAAAATTCTAAGAGCAATATCGAGTTTTTAGATGACTTTGAGGAATTTGACGATTTAGGCAACATTCCAGGGTTTGACCTGATCGAAGGAGATTCTAACTTCAGTGATCCAGCAATACATTCTGCTCCATTAGAAACTAGTGGTAGTGGACACCTTCAAAGCGCGGAGGCTTTTTTAAGTAATGCAGCTAGCGATCGCGAAGAGGAACTATTCTCGATGACTGGTTCACATGAAGCAGTTCCAGTCTTTACCCAAACAGATGTCTCGAAACAAGAACCCAACGTCAGCATCGAGCAAGGATGGTTAGCACCATTAGAGAATGCCTCCATCGAAAGGAAACAATGGTTAATTGCTGGAAGTGTGGGCATTGTCTCAGCGCTGGTTGTAGCCACAGTTAGCTTTGTCGCCACCACATTTTCGCCAGCCCAACAACGAGAATCAGTACGAAACACCGGTTGGGCAATGTCACTAGCAGCTGGGATTGCAGGTTTTACTACCGCAGGTTTCATGGGGAATCTTGCGCTTAAACAAATTCGGCGCACAACTGATGATCTCCAAACTCAATTTGAGGCTGTACGTCAAGGAAATCTGAATGCTCAAGCCACAGTGTTTTCTGAAGATGAATTAGGACATTTATCCACTGGCTTTAATGAAATGGCGCGAGTAATTTTCACAACCACAAGTGAAGCCCAACGGAAAGCCGATGAGCAAGAGGAAGCCAAAGAAAACCTGCAACGCCAAGTGATTCGCCTGTTGGATGATGTGGAAGGAGCTGCTAGAGGAGATTTAACAGTCCAAGCTGAAGTGACAGCCGACGTACTGGGAGCCGTTGCTGACGCCTTTAACCTGACAATTCAAAACCTGCGGGATATCGTCCAACAGGTAAAAGTGGCAGCGAAGGATGTGACAAAAGGTGCAACCAACTCCGAAACCTTTGCTAGAGCCTTATCTAGTGATGCCTTGCGGCAAGCAGAAGAGTTGGCAGTGACGCTGAATTCTGTACAGGTAATGACCGACTCGATTCAGCGGGTAGCAGAGGCGGCGCGGGAAGCTGAAACCGTCGCCCGTGATGCTAGTATGATCGCTCTCAAAGGTGGAGAAGCAGTAGAAAATACTGTGGCGGGGATTTTAGAAATTCGGGAAACCGTTGCTGAAACCACTCGAAAAGTGAAGCGGTTGGCGGAATCTTCCCAAGAAATTTCTAAAATTGTGGCGTTGATTTCCCAAATTGCTTCCAGAACAAACTTGTTAGCACTCAATGCTAGTATTGAGGCGGCAAGGGCAGGAGAAGCTGGACGCGGGTTTGCGATCGTCGCAGATGAAGTGCGCCAGCTAGCAGATAAATCTGCTAAATCCTTGAAGGAGATTGAACAAATTGTGATGCAAATCCAAAGTGAAACAGGCTCTGTAATGACGGCAATGGAAGAAGGCACACAACAAGTAATTAAAGGGACAAAATTGGCAGAAGAAGCCAAGCGATCGCTTGAAAACATTATTCAAGTGGCGAATCGCATCGATATTCTTGTGCGCTCCATTACCAGCGACACTGTGGAACAAACTGAAACCTCCCGCGCCGTCGCTCACGTAATGCAATCAGTAGAACTCACCGCGCAAGAAACTTCCCAGGAAGCACAGCGAGTTTCAGGTGCCCTACAACACTTAGTAGGTGTATCTCGTGACTTAATCGCCTCCGTTGAACGTTTCCGAGTGGAAACTATGGAAACCAGGTAACAAAGTTAGGAGTTAGGAGTTAGAAATAAAAATCACAACTCACAACTCACAACTCACAACTCATAACTTGGAAAAAAGTTAGGAGTTAGGAGTGAGAAGTTAGAAATAAAAATCATAACTCACAACTCACAACTCATAACTCATAATTCATAACTCATAACTCATAACTTTTGCTATGCTGCCGGAACAACAACAGCGGATTTTGGGTTACTTTATCGAAGAAGCCAGGGATCACCTGAATACCATTGAGCAGGGATTGCTGAATTTAGAGGATACCCTGAACGACCCGGAAATGATCAGTGAAGTATTCCGGGCGGCTCACTCTATCAAAGGAGGAGCGGCGATGCTTGGATTGACTAGTATTCAGCATACCTCCCACCGTCTGGAAGATTGTTTCAAAGTTCTCAAAGATCATCCGGTTCAAATTGACCAAAAGTTAGAGTCTTTATTTCTTGGTGTATCTGATACCTTGAAATCGCTGTTAGAGCATTTGAGTGGGCCATTTGGTCTTTCCGAAGATGCAGCTAATACTTTGATGTCAGAAACTGAGCCAGTCTTTCAATGGCTGTATCAGCATCTGGAACTACTTGTAGAACAAGGAAAAAGTGGAGTCGCCAGTAGTCCTGACGCAACAGAACTACACACAACCTCTGTAGAAAATGTCTCCACACTTACAGAACTTTTTCTCCAGCGAGATATTCCTAGTTTGGCAGAAGACACCCATCAGGAATCTCCAGAAATATCCTTCTTTGCACCACCCCAGAAGGTGCGTGACGCTCTTTCTGAGACGCTACGCGTAGCTAGCTTAAGAGAAGGGGTAAGCGGACTCGAAGAGGCTGCGCGATCGCCAGTCACCGCCAAAGAAAATAATAATTGGGGCGAATTTCAAGCCCAGGTACTGCAAAGACTGCGGGAAATGTTGCAACTGTTTAAGCAAACCACAACACCCTCAACTCGAGAAAACCTTCAGCAATGCTGTTACCAGTTAGTCAAACTGGGTGAGACTTGGAATTTGTCCAAGTGGTGTGGTTTGTGTGAAGCAGCAGCCAGTGCGATCGGCAATCCCGAAAATACTTACCTGACTTTAGCTAAAATTGTCATTACCGAAATCAAACAAGCTCAAGAATTAGTTCTGCAAGGTAGGGAAGCCGAAATTGCAATTAGTCAGCAACTAGAAGCACTTTTGAGCTTTGCAGAAATTGAGTTATTAGAAATTACCCCTGATTTGTTTGATGAACAGTCTGCGGTTTTGACAGAATCATCAACTGCCTCAAAGCTAATTCTATCTGGTAACATCGAGCCGTTAGTCATAACTAACCTAGCCCAGACAACTGAGGAGCTGAATCTAGACGAGGATACTAGCGAACGCCCCTATCTTCAGTTACAAGAGACACCACTAAACGCTGTGACTCACACTAGTCTTACTTTCACCACACATGAGGAAGTACATCCAATCAGTAACAATCTTGACCCCAATGGGCCAGAGGTAGGAATAGCTGAGTTAAATACGCTTGCCGATTTATTTGAAGGTGAAACTCCCGAACTAGATGAAAGCTGGCATCAAGAAGAAACCTTAGATATAGTTGCCACCGATGACTTTGGAATTGATTTTAGCAGCACTGACGCTGAGGCTGCTGATGGCGATTTATCCGATTTACTCTCCTTTGATGAAGACATAAGCAACGAGCAGCACCCAACAAGCACAGCCACGACAGAAGATTTATCCCTGTTATTTGGTGACAATTTCCTAGAAAAGGAGAATTCAGAACCGCAAAATCAACAAACATCTGCTACGACTCTAGAGTTGAGCGATATTAACGTACTTGATATAAATTTAGACTCTTCTTCTCTCGAAAATTTAGAAGAAATTACTGGTATTCCTAGTGATACAAACCAGCCTCTTGGGGAGATTGTCCAAAATAGTGTTGACAAAAACGATGTGGTTGAAGATTTATTGACACTGGCACTAGATGATAAAGAACTATTGCCTACAGCCGAAGTGACTCAACCAGAAACTGAGGCGTTCGCCAGTGTGGAACTATCTACCAACCAACAAAACAGTTTTGATAACTTATTCTTAGAAACTAGAAATGCAAATTGGGTAGAAGAAATTTCCCCTAGTGACTACATAGAATTACCCCAGCAAACAGGCTTGTCTTTAGACAGCCTGTTTGCTGAAATGGAAGAACAGACACTACTGCCTACAAGTGAAACAGAAATCAGTGATTTATTTGATACATCTCCACCGACAGCACCTGAGTTTTCTGAATCAGAAAATGATCTGAGCAACTTCTGGAGCCAGGAAACCACAGAGGAACTGGACGAATTTGATTCATTAATTGAGCAGAATGTGGAAAGGGCGTTAGATGAGAGTTTGTTTACTGCGGCGACTGATGACATTTTTGTCGACAGTCAGCAGCCCATACCTTCTCCTATAACCAGTTTTGACATAGAAGAAGATTTTGATCTCAATTTCCAGCACCAAGAGCAGCTAGATTTAATATTCTCATCAGATTCTGGAGATGATTTATTTGAAGAGTTAGCACCGAGTAACCCAACTATTCCTCCTGTAATCAACGATGCCTCCACGCTGGAAACGCCGTTGTTCACGCAGTATTCAGGGGAAGAAATTCTTAGGCGATCGCAACAACCAGAAGCTTTAGATTTTGTTCCAGAATTTACTAATCAGCCCTCAGAGATATCTGCTGTTGATCTGGAAATTAATTCATTCAGCTCTTTCGACGAAAATCCGCAACTGCTGTTTGAGGATGTAGCCACAGATGACTCCACCTATATTCAGATGGAAACCACAGATAATACTGTGGATGAACAAGAAGCTAGAGAAACTTCTCTAGATATTAATTTAGGGGAAACTTCAGATTTAGTATCAACCCAAACACAGCCAGGTGATTTGTTCGGCTCTTTCGATGAAAATCCGCAACTGCTGTTTGAGGATGTAGCCACAGATGACTCTACCTATATTCAGATGGAAACCACAGATAATACTGTGGATCAACAAGAAGCTAGAGAAACTTCTCTAGATATTAATTTAGGGGAAACTTCAGATTTAGTATCACCCCAAACACAGCCAGATGATTTGTTCGGCTCTTTCGATGAAAATCCGCAACTGCTGTTTGAGAATGTCGCTACAGATGACTCCACCTATATTCAGATGGAAACCACAGATAATACTGTGGATCAACAAGAAGCTAGAGAAACTTCTCTAGATATTAATTTAGGGGAAACTTCAGATTCAGCCCAGACAAGCCCCAAAGTTTTAGATCCTGAGGGAAACAATGACTTAGAAACTGCCTTTGAGTTCTCAGAAAACACAGATTTTGAAGATAGAGAACTGGATTTTACAAATGATTTATTGCTTACAGAAACTGCTCTACCAGAAGCAGCAAACCAGGAACAATTAGGAGAAAACGCGGCAAAAATTGGCTCACAAACGGTTATTCAGGAAAATGTAGAAACTGATTTATGGGATCTAGAAGAGACATCTGAAGCTGCACCAGTGTTAAAGGAAGAAAATGCTATTGTTACCTCAACTGAAGAATTGGTAATGACAGAAACCATTGAAGTAGTTGCTTCAGAAGATGAATTTGCAGACTTGGAAGCATTACTACAAGAGGAAGTAGCACTTAACCCCAAAGCTACCTCAACATTAGAAGTAGATTTTGCAGCCCTGGAAGAATTGCTAGGTACAGATAACGACAGCGATGTCTGCCTTGAAAAGTTTGGATCGGAGGTTTCCTCCGCTCCAACTTTTCGCTACGACGGGCTACGCCAACGCCAGCCCTTGAACACTCAACCAGTCTTGGCTAAAAATGCCATTCCATCACCAGCCATAAAAGATGAATTTGGTGACTTGGAGAAGTTGCTGGCAGAAGCAGATCAAACAATATCCCATTCTCCATTAGTAAAATCTAACATCAGCAAAACTCCCCGCCCCTCTATTCGTCGGGCTGCAAGATTTGAAGAAACGATGAAGGTTCCAGTTAAGCAACTGGACGATATGAGTAATTTAGTTGGGGAGTTGGTGGTAAATCGCAATACCTTAGAGCAAGATCATGAACGGCTACGGCAGTCACTAGATAACTTGCTGATTCAGGTACAACAACTCTCGGATGTGGGCGCAAGGATGCAGGAGTTGTACGAGCGATCGCTACTGGAAGCTTCTCTGTTAGCTGGACGCAAAAAGATAGACTCCGGCTTCCAAACCCCTGATTCCAATGCCGATAGGGGTTTTAGCGAACTAGAAATGGATCATTTTACTCCTTTCCATACACTGTCACAGCAGATGATTGAGCGGATTGTGCGTGTGCGTGAGTCGGCAAGTGACATTGATTTCGTTACCGAAGAAACCGAGCGAGTAGCAAGGCAATTCCGCCAAGTAACCACCCAGCTACAAGAGGGATTAACAAGAGCGCGAATGGTGCATTTTGCCCAAACCATTGATCGCTGGCGGCGAGGAGTGCGCGACAACGCTATTAAGTGTGGCAAACAAGTGGAGTTGGTGATCGAAGGTGGCGATACCTTAATTGACAAGATGATTTTGGATCATCTTACCGATCCGTTAACTCATATGCTGAATAATGCGATCGCTCACGGTATTGAAACGCCAGAAGAGAGGCAAGCTGCTGGTAAACCACCCGTGGGAATCATTACTATCCGTGCCTTCCACCAAGGCAATCAAACGATCATTTCCGTAGGTGATGATGGCGCAGGTATCGATTCAGCAAGGATTAAGGCTAAGGCTGTGAAGATTGGCATGATTACACAAGCGCAGGCAAAAGCCATGTCTCGCCTGGAAGTCTACGATCTGCTGTTCCAGTCTGGTTTTACGATCAAAGACCAAGCAGATGAAATTTCTGGTCGTGGTGTAGGTATGGACGTAGTGCGCTCCGAGATTAGCGAAATTCGTGGGACAGTGAACACCGATTCTGCCCTCGGTAAGGGAACCACCTTCACCATTCGTTTACCACTGACTCTGAGTATTTGTAAAGCTCTTTGCTGCGTCTCTGATCGAGCTAGAATTGCCTTCCCGATGGATGGTGTAGAAGATACGCTGGATATACCAGTCAAAAATATCCAGCACGATGCCAATGGGGAATCATTTATTTCCTGGCGCGATACAGTGCTGCCATTCCGACCCCTGAAGGAACTTTTAACCTTTAATCGCCAGATCAGTCGGGGTAATGTTTATGGCGGCACCAGAGATGATGATATGGTTTCTGTAGTTGTGGTGCGATCGGCAAATACCCTGATTGCTTTACAGATTGACCTAGTGTTGAGCGAACAAGAAATTGTAATTAAGCAATTTGAAGGCCCAGCGCCTAAACCCATTGGTGTCGCTGGTGCTACAGTCCTGGGTGATGGTCGCATTATGCCTATTGCTGACGTGCTGGAAATAATTGACATTTTCCAAGGACGGATTTCTACAGAAATTGGTAGCAATTCTTGGCAACAGAAAGCTACTCCTCCAGATACCTCTGCTGCGAAGATTGACCCGACAGTGCTGATAGTCGATGACTCAATTACAGTTAGAGAATTGCTATCCCTAACGTTTAACAAAGCAGGTTATCGCGTAGAACAGGCGCGTGACGGGCAGGAAGCTTGGGATAAACTCCGCTCTGGTCTGCCTTGTGATATTGTATTTTGCGACATTGAAATGCCCCGTTGCGATGGTCTGGAGTTACTATCTCGCATTCAGAAAGATTCTAACCTCAACCACCTACCCATCGCTATGCTTACCTCGCGGGGTGCAGACAAGCACAGACAAATTGCAGCTCAACTCGGTGCTAGTGGCTACTTTACCAAGCCCTATCTCGAAGAAGCTCTACTTGAAGCTGCGGCGCGGATGTTGAAAGGGGAAAAACTTGTTAGCACTACAAGTAATGTTTAGTAAGTAAATAACACCGTGTGCGACTTTCTCTTAAACCTAACCCCCAACCCCTTACGCCAGCTGCTACAACTCTTGGAATCCCCGCAACGCACTGGCTCTCCTACTAGCGTTGGGGAGTAAGAATCAAAGCCTCTCAGGAGCGGGGAACTCGGGGCCCCCTCTCTTTCAAGGGTAGGGATTTAAGAAAGGGGCAGTTTAATCGGTAAAATACAGAACTGAAGTCAAACCGCAAAAATATGTAAGAGAAATGCGGC
>NZ_JBALGC010000073.1:0-14167 GCF_036916575.1 Nostoc sp.
GACTCTGAGTGCATCAGATTTTGTCGTGCAAGCGTAGATGCACATATAGGATTCATATTTGATTTTGGAAATATACGTAGGGGAGCCAGTGCGTTGCGGTTCCCGACCCAAGGGTAGCACAGCGTAAAGCCTGCGGCATGGCAATTCTTAGAAACGCTGTTCGCGTTCGCTCAGGCTAAACTCGGCACAAGTCGCTCAGTACAAGTGGCTTTTGACTTCCGCCTTGCGGTACTATCTTCTAGATAAATTCTAATTGTTCTTGCTTGTCTGTGTGGGACAAATATGTGTAGAGACGTTGCAATGCAACGTTTCTACATCGGTAGTGCAAATTATCTAATCTAAATCGTATTCGTTCAGGATTAGCTCGTAAAGAAGCACGTCAATTATTGTCAAACCTAGTAGAACACCCTAACACAAGTAATTTCTTATGCTTACGCTTATTCTTATTCTTGAGAATAGTCAAATAATTCTCAACGTAGCGAAAAGCAGCTGCACAGTCGTAATCAGCAATGGCTATAGCTTGCAAAAAAACCTTTGAGGGAATTTCAAACCCTAAAAATTTTTCTGTTAAAATTAACAAATCTTGATCTGTGGCAGGAAAAGTAGTTTCTTCTGTCCCTTCGGAATCATGAAATATATCTTCAATTAATGCTTTGTACACTTTATACCTCCTTAAAAGCATAAGATGCAAAGCCTGCGATCAAGTTTAGCTGCTGATCACGAGTTTGTGAGTTAACTGGAAGTTCAGTACCAAGATATCCGATCTCGCGTAAAATCTCCAAACAATAAGTATTGAGTTGAATGTATGGAGCTTGCTCCAATTGTTGAGCTACTTCTAGAGCCATCTCCAGATTGACTTGGATAACCGTCTTTACAGGGTTGGTCATAAACACGCCCTAATAAACTGGATGCTCTAAGTTTTGATCACAAGTACAAATAGCGTAACGGTGTTTTTGCGGAATTTATGAAGAGGTGAAATTGAAATATCAGCGCATTTGCGGTAATGTATCTGAAATTACACAAAATCGGTTGAAAGCTTGGCAATTTCGATTTAGGTGTGCTCGTCGTTCGTATAGCGGACGCACCAGAAGACATTAGCATTCGCCTAGCGTCTTGTAGAGAAGCGATCGCTCGCCTTAACACATATAACTATTTATAAATAGTAACATATAATACAAAATTTTTGTCAATACATTGCCTATTTTGTACCCTCACAATTTGCTTGTTTATCTTAGGTATAATGTCAAGTCTGTTTAGTAGATTTCCTACCAGATTTTTCTTTACACCCTCCCCAGTCAAGGTTTAAAGACAAATTAGTCATTATTGTTAGGATTTATTTATAATACTTATGTACTATAAAACCTTGGGCTTTTGAGCCATATCTAACACCCAACACAGTCAATATGCGACCAAATAAGGGTTGTGTTCAGTGCCTGAAACGTTTATTATGTGTAATTCATATCATAGTTAATTTTTACACCGCGTAAGTCCTACAGATATATAAAAAAGCATTAATTATCTTTATGCATATTTCATCAGAAATTTATAATTTTGATCGTTGTAATATGCGAGTATTACAACGATCAAATACATTTGATCTTTATAAATATAAAGGTATATATTATGTCCATTATTGTTGGTACTCCTAACAATGATTTTTTGTTGGGCACTAGTAGTGACAATCAGATTTTTGGTCGTGGAGGCAATGACAATATCTTTGCTGGTCTTGGGAATGACGTAATCGATGGTGGAGAGGACAATGACAAGTTGGTTGGTAATGGCGGCAATGACACATTTAAGGGCAGTCAGGCTAACAACAGCATTGATAGCAAAGATGGCATTGATACCGCAGATTACAGCAAACAAGGTAAAACCATCACCCTCTCAGGTGTAGTAACAAATTGAGAATGGTACAGACATGAGTAATTATCTTTGTACTCCAGGGTAAAAGTTATGTTGCAAAAAATGAGGTTGGGCTGGTAAATGTATGAATTGCGTCAACTCTCACCAGCCATGAAAAAGTTTTTGCAACACAACCATTGAAGACGGCAGATGCTTCGACTGTCAAAGATACTACGCTAACAACTCTCTCGAGCAGAGCAATGCATTGCCTGATCCTGGGTGTTGAATTTTTGCATTTTGATGATATTTTTCTACGAAATTAAGGAGTAAGCCTTGTGAGATTTAGGAAAAATGAATTATTGAAGTTATCTGTCAAATATTTACCAGTAATTACAGTTATAATAACGGTTCTCCCATTACCAGTTAAAGCAGCTACATTTCTAGTAACTGAACGCTCTGTTTTAGGAGGCAACGATGAAGTTAATTGGGAAAGTTTAGGTAAAGTATTCAATCCTTCTGCTCCTGATTTTTCTGCTTTTTTACCTAACTCTTTTTTAGCAACATCGCAAGGTGGTTTAGGGTTGGATATAAATATAGCTCCAACTAGTAATCCTCAGATTACTCCACCGTTTGTCTTTCAAACTTTACCTCCACCTGGCATTCGGACTAACTTCGCCCAAGGAGATTTTATTCTTTTCGGAGGTATAGACCCAACAGGTTTTCAACCTCTTCCTCCTGGTGTTCCTGATCCTCGTACTCAGGGGAACGGAGGGCCTTTTAGCATTAGTTTTGCCCAGCCTGTTTTTGGCGCTGGTGCTCAGATAGCTGTAGACATTAGTAATTCAGAAGTTGAAACTTTTATTACCGCTTTTGATAACGCTAATAACCTGTTGGGTAGTTTCTCAGTTCTAAGTACTTCGTCGCTAGCATTAGATAATTCGGCAGTGTTCTTAGGAATTCGTAGTGACACTCCAAACATTTCGCGACTCGTTTTTAGCAGTTCTGAGCCAGAATACGGCTTGGCCATTAATCAGGTAAGCATTATTGCAGTTCCCGAACCAACTTATACCTTGGCAATATTAGCTTTTGGTATTTCAGGTGCTGTTTTGAAACTACGCCAACGCACTTGACACTGCCACGGTGTCGAAATAACTTTCATTTAATAAGTTAGAGGTTTCGGACATATTTAAACTTCTGTAATACCGATTACCTATGAGGTTGTTCCCGAACAATAGGCTTAAGCCCATTCTCTCACCAAGCTTGATTTTGTCTAGTTTCATAAAGAATTGGTATAAGTTCGTAAGTTTCACATAACTCTTATCTTTAGCCAAACTGAAGTCAATGTCATCCGAAGAATTAGAAAGCATCATCGACGCTAAGATCCAAAAAGCTATACGAAAGCACGAGTTCATAGTTGCTTTCATTAGTAGTATTATTGGCTTGATTTTTATAATGGGTTTGTTCCACGCTATTTTGCTCAACCACTCTGAAATTAAAGCACTTTGCTTAAACTGATTACTGGTTGCATTTATGGGTCTTTATTATCAAGTGTTCCCTAATATCCATAAAACTAATTTAAGTTACACATATTTTTGAGAAAATGGAATTGCACCTATGGAGAGTAAAAATAATAGCAGGGCTATATTCGTCTTATTTTTGACTGTATTTATAGACTTGCTCGGCTTCGGAATTATCCTGCCGATACTGCCTTTGTATGCTGAACAATTCGGCGCAAAACCTAATGAAGCGACTCTACTTGTAGCTATTTACTCTTTAATGCAGTTCTTATTTGCACCATTATGGGGCAGCTTTAGCGATCGCTACGGTCGCCGTCCGATTTTATTACTTACTTTATTCGGTTCTGTAGTTGCATACGCTGGGTTAGGCTTTGCCAACTCATTATGGATTTTGTTTATTGCTCGTAGTCTTGCCGGGATTATGGCAGGGAATATTGCTACTGCTCAGGCGTACATAGCAGATATTACCACGCCAACTAATCGAGCTCGTGGCATGGGGATAATCGGGGCAGCTTTTGGTCTTGGCTTCATTCTTGGCCCAGCGATTGGAGGTCTTCTGGTCGGGCCTGATCGAGACAACGCTAACTTCCATCTTCCATCGTTGTTCGCAGCCGGATTATCTTTATTGGCATTGCTTTGTGCTTTGATGTTACTTCCAGAATCTCTAAATTCTGAGACTAAAGCCAAAATCAAAGCTCATCATTACCGTCAGCGAAGGCTGAACTTGCTACATCTATCACAGCGTCCCCAGTTTTGTATACTTATTAGCATCTACTTTTCAGTAACCTTTGCTGTTGCGGCTATGGACTCGACATTGGCTTTATGGTCTAAGCAGCAATTAAACTGGGGTCCTCAACAAACTAGTTATCTTTTTGCCTTCATGGGGATTGTCAGCACAATTATTCAAGGAGGACTGATTGGCTTCCTCAAGAAATATTTGGGTGAAATAAAGTTACTTATCTTGGGGATATTAGGGTTAGGTTTAGGATTACTGCTAATTGGATTCTCACAAAGCTTAATTTTATTGTTGGTCGCCACCACACTTGTGGCATGGGGAATTAGTGTCAGTCAACCAATATTGAACAGCCTGATTTCCCAAATGACAGTCCCAGAAGAACAAGGACAAATATTAGGAATTGCCAGTTCTTGCTCTGCGTTGGCACGCATCGGTGGCCCAACCTGGGCAGGGGCTAGTTTTATGAAATTTGGGAGTTCTGCTCCTTTTTTGAGTGGATCTTTAGTAGTGCTGATAGCTTTGACTATTAGTTTGCGAGTGACTAAAAGCGCATCTGAACCAAACACAAAACGTGTAGCCTAAAAATCCTGATTTCAAAGTAAAAAGGTAAGGATTTAGAAGGCTTTGATAACCAAGATTAATAATTTTTTGAACAGCCTTGTAATAAAGACTTTTAATCCCAAATATAAAATCTAAAATCTAAAATCTAAAATTAGTATGACAGGTCGGCGAGTATTGTTTTTAGGCATATTTGTAAGCATCCTTCTCACCTACGGAATTTGGATCGGTGGTAGCATTCCTGCAAGCATCACTAAACTTCCTGACCAAGGATTAAACTGGTACTACTGGAAGCTTCCCAACCCAACCTTTTGGAGTCGAGCGACGGCTTGGGGCATGTACCTTGGGCATCAGTTTAGCATCTGGGCGTGTATCTTGTGGGCGCAGCGATCGCAGTTGAAATACAAATCAGCCTTGCACCCGATTAATTACCTCATGCTTGCCATTAATAGTGCATTCATCGCTTTACACTTTCTTCAGACCTATATTTGGTACGATGCTTTAGCTCAAGATACTTCAATTTGGGCTTCCCAAGGTGCAGTTATACTCCTACTGGTGTTCGTATTGATTTTAGAAACGCCTCGACGCGGTTTGTTTTTTGGCAATTCTGTTTCATTTCATCAACAGTTTTTGCAAATTATCAAGCTGTACCACGGCTACTTTTTCTCCTTCGCCGCTATCTATACGTTTTGGTATCATCCAATGGAAGCGACTTTGGGGCACTTAATTGGTTTTCTCTATATGTTCTTGCTTCTGCTGCAATCGTCGTTGATCTTTAACCGCACCCATGTAAACCGTTGGTGGACATTCACTTTGGAAATTACGGTGCTTTTACATAGTGTTGTTGTATCACTGATGCTAGGACAAAGCAAGTGGCCAACATTTCTCTTTGGTTTTCTTGGCATTTTAGTGCTTACCCAACTCCACGGTTTACCTATTAGTATCTTGACTAAACGTACTATCTACGGAGCCTTTTTAGTGAGTGTACTGGCCATTTATGGACTGACAGAACGCGGCTTAGGCAGAATTTACGAAGTAACCTATATTCCTCTGATTGAGTTTGGGCTGGTTGGCACAATTTACTTAATCTTCCTGCTCATCTTATGGACAATTTCTCGTTTACCTGTGAAGACGTAACTATGATGTCCATAATTCCTGTTTTCTCTGTGTTCTCTGCGCCTAATAAGGTTCATTGAAGGAGATAGGAGGTAGGGAGCTTTCTAGCAAGGGGGATAATAAATTCAAATTTGGACAAAGGGTACGAATCGGCGCTCTAGTTTTGGTCAGCAGCATGAAGTTAGACAACTGCTAAATTATTCAAGCTGCCTTTGTAGCCACTAATCTCAATCACAGCATCCGTGAGGGCAGAGAATCCATTAGTGTTATCGTTGAGTGCCAGAAAAGTCTGCCCCTTATTGCCTGTACCAAGGGTAAAAGTTGCCGCACCTTTAGCTACAAAAGCAGTTGCAGTCAATATCTTTTGTACATCTGAGAGATTTAGACTCGCAACAGTGCCAAGTTGAACTAAATTAGCAGCGGTAACTGCATACAGCCTATCGATTTGATCTTGAGAAATGTTCAAGTCAGTTATTTTATCAAAGCTAGACAGCAGCGAATCACTCAGACTACTGAACACAAATTTATCAGATCCACAACCGCCTGTAAGGGTATCACGCTCAGCGCCACCATTGAGGATGTCATTACCATTACCACCAACTAGTTTGTCATTTCCGTCTGTGGTGGTTTTGCTGATTAATTGACCATTGGTATCATACAGATAAGTGGCAACTGCATCAGTAATGCCATCACTGTTGTTGTCAATATCTGCGGAAATTAGTTTGCCATTGCGATCGTAGTTGAAAGTGGTAATCTCATCAGGGATGCCATCATTATTTTTGTCAGCTACCTGTGCAGTCTGTTTGCCGTTAGCGTCGTAACTATAAGCAGTGACTTCATCAAAAATGCCATCATCATTATTGTCAATTTTTTGTGATTTCAGGTTGCCGTTAAAATCGTAGCTGTAGATGCCAACTGCATCAATTACACCATCATTGTTGAAGTCATAGCTAGCGGATGCGCGTCCATAAGTAGAGGTTTGGACAGAATCAACTTTGCCGTCGCCGTCGTTGTCAGAGCTATAGGATGTCAGGTTGCCCTTGGCATCATAAGTAGAGGTTGAGACAGAATCAACTTTGCCGTCGCCGTCGTTGTCAGAGCTATAGGATGTCTGGTTGCCCTTGGCATCATAAGTAGAGGTTGAGACATCATCAAGTTTGCCGTCGCCGTTGTTGTCATAGCTCACGGATGTCCGGTTGCCCTTGGCATCATAAGTAGAGGTTTCGACATAATCAACTTTGCCGTCGTTGTTGTCACGGCTCACGGATGTCAGGTTGCCCTTGGCATCATAAGTAGAGGTTTCGACAAAATCAACTTTGCCGTCGCCGTTGTCGTCATCGCTCCGGGATGTCAGGTTGCCCTTGGCATCATAAGTAGAGGTTTCGACAAAATCAAGTTTGCCGTCGCCGTTGTTGTCAGAGCTATAGGATGTTAGGTTGCCCTTGGCATCATAAGTATAGGTTATGACAGAATCAACTTTGCCGTCGCCATTGTTGTCAGAGCTATCGGATGTCAGGTTGCCCTTGGCATCATAAGTATAGGTTTCGACAGAATCAACTTTGCTGTCGCCGTTGTCGTCATCGCTCCGGGATGTCAGGTTGCCCTTGGTATCATAAGTAGAGGTTATGACATAATCAAGTTTGCCGTCGCCGTTGTCGTCACGGCTAAAGTATGTCCGGTTGCCCTTGGCATCATAAGTAGAGGTTTCGACAGAATCAAGTTTGCCGTCGCCGTTGTCATCACGGCTAAAGTATGTCCGGTTGCCCTTGGCATCATAAGTAGAGGTTTCGACAGAATCAAGTTTGCCGTCGCCGTTGTTGTCAGAGCTATAGGATGTCTGGTTGCCCTTGGCATCATAAGTATAGGTTATGACAGAATCAACTTTGCCGTCGCCGCTGTCGTCACGGCTGGTGGATGTCAACTTGCCCTTGGCATCATAAGTAGAGGTTTCGACAAAATCAACTTTGCCGTCGCCTTTGTCGTCAATGCTCTGGGATGTCAGGTTGCCCTTGGCATCATAAGTAGAGGTTAAGACATAATCAACTTTGCCGTCGCTGTTATAGTCACGGCTAAAGTATGTCCGCTTGCCCTTGGCATCATAAGTAGAGGTTTCGACATCATCAACTTTGCCGTCGCCGTTGTTGTCACTGCTCGTGTATGTCAGGTTGCCCTTGGCATCATAAGTATAGGTTTCGACATCATCAACTTTGCCGTCGCCGTTGTTGTCATGGCTCACGGATGTCAGGTTATAGCGGTAGGTAATAACTGAGTCTATTATCCCATCACTGTTGTTGTCTGTCCTCTCAGATATCACTTTGCCATCGACATCGTAAGTGTAAGTTGTGGTTGAGGTCATAAATTGGTGTTCCTTATCTGTTTGATTCCAGTTGTTTTATTACTCCATTTATTATCTCATTTGTCAATGCGTAAGAGAGACGTAGCACTGCTACGTCTCTCGTCAATAAGTAGTCGGACAAAAATATTTACAGTCATTGCGATCGCTCGCAATCACATTGTGTAATTAATTCTGTCTGACTACTTATTTAGATGCGATCGCTCTATAGCAAGACAGGGCTATTTCGTTCTAGACATAAACCGCCCAGAACTAAAGTTCACAGGCTCATAGCTAAAGTCCGTTTTAACGGACTATAACCTTTGCTTAGTCCTCTAAAGACAACTTTCGCTATTAGACTGGTGAATTCATTCTGAGGCGGGCTAAATAAGAATGAAATAGCCCTATAGCAAGATTCTTATTATGATACAGTATCAATCCTAAATAAACATTAAAAAATTCACAATTTTACTCACCATTACTAAGGGTTTTTTGCTGTTGATAACGCTGTTTAAACTGCTGTTGTTGTATTTTATGATCCACAATTGGATCAGGATAGCCAACAGCATGACGTTCTAAAGATGGAATTTTACCAGTAACTAAATATTCTGGATCTACAGACCGCAATTCTGATACCCATTGCCGAATATATTCCCCCTCTGGATCAAATTTTTGTGTTTGACTAGCTGGGTTGAAAATCCGCACAGGTTTGGGGTCCATGCCACTAGAAGCACTCCATTGCCAACCACCATTATTGGCAGATAAATCACCATCAATCAGGTGCTGCATAAAGTATTTTTCTCCCAATTGAGGATTAATTAGCAAGTCTTTGGTGAGGAAACTGGCGACAATCATCCGACAACGGTTGTGCATCCAGCCGCTTTCGTTTAACTGACGCATTGCTGCATCTACAATCGGGTAGCCAGTTCTCCCCTCACACCAAGCTTGGAAATATTCTTCGTTAGTTTGCCAAGGAAAGTTTTTGAAGGTGTCGCGGAAAGCACCATCAGCCAATTCGGGAAAATTATACATTGCATGTTGATAAAACTCTCGCCAAGCTAATTCCTGTTGCCATGTGCGAATATTAACTGCTGTTTCCTCACTACGGCTATTTTCTTTTGCTTCTATCGTGGCTTGCCAAACGGTGCGAATGCCAATTACGCCAAATTTCAAAGCTGCACTCAGTTGCGATGTTCCATCAACTGCGGGAAAATTTCGCTGTTCTTGGTATTCAGTAATAGCTTTAGTAGTAAATTCCTCTAATCGTTCTTGCGCCGCCGCCTCTCCGGGTGAAATAATCAATTCTTCATCCCAAATAAATCCTAAATCTTTCGCTGAAGGTAATGCGATCGCTCCTGCAAGTTTTGCAATTTCCTGTTCTGCTTCCGTTAACCCCTCAACATTTTGCAGTGTTTCTACTGGTTGAGCCTTCGGTTTGCTAATCCAATTTTTCCAAAAGGGGGTGTAAACCGTGTAAGGACTGTTACCACCCGTGCGTAACTCATCTGGGGAGTTGAGGATTTGATCCCAGTTTTGGTTAAGAAACTCAATGCCTTTTTCTTTGAGGGCACTTATAATGGTGCGATCGCGTTCTTGTGAATAAGGTTCTACATCCCAATTCCAAAAAACAGCTTTGGCTGTTAAAGCTTCGGCTAAAGCTGGTATCGCTTGTACAGGATTGGCGTGGAGTATCAATAACTGGCTGCCAACTTGGGCATATCGCTCTTGGAGTTTCTCTAAACAGCCAATCATATAAGTTATTTTTACAGGAGCGACATCATCCCGTTCCAGAATATTCGGATCAAGGCAAAACACGCCCACCACTTTCGGACTCTGCCGTTTTGCTGTAGCCAGTCCCGTATTGTCAGAAATGCGTAAATCGCGCCTATGCCAAAACAGAATTAAGTCAGACATTCCATACTAGATATAGTTCACCCGTACTAGCTTAGATGCTAGTGGTACCAATGAGCATCATTCTGGCGATAAATTTATTCTGTAAACGGGGAAGGCTCTCTGGAGATAAGAGGTAATGGGGAGTGAATTAACAGGAGTCACGAATAAATTAAACCCCGGTTTGTCAATCGGGAATTGTGGCTTTTTAGCTCAAAGTTGAGTATACTCTTCTTAACAGTTAATTAGTCTTTTTGTCATGGCTAACCTACTACTTGACGACGGCACAATTGAGAGTGATTTAGGCGAAATAGCTCGTGAACTTGCCCCTCTTAGCATTCAACTCAGACACTACGACCCAGGAACATCGCTCCTCTTCCCCAACCTGCTAGACCAGGACGTTTTAACAGAGTCTGAGAAACGTTATTGTGTAGAACTCCATAACAGCGTCTTTGAATTTATTCAGCAAGAAAATGGCGCTATCTGGTGTGACTTGCTAAATGTGCATCCAGGTTCCTTTAATCTTCACCACCTGATAACAACCTACGGCCGTTACCACACTCATCCTGCGGCTGAACCGCTCTACATGTTGGCAGGAGAGATGATCTATGGTTTCGTGCGACCTAATGGCAGCCAGGTACAGCTTTTAGTTCAGGCACAAGATTATCTCTACATCCCCGCTGGCGTTGAGCATTGGTGCAGCCCAACTGCATCGTTGAATTTCAAAGCAGTACGTTATTTTGCAATCGCTGAAGGCTGGGTTCCAAATTATACAGGAACTCATGTAAGTGATTCTCTCAACAAGCCGCGTTAAAGCTCAAAGCCAGCAGCGAAATATCTCAGCCTGTACTCAGTTGCTTGCAGGGTTAAAATATGACAACAATCTAATCACTAGCCTTTTGCCAGAGGAGCTTATGCAGAAATCTGTAGTCTATCAAAGAATTATTAGACAAGGAATTGAGCAAGGAATTGAGCAGGGGAGATGAGAAGAGGCATTTCAGTGGTCATGCGCTTACTTCCTCGGCGAATTGGTATAGTTGCTCTAGAATTGCGTAGGCGTAGCCCGTCGTAGACATCGCAGATTGAAGGATTGTCTCTTACTCAATTAGAGGATTTAAGCGAGGCGCTATTAGATTTCTCGACAGCAGCAGATTTAACAAGCTGGTTCAATAGTGTTAAAGAAAACTGACCACTTCACTCAACTTCTTCACAGCGAATTAATAGCGTTTCCATCGCCTCTGCTAGAGAAATCAACTCTGTCCAAGAGGAACCACTAACTAAATTTTGGGCGTGAGCTAATCGGTTTCGCAATTGTTCAGCAGACTTGAGGAAGCGTTCGCCAAACCGCTTGGACTTTAGTCCCAGTTGCTGGAGAAGTTCTGGTTGATTTAAAATTAACTCTCGCTTATCACAGAATTGCAAATAATCTAACAAATCGGTAGCTTCGTTTCTTTCCTGGCTCTCTCGCCATAGCCGTTGAGCAACTTCTAAGCGTTCAGGTTTGAGAACTTTTTGCCAAGAATCTTGGGGATAGTAAATCCGCACCAGCCGCAGCAAATTCATTTCTAGCAGCGTTACCAAGCCAAACAATAGCATTCGCGCGGGTGCTTTCTGCAAGTCGCCACAAGTAACAATACCACTCACCTGATTGCAGTCCAAGACAAACAATCGCGGAGTTTGTTGCAGGATGGGTAGCAACTTTATAAGTGGGGTGGAAATGGCTATTAATTCTTTTGGATGAAACACTCGTTGATAGTCGCTACACTTGCCTTCTTTGCCTTGAATCAAACTAGAGCGTTCTACATAACCGCTAATAATATCTCCCGTTTCAATGCCGATAACATCAAAATTTTGTGCCTGCATCCAATGCAGCACTTCTTTCACCTCTGCGTCAGCTGGCATAGCTTTGAGGGGTTCTGCCACGTATTCAATGGTGATATTGTTCTCAAATAAACTCCGCAGGTCTTGAGAGCGCGATTTTAGGTGTTTCATCCCCCTACTGTGAACTCACGTTAAATAATCCTACGGTACTGACGCGATCGCCTTTTCGGTTTTTTCTGCCAGATTACCCCTGTGTAGGCGTAGCCCAATCTAGGCATCGCTATTCCAACAAATACCATAGCCCAATGTTATACCATCCTTGTTGGTATTAAATGTAGTAACCAGAAAGAAAAAAGTGCAAGCCCACTTCGGCTAGTGAGCGTGCATCGCCTAAATTCATTTATAGGGTTCAAAAAATTTGACTTTTGAATGAGTGACTTTTGACTTCCTCGTTTGCGTAGCGTCTTGCAGAGAAGGGGCTGACGATTAGACATTCTCAAGTAACAAAATATTTTGCACCTACAAAAAAAATATTAATAAACTTATCTGTATCAGAAAAAACGTCGAAAATCCTGACAAAAAAATGTTATTACTAAAACGACACATCGAATTGATACTTGGTAGAATCGTATCAAGATAACCAAAATTGATAATATTATTATGCCAAGGAAAGAACAAGGGTGGGTCACATTTCAAACTTCAGAGGAGGAGCGGAAGATTCTAGAGGAGTTCTGCGAACATTCTCAACGCACCAAGACTGAGATTCTGCGGGAACTCGTGCGTAGTCTCAATCAGCACTCTTTACCACCAACTCAGCAGGAAAAACAGGAAGATGTCTACATTCAAAAGTCTGATATAGAAAGTAGTATTCAAAAGAAATCACTAAAAGTTAGCTCTCGCAATATTCTTAAAGGTGTCATTAAACGAGTTGTTTATGGAGCTGTTAATAGTGAGGTGACTCTGGAGATTATTCACAAAGTCGAGTTAACTTCTATTATCACCAGAGCTTCCGCAGAAGAGTTGGAACTATCTGAGGGAAAAGAAGCTTACGCAGTGATTAAGTCCAACGATATTGTGATTGCTAGAGAATAAAAATAGTTAATTTTGGGCGTTGGATATTAAGAGGATGAATTATCAGCACTAACATTTTTGATTTTGGAGAACTGCAAGATAAATTGAGTATATATAGTTGATGTGATCGCTTATGTAATACTATTTTAAAAAATCTTGACAAACAATGAATCGGTTGTACAGGCGTACATCTGTGCGCCTCTACTATAGCAATCCTATCTGATTTCGTTCAAATTCGCAGTCTCCAGATTCCCGACTTCGTAAAAGTTGTCGGGGATCTAAGTAGAACGACTTAAAAAAACCAAACTATGTGAAGATAAGTAAATACGCATGATGTATTTAGCACGGCAACAAAGATATGGGCAGCCGTTTACAGCGGTTTTCAGATGAATAGACCAGAGAATGTGGTTTCGCGTACTATATTTGCAGTTTGTTTGCAGCGATTGTGGTTTCATTTGCACCTAATGTGGTTTTGAGACCCCTTTTATTTGCAAAGAATGTGGTTTCTAAATCGCCTTGTTTGCAGTTTTATCTCCCGACGTTTGCAGTTCGCTACACCTAGAGAGTGGGGAGCGGACAAGACAGACCGACGCGAACCTGAGACGTAGTCACTGCGGCAGGCCGTGGCGGTGTTGCAAGTCACGCGTCGGACGTCTGCTCGTCCGTGGGGTAGCGGGCGTAGAACTCAGCGTCCCACGCGGCCTCGGCCTCCTTCTCGGTGGGCGGGAGAACCATGCCAGCCTCCATGGCCCAGTGCGGCGGGAAGTCGAAGAGGGCGACGATCACATCGCGGGCGGACACCCCGGTGACGTCGCACATCAGTGCCGTCATCCGCTCCATCATCCGCACGCGCACCTCCTGGGAGCGGCCGGCGCGGATGCTGGCCTGGATGACGTTCGGTGCGCTCGGCCGGCCCGACGACCAGGCGACGCCCTGAGGGTAGCCGGTGAAGACGACATGGATCAGCGGCTCCGGGGCACCGGTCTCCTCGCCGTGGATCGTGGTGATGCCGTAGGCGAGCTTCTCCATCTGGGTACGGTTGAGTCGGCCCAGCTCGGTGGCGACGGTGTAGACGGGCATGACAACTCCTCCTGGTGGTGCGGTCGCCCCTGATGGTGACCGATTTTCATTCAACTGATTTCCCCAGCGAGTGGGGAGGTCCTCTAATCATTATAAAGCTGTCTGGAAGCGTAATAATAACTTTTCACGAGTGATTTAGGACTGCTATATGAATCCTATACGTGCATCTACGCTTGCACGACAAAATCTGATGCACTCAGAGTT
>NZ_JBALGC010000074.1:0-12527 GCF_036916575.1 Nostoc sp.
GTGCCGGCTCAGGAGACGTCAAAGGTGCGATTGAGGATTATAACCAAGCTATTCGTATCAATCCTAACTTTGCTTTCGCCTATAACGACCGAGGTATTGCCCGCGCCGGCTCAGGAGATGTCAAAGACGCTATTAAGGATTATAACCAAGCAATTCGTATTAATCCTAACTTTGACTTACCTTATAACAACCGAGGTTTTGCCCGTGCCGGCTCAGGAGACGTCAAAGGTGCGATTGAGGATTATAACCAAGCTATTCGTATCAATCCTAACTTTGCTCAAGCTTACTATAATCGAGGTATTGCCCGTGCTAGTTCAGAAGATGACCACTTAGCAATTGATGATTTACAAAAAGCAGCTAACCTTTTTCAACAACAAGGAAATACAGCCAAATACCAAGCGGTTATTGAGAAGATTAAGCAGATAGGCAGTAGGTTAGCCATTACGCAAAGCAAAAGCTTTGCTGCTTGAGCGATATCATCCTTTGAGTGCTAAACATTAGCTACGACCTCACAATAGAGATGCCCAGCATTGGCGATGGTGCTTTTCCCATTTGCTAGCCATTACTGCGCAAGTCAGTTAATCAGATCCTGCCTTCCGCCATACTGCAAAGCAGAACCTAAAGGCTAGAGTAAAGTAGGAGGCTCACACCTAATCTAATCTCAAGTTGCTAAAACCAGCAATGGTTTAGTCAAAAGTCATTAAAAACTGACACCTGACAATTTAGCAGCAATTAGATTTAGGATCGATTCAGCAAAGAATGCCCAATTCCCAGTGCCCACCATTAACTTAGCAGGTCTAAAACTATGGAACTCACAATTGACAACGTTGAAACAGTCTTAGATGAAATGCGCCCTTATCTCATGTCTGATGGCGGCAATGTGGAACTCGTAGAACTCGATGGGCCTGTTGTAAAACTGCGATTGCAAGGTGCTTGTGGTTCTTGTCCCAGTTCTGCTATGACCCTGAGAATGGGTATTGAGCGCCGCCTCAAAGAAATGATTCCCGAAATTGCAGAAATTGAGCAAGTGGTGTAAAAGTTAGGAGTTAGAAGTTAGGAGTTATGAGTTTTGAATCAACTCCTAACTCCTCATTCTTAACTCCTAACTATTCCTATGTCCCATCCTCTCTACATTGCTTTTATCTGGCATCAACATCAGCCGCTGTACAAATCTCCTGGCAGCGGCGTTTCCCTATCTCCGAGTCAGCAGTACCGTCTACCTTGGGTACGTTTGCATGGAACTAAAGATTATTTAGATTTGGTACTGCTTTTAGAGCGGTATCCTAAGTTACACCAAACGGTGAATTTAGTACCATCGCTGATATTGCAATTGGAAGATTATATTGCTGGCACTGCTTTTGACCCTTACCTCACAGCCAGCTTGACACCGGATGAACAACTCACTCAGCAACAGCGGGAATTTATTATCCAACACTTTTTCGATGCCAATCACCACACCCTGATTGACCCTCATTCCCGCTATGCCGAGTTGTACCAGCAAAGACAAGAAAAAGGGCAAGCTTGGTGTTTAGCAAATTGGGAATTGTCAGATTATGGTGATCTGCTAGCTTGGCACAATTTGGCTTGGATTGATCCGCTGTTTTGGGATGACCCGGAAATTGCTACTTGGTTAAAGCAGGGTCGGAATTTTACTTTAAGCGATCGCCAGCGCATTTATTCCAAACAACGAGAAATCCTCAGCCGCATTATCCCCCAACATCGGAAAATGCAGGAGGCGGGGCAGCTAGAAGTTACCACCACGCCTTACACCCACCCGATTTTGCCGTTGCTAGCTGATACCAACTCTGGTCGGGTAGCTGTGCCCAATATGACACTACCTAAGCAGCGGTTTCAGTGGGCGGAAGATATTCCCCGCCACTTACGGAAAGCTTGGAACTTTTATAAAGACCGCTTTGGACAGATACCTCGTGGTTTGTGGCCTTCGGAACAGTCAGTAAGTCCACAGATACTTCCAGACATTATTAACCAAGGATTTAAATGGATATGCTCAGATGAAGCCGTCTTAGGATGGACGCTGAAACACTTTTTTCATCGGGATGGGGCAGGGAATGTGCAGCAACCAGAACTGCTGTACCAACCGTATCGCCTGCAAACCGCAGAGGGCGACTTGTCAATTGTGTTTCGTGACCATAGATTATCAGATTTGATTGGCTTTACCTACAGTGCGATGCCAGCAAAACAGGCAGCAGCGGATTTAGTGGGACATTTGCAAGCGATCGCTAAAATGCAAAGAGACAGTCAAAGTGAAAAACCTTGGCTAGTTACCATCGCCTTGGATGGCGAAAATTGCTGGGAATTTTATCCCCAAGATGGCAAACCCTTCCTAGAAGCTTTATATCAAAGTTTGAGCGATGAACCCCGCCTCAAACTCGTCACCGTCTCCGAATTTCTCGAAGAATTTCCCGCCACAGCCACCATTCCTGGAGGGCAACTACATAGCGGTTCTTGGGTAGATGGCAGTTTCACTACTTGGATTGGCGATCCCGCCAAAAATCGTGCTTGGGATTATCTGACAGAAGCCAGGAATCTGCTTGCAAGTCATCCCGAAGCGACGGAAGAAAACAACCCAGAAGCGTGGGAAGCATTGTACGCCGCAGAGGGTTCCGACTGGTTTTGGTGGTTTGGCGCAGGACACTCCTCAAATCAGGATGCCATCTTTGACGGGTTGTTTCGAGAACACTTGTTTGGCATTTACAAGGCATTAAATGAACCTGTACCGCCTTATCTCAAGCAACCAGTGGAAATCCACCAAGCACAGGGAAACCACACTCCACAAGGGTTTATTCATCCTGTCATCGATGGTAGGGGTGATGAACAAGACTGGGACAAAGCTGGACGCATAGAAATCGGCGGGGCGCGGGGGACGATGCACAATAGCAGTGTCATCCAGCGACTTTGGTATGGGGTGGATCACCTGAATTTCTATTTGCGGCTGGACTTTAAAACTGGCGCTGCACTAGGGCAGGATTTGCCAGCAGAGTTGAATTTGCTGTGGTTCTATCCAGAAAAAACAATGATTAACAGCCCAGTTCCTTTGACAGATGTACCAGATGCAGCCCCACTTAATTACCTTTTTCATCATCTTCTAGAAATTAACTTGCTGACACAATCGATTCAGTTTCAGGAAGCTGGAGACAATTATCAATGGCAGCCTCGTTTCAGTCGTGCTCAAGTAGCTTTAAATAATTGTTTAGAGTTGGCAGTACCGTGGGCAGACTTGCAAGTTCCGCCAGATTATCCGCTGCGCCTGATTTTGGTGCTTGCAGATGAGGGGCGTTTTTGCAACTATTTGCCAGAAAATACTTTGATTCCCATTGAAGTGCCTTAGAACTCAAAACCTTTGGTGTTATATCATTTCACAAAATACCTAGTAGGGGGGTACATCTGTATATTGATATCAACTTAAGCCAAAACCCTCTTAAAACTTAGTTTCCAACCAGAGATTAGAAATGCTCCTCATAGTGGCTCTGCCGCAAGTCAAGAGGCGGAGCCTCCCAATAGGCATTCCCAGTCAAAGACTGAGAACGAGGCAATCTCTAAAAGCTAATTCTAGACTGGCTTTCACCTTAAGTTGATACGTATGACAGATGTACGTCCCTATAGCCGATTCATTTGTTGTAAATATTTTTAATACATATTTAATCTTTATTGTCAATTCGTAAGTTCTACAAAAATTTATTTTTATTTTTTGAAAGACTTTGATGATTTGGCAAAGTTACAGTAATGTTACTGTCATCAAGAAATAATTGTCGTAAAATTAGAGACATTTCAAAGCAGATATTCTATACTAATGAATCGCTTTTTTCAGAAAATAACAAATTCTCAACAGAGCATTTCACAGCAAACTCAACTTGGTCAGATGTGTGGTTCCAAACGACTATTTCGCGAGCGCTATGAAATATTGCAAATTTTGGGTCGAGGTGGTTTTGGCATCACGTTTTTAGCCAAAAATACCGTATTACCTGGGAATCCCCTGTGTGTCATTAAACAGCTTTGTCCGAAAGTGACTAATCCTCAAAGTTGGCAAAGGGCATGTATGCGCTTTGAAAAAGAAGCAAGAACTTTGGGTCAACTCGGTAGTCATTCGCAAATTCCCATGCTCTTAGATTACTTTCAGGCGAATGGAGAGTTTTTTTTAATTCAAGAATATGTGCCGGGTTTGACTTTGGCACGAGAAGTGCGGCAAACTGGGCCCAAAAGTGAAGCCTCAGTTAAACAGTTTTTACAGGAATTATTACCTGTATTACAGTATCTTCATAAACATCACGTGATTCATCGGGATATTAAGCCCCAGAATTTATTGCGGTGTGAGTATGATAGGCGGATAGTGCTGATTGATTTTGGTGCGGTGAAAGAGCAATTAGTTGACGTTTGTAAAAACTCAATCAATCAACCTGCAAATACCAACTTTATCGGGACTAAGGGATTTGCACCACCAGAACAGTTTTCTCTATGTCCAGTTTATGCCAGTGATATTTATGCACTGGGTGTAACTTGTATTTATATGTTGACTGCTAAAAGTCCTTTAGAATTTGAGTACGACGCTAATACTGCTGAAATCTGCTGGCAAAAAGAGGTAAATATCAGCCACAGTTTCGCCCAGATTTTAGGAAAAATGGTGAAAATTACGTTAAATGATCGGTTTAAGACTGCCGATGAAGTGATGAAAGCTTTAGGTAATCAAAGCTATTTGCCTACTTTGGCTAACTGTCTAAATACTCAAAAATTAAATAATAAAAGTATTACACAACACGAAAACTTTCACGAAACTCCTGATGTATACATCCCACCTGTCGCCAGAACTGCTAATGCTATTCGCAAATGGAGAGCAAAGCTAAAATAAACAAGGTTGTAAAGTTAAGTTTAAGCCTGATTGAGCTAAAGTATCAAATGAACAATTAATCATCGGCACTTGAAAATATCAAAAACCAATTTAGTAAGCATTTTGACGAGATTTTTTAGTCAGTAATCATTGATTGAAGAGGGTTTATCTTTAATACTTAGTCACTTGTCGCTTGCCAATATACAAGCAAAATTACTAGGGCTGGCACATCAAAAAAAATTTTTATTCAGATTATTATATAATCGATAGAATAATTAATCTTATGACTCTCGTAGTTTTCCACAGACAAGGAAGACTAACTACTATTTACAAACGCTAACTATATTAAGTAATTCCCCAATCCCCAGAACAGGGTTTTCTACCATAAGTAAGCGAGAGTCAATTTTTATAAGGGAAAGTTCGGGGCAAACTTAGCCTAAGTTGTCATGCAGTCGCGCCTGTCAGATAATGATCTGCTGCTTAAATCCCGATTGCCCAAATCCCCTGAATCCCAATGGAAAGAAGTTTTGCCAAAGTTGTAGCACCCCATTGGTGTCACTTTTAAGAAATCGCTTCCGTGTCATCCGAGTCCTTTCAGATGAAGGGGGATTTGGCAGAACCTATCTATCAGAAGATGTAGATAAACTCAATGAACGCTGTGTTATCAAGCAATTAGCTCCAAAATTTCAAGGAACTTGGTCGCAAAAAAAGGCGATGGAGTTGTTTGCTGAAGAAGCACAGCGACTACAAGACCTTGGGGAACATCCCCAAATTCCGACTTTGCTAGCTTACTTTGAGCAAGACGGCTGCTTGTATTTAGTGCAGCAGTTTATCAATGGGGAGAATTTGTTAAAGGAGTTGCAACAACGCAAGGCGTATAACGCTAGAGAAATTCAATCTATTTTGCTAGATTTACTACCCATCCTGAAATTTATCCATGATCGCAAAATCATTCATCGAGATATCAAGCCAGAAAATATTATCCGGCATAAAAGTGATGGGCGATTAAGCCTGATTGATTTTGGGTCTTCAAAGCAATTCACCGCCAGAGTTCAGCAGAAATCTGGTACATCCATTGGTTCACATGGTTATTCCCCCTTGGAACAAATAAGAGATGGTAAAGCTTTTCCCGCCAGTGACTTGTTCGGTTTGGGGGCTACCTGCTTTCATCTGTTAACGGGAAATTCTCCCTTTCAGTTGTGGATGGAATCTGGGTACGCCTGGGTGAGTAATTGGCGGGAATATTTGCGGAGTCCATTAAATCCTGAGTTGGATTTTGTCATCGACAGGCTTTTAAAAAAAGACATCCAAGAACGTTATCAGTCAGCCGATGAAGTCCTCAGAGACTTGACTCCAAAACAATTGCTTGCACTGCCACCAGCCGGGAAGTCGTCTGGGAAAATACCACCAACTAAAGCACCATATTTACCAAAAAGTTATTCATTACTGAGAATTTTAATTTTAATAAGTGCTTTCATTCTGTTATTCGGGTTTCAAGAATCTTGGTATAGACATTTTCGCCAGATTCAGACCAGTTTGACCTCTAGGCTGAGTCAGCACAATCGCCCTGGCAAGGATGACGCGCTTTTAGGTCAATCACCAAAAATTACTTTGGGGGAAGTTTCCTTAGCTAATACCCTCCAAGGACATGAAAACTCGGTTTTATCTGTCGCCATCAGCCCTGATGGCAAAACCATTGCCAGCAGTGGCGACGATCGCAAAATCAAACTTTGGAATCTCGCAACCGGAAAACAAATCTTTTCACTCAACGGGCATTCTCAGCAGGTAAATGTCGTGGTGATCAGCCCAGATGGCAAAACTCTGGTTAGTGCCAGTGATGACAACACCATCAAAATTTGGAATCTGGCAACGCGAAAACAAATTCGCACTCTTACAGGGCATTCTGACTTAGTTCATGCCCTAGCCATCAGTGCTGATAGCCAGACTTTGGTTACTGGCAGTGATGATAACACGATTAAAATATGGGATTTGGCAACAGGAGAGCTAATTCGGACACTGGCAGGGCATACATTCTGGGTGCGATCAGTGGCCCTCAGCCCCGATGGCGTGCTTCTTGCCAGTGGCAGTTTTGACAAGACGATCAAAATCTGGAATCTCACAAAGGGATACCCAATCCGCACCCTAGAAGGAAATTCTCAAACAGTAACAAGCATAGCCATCAGCCCAGATGGGAGAACTTTAGCCAGTGCTAGCCGCGATGTCTACGACGGGCTACACCTACGCACCATCAAACTTTGGGATCTAGTTAGGGGAAAAGAAATTCGCACGCTAGCCGGACATGCTAACACTATCACATCCGTAGCCTTCAGTGCCGATGGTAAAATTCTTGCTAGTGGTAGCCGCGATCGCACCATTAAACTATGGAATCCAGCCACAGGAGAGGAAATTCTCACATTGGCGGGGCACACCAACACTGTGACATCCGTCGCCTTCAGTCCTGATGGCAAAACCCTTGTCAGTGGTAGTGAGGATAATACTATTAAGATTTGGCGGTTGTCTCAGTAGGGGCGCACAGGTATATACCCTGACATTAGATATGTTTATCCCTCTAAGATTCCCCCAAACCACTGCAATAAAGCGGTAGTTTCAAGTAACCTAAATTATTAGAAGATAGTCAATCTATATTTACCGCGTTCCTGGGGATTCTTGGAAGTAACAACTATATAGTAAGTATCATCTTCAGGCAACCTAGCTCGGTCAATTAAAGCACTGTACACACCATCTTTATCTTTGTCTTTATCTATAGCGATCGTCTGCCCTTGAGAATTTAGCAAGGCTACGTAAGGAAAAAATTCTTCATCAACACTATCTACACGAATACTTACAAGCTGATTTTTTCTCCCTTGAAAATTAGAAACATTGTAAGCGCCTCCATTTTGTTTAAGGGTTGAGCTTTTGGCAGTTAGTTGACCTGATTCATCTAAAGTATAGCTAGCTCTATCATTCCTCAGAGCCAAACTATAGCGACCTATCTCTCCGGGATCTTGGCTAGTAACTGCAATCTTGTAAGTGCCGTTCTTCGGCAGTCGCGCAAAAATGAATGCATCATCGCCATCACTGCTTTTTTCCAAAGTGCCTTTTTTGACGATGATATTATTATCAGGATCGTGCAGAAACAACAAGGGTTTTAAACTCAAGTTATTTGTTCTACGTGTATCATTACTTCCAATCAGCCTAATTTGGACTAATTGATTTTCTCTGCCCTGAAACTCATAGAAATGAAAATATCTACCTTGAGATTGATAGTCACGCTTACTCAGAATACCCAATGCAACATCTACAAAGTTAATTTCCTTGAAAGTAGGTGTCATCGACGTATAAACCCGTGAATCGTCGAGATTTTGGTTGCCACCTCTACCTGAGTTATAATTCGAGTTGCGAACTCTGCCTGAATTTGAAGACACAGAGTTTGAGTTATAATTTCTACGTCTGGATGGTCTAGAAGTAGAACCATCATTGGAACTATTACTTGCTTGGCTATAATTTCTACGTCTGGATGGTCTAGAAGTAGAACCATCATTGGAACTATTACTTGCTTGGTTAGAGTTTCTACGTCTAGATGGTCTAGAAGTCGGAACATCATTGGAACTATTGCTTGCTTGAGTAGAGTTACTTGTGTCAGAAGATACATTAGACCGCTGAATTGGTGACTCAATAGATGTCTTCCGTCTTGGAGATACTGACGCTTGAGAAGCAGGAATTTGCTCAATTGCTTTTTCTACTGCTTCTGGTTGTCTCTCATCTGGTGATTTGGCAATTACGAAGTCTTGAGAACTTTGAGGTTTTGCCAAAGCACTTATAGGTAGTACATTACTTGTGATCAAAAAACTACTACTCAAGCAAGAAATTAAAATGCGACTTAATTTGCGACGATAGTTATTGTTTTTTACTAGCATAATTACGCTCCTAATTTGGCTGATGATTTTCTATTTAAAAGATAGATGAATTCAAAGTCTAAAAATTTATATTTCAATTTAGATTGCTAGTACACTGTGGTGGAAGTTTACCTACCTTTAACAACTTACTCAAGCAATTGTCTGGTTTGAGATGGTAAGTGGATTTTTGCCAAGCTTTACTCAAATGAATCTCAATTTTGTAAGTATATACTGAGCTACAAGTTGAAATTGCCGCTTTTCGGATTTGTGCCCAGATATATTTGCGAAATCGTTACATATTTGGAAATTTTCCCGCCCACTTACTTAGTTGACGCTCATCAATTCGTCAAAAAGCATCGCTTAAGCACAACTTCCTCAAAGTTTTTTAAATTGTTCAATACCTGATGAGGTAAGGAAATTGGGGATTTGTATGGTATCTCAGTGATATTGACTAACAAGAGAGATTATACTGCATGACTTAAGATGAATATATACCCCAAGTGAAATGGATTCCCAGTATGCTCTGTTGTGTGAATCCCCATTGCCAAAAACCCTTAAATCCTGATAAAAACAACTATTGCCATAGTTGTAGAGCCCAATTGATACCTCTGCTGGGAGGTCGCTATCGTCCTACTCAGGTATTGTCAGATGAGGGCGGATTTGGTAGAACCTATCTGGCAGAAGATGTACACAAACTGAATGAATGCTGTGTTGTTAAGCAATTTGCACCAAAACTTCAGGGAACTGGGCCCCTAACAAAGGCTGTTGAGCTATTTCAACAAGAAGCGAGCCGACTGCAAGTACTTGCAGAACATCCGCAAATTCCAACTTTATTGGCTTATTTTGAGCAAAATAACTATCTGTTTTTGGTGCAGCAGTTTATCGATGGGCAAAACTTGCTTAAGGAGTGGGAGACCCGGGGAAACTATAGCCAAACAGAGATTCGCGAACTTTTGCTAGATTTACTGCCCGTGCTAAAGTTTATCCATTTACGGGGAGTGATTCATCGGGATATCAAACCACAAAATATTATTCGCCGTCAAAGTGACGGGCGATTAGTGCTAATTGATTTTGGAGCCTCCAAGCAGCTGACGGCAACAGTGCAGACTAAAATAGGCACTGTTATTGGCTCACACGGTTACACTGCACTTGAACAAATGCAAGATGGAAAAGCTTACCCAGCCAGTGATTTATTCAGTTTGGGGGCGACTTGTTTTCATCTACTGACTGGGGTTCGCCCATCTCAACTGTGGATACAGCAGGGCTATAGTTGGGTTGCATCTTGGCGACAATATTTGATTAATCCAGGTAGGAACGGGGTTTCTGTATCTATAGAGTTGGATGAAGTTTTGGATAAGCTGTTACAACTAGACATCCAAAAGCGTTACCAATCGGCTGATGAAGTCATCACTGATTTGACACCTCGGCTACCACCATTGTCATCAGTGCCCCCAACTATACTTACACCAACATTTACAGCCACCTCAGCAAACAAAGAGCCAGTTTCACCAAAACCAAATAACAAGCTAAAAAGTCAACTGCTTTTAGGTACTAGTATTTTGGTGATGGGATTGGGAGGAGTTTGGTATTTACAGTCTCGCCCCCATAGAATGAGCGAGTTTTCTGAGCCTATTTCTCAGCCTATTAAGCCCCCAAAAAACGTCTCGGAAAATTCTTTTCTGCCCAAACCCCTGAAGGGGCATTCTAGCGATGTGAATTCCGTAGCTTTCAGTCCTGATGGCAAAACTCTTGCCAGTGCCAGTGATGATAAGACAATCAAGCTATGGAATCTGGCAAGTGAACAGGAAATCCACACTTTAGAAGGACATTCCGATTGGATTTGGACTGTAGCCTTCAGTCCTGATAGCAAAACCCTTGCCAGTGGTAGTGCGGATAAGACAATCAAACTGTGGAATCTGGAGACAGGAAAGTTAATCCGCACCTTGCAGGGACATAACGACGGAGTTAGTTCCGTAGCTTTTAGTCCTGATGGCAAAACTCTTGCCAGTGGCAGTGCTAGTAAGGATAAGACAATCAAACTGTGGAATCTGGAGTCAGGAAAGTTAATCCGCACTTTAGAGGGACATAGCGACGGAGTTAGTTCCGTAGCTTTCAGTCCTGATGGCAAAACCCTTGCTAGTAGTAGCTGGGATAAGACAATTAAATTGTGGAATCTGGAGACAGGAAAGTTAATCCGCACTTTGCAGGGACATAGTGAGCGGATTCTTTCGGTCGCTTTTGCTCCCGATGGTATCACCCTTGCCAGTGGCAGTAAAGACAAGACAATTAAATTGTGGAATTTGAAAACAGGAAAGTTAATTCACACTTTAAAGGGACATAATGATAAGATTAATTCCGTCGCTTTTTTACCCAGTGCAACTCCAAATCGTGTCATCCTTGTTAGTGGTAGTAGTGACAAGACAATTAAACTGTGGAATCCGGTAACAGGAAAGGAAATCCGCACTTTAGAAACGGGTTCTGGATATATTTATACCATTGCCATCAGCCCAGATGGACAAACTATTGCTGGTGGTGGAAGTGGTGAGAATATTCTCAAGATTTGGCAGATGATTCACTGAAAAGTGCAGAAATTTTTGTAGAGAGATAATGCAATGCCAATTTGAGTAGAAATATCAATTTTGAATTGTAGGTATGCACATTTATGGCATGAAAGTCTCACGCAAAGATGCAAAGGAAAATCGATAAAATCATCCCGCATTTATGCAATACTTTAATTATTAAGCGCACCCCTGACCAGAATCACTGTATTTTATAAACCAAAGGCGATCGCTTTGGAAATATTACCTTCAATTCTCGGCATCCGTCATACCTGAAGACGTAATTTTCGGTTTTAACTAGAAAAATTTTCCCTTCTCAAATCGAACTAGCTTTCATGCAATCCGTGACTTCAGTATTGGATCATTTGCCATACACGGTAATTTATTGTATGCCAAAATGCTTATTCGCTCGTTCACAAATGCAACTTTAAGCGGATTCGTATTTGCAGCTAAAGATTGATGCTGGTGCTGTCAGAATTTAATAAGCTTTAACTATTATAGGACTTACGCAAAAAACCTCTCAAACTCTTATTCCTCGGTGTCGCGCCAGTTGCTACCCTGCGGGAACGCTAAGAGCGAACAAGTCGGGGAACTCGCCCAACGCACTGGCTTCTCTGCGTCCTTTGTGGTTCCATTTTCTGTTGCTTGTGCGTAAGTCCTATATTACTGACAGCAATTAAATTGAGGAATGTGATCGTGAAACACTTTAATATCTCCAAAATATTAGGAATTAGTGTTCTAGCTCTAAGTTTAGCTACCTTACCCACAGTTTTGCCCGCTTCTGCTCAGACAACAACCACTCCTGATGGTACTGTTACAAATACTACTACAGACCGCACTGTTACTGGCAGAAATTATCGGGATGGTGATTGGGGTTTACTGGGCTTGCTCGGTTTATTTGGTCTATTTGGTCGCAAGAGCCGCAGAGCCAATGATACTGTAAGTTATGGTGACTCTAATGTGGCAGGCTCCTCTGGCTCCCGTTCTAACTATTAATAACGAGTTTCGTTTTAATTTGGCATAAATTATAAAGATAATTACGGGTAAAGCCTGCCGATGCAGGCTTTGTTTGTGTGTTTACATGACTCCAACTATTGAGGAGTAAGATCGTGCCAAGTTTGCCAGAGTTAACAGCTATAGCACTCGCCATCTTAATTAGGACGTAGAATAGAGAAAGAAGTGATTGATTTGGGTATTATTATGGCAAACCCTTATAGTTATGACCTGCGA
>NZ_JBALGC010000075.1:0-78429 GCF_036916575.1 Nostoc sp.
AACGGAGTTCTGAGGTGGATGAACGAGTATCAAAGACTCGTTAACGGAGTTCTGAGGTGGATGAACGAGTATCAAAGACTCGTTAACGGAGTTCTAAGGTGGATAAACGAGTATCAAAGACTCATTGTTGCATTCTCAAATATATCTCCTCTACCCCCCTGCCCCCCTGCTTCCCTGCTCCCCTGCTCCCCATCTCCCCCTCCTACTTCGCCGTGGGGCAGATAGTAGCAGCAACATCTACCCTTTTCGGTAGAATCTTTTGCTCCAGCATCCAGTCAGCAGTCTTCTGAAGTTTTGCAACATCATCAGCATTAGGTGTGGCAAGTAGCTGTGGCCCTTGATTCTCAGTTACCCGCTTGGCTACGGCTGGGGAGATTTTGATGTCCTTGACCAGAAATTCCGCTGATTTTGCCGTATTTGCATTCAACCAATCGTATTCCTCGCTTAAACCCCTGAAAGCTGCTTTTACCACTTCTGGAGATTTAGCCGCAGCCTGATTACGCACAAGCATTACACTGTAGGTGGGCGCTGGATGGGTTGTGGTGATTCTTCTAGCACCATGCTCTAATTCGGCAATTGAGATATAAGGTTCCCAAACTGCCCAAGCGTCCACAGTTCCTTGGTAGAGGGCGGGTGCAGCATCATTTGGAGCTAAGAAGACACGCTGAACTTTCTCTTTAGAAATGTTCTCTTTTTCCAATACTTTTAATAACAGGTACTTACCTGCACCAGCCTGATTGACAGCAACTTTTTTACCTACAAGGTCAGCAGGCTTACGGATAGGAGAATCGCCACGCACTACGATCGCACTGCTTAATGATTCAGGTCTGGGACGCTGGACAGCCCCAATGCAAAGCTCCTGACCGGCGGCGATCGCTGACAATCCGGGAATGTCTCCGCACCCACCTATATCAGCTTGATTAGCGCTAATTGCTTGGAGTAAGGTAGCACATCGGTCAAAGGGGCCAGCCCATTCAGCTTTGATATTTTGAGCCGCAAGCCTTTTTTCTAACTCTCCTCGTTGACGTGCAATTGGCACCACACCTCCCTTTTGGTATCCCAGGCGAATCAAACTGGTTTTCTCTTGAGTTTGGTTACTGACATTTTGGGCAGTGTTCGTATTTGCAGAGTTACTGGGAGCGCAGCCATAAATCGCCAAACCTAGCCAGGAACTAGCAACCAATAGGGCACTAAGGGACTGGACTAAGCGTTGTGGCAATAAAAATAAAAACTTTTTGAACTGATTCAACAACTTTTTTATTACTCCTTTTATTAAAGAAAAGATCAGAATGAGAGTCTAGAGATCAACTCCAAGACTCTCGTCTTTTCCGCTAATTAAGATTTTTTAAGAAATAAATCATCTAATTTTGTGGGGTGGTCTTCACAATCAGTAGTTGGATATTTTTTATTGGGAAGTCTTTTCGCTGTGATGTTGATTCTTGAATGTACGGCAAATCGGTCGAATAACCGTAGATAAACTACAAGCAGAAAGTATCACATCCAAATTTAAAAAGCAAGTCGATTCTCATAGTTCTCGATGGGAGCAACGCGAATATGGCAGATCACCCCGATCGCAAGATTACCTGCATCAAAAAAAGGACGTTCTTAATAACTAGAACTTACACACTGTACAAATCGACCATAATATGCATCACACAAAATGTACATTTCCGGTGCTGACTGCAACTCTGATTTGCTCGCATATTTACTGTTTTGGGTGTTAGACATGGCTCAAAAACCCAAGTTTGGTATAGTACATATGTATAGTTTTGACTTAAAAAAGCGCATTATCTTGAGAAATTTCGATTAATTACTTCGCTGTAGATTGATTACATCTTTGTTAAGCAAAGATAAGTTGCCAGCCAATCAGGAAAATTGCTATATCTGCAAAAATGTGGCTGATGTATCCAGGCCAGATTGAGCAATAAGTTAAGTAGCACCATGACCAAATCGCCCCTGCTAGGAACACGCCCAATGAGCATAATGTTGTCGCACGCCAGTCGAAGTAAGCTGCCAAACCAACAATGTGATGAATCGTAAAAAACAGTGCAGACAGTACTACAGCTAAAGGACTGGATACCAATATTTCACATTTGCGATAGACAAACCAACGCCAGACAAATTCCTCAAGTAAAGAGTTGACAAATATCCAGTACGCTGAACCTACTAAGTAAATCACAAAACTGCTCAATCCAACTTGCGTTGCTCTATCACGAACATATTCAACATCTATCCACTTTGGGCCTAGCAGCCAATAAACAATCAAGATGATGCATAGCATCAATAGCCCTAATCCGACTCCAGCTAACAAATCGCGTCCTTTAGGATATTGAACTTTTAAATTCTCTTTATCGACAAATAACAACCAAATAATGGGTAGTACCAACAACCAGATTTTAGATAATAAAGCTACTAAATGTCCTTTAGAGCCAGGGAGCATATACAGTTGAATTGCAATACCAATGCTCGCCACTGGCACAAGCAACAACAGAGCTAGTAGTGCATTTCGATTTGAGTTAAGTTTGAACATGCGAAAGTTTTATTGTATTTTGATGGTTTGAACTTTTACTATTACTTTTTATAGGCGAACTATAAAACCTTAGTATTGTAATCAGACTTGAATAAAGTGACACTTTGTACGTTGTCACAGAAATTTAATACTAAAATTAGTATGAAGTTGTGTGTAATATTCTATCGATAGCAGCATTTACAGCGTATTTCAGGTAAATGAAGTACACGGGTAGGGGCACAGCCATGTTCCCTACAATTATCTGTACCTCACCTTGGCGTAGCCCAAGGTAGAGAAGTTGCAATTTGCTGTATATAATGATTTTTTGTATCGATCTACTTACACATAATTAAAATGCACAACGTCTTGCAACGTTGTAAAGGATCTGGGATTTGAGGCGGACACAGCAAAATAAGCGCAACGCTATGCAAACAGGGAATTCAAAATGTACACAAAATAATGTATATCTAATTTGACGTGTATTGCTAAAATCGCGATTGCAGCATGTCAAAGCGGCTATGCACACACTTGGCAACACAACTCCATCATCGGGCTACATCTTAGCACTGGACTTAGGTACGACAGGCAACCGCGCCTTTGTGTTTAATGCAGACGGCAAGATTGTTGGGCAGGCATACAAAGAACTAACTCAGTATTATCCTCAGCCAGGATGGTTAGAGCATGATCCTCAACAAATTTGGCAGGATACCTGTTGGGTGATGCAAACTGCAATTGGGAATGCCCAGATTGCTCCATCAGCGATCGCAGCCTTGGGACTAACTGTGCAGCGTGAAACCTGCTTGATTTGGGACAAAACTACTGGAAAACCACTCCATAGAGCAATCGTCTGGCAAGATCGCCGCACTGCTCCCCTTTGCCACCAGTTGCAAGAGCAAGGCTATGCTGAAGAAATTTCCGATCGCACCGGCTTGATTATCGATGCCTACTTTTCTGCTACTAAACTTAGGTGGCTATTAGACCAATTTACTAATATTGACCTGAACAATGTCTTAGCAGGCACCATTGATAGCTGGGTGCTGTGGAACCTCACAGGTGGGAAAATCCATGCTACTGACCACAGCAACGCCAGTCGTACAATGTTAATGAATCTCAAAACCTGTGAGTGGGATGAGATTTTACTGGATCTGTTTCAAATTCCGGCTCATATTTTGCCCCAGATTCAGCCTAGTTTAGGAGTTTTTGGAGTTACTGATAAGACTTTGTTAGGCGCTAAAATTCCGATCACTGCCATCTTAGGGGATCAGCAAGCTGCTCTATTTGGTCATGGCTGCGATCGCCCTGGTTTGATGAAATGTACTTACGGTACTGGTAGCTTTTTGGTGGCTCATACAGGTGATCAAATTGTGCGATCGCCGCATCAACTCCTTTCCACAGTGGCATGGACACAAGGCAATACAAGGGAAACTATAGATGTAAGCTATGCTCTTGAAGGCAGTATGTTTACTAGTGGTGCTTGTATTCAATGGTTGCGCGATCGCCTGAAGCTGATTAAAACTGCTGCTGAAACTGAAGCGATGGCAAATCAGGTAAAAGATAATGGTGGAGTATACTTTGTGCCTGCATTTAGTGGACTGGGCGCACCTTATTGGGATATGAGTGCTAGGGGAGCCTTTTTCGGCATTACCGCCAGTGTACAACCAGAGCATCTAGTTCGCGCTGTACTGGAAGCGATCGCCTATCAAGTTCTGGAAGTCGTGCAAGCGATTAATGCATCTAACAGTATCCCTGTTGGTCAATTAACTGTAGATGGTGGTGCTTGCGAGAATAATTTCCTAATGCAGTTCCAGGCTGATGTGTTGGGTATTCCAGTTGAACGTCCAATAATGCGCGATACGACCGTTCAGGGTGCAGCATTTGCAGCAGGTTTAGCTGTAGGATTTTGGGAGAGCTATGAAGCATTGGTGCAGCAACGGCAAATTGAACGTGTGTTTGAGCCGAGGAACAATTCCCCATTCTCCAACTTTACTACTTGGCAAAAGGCAGTGAAACGCACTCTCGCTTGGACGGAATAGCCCTTCATCAAAAACCAGTTGAAGCGAAATATTCATAGCATGTTAATTGTTTTGCTCCATCATCAATGTATTTGGTTGTCTACAAATGTATTTTCCACTTTCAGATACTCAGTAAGCATGACTATCTGAAAGTGGAAAAATCTACGTTCTACTATTAGACCTTGAAGTTATGGTGTAAATGTAAACACGGTTCCTTGTCCAGAAGTGCCACCAGTAGAAGCGGTACCGTAAAATGCACCATTAGCAAGTTGAATTAGCGTAGACTCCGGTGTTGCCCCATTTGTGCCATTAAAACTAAACAACAAAGTGATGGTTCCTCCAGCCAACCGATAGACGGCTCCTTTATTATTTGCACCACCTGTAGAAGTTGTGCCATAGAAGTTACCGTCCTTTCCTTTTGTAACTGCGGCTGTGGGGTTGGCCCCATTGCTGCCATTAAAACTGGCAACTAAAACCGGTGTACCGCCACCGAGCGGAACCTTGAATATAGCTCCTTTATTACTGGTTCCACCCAGATAAGTTGTGCCATAGAGAAATCCATCAGATTCAGTTAATCCAGACCGGGGACTTTGCCCATTAGCACCACTAAAGCTGTATGAAGTTATTGCTCCTGCAGGAGTTAATTTGTATGCCACACCCTTATTACTTGCTCCACCTGCTGAGGCGGTGCCATAGTAGTTTTTGTCACTAGCTAATTGCAACCTTGCTAATGGAGTTGCTCCATTAATACCGTTGAAGTTAACTAAGACAGTAGGGACACCACCAGTCACCGGAATCTTGAATACAGTTCCTTTACTGTTGACCCCACCGGCAGAAGTTATCCCCACTAAGCTGCCATCGCTACCTGAAATCAATCGGCCTGCTGGGTTGGCTCCATTAGTGCCATTGAAATTTAAAAGAGTTGTCAGGGTTGTAAAAGTTGTTTTTCCCAACTTAAACAACGTACCGAGGTTGTTTGTACCACCTGTAAAGGTTGCACCATATAGATTGTCATCACTTGCCTGGAATAATCTAGCAACTGGGTTAGTTCCATTGGTTCCAGTGAAGTTAACTAGTGTAGTCAGAGTACTTAAAGTAGAACCAGTTAATTTGAATGCTGTTCCTTTATTTTGCGAACCACCTGCGGAAGTGGTTCCATAAAGATTGCCATCTTTCCCTGCAAACACACCTGCTCTTGGGGCCGCTCCATTAGTACCGTTGAAATTTACAACAGTCGTTAATGTTTGTGCAGAGGCTTGTTGTAAAGGCAATACTAATGGAGACGCCAACACAGCCAGAGAAGTTAAAATCAATACGCTATTTTTACTTTGACGTTGTTTGCACAGATTCATCTTGTTCACTTAACTCCTACAAAAATTTGCTCACACACAAATCCGAAATAAATCTCCAGCCTACCCTTCTGGTGAACGAGACCCTACGCGTAGCTTGCTTCCACGTTTGCGGAGCGTTCCGTAGGGAAGTGGTACGGGAACTGCTTTGCAGAACCTGGTTTCACTGTGGGTGTAGTCGGTTATTCGTTTTAATCAGGCTGGAGATTTATTTTTATGAATCTCCCTGAGACTGGGTATAGCGATTTTCGTATGGATGCAATACACTATGGGGCGCAAAACTTTGCACTCCTCAACAGATATGTATTCCATACAATTGAAAATAGCTACAATAGATTGACCGAACGGATTTTGTAACACGTGATCTCACAACTAATTTGTGACATCAGGTACTATAAATTCGTTATTTAAACCAGATTTTAGTGAGAACTCAGCAGGAATTTTGGTATAGTCTTGGTCAGAAAGAATTCAGAAATCCTCTGGCTGCCTATACCGCAACGGCTGTATTCACACTTAAGTTAATTGCTGAAAATGAGATCATTTATGATTTCGTTTAGTAACATAACATACTCATTATTTTTTAGATGTCGTGAGCAACACAAAAAATTTTAATTTAATTTTTAGATTTGCTATAGGAATTTGATTTGATTTTTGAAAAAACTAAGGGAGAATACCAGAGCGAACGCACGTAATTTGTATAATCCTTGCTGCATAAGGATATTTATGAAAAAATAGCCTCAATTATCAAACGCTCAAACCCATGCTATTAAAGGATTATTATCCTTTAGATGTAAATAATACTACTTAAAGATCAGGATGCTAAACGCATGATTACTAAACCTAAAGTTTTTATTGATGGGGAATCGGGAACCACAGGCTTACAGATTTACTCACGCCTCAGCCAACGGGATGACGTCGAGTTAGTTAGCATTGAGGCATCTAAACATAGAGATGCAACTGAGCGAGCCAAACTAATCAATGCCGTCGATGTTGTGATTCTCTGCCTACCTGATGACGCAGCCCGCGAAGCTGTTAGCTTAGTCAGTAGTAGTACGGTTAAGATCCTTGATGCTAGTAGTGCCCACCGCACAGCTAAAGGCTGGGTATATGGCTTTCCTGAACTAAATCCAGGACAGCGAGAGAAAATCGCCAGCGCCCAGTTTGTCAGCAATCCAGGCTGTTATCCTACAGGATTTTTAGCCTGTATCCGTCCGTTGATTGCCAAGGGACTCCTGAAGAGTAATTTTCCGATCACCGTTAATGCAGTATCAGGTTACTCTGGTGGCGGAAAGAATCTGATCAAACAGTACCATACCTTCCACGAACAGCAAGCTGGGGCAGAGTCGCTCTATCCTTATGGCATCTACGGTTTGCAGTTTGGGCATAAGCACGTTAAGGAAATGCATTACTTTTCGGGGTTAGCATCGCCGCCGCTGTTCGTACCAGCAGTGGGAGATTTTGAGCAGGGGATGCTGGTGCAGGTGCCTTTGCCGCTAGGGATTTTGGATAATCCACCATCAGGTGAGGTGATTTATCAAGCAATTGCTGACTACTACCAAAGTGAAAAGTTCGTGCAGGTTGCTCCATTCCAAGATTCTACTCTGCTGCGAGACGGAACGTTTCTAGATGCGATGTCTACGACGGGCTACGCCTACGCAATCAACGGCACTAATATTGTTCAGGTTTTTGTATTCGCCAATGACACTACCAAAGAAGCGTTGCTAGTTGCTCGTCTTGACAACTTGGGTAAGGGCGCATCGGGAGCCGCAATCCAAAACCTAAACATCATGCTCGGTTTTCCAGAAGAGTTGGGATTGTTATGAAAGAGCATTAGGCATAAAAAAAAGGGAGTATGACTTTTACTCCATGCTCAATGACTAATGGCTTGTGCTAGACAGCGATAACTATATATTAGTGCGTAAATTACTCATTTGAAAAAGCAAAAAGGCAAATTGAGAAAACAATCTGCCTTTTTGCTTGCTGAATCTACCGAAATGAGAAAGCATTCAAGCCTTTTGAGAAAGCAATATGCCTTTTTGCTTGCTGAATCTACCGAAATGAGAAAGCATTCAAGCATTTTGAGAAAGCAATATGCCTTTTTGCTTGCTGAATCTACCGAAATGAGAAAGCATTCAAGCCTTTTGAGAAAGCAATATGTCCTTTTGCTTGCTAAATTTACCGAAATGAGAAAGCAATATGCTTGAATGCTTATTGAAATCCAATACGCTTGGGTTAAAGCCAAGCGTATTGTATTGAAATCGACTTCAGCAAAATACAATAAAGGCATCAGGGGAAACTGCCGTTAAGAATTCAGCTTGGGAAACCGCAAGGGCATGGTGGGGTTATTGGCTGTGGTTAGCATAACTACTTATGCGAACCTAATATTATTGACTTAATAATTTTGGAACTTTCAGTACTTTTCTTAGGTGATTCTTTTTTCAGTTCCTCAAGCAATTGAATTACATAATGCTCAAAGCCTCTCTTTCGCTCTTCAACTGATTCAATCAAAGGTTTATCAAAAAGATTAATCACATACTTGCCTAGTTGAATACCTAAAGGTTTTAAATGTCCGCCCTCTAAAGATTTAAGAAACTCTTTGGGTGGTTTTTTTAGAGTTTTTCTAAACCATTCACAGGTTAATTTAGCAATATTATCAGACTGAAAACAGACTAAACCCATAATATTAAATAGCCCACTATCCTTGATTAAGTTCTTGGTTTCTTCAGGGGTTGGTTTTACACCCCAGCCAAGATTATCGATGATATCTGCTAAAAATTGCGGACGAATTGCACTAGCTGTATCGCTAATATCAGGTGCTAATAGGATAGAAACTTGCCCCTTAATAAAGATACTGTTAATTTTTATTTTTCGACCTACATAACTACAAATTAGGTTTTGAACTTCTACAATTTTTAGTTTCAGTTCTTCAACAAGAATGTTAATCTCTGCAATGACACTTTCTATCTGTGACTCATCTGAAGTATGAGATAGCAGATTCCGAATAAACTTTTGCCTATCTTGAGGATCATCTGGCAAAGCAGTAAATCCTTCTAACAGGGAGATATATTTACAGCCAAGGCTATGTCCAATCCAAGAAAAGTTTTTATCATCTAGATAAGCTTCATAATCATATCCTGCAACACTTGCCATCCTCACAAGCTCTGGCAGAATTTCATACTGCTCTCTCATGAGAAAACCCGCTTCTACATAATGGTTAAAACTAAAATTAAACGGCAGAAGAATAATCGTATATCCCTGCTCGAATAGAGATTGAAGCAAATAGCGATAGAAAAGCATGGGGCCAAAAGTACCAAAGAAAGCCCCTGCAATAAATTGAATTACCCCTTTAGGCTGTGGATGTAGAGCAACCCAACTGTGAGAAACGGGTTTAAATCTCAGTTTTAAATTTGCATTTACCATGACTTAGCAATGAGTGCATCTCATTTTGGTAGGTGTATACTTAATCTCCAAACTGAGGTTGCTGCTTTTCGGATTTTTTTAATTGAATCTGCGATCGCACCAACTCGCAAAGCATTAGGCAAGTCCTAAATAATTCCATATTTGGACGAGAAATGGCTCTCGTCGCTTACGCTCAAATATATCGGGTATTGAATGTGTACAGAAGGTAGCCAAATCACGAGATAGGTTTAATTGGATAATCGCTGGTTTTCCAGGTAATTCCAATAAAACTTTAGATTCTCCAGTCGCTAAGTCAAGAGACTTGATCTTGCCCTCTAGTCCACAAGAAAGTAAAATATTGCGCTGCCAGTCAAAAGCAATATCATAGGTTCTTGCCATTCGACTAGCGCGATCGCCAACAGTGATAACATCACTAGAAGAAGCGACGAAATTCAATGGAGGGATCTGGAATATGAACAAATTCTTTCCATCGTTCAATTTCTTCATCCTCGTCATCTTGAAGATATTCATAGCAAGTTGAAGCATTACTGATGTTAAAAAGTTTAGCAAAGCGATAAAACTGGCTAGCAGCTATAAACACTTGATCATCAGGCAATTCGTTGATATCAGCAGGGTTTGTACCTGCTTCTAATTGTTGCAATCTTTCTACGCTTTTTAGAGAAAGTTCTTCGCGTTTCTCTGGAGATGAAACTGCCAATACTTCAGCAATCTCTTCAATGGTTGTTTGATTGTTTGGTAGTTCAGATAGTAAATCAGCAAATACTTCGGGCTTGCCAGTTAATCTTGATTTTTCTTCTCTAGATATAGTCCCAAAATATTCTGGATCTGAACTATAGGCATTAATTAATTGATGACCTCTGTAATATTCGTAATAAAAAAAATCGTCATGATAAAGAATAAGATTAATCAAATGACCGGAAAATTGCTGTGCTATCACCGTAATAGCTGTAGGATTTTGCCCTCTTTCTGAAGAATAAACACTAATCCAACCATTAATACATGGAGAAATTAAAAATTTTAGTTTTTCTTGTGCAGCAAGCCTTTTTACGATCTCTACAATTTCTTCAGTGTCAGTTGAGCAAATGTGAATAGAACCGTAATAAGCGCCCATAGAAATTTTCAAAGATATGTGACTATTTGAGTGTACCCATCATTTTCACTTTAGCTAGCTAACTGATATCTTTACCAGATTGAGACGCTTCTTCAGCTTGTCGTCAGACATCGCTCGTCAAATTGTGGTAGGAAAATATGGTGGAGCGATGCCTACGACAGCAAGCTACGCAGTTAACTCAATCTCAGGTGAAGGGACTGAGTTTGTGATTACCCTACCAGTCAAAGTTAATTAGCGAATAGCCTGTTATTTCCTTGTTTCCACTTACAGCATTTCTTGCCTACTTTGTCAATATGGAAATCTTAGCACTGTCAGTTTGATAGGCTGCGGTTTTGGCAGCATTTTGAAGATATCGGCACAAGTCCAGTGAACTTTATCCGCTTCAGTTTAGCTAAAAGCTTTTTTGTAACATCAAATTTATCAGTAAATGAAGCCAAGCATTGCTCGATTTAGGCATTGTAGGCAGCGATTTGTGCATAATAAAGCTTGTACAATTGTCAAGGCGGTTTTTACTGCCAGAATACTTCTCAGGTGTAAGATTTATCGACAGCAAAATTTTTCTACTTTGTGTTTTTCCATCCTTCACTTGTGGCAAAAATGCCCCAAGCTAGGCGCTCATATCTTGCAATAGATAACTTTTACCCTTATGACTGGAGAGCAAAATCTTGGGAATAGAGCTACGCAGTTTCGTATTTCTCGACAGCCTGCAACCTCAACATGCAGCATATATGGGAACAGTAGCCCAAGGCTTCTTACCATTACCAGGGGATACATCACTGTGGATTGAAATCTCTCCTGGTATCGAAATTAATAAAATTACGGATATAGCCCTGAAATCTGCCTCTGTCCGTCCGGGAGTACAGATAGTTGAACGACTATACGGACTATTGGAAGTTCATTCTGGCTCCCAGGGCGAAACGCGAGCTGCTGGTCAAGCCATTTTGGCGGCATTGGGAGTCCGAAGAGAGGAATGTCTCAAACCGCGGGTTATTTCTAGCCAGATTATCCGCAACATCGATGCTTACCAAACACAACTTATTAATCGCACACGCCGGGGACAGCTACTACTAGCAGGACAAACGCTGTATGTATTAGAAGTTGAGCCTGCTGCTTACGCCGCACTGGCTGCGAATGAAGCTGAGAAAGCAGCGGCGATTAACATTCTTGAGGTTCTAGCTGTAGGTAGTTTTGGACGGCTTTACTTAGGTGGACAAGAACAAGATATTCTAGCAGGTGCGGCAGGAGCGTTAGCGGCGATTGAAAGTGTAGCTGGTCGGGCAAATCCTCTGGGTGGGCGTCAGGAGTAAAGGAGAGAAAATGGCAAATCGAGAGCATCTAGCTTTACTGAAAGCAGGTGCAGTTACATGGATTGAGTGGAGAAAGAAAAATCCTGAGATTGAACCAGACCTCAGCGCCGCAAACCTGCAAGGGGATAACCTCAGAGGCGCAAACCTCCAGGGGGTAAACTTGAGCAAGGTGGATTTGGGTAATGCTTTACTGGTGCGAGCAAATCTCAGTGGTGCTGACCTGAGTAGTGCCAACCTCTACAAAGCCTTCCTCGTTGAAGCTAACCTGAGTGATGCTAACTTAAGTGTTGCTAACTTGAGTGGTGCTATACTTACGCAGGCAGATTTGAGTCATGCCAATTTGATTGGAGCTGACTTGAGTGAGGCGAATCTTAGAGGCGCTGCGATCGCTGATGCTAATCTAATTGGAACTGACTTAAGAGGCGCTAACTTGAGAGATGCCGATTTAGGTGCAGCGAAGTTAATACGGACTAATCTCTCTTTTGCCAACCTTACTGAAGCTAACTTGATTACGGCTGACCTTAGAGAAGCATGTTTGTACGAGGCGGAAATGTTGGGGGCTTATCTTTATAAAACTAACCTTTACAAAGCTAATCTGAACAAGGCTCACCTCAGTGGTGCTTACCTGCTGCGGGCTAACCTAAGTGAAGCTGATTTGAGTCAAGCTGATTTGAGTTGGACTAACCTTAGAGGCGCGAATTTGGCAGGGGCGAATCTCAGAGGAGCTAACCTTAGAGGAGCTGACCTTAGGTTAGCTCACCTCGGCGGCGTAAATCTTCAGGAGGCAATTATGCCTGACGCTTCAAAGCACAATTAGTTTATAAAAAAAAGTAATTGACGTTTAGATTCATTTTCTGGAAGACCTGGAAACGCACAACTCCAATGCTGTTTCACTTGATTCAAACAAAAATGTTTGAAATTACGGTAGTGATTTTGATGAAAAGCGATGAGAATTGTCATTATTTCACTTAAACACAAGCATTTAGCACGAACACGTTTTATTCCTCCATGATTGAACAGTTTTTTGTGCCATTGTGCTTCAAACGCTTTACAGAAATCATCTACATGACAGAACAAAGCATCTAAACTAAACATAGGACAGGTTGCTGGATTTGTTGTTATTTACAGCTTACTACCTGTCCTTTTCTTTATCCCGAACTCAGGTTAATTAGGTTCATTAAGCTTGAATTTAGCACCATGCTTTTTGGGGCATCCTTTCCTAGAATAAGCTTTAGTACTTAAAATAAGCATATAAAATTTCTGTAAAGCTTAAGTGTTATTAAGCTAAAAAATGCTCTGGATAATCTATCAATTTAACTTATGTTTTTTCAAATGTATGTTTGTAACATAAAACTCTGTTTTTTGCAATTAAAAATACATTTTGAAATATAAGTTAACTACAATCCTGTATTCATCTGAAACATTTTGCATATTTTACCAAAAAAATAGTATTTTATAAGAAATAATTCATGAAAGTTTATAAAAACTTTTAACACTATCAAAAATCATAAATTTTACATTTTTAAGATTTGGTAAAGAATTTGACGTAACCTTTCGCTCATGATAATTAAATAATTACAGGTGAGTTTAAAAATATGAGGAAAACAAATAATTAAAAAAAATAAATTTTGACCCAATTACTTACGATTTGGATAATCAACTAACCAAATCAATAATTAGTATTTTCAAATATACTTTGGCTGCTGGTTATAAGGACACAACAGCATATATTTTTGTATTCGACAATAGACTATTTACAAGTTATTACCCATTCATTATTTCAGGCCGTAATCTCTAAAGATTTTTCCCTTATCAAGAAGATTTCCCAACAAAATCACCTAACTATTTTATGAACAAAATAATGAATAGCACTAAATCATCCAAGCCAGAACAGCGCAGATTTATCGGTAATTTACCTTTAAAAAGGTGCTTTTTTGCTGCCAAGATTCTATTATTTGCAATAATCATATTAAATTATGGCACTACTGGAGTAAATGCTGCACCTGAAGCCCTGCGTTCTGATATTAAGATTCGCAATATTCTCAATACGTTATCGGTTTCTCCTTCTGTTCGGATTGCAAAAGATCCACGAAACAATATCCTCTATTACCTCAAACGAAATGGTGAGATTTATCAAGTCAATTTAGCCTCCTCTACTAAGACACTTGTCTACAACTCTAGTAATCATAATCTAGCTGAGACTGAAGGTATGGCCATTGGTCCTAACGGTACAATTTATTTGGTTGGCAATGCAGACCTTGTGAATGACCAGACCAAAGGAATTATTGTTAAAGGCGTAATTAATTCGAGTACAGGAAAGCGCATCTGGTCTATCTTAGCTCAGAGTGCAGGCTATCCCAAAAGCAAAACAGCCTATGACCATCGCTTCAACGGCGTGGTTGTTAGCCCGGATGGTAACTTTATCTATGTAAATAGCGGTTCTCGTACCGATCACGGTGAGGTTCAGTCTGATGATGGTAAATATCCCAATACTCGCGAAGTAGGATTAACCGCCTGTATACTCCGCCTCCCTAGTAATGGCAATAATCTCTTTCTTGTAAACAATCGAGCAACCTTAAAGACAGCTGGCTATATTTTTGCAGAAGGAACACGTAATACTTTTGATATGGCTTTTGCACCCAATGGGGATTTATTTGGCACAGAAAATGGCCCCGATCGCGACATGTCAGAAGAATTAAATTGGCTACGTCTAGATGGTAATTACGGCTTTCCCTGGCGTATTGGTGGGACAGACAACCCACAACAATTCCCCAATTATAATCCTGCCAAAGACCGTTTATTAAACCCAAAATTTGGCGCAGTTCAAAAGGGCTACTTTCGTAACGATCCAACCTTTCCTATTCGGCCTGGAAACTTAATTGAACCAATTCCTAATTTTGGCCCGGACGCAGACAGTTACCGTGATCCTGTAGATGGCAAAGTCAAAGATGCAAGTGTTCTGGGGCAAAGTGTGAGCACTTTTACATCACACCGTTCTCCTTTGGGCTTAGTTTTTGATACAAAAGGAGTAATGAGTCCAGAATTCAACCAAGATGGATTCATGTTGAGTTGGACACCAGGCGACCCCACTGGCGAAACACTAGCAGGTCCTTTTAAAGATGCCGGCCAAGACCTACTGCATTTAAAGTTAACTAAAGTGGGAACTACCAACTATAAACTTAACGCCACCCGCATTGTCAAAGGTTTTAGTAATCCCATTGATTCTGAGATTATCGGCAATAAGATTTATGTTCTGGAATATGGTGGAAATGAAGGAATTTGGGAAATCACTATGCCCACTAAATAAAGCACAATACGCTTGGGTTAAGAAAATTCTTCAGTGTAGGGAGGCAGGGGAAGAAAAATAGGCTTATCCCAAGCGTATTGAGATAAAGCAGACTGGATATTTTTGGATTACTTAGTCGAAATTCCAGTCATTTGAAGGCATGGCTAAAACTTCAGGAAATTTTGAACATTTTCAATAAACTCAATGGCTGCACTTCTAATTGCCTTTTGGGCGTCAGGCTTGGTGAAACAAGGGGCTTAAGCCCCTTGTTCTATGCAACTTCACAGGTAATCGCATCTAAACCATCTCGATTGAAATCAGTGTAATTAAAATATCTGCAAATATTAAAGTACTTTAAAACTAACTTGCCATATCGTGGTAAAGATTCGTCCTTATCAATTAAATGATTTAGAAGACACCGTTCATCTGTGGTATTGAACTTGGCATCAGACATTTCCTGACATTCAACATCCACAACCGTATTTCACATGGAAAGTTCGATTTCGTGATGACCTTGCTGCACGCGGGGATGTTTGGCTGGCTGAAGTTGAAAATCAAATTGTAGGTTTTCTCGTAGTCATTAAAGAGAAACAATGGTTGAGCCAGCTGTTTGTAGATACAACGTACCAAAATCAGGGTATCGGTTCAACACTACTTGATAAAGCTAAAGCAATTTGTCCCCAAGGTCTAGGGCTTGACACATTACAAGCGAATATACGAGCTTGTGCATTTTACGAACACCACGGTTTTAAAGTGGGCAAGCTATCAACAAACAAAATCAACGGTCAACCGAATGTGGAATATTACTGGATGCCTGAGTAATATCATGTCCGCTTGACTACTTATTTAAACCCGAAGAACCCCAAAGAGCCAAAGCTACGCTTTGTCTCCCCTCCCGAAGAGCGGGGAGGGGATTAAGGGGAGCCAGTGCAGTCTTCTCCCAAAGGGAGAGGCTAGCGCCTTCTCTACAAGACACTACGTGAACGCGGAGCGTCTCGTAGAGAAGGGGTCTCCCCAAGTGGAGCATCTGGCGTGTGGGGTGCAATGACTGTGGGAATCATAACTAATTACCCGGACTTGATATAAGATGTTTGACTAAACGCGTCATTTTGTCCAGATAACACCCATACAGTCCTAGAAAGGGGAGGAATGCAACCAACAAAATGAGCGCCTTGCTGGCATGGTCGAATCGAATCATGTTTGATTCCTGCACTCCGATACTTTTATGATTCCTGTTTTGTATGCTGGCCCCAAGGTTCACGAGCGAAGATCCGGTGTACCATCGGCTCAAAGAAAGTCAGCGGCAAAGTATCATAGTTTGGATCAAATGATTCTTGATCCCACTTATGGCAGAACTCAGCGGTGCGGTCAAAGTAAGGATGACCTCGAAACTTTTCTCGCGCATGGCGATCGCCTCCTGTATGATGCCAGAAATAATAGCCTTGGAAAATCCCATGATGTTCAACTATCCAATGGGTAGCTGGACTCACATAAGGTTTGAGGATGGCTGCTGCTAGCTGTGCGTGATTTACTGGTGCTAGTAAATCACCAATATCATGCAGCAACGCAGCCACCACGACCTCTTCTTCTGCCTCATCCCAAAAAGCCCGTGTTGCCGTTTGTAGCGAATGCTGATAACGATCAATCAGATTTCCTGGATAACTCTCTTGTAAGCCAACTAAAAGTGTTAGTGCGTGATCGGCAACCTGATTCAACAAAGGCTTAGAGTGTTCCCGTAACAGCAGATAATCCTCTTTTGTTCCATCTGCCATTCTTGTATAGGTGGCAATAGATCTTTTTGTAGATGATGACATTACATTCCTCCTGGTGTAAACCTCAAAATTCTCTGTTTATCCAATGCGAGTTATTTTTTGTAACTTAGTACAGCATTTAATTAATTTGTAGCGAATTAAATTTGGCAATACCTTACAATGTCAATGCATCTTGATGCAATGCCAATGCGTCCCCCGACAATGCCAATGCTTCGCCCGACAATACCAATGCATCTTGATGCAATGTTAATGCGTCCCCCGACAATACCAATGCATCTTTATACAATGTTAATGCGTCCCCCTGCATTAAAAACGCTACGCTTTTACGCAAAAGTGTACTCAGTTAAGTGATCTGGGTTAAACTTTGAATTTTCCCCTTGCTTAGCAGGAAAGAGGGCTAGGGGGTTAGGTCACTTGATGATTTATTCCAGATGAGGTGAAAAATAAGCCAGTACTAGATATTGCTATGGGCAACTGGTAGAGGCGGTTGGCTACTGATGTCCTAAGATAGGATGCGGTGTGTAAGGTTCTTTAAGGAATTTGCGTTCTTCATCGGAAAGCTTCAAATCCACAGCCTCCACTGCTTCTTTAAGATGCTCTATTTTACTAGCACCAACAATCGGAGCCGTCACACCCGGTTGATGCAACAACCAAGCTAAGGCAATTTGTGTTGGTTTAACACCGCGTTTTTGGGCTAACTCTACGACGCGATCAACTATTTGGAAATCCGAATCTTGATAGTAGAGATTGTGAGCAAATTCATCGGTTTTCGCCCGTAGTGTTTCGCCATAGCTTTGTTTGCTGCGATTCCCTGCTAGAAAGCCCCGCGCCAGAGGACTCCAGGGAATGATCCCAATTCCTTGATCTAGAGATAAAGGTATCACCTCTCTCTCTTCTTCTCGATAAACTAAGTTGTAATGGTTTTGAATAGATACAAAGCGAGTCCAACCGTGTTTGTCAGCCGTGTAAAGGGCTTTGGCGAATTGCCATGCGTAAACACTTGAGATACCCAAGTAACGAACTTTACCTGATTTGACTACATCATGTAGTGCCTCTAGGGTTTCCTCAATTGGTGTTTCATAGTCCCAACGGTGAATTTGGTACAAATCGACGTAATCTGTCTGTAAACGTTGTAATGAGGCATCAATGCTATCAAAAATATGTTTGCGAGACAGTCCCCGGTCATTAGGGCCATCACCGATTTTACTAAAGACTTTGGTAGCAATGACGACCTGATCTCTTTTGGCAAAATCCTTAAGCGCCCGTCCCAGGATTTCTTCGCTGACACCTAAGGAGTAAACATCGGCGGTGTCAAAGAAGTTTATCCCCAATTCCAAAGCTATTTTAATAAACGGGCGACTTTCTTCTTCTTCCAATACCCATTCTCGCCATTTTCGAGAACCATAAGTCATAGTACCCAAAACCAGGCGTGATACTTTCAGTCCACTTTTTCCGAGATTTACGTATGTCGTCATACTGTTTGCTCTACTTTTTGATAACGTTGTGAAAGTTCTGAAGCAAGTTGAGAGGCTCGATGTGCTTCATCAATGTGTCCTAGCTGGCTGTAAGTATTAGCTAATTCCCGCTGAATCACTGGAATATTGCCACGGGCCGTATTGCGCTTTTCCAGGACATTCAAGGCTTTGTGATACTGCCGATCGCGAATCAGTGCATCAAGATAAATTTGCTCAAATAAATCTCGTTGAGCATGAGATCCACCTGTGGAGTATAAATCGGGTAACACTGGCTCTAGTTGAGCGATCACCTTCTCCCAATCCCCACGAGCATGAGCAATCATCCCCCTAGCAGCCGGTACTGCCACCTCTACCCAAGTCCGACGCGCATAGGGTAAGACTTTCTCTCCATGAGTTTGCATACTCTCTAACATCTGTGCCGCCCAGTCATCTTTGCCGCCCCGCACAAGTGCATAAATATATTGCAAATCCAGGAAAGCAAGGACGTGTTCGTGTAGCCGTGGTTGCAGGTAAGCAGCAAGTTCCTGCCAGCGCGAACCGACATCTACACCGCGTAACTCCAGCCGCAACAATAATGCGATCGCATTAATCTGCTCGCGTCCATTGTCTTTTTTGGCACGTCCCCAAATGCGCGTATCATATATTTCTAGTACTTTAGCAAAATTTTCAATATCCAAGTAGTAAAGAGATGTGTGCCACCAAAGGTGTCCATAAAAAGCCGAGCTACCATATTCCCAAGTATCGCTAAGACTCTCCATTAAGCTAATCCCCTCTTTTAGGCGTCCTTGAGTTTCTAAAACATGGGCAACTGCATGGTGTGCCCAACGGTTATCTCGTTTCAGGGCGATCGCTTGTCGCCCATATTCTTCTGCTTCCTCTAAACGATGACACTCTTCTAACCCGAAGGCTAGCATCCCATACATATAAGGGTTGTCACGATTCGCAGGGAAAACTTTTTCGGCAATTCGCAACATTCCCTGACTGTTACCAGAATTTCTATAGTGGTATTGGCACAGATGAACTGAGGCTAAATCGCGGGGAAATGATTCAGCGATCGCTTCATGGTGAGCGATCGCTTGAGCAATGTCTCGGTTTGCCCAAGCTTCAATTGCGGCGAGATAAAGTTTTTCGCGATCATTGGCTTTTTTCAGGTTTGCTTTCGCCACATTCAGATAAGATGTTGCTTCGGTTAAGGCAACAGAGCCACCAGCAAACAGATAAAAGGCGGCAACTTGAGCATTAGCAATTGCACAAGCCGGATCAGCCTCAACTGCTTTGAGAACAACTTGGCCATTGTTACCAACACACAGTAATTGATCAACAAAGCTATCGATGGCATTTACCGCTGCTGATGAGTCGGTAGTAATTTCGAGTCCAGATAAATCTTTTACCATTGGTTTGGCAGAGCATTGCACTGCTACAAACATTACTTTGCAAAAGCTAGGCTATAAACTACTGTATCTCAATCGCGTTAACGGAGTTAAAAATGATTAGATTAAGAATTTCGTACAAAATATACTGTCATAGCGATCGCTTTTCTCAAAATTAAGCAGTTTAGGAGTTGCGATCGCCTTTGAAAACACCAAGATACACAACTACTTTTGTTGATACAGCGTATTGCAGGTAAATGAAGTACACGGGTAGGGGCACAGCCATGTTCCCTACGATAATCTGTACCTCACCTTGGCGTAGCCCAAGGTAGAGAAGTTGCAATCTGCTGTATTAGTTTTTTCCAGAAGTTATTTTTTCACCTTCATAAGCGAGAGCCTGATCACCTGCTACAGCAAATGTCTGGGCGAGTTCAATTAGGTGTTGTCGCTCTTGATCATCAAAAATACCAGCTGGAGGAGGCATCCGTTTCTCTTTGATTTGGCGCACAGTTTCGTGCCGTAAAGAGAGTGCAGATTGGGATGACTCAGAATTAATAAGGGATTCTGCTTACTGGCGTTGTCAGGACTATGGCGTGTTGCCACGATTCAAGAATCGCTATGTTAGCCGTACTTTCTTCCAGTCAGACTGCTAAAGCTCTGTAAGTATATCGACTTTACGTATTTTTAGATGTTAAATCAGACTTTCTCACAAACGGTGATGAAAATAAATTTTTATGCCCTCGTTATGGGCGAACCGTCCGTGGGGGTCTAGCTTGAAAAGACCTTGTTTTTTGCTGCTAGCTGTGTGATACTTTCGTTGAATTTAGAAAATTACATAAATCTCTTACAAGAGGAAAAAAATGATGATATTCAAGAGATTTAGAACGTGGGGTTTCTTGATTGGATTAGCACTATTGACGTTTGTATTTGTCGCTTGTGCTTCCAGTAATCAAACAGCTTCACAAGCACCAGAAAAAATAACAATTGCCTATCAACCTGGAATTAATTACGCTAATTTACTGATTGTCAAGCAGCAGCAAATTTTAGAAAAACAATTTCCAAAGACACAATTTGAATGGAAAGAATTATCAAATGGAGCAGCTATTAGGGATGGAATTATCGCTAATCAAATACAAGTTGGTGCAAGTGGCCCTGGAGCGTTTCTCATTGGTTGGGATAAAGGCGTGGGCTGGAAAATCTTAACTTCACTTAACTATAGTGAGTTTTGGCTAATCACGAAAAACCCCAATATCAAAAGTCTCAAAGATTTTAAGCCAGGAATGAAAATTGGTTTACCATCTTTAGATGGGGTACAGGCAATTGTACTGCGGAAGGTGGCACAAAAAGACTTAGGGAATCCCACAGCACTCGATCAGAACCTGCAAGTAATTGCTCACCCTTTAGGGTTGCAGTCTCTGTTAAACGGTCAAATTGATGCACATTTTACAACGCCTCCTTTTGAATTTCAGGAAGTTGAAAAAGGTGGTAGGGTAATTATTAAAAGTTCTGATATTTTTGGTAAGACTAGCATAGCAAGTCTATTTGCGACTGAAAAATTTTACAATCGATATCCGGAGTTTGGTAAAGCTTTGTATACTGCAATTGTAGATGCTACTAAACTGATAAATCAAAAACCTAATGAAGCGGCCAAAATCCTCTCAAAGATGGATAGTGGAAAAGTCTCACAGGAGCAATATAAAAAATGGCTCACAAATCAGGCAGTGGCATACGGAATTGAGCCAAAAGCCTTCCTCAAATGTGGAGCATTTATGCATGAAATCGGTATGTTAAACAAGCAGCCAAAATCGATTGATGAATTGATTTTACCACCGCTTAAAGGTGTTGGGGGAGATTAAATTGATGGTTAATTTAGAATCGTTAATAGTAGCAAAAAATGTACACGTTAGCTACAGCGAAGGTAAGAAGAAATTTCTGGCTGTGGAAAATGTTAGCTTTGCTGTCAAACCAGGAGAAAAGTTTGTAATTATTGGGCCATCGGGTTGTGGAAAGAGTACGCTGTTAAAGGCGATCGCTGGTTTTGAGTCTATCAGTAGCGGAGAATTACTGATGGCAGGTAAACACATCTCTGTTCCTAGCCCAGATCGGATCGTTGTCTTTCAGGATTTTGAACAACTCCTACCTTGGCAGACTGTGCTGCAAAATGTTGTTTATGCCCTTGAGACTACAGGTAAAGCTGCTGGTAAAGTTGCCATTGCTGAAGCTATAAGATATCTCGACTTGGTGGGAGTCTCAGCAGCGATCAATAAGTATCCCCATCAGTTATCAGGAGGGATGAAACAACGGGTAGCGATCGCTCGTGCTTTGGCTGTAAAACCTCAAGTTCTCTTGATGGATGAACCTTTCGGCGCTTTGGATGCGTTGACGCGGACTCAACTGCAATATGAACTCAATACTATTTGGCAGAATACAGGGTTGACAATTATTTTAATCACCCATTCCATACAAGAAGCTGTTTACCTGGGACATCGAGTTTTAGTGATGACAGCAGTACCTGGAACTGTCAAAGAAATTGTTGATACCGCACAGATTAATGACATCAACACTAAAAAGTTTGTCGAAGTCGCTGCCTATTTAGAAAGTTTACTGGGCAATGATTCCCGTCGTGAGGCTTTTCGAGTATGAAATTTGTGAGAACAACAGCAAATTCCAATAAATTTGAGAAGTTATATACTTCACTCAAAGCCAGTAGTACTTTCAGGCGCGGAGCAATTTTTTGCGGTCTATTGATTTTTTGGCAATTGTATGTATGGGTTACCCAAGTTCCCGCCTTACTGATTCCTGGCCCAATAGCAGTCCTAGAAGTACTGTGGCAAGACTTATTGAGTCAAAAACTGCTGCAAGCAACACTCAGTACTTTGTCCGTGTTATGCATTGGTATGGTCTTGGGTGTGATTGTGGGTACGGCTTTAGCAGCTTTCGCCAAAGTTTCTCGTTTTGGTCAAGATTTGCTAATTGTAATGAGTTCGATGCTGAATCCCTTACCTGCGATCGCTATTTTACCCCTAGTGATCATTTGGTTTGGGTTCACTTCTGTTTCTATAATCGTAGTTACTGCCCATGCTACAACTTGGCCTATTGCCCTAAATACAGAAATGGGACTCAGTACAATCAACCCAACGGTTCTGATGGTGGGGAAAAACCTCGGTCTAGATGGTTTCAGGCTGATTCGAGAAATTATGCTTCCTGCTGCATTACCTCACATCTTAACAGGCTTGAGAACTGCTTGGGCTTTCGGTTGGCGCACCGTGATTGCATCTGAGTTAGTCTTTGGCTCAGGGGGTGCTACTAGCGGTTTGGGATGGCAGATTAATAACAGTCGCTACTTCCTGCAAACTGATCGCGTATTTGCCGGATTAGTGGTGATTGCAATTTTGGGTTTAGCTGTCGATTATATTTTTCGATTAATTGAAATTAAAACAGTGCAAAAATGGGGTATGAAACGTAGTTAAACTTGAGTTTTGATGAAGTTTCAAAGGCAATTGTTGTTGAAAGGTCGAGTTGAGAGAATTAGGCGTAGGCGTAGCCCGTCGTAGCAAAAAGTCGAGCCAGTGCGCCCTTGTGGTTTCCCAACTTGTTCGCTCTTAGCGTTCTCGCAGGGTAGCAACTGGCGTCGGAGCGGCGGCTTTTGCCGATAGCGCAGCCTCTTCTCTACGAGAGGCTACGCCAACGAGTCCGCGTTCGCGTAGCGTCTCGTAGAGAGCGTCTGCCTGCGGCAACGCCAAAGGCAAACTGAACTTTTCAAGACAGACATCGCTTCCAGACAAGATCCAATAAAAGCGGATTTAGCCTTTACTTGACTGTGGAAGTAAGCCCAACTCTGCGTAAATTGGATGCACTATCTTTATGATTTGGGGTAGTTGTCTACTAAAGAAATATGCTCCTAAAATACAACAAATACCGCCAAATAATAAAGCATTGGTAACACCCAGATGACCTGCTAATGCTCCAAAAAATAAATTACCAAAAGGCAAGATTCCTAAGAAACCAGTTGTAAATATACTAGTTACTCTACCTCTTTTATGTTCATCAAGAATAATGGATTGCATAAAGTTATTAATAGAAGCCAGAGTTAGAGTATTATTCATGCCGATGATAAACATGAATACTAGACAAATCTCTAAATTGGTTGAGCGAGAAAAAACTATTAAACCTAAACCGAGAATTGCGGCAGAACTTGCTATAATCTTTCCCAATCCTATGACATTCTTTCTGGAAATCAGATAAATATCTGAAATTATAGAACCAAGTGCCGAAGCTATCATCAAAAAGCCCATAGTTTCAGCGTTACCTTTCAAAACTTCTTGAGCAAAAATAGGCACTAAATTGACATGGGTCATTCCCATAAAACAGATAACGAATTGTAACAGCAATAAAAATTTAATCGGCAAAAATTCATATGCGTAAACAAACCCTTCTTTGAGATTTTGCCAAATTTTGGATTTTTGAGTAGATGAATTATTTATAATTGGGTTGACTTTGAGAGTTAAGATTGCAGATACAAAGGGTAGATAACTAATACTATCTACTAAAAAACAGGAAGCTGCACCAGACCTAGCAATCAGTAAACCTGCAATCATTGGACTAACAAACTTCGCTGTATTAATCAAGAATGAATGGGAAGCCATCGCACTATAAGTATCTGATTTTTTATCTAAAAGTCTAGGAATAATTACCTGACGTGCTGGCAGATCGAAAGCTTTTACTATACCCTGAAGCGTGCCAATGACAATAATCCATGCAACATTGATGTTATCGCTAAGAGTTAGAAAGGTTAAAGTAGAAGATAGCACAATAGATACTAGCTGAGTAGTTAATAGGACATATCGTAAGTTCCAGCGATCTAGCAAGACTCCTACCAAAGGAGTAATAATCAAGCCCATAGCTTGATTTGTAAATCCAGCCACACCCACTAATACAGCTGAATTAGTTAATTGATAAACTAGCCATACCAACGCAATTTGAGTCATCCAAGACCAAAAAAAGATAAGCTTTCTCCGATAACGAAACAAGAGAAATTCACTGATTTAAGCGCAGACGGAAGCTCAAAATAAACAACCTTTAATTTGTATTTTTGGAAGTTTTCTCTATTACTTGGTAGCATGAGCGTTTCCCCGTTTGAAAATTGTTGCAGCCCTGTTTTGTCAAAATAGACTTAACTTGAAAATATGAACTAGTGGTTCGTAGTGAGCAATTTATCGCTCAATTTTGAGGGCTAGAGCTACTGACTACAAACTTTTGTAACCCCTCAAAATTAATCAGACAGACTAGTAGAGCCTAAAAGTTTTCATTTTTCCTTAGTTGGTTATATTCGCGTTGCGTTCACTCTGTTCATGGTGCTTTTTCCTTTAACCCATTACGTTTGGATAAAATAATTTGCACGGACGAAGACATTAGTAGAGACATTGCATTACAACGTCTCTACTAATTTTTTTGATGAAGTTTTAGTAGACTTGCATATCACTAGCCCTGAAAGAGTATTAGTAAAGCTTAATGTTAGTAAAACAGAAAGTTTGTATACTTAGTATTGAAGCAAAAAAATAGCGGCACTATGACTAGAGTACGTATCATACCATGTCTGGTCAAATACCCACAACCCCTACCGCCAAGCAGCAAGGGTTTGAGGTGGTTGATGCTCAATTAAGCACAGGTAACATCACAGCCAAGCTCGGTCGTATTGAACAGGCCAGAGTTTATCGTGTCCTAACTGTTTGGCTGCCAGATGCGACCAGTAAGGATTGCGGAGTAGTTCACGTCCCAACAATACTATATCGGCTGCTTCTTTGCGAATAATCTCGTCAGCTTGCTCAGGAGATGTAATTAAGCCTACGGCTCCTGTATGAATATCGGCTTCGCGGCGGATGCGTTCGGCAAACTGAGTCTGATAACCAGGTTTAACTGGTATATTGATGCCCGGTATAATGCCGCCCGATGAACTATCGATGAGATCAACTCCTAGAGACTTAAGTTTGTCACTTAAAGCGATACTTTGCTCAATGTCCCAGCCATTGTCTACCCAATCGGTGGCGGAGATGCGTACCCAGAGTGGATGTGTCTGCGGCCAAACCTCTCGGACTGCTTGAACTACTTCTCTGAGGAGACGAGTCCGATTTTCAAAGCTGCCACCATAATCATCTTGCCGTTGGTTAGAAAGGGGTGAGAGAAACTGGTGCAGTAGGTAACCGTGAGCAGCATGGATTTCCACTATCTTGAAACCAGCTTGCAGAGAACGTTTGGCAGCTTGGGTAAAGGTGTCAATAACTTGTTGAATTCCCTCAAGACTGAGGGCTTCTGGAACTGGGCTATCTTTGCTAAAAGCGATCGCACTACTCGAAACCAAGGGACGCCAGCCTTCCTGAGATTCATCCAGGACTTTCCCTCCTTTACTTGGTTTGGCAGTACTAGCTTTTCTACCTGCATGAGCAAGTTGAATACCTGCAACAGCGCCAAAGTTATGAATTAATCCTACAGTTTTGGCCAAAGTTTCTATGTGTGCATCTGACCAGATTCCCAAATCTTGCGGGCTAATGCGCCCACGCGGCTCTACAGCTGCTGCTTCTGTTAGCACTATACCTGCACCGCCAACTGCGCGAGAAGCTAGATGAATAACGTGCCAATCATTAGCATATCCATTTGTACTGGAATATTGACACATCGGTGAAACGGCAATGCGGTTGCGAAAAGTAACTTCACGAATCTTGAATGGTTCAAACAGATGTGCCATTGGAATTGATTCCTTCTCTTGTTAGGTAAAAAAAATTGGGCATAGATTTGCAGCATGAACTCAAATTTGCATTAAACGGCTGGAGATTTTCTCTTACGTACACTGAAATGAGCGATAAACGCCACAGCCAACAAAAAGAATCCCAAGCCACAAACGCCGTTCCACTGCCACAATCCCCAGGTATAAGTACCAAGAAAAGAGCCAAGTGCGCCACCAGTGTAGTTAGTAACCATGTACACCGTATTCAAACGGCTCTCAGCATTTGGAACTAAGTTGTAGACGCGGATTTGGTTTAAAACGTAACCAGTGTGCATTCCCAAGTCAAGAATAAGCATCCCTAATATAAGACCCATCAAATGAGTTCCACCAGCTATCCAAAGGATGACAAAAGCTGATAGAGATAGTAGCGTGAAGGAGGCAGGAGGCAAAAGGTAGAAATTTATCTGTTCCTCTCAATCCCATCTAATTCCAAGCCACCAAATCATTCGCGCAGCGTCTGCCAGAGAAGATTTTGGTAGGGGACTTAAACCGCAAGCTTGTTAGCGTAGTTTACCGCCGTAGGCATCGCAGCAGTTCTTGCTCAGGGTAGGAGGCAGGAGGAATACTGCCCTCAGCAAGGACTGCTTTTCTTGTTAAATACTTGTTGAATGACTAGAATCCTGATCAGGACTTGGATGAATAGGCTGCTCATCAGGCTTTTGGGTCTGCAATTCCCAGATATCGCGTTTTCCTAGTTCTTGATCCACTAATAACTGTAGATGATCTGGTAATTTATTGTTTTGCCAGATTGACCAAATTTCTCCACAAAATAATTCTTTTTCAACTTGTCCAAAAAGCATTGCTTTATTCTCCAGTCATGTCACAATTTAAGTTTAGTAACTCCTAATTTAGGAGAGACGAAGTAGCAAAATTTTCATCCTTCATTCTTTCACCACCTTTAAAATACAGGTACTATTCGCCCCTGATACTGGTTGTTAATAAAATCTCTAACTTGTGGATCGTTAAGCAGCTTGTTTAGCTTCTGAATTTTGGGTTCATTTTCTCGACCCTGTAATGTGACTAATGCCAGCACATACTTTTTATCCTTAGCTGTCTCCTGTCCCATAGATTGCGGTGTTATTCCTGCTAGAGCAACAATTTGAGCCGAGAAAACAATGAAGTCTACATCATTAATAGCTCGAACTACTTGGACTCCTTCTACTTCCTTGATTCGCAAGTTTTTGGGATTCTCGGCTATGTCTCTTTAAGTTACAAATTCTTTGGTATTTTTCTTAAGTTTTATTAACCCATTACTTGCCAGTAATCTCAGTCCTCGGTCATTATTAATCACATCATTGACAATTGTGACAGTGGCATTTTGGGGAACCTCATTCACCGATTTGAGCCGTTTTGAGAAAAGACCGAGTGTGCTTAAGGAAACTAGATTTAATGGGATTAAATTGATTTTGAGTTTTTTAACAGCATTATTCATGAAAGGTCTGTGTTGAAAAAAATTGGCATCGATTACTTTGTCTCTTAAGGCTGTATTCGGTTGTATCCAGTCATTAAAAGTAACAACTTTTACTTCTAATCCTTCCTGAGGTGCCAGCTTGGTATTTACAAACTTCAAAATATCTTCAGATATGATTCCCGTCACTCCGACTTGAATAACTTCTTTTTGTGCAGTTGCTTGGGCTGTATTTGAAGATACTTGAGCTTGTTGTTGGCTACAGCTAGCAAAGAATATGGAGACACTAAATGAGGTTAAGGCTTGCAGGAAAAATCGGCAGTTAATTTTTAGATGTTGTATATTCATTAGCAATATTCTTGGTTAAACTTAAACGAATCGTAAAAAAGAGGCAGTGCGGTCTTCTCCAAAAGGGAGAGGCTAGCGCCTGCCGCGTAGGATGCCCGTTCGCGGAGCGTTTGGTAGAGAAGGGCTGTAGGGGGTTTCCACGCCACTTGCTTCACTTGGGGAGACCCCAAGACTGCAGTGGCTCCCCATGAGCGACTGCCGTCGCAAAGGACACAGAGAGAAAATTCAATAGTTTACGAATCCTGGCAAAATGGCGATTTATCGTTTTCGCATCCGTTGCGCCAGTAAATCGCCTAAAAACTGTACGATTTGCACTAGGGCAATCAGAACCACAATCGTAGAAATCATGACGCCAACATCGAATCGTTGGTAGCCGTATTGAATTGCCAAATTACCTAAGCCGCCGCCACCAACAGCCCCAGCCATTGCTGAAGAGTTCAGTAGACTCACAACCAGAATTGTCATACCCAACAACAGGGATGGTAAAGCCTCTGGAATCAATACTTTGAGGACGATTTGCCAATGGTTGCAACCCATTGCTTGGGCGGCTTCTATTAGTCCTTTATCAACTTCGAGAATGCTGGTTTCAGCGATGCGGCCGAAAAACGGGATGGCGGCGAGAGTTAGGGGAACCAGCGCCGCTGTGCTACCAATGGAAGTACCGACGATCAATCGCGTCAGTGGTGTCAAGACAACTAACAAAATAATAAAGGGAAACGATCGCCCAGTATTAACGATCGCACCCAACGCTTTATCCACCTGTGGAAAATCTAGCAGGTTCCCTGGTCCTGTCATCACTAAGATTAAGCCCAAAGGCAAACCTAAAAGTATCGCTACTACTACTGATATACTCACCATGTAAAAAGTTTCACCAGTAGCCAGCCATAAACTTTGCAGCAATTCTTGCGCTTGCATCAATGCACCTCCACTTTCAACTCTGATTTGGGTAAATATTTCAAGCCTTGGGTTACTTTTAATCCTTCTAGTTTGATGTGAAACTGACCAACGCGGCACTCGCTTACTGTTTCGACACTATGGGCTTTTCTAATTGATTGACACTACGAATTAAGCTACTTTTTCCTGCATTACTTTGTCCTAAACCTGGTTTAAAAAACTGCTGTGCCACTAATTACCTGCTATTGGGCAATTTATTTATATACTACGGCAAATCTATAGAATTAAAGTAGTATTAACTATAAGATTTGTATAGATGAGGATAAAAAACAAGGGACTATTTCACTACTGGCACTGTTTGCGTCTTCAGGGTAATTGACTTTTTGGCTCAATGCACCTCCACTTCAAACTCTGATTCGTGTAAATATTTCAAAGCTTGAGTTACCTTTGATCCTTCTAGTTCAATGTGAAAATGACCAACGCAGCGATCGCCTACGGTTTCGACGCTACCGCTGAGGATATTAATATCAACATCAAAACGACGTGCTAAAGTGGCGAAAATGGGCTGAGTGGCTTGTTCTTTAGCAAAGGCAATCGTTGCTAGCACCGCGCCAGGACGTGCTATATGTCCATTCCAACGCGGGAAAACTTCTTGGGCCAAAAGCGATGTCTGTCTTGAAAAGTTCTGATGCCTGCGGCGGGCTGCGCCAACAGCGGAAGCCGCCGCTCCGACGCCAGTTGAAGAGCGAACAAGTCGGGAAACCGCAAGGGCGCACTGGCTCGACTTTTCGCTACGACGGGCTATGCCTACGCCCCAAAATTAACATTCATTGATGATGTCCTCACTAGCACCCTATTGGCGTAATACACTGAAAGTAAGAAGTGGGATAGTTGACTGTGAAATTATCAACACTACAAGGACAACCAGCAAGTATTCTCGGTTTGGCAGGGCAACAGTCGATGGATGCTGTAACTGTTGCATTTGCATTTGAGGCGGCAATCAATTACTTTTTCTTTTACAATTTAGAATCTGAAAACTTTTTGGATGGATTAAAACTTCTGTTGGCTGTAAAGCGTGAGCAGGTCTTAGTCGCAACGGGGAGTGAAGACCGAGATATAAGCTCTTTACGTCATTATCTCGACTCTGTGCGCCATCACCTAGATGTCGATAGGGTGGACGTATTCTTTGCTGAATATGTCTCTTTTGCTGACGACATGACCCAGGTTCAGGTGTTGCTTGATGAACTTTGTTCATGGAAAGATAAAGGACTTGTGCGCTACGTGGGAGTTACCACACACAATCGAGCCATAGCTTCAGAAATGATAGAGCGTCATCAGTGTGATGTGTTGATGCACCGTTACAATATGGCACATCGTCAGGCTGAACAAAACGTTTTACCTGCTGCTCAAAAAGCTGGTATTCCCGTGGTGGCATTCACTTGCACGCGCTGGGTAACTCTTCTTAAAGGACATCCCAACTGGAAAAAAGAACCACCCACAGCAGCAGATTGTTACCGCTATGTGCTGCATCATCCAGGGATATCTCTGGCACTTACTGCCCCAAAAACTAGGCAACAATTAGAGGCAAACCTCTCTGTTTTGCACGCGCCTCAACTCCAAGCGCAAGAAATAGCCAATTGGCGGAAATATGGGAACTTAATTTATGGAACTGGGCAAGATACGTTTGATACTCAGTGGATTTGAGGACGGGTTGAAAGCGTATACAAAGACCGCTGGTTGCGATGGCGTACCCGCCCACCGTAGGTGATCGCCATCAGGCGGCTTTAAAGTAGCATCGCAATTTTCTATTCAGTTTTCATCAATACTTCCAACTGTGCCAACAACTTCTCTACTTTATCTTTTTTTTAGGATCATCCTATACTTTAGCTTTCTTGAAGCGTTGGAACGTATCATCAACGCGGTCTTTTATGGATGCTGATTCTGGTTGAGATGACGAATTCGATTGAGCAGCAAGCTCAATTTCTTTAATCTTGCGCTTGATTTGGTTCAATGAGAAATTATAGGCGATCGCATCTTCTAGGAGTTGTTTTCGTGTTGACTCATCTTTAACTCCTGCGAACAACTTGTTGAGTTTTATATTTAGTTATTGAATTTATTTCATCAGTCTCTCTGCTTTTCTAAAAAGTTTTACTTCACTCTCTTGAGTAGAAGCTTTATCTAAGTCAGCCTCTACTTTTGCTAACTCTTCTTTCTTGGCTGCTATACGTTTTTTGTAATGTTCAATTTCCACATTTTAAACAGCTTCCTGTGAGGATATTTTTGAAGTATTTTCTGATCGTCGTTCTGTAGGGAAGGATTGACTCACGGGATCAAACTGAACAGGGACATCCTTAAATAACTGTCCTCCCTGGTTATACTCCCAACGCAGATATAACACAGGACGATACCACTGATTACCTTCAATCCCCATTGCACTCTGTCCTCGCCGTAGTGCGATCGCCAAACTAGATGATGACATGCTCAATGAACTTTACGGTGCAGCAGGAAAAAGGGTTTGAGCCTTGTTTACTTTTCTTTACACAGTTGGGTTTTATTCTGCCAACTTACTTACTCAACGAGGTTATGGCAGAAACCATCCTTTTGCTAGAGAAATTCGCATGGAGGAAGTGGAGGTGGTGATTTGCCCGGAAGAGTTGGGATTTGAAATTGCGATCGCTAATATAGCAATCGAAGTATAGGAGGAATTAATGCTGATCGCATCGCACTTTTCTCCGTTATCCCGGAAAATAAAAAATCCGACATAAAGACACAAAGCTACAACCCAGAGGGATTGGTACAGCAAACCGTCAAAGCCATTAAACAAGCAGTCCCAGATATTGTTGTCATTACCGATGTTGCCCTTGACCCTTTCACCACTCATGATCACGATGGTTTAGTTGATCAAAAAAAGTTGACTCGTTCGTATTTTGTGAAAAACGTCAGGATAATATATCTATTGAGTATTCCTCACTAGTTTCACTGCGAGAAAAAACCAACAACCAGCAGAGGCAAGAGTATTAGGACAGACATAATCAAAACGAGGGTTGCCGACTCGATTTTAATGTAGTTCTTTTCTGGATCGCGCATTTGGCACTCTCTCGAACAAAAAGTATATGAAATTAGCCTAAAGGATGTTTATTCCTTTTTCAAAGCCCAATCAGGTTGAAAAATGTAAATTTTTTAGGGATTCCAGCCCATTCAACTTGCAGATTTTTAATTCTAGCAATTTTATCCCCTCATCAGCTTATTTTTTCCAAGGTAGTTTAGTCCCCATTTCAGTCAATGCAGAAAAGATGAGATAGAGAATGAGTAACCCAGCACCCGCAAAAAAAGCTAGTAAATCGTTATCCATAAGTGCTATTTGCTAAAACTTCGCTAATCATAGCGGAATCAACTAATATTTAGCATTTTTCTGAGCTTGCAATCTTTGGTCTTCTGGATGCATGTACCAGCCATACCAGTGACGAACTGTTAGCCAAACGGCTGAAAGAAAACCCGCTAAACTAAGGGTTAGTCCACTGAACGGTACTAATAATCCAAAGATGGGTAATACTGCTCCAGTAATTGTGGCGACGATCGCAGCCAGGGAAGCACTGCGGCTGGCTCCCAATCCCCATGTCAAAATTAGTAAGATGATGGAAATTAAAGTCCAAGCCAACTGAGCATTTATAACGCGAGCCAGATAGGTCAAAGTCAACAGACAAGCAAAGAAAATACTAGCAGCGATCGCTATATTTTTAAAATTCATTGGCAGTGACAAATATAACAATAATATCCACCACAGAAATATTGCTGGTGCTAGCAATAAAAGACGCGGAATTACCCCCGTGTGACGAATAGGTTCGGTATTGGTAAAGACTCCAAATGGATTTTTTACTGAAACATTATCATCAAATTTCCAAGTAAATCGCGTACTGCGTCCGTCAACTTTAATCTCATTAGGTACAATACCACTGGCAAAATCAGCCGGAGCAAAGTTGGCAGTTGCTGTGAGGCAAAAGTTGGAAAGCAACTGTCCCGTTGCACTATAAACCCAGCGCGGCCCTCCTTGAGCCTCATAGGTGACTCGAAAGGTGGTTTCTTCTCCTGGTTGTAAGCTAAAGGGAAAATTATAATCACCGGTATTGGTTGGTTGTAGCCTAGTCCCGTCACGCTCGATTTTGTATCTAGCAAGCAGCGTGTAACCGTTGGGTGGCGGTGCTTCAAAGAAAAAATTATTAATATCCTTGAGTTGGTTAATTACTTTATAGTCAGCAGTATAATTTACCTGATAAATTGAACTGCGACCTGGAACATCTACGCTTTGGTCAAGCTTGACTTGAATTTGCGAACCAGCCAGCATTAAGAAGCGGTTGATCTCTCGTGTCTGGTTTACCTTAACTATCTTGCCATTGACTTGAGTGGTATAGGAGTATGGCTCTCGAATAGAGTAGCGCACTTGGGGCGCAAACTGTTCGAGCTTCTCACCTGCAACAGTTTGAGCCACTTGAGCCACTTTTGCTTGTTCCCAGTGGTGATAGCGATTGCTCAAAGTTGAACACAGAAAAAATCCCGGCACTAACAGAACTAATACCAGAGTTAAATGCTGTAATCCTCGCAGCAGTTGAGAATAACCAACAGCCCATTCGCCAATGAATATTAGTTGTTCCGGCTGGCTTCGACGCAGAGAAAAACTCACCAGAGCGATCGCAACTCCCAAAGCTATAACCAAAAATACTAATAACAGTGAAGCTTTGAGCGCCTGGGTTCCAAATTGGACAAGCTCAATCGGATGCGTCAAATCGGGTAATCCGGGAATACCTTGAGCAGAAGATGACATTGGCAGATTTTTGCAGAATTTGGAGAACCAGACTGATAAAATCTCTCAAAGGTTTCTGGAAAAATGTTTTATTTAATACGCAGATAGTTGAAATAAGTGCTGCGTAGGCGTAGCCAGCCGTAGGCATCGCTCTGACTCGGAATTGCTCAACTGCAATTTGGTATAAACATCAAAAACCCGGTCTTCATGACCGGGCTTTTGAGCGGAAACAATGGGGCTATATTCCCCGAAGGTTAGTTATAGAGGTTCAGTATAATTTTGATACTCTGATATGTACTACCACCCCGTTGTTATCGATTCCGGAAAATTCGCGAAGAATTTTTGAGTAATCTTTTTTTATCTGCCAAAATACAGCAACCTTACTGGTAGCATCAGCGTATAGGATTAAGAAATATTAATTTTCCGGCTTTTGCTGATGAATAATGCATTTGGTAGCTGGCAAGAATGGCTAACAGTATTCGTCTATCTAGGTTTCACCGTCTTTATTGTCTGGCGCGTGTTTACCGCCGAGAAGAATTAAAAAAGCTGCATATCATCTCACCAGGGTCTTTTTGCTCAAAGGGCAAAACAGTCCCACCTCGTTGAACCTTGACTCGTTCACGACAATTGTAGACCTCGGTGGGTCTTTTTACTCCATCCACACTAACGGTTGCCCTGTATTCCCAATAATTTTTAGCACTTCGGTTGATACTAAGAATGCAAATCTGGTGGCGTAGCCCGTCGTAGACATCGTAATTGCGGCATACAGATGCAAAAGCCGGATGTGCTACGGTGAAAAACAGTATCAATAACAACGCAAGTATTACGTATTTAATCCTGTTCATAAAAAATTATTTGACATTATATTATTTGGAGCAGCAGCTAAAAAGCTCACAATACCATAGGTGTTATTTTTCGCTAAAGTTTACTAACGGGACTTAAACATTTTTTCGGGACAAACAAGCCTCAAACCCTTACAGGGTAAGGGGAATACACCAAATACTCAAAAATGACCCAAACCCAGATATATCAATCAACTAAGCCTAACGATGTCAAAGTCTTTCTGTATATAGATTTGAGGCTCTTTTTTGGGTGTTTTTTGTCTAAGTCCCACTAAGGAAGTAGGAGAATCGGCAACAAAAGCAGTTGTTACTAGTTGGGTATCAATTTTTCTCATGGATTTTTTCCTCTCTCTACTGCTGTTTGAACAGCCTGAATTTTGAACCCAAGCAAGTATTGAAAAAGATTCCTGACTTCTTAAAACAGTCAGGAATTTGAGCCAAAAAGAAATCTTTAGGTAAGCAATATTGGTTCTGAAGCGTTGGCGCAACCCGCACTTCGGCAAAGCTACTTCTCTGCGAAAGGCTGCGCCCTAAGTGTAGCTATGCCGCAGGCTTTACGACTGCGCTCAGTACAAGTCAGTGACCACCGCAAGTATCGCTAGCTTTTTTGGGTATACTTCATAACGTTAGCGGAATTTGGGAATATATTAACTTGTAAATTAGCGCACCCAAAGCTAAACCTCCCAATGAAAAGATAGACGCAGTTAAAAAGGCTAGCCCTTCCCTAAGACTTGCTCTTTGAAAGTCTATCCTGACTAATATAGTCGCTGAAATGATCAGTAAGGTATCAAGAAATACCCCAAACCAGGCAATCATAATAAAAAACAAGAAAGCTGCTAAGACGGCAACGCCGAAAGTCCTGGTATTTGATTTAAGCAAAACACTGTAGGAATACGTCATTTTCGACCAAGGAGCAGTCAACGTTACTATTAAAAGCAAGATAGCAACTACAGTTACTAGCCACACAAACAGAGGAGCATGTGTTTCAGATATTACCCAGCCCAATGTACTGTAACTAAGCAGTACTAACGCTAGGGACATCCAAGGAACTCTTTTCAAAATTGACATGAGTTGATATTCCTAGTACAGGGTCAAGGTATTATTCCATTACTGAATGTTATAACTCACCGTTCGCACCCATAGGATTTGACTAAGAAGAATTGGCTCAATTGTCTCGTCGCGATGAAATTGAAGTTACGCCTGATTTGGTCGAGAAGGATAACGACGGCTGGTATCCAAAATTAAGGATGCACTAATATTTGAGACTGAGGCGGAAATTTTTCACAAACCGTGATTTTAAACGAGCTAAGGCGCAGTTAGAGGCTGAGGAGAATTCGATATGGAAACCAGATTTTAATAAAGGGCAGCTATTGCCAGGAAGTTATCAGTTATCAGTGGGGAGTCAGAGTTTGAGACTTTGTGTAGATTCTCAATAAAAACAGCTATTTCACTGTGATGCCTGCGGTGGTCACTGACTTGTACTGAGCGCGGTCGTAAAGCCTGCGGCATAGCTACGTTTAGGGCGGGACGCTCCACGAATGTGGAAGCAAGCTAGCAAGAGCGTTTCGTAGAGAAGTGCGGGCTGTGACGCTCGGTCGCGCAGCGTGCCGTAGGCAAGACTCGCTACCGCTTCGCTAACGCTATCGGTGTCGCACTATTAAATCGGTGATTTATACCCCTAATTTTTAGCACCTAACTTTGGAGCACTGCTTCTTTATACTACTTTTTTTAAGTTTGCAGTGTTTAAAAACACAATATATTTGTGATCTATAACACACACTTACTAATTTAGACAACTATATGATTTCAACTACATGGACGTACAGCAAGAATACATTTGACAACAGACATTCCGCACCCTCAACTGTCACAATCGGTTTTTCGCATTTTCATTCAGATTTGATGTTGTATTTAATACAAAAATCATCAAATCAGGATTGCGATCGCCTACGGCGGGGCGTAGCCCATCGGGCATCGACAAAACCCCAAAATCTGAAAATTCGTAATGTAACACTTTAGGATGCGGAATGTGGGTTACAACTTGATGTTCATCTAATTTCTGTTAACTCCAGGGATACTACAGTTATGCTTCATTGTCTGATTGAGCAGAAATTGTCAAAGCATACCTGAAAGGATTTCTCACAATTGAAGAGGCTGGGGTAGAAGGCAGAAAGCTGGAAGTATCAATTAAAACTTTAGTTGTAGGTCATTGCCTACTCCTATAACAAAATTGTGTCGAGATGCGTAAGCTAATCGTCATTCATTTTTGTGGACTGATTCGCTTGTAGTAACGACTTCAGCCCTAGTTTTATGCAACTTAAATGCTCATTAGCTTAAAAGCAGACACAAGGCATCCTTGCTTTAATCCCATGCTTTTAAACACGAGAACATAGCTGCCTTCTGAATGCATTTTTCATCAAAATACAACCTAATAGCATGAGTAGAATCCATATGAACTTTAAACAATTTGGTGTGTTAGTGTCTATATCTACAATTTTCGGAATGAACCTTATTGCCAACAAGGCTTTGGCTCAAGAATCGCCTAGTATTACTTTCGGAGATGCGATTGCGGCTGGTGGATGTAAGATTGTAGATCAGCAAGTTGGAGAGGACGGTAGAACATTATCGCTTATATTAGATAAATTTAGCGCATTCAACGGTCAGCGTAATAGGTGTATTATACGTATTAATACTATTATTCCAAGTGGTTTCAATATCCAAGAGTTAAATGTACTGTACCAAGGAAGTGTTGGTGTTGGTCCAACCAGTAAAGGTCCAAATTTCAGCAGAAGCTACACCTTTAGTGCTGGTAACCTTGGTCAAGTCGTAGCTACCCCTCAAACGACCAAGTTTAAAGAAGACGATCCTCTTTTTCAGGTGCAAGATAATCTTGACGTGATATCTGCTTCATGTGGTGGACAAGGACAATTGGGTCTTAATTTGATTGAACAATCCTACCCAGGAAGTAATATTATTGTTGATACAACCGATGTCAATGCTGGGAAAGTAATATTGAGTCTAGACCTAATTCCTTGCTCTTAACAAAACAGAATATATTTGGCAGAATTCAGTTGGGTATTCTGACCGAAAAAGCGGATGAATGAATTGTGAAATACCGCACCCAATTCCAAATTTGGTAGTTATTAATGAGTAGTGTGTCTAAATCCCCTACTCATTGATTCTACCAGATGTATTCTTCTTTAAGATTCCAAATTTATCTAAATGGAGAGTGGTTATGTTGAGATTAAGTAATGCACGTAATCTTTTCATGTTCATATGCTTGTTTGCTTCATATTGTTATGATGCCAATTCATCTAGCATTGCTGCTCCAATAGGAAATCAGCCACAAATTTCTGTTAGTAATGGATGTAAAATAAATTACAATCCGCAAACAAGTGAGTTGAAACTTAGCTCTAAATTAGCTGTAAACGCACAATTGTCAAGGGCTAGATGTATCATTAGAATTAATACTTCTACTCAAAAGCAATATAGGCTCGTGCCTTTAGCTTTCAAAGGTCAAGTAAAGAAAGCACCAGCACTAGTAGCTATCTCATCATTTGTAATTGGCGATCAACCAACTCGCGTCTTATATACAAGTCCGTCAAATGCAAGTTTTCTTAATTTTGATTTGACCAAGCAAATACTTCCAACTAATTACACAACTCAAGGAAAAAGTATTATAGGCGTTAATTTAGTATTAACAACGAGCGGAGGAGAATTAGAGTTGACAGATGTAAGGTTTACACTTCAACAAAAATAATATATCGCTTATCGTAGCCAAACTTTTCACTGCACAAGACTTTTGACCAAAAAATCATGATTAATAGCATTGTGTTAGAAAAGAAAGGCTTTAACTCTCTCAGGACTTACGCAAAAAGGTATTGAAAGCCTTGATTTACCGTAGGGTATTGCCCCTACATTTCGTACTTGATGCGTAAGTCCTACCTCTGACTATATGAGATTTAAAAGTTAGTTGAAATTTTTAGTTGGCGAGAGTGATGCAAGATGCAAGAGCGTTAGGAAATCAGGGCGGCCGCATCATGTCAATAAGACGACTCTGTTCTCAATAGACTCCAAAATAATCTCATTAATTTTTGCTTATTGACAAATATTTTAGCGTAGGCGCAGCCCGTCATAGACATCGCATTGAGTCTTGGAAAGTAAATCAAACGATAAATCTTGATTTTTTTGTTGGTTCCTAATCTTGGTTGTGATCAAGAGTAATTTAAATGCGTTTGCCCTGGTTAGGGAATGACAAAAAATAAATTATCCAAAATTATTTTTACATTTGTAGGGCAGCTAGACCTTGTGCCCCTACGTTCGCGGAGCGTCCCGCAGGGATGCGATGTTTTTTAATTGTAAGTCCCTTTAGGGAGATTATTATAACTGTTGACTAATAGCTAAACAATCATTTTCTGTCCACCAAGCGTAGATGGGCGTGTCGCGGTCTGGTAAAGCGCCAAAAGTATTAGGTTGTAGCACATTTATGCTAATGCCATTTGTTAATTCCACAACATAATTAACGTGTGTGCCCAAATACATAACATTGACAAGCCGTCCTTCAAAGCAGTTAGCTGGCAAATTGGGTGGATAAAGCGAAAGCTGTATTTTTTCTGGGCGCACGCTTACTACCACAGCTTGTGATAATTCAGATGGTGTATCTTCAGCGCGGCTAATGATAATTGAGAGTCCGGTTTTTGTGGAAATTTTAATATTAGAGGAGTCTACCACTACGATTTCACCGCTGAATAAATTAGTATCGCCAATAAAATCAGCAACAAAAGATGTGCAGGGACGTTCGTAAATTTGGCTGGGAGTGCCAACTTGTTCAATTTTGCCTTGGTTCATCACGGCAATGCGATCGCTCAAAGACAATGCTTCTTCTTGGTCATGTGTTACCATCACAAAGGTCAATCTCAAGTCTTTGTGTAAATTTGATAACTCAACCTGCATTTCCTTACGCAGTTTTAAATCTAACGCCCCTAAAGGTTCATCCAATAGTACGACGGTGGGACGGTTAACTAGGGCCCTTGCTAAAGCAACTCGCTGCTGTTGACCACCAGAAAGTTGATTGGGAAAGCGCGATCGCAAACTTTCCATTTTCACGAGTTTTAAAGCTTCTTCAACTCTAGCTTCAATTTGCGATTTGCGTATTTTTTTTAACCTCAGTCCGAAAGCAATGTTATCCCAGACATTCAAGTGGTTAAATAGAGCGTAACTTTGAAATACAGTATTGACGGGTCGGCGGTAAGGCGGCACATTAGTCATTGACTGACCCTGAATCAATACCTTGCCAGCGTCAGCGATTTCAAACCCTGCAATTAAGCGCAATGTTGTTGTTTTACCACAACCAGAGGGGCCTAAAATACTAAAAAATTCTCCTTGTTTGACATCCAAGTCGATTCCATTTACTGCTGGTTCTTGGTTAAAAAACTTGAAGACATTACGCAGTTCAACATCAAGTGGCTGAAAAGTTGTTATCCCCCTTTGATTCTGCATGACAATTTGAGCCATAATCCTTAGTAGAATGCCGTGATCTTACGTGATGTCAGTAGTCTATTGGGCAGACTAGATTTGACACTTTGGTTTATTGTATCCCCCAAAAACAATAGTTCAAGAATATACTCGCCCAATTCTTTCATACCCATTACTGGGAATGAACTTATAGTTACTATATATACTTATACAAGCATTTTGACATTCTTTGATTCAGCTAACATGCATTCAGATTGCATATTAGCAATTGCTAAAAGGCTTGCTAGGATTACGTTTATTCATTTTGAATTTTGAATTGTTTATGTCTTTATTCCCGTCGCTTGGCAGCAAAAAAGATACACGTACAGTGGGACGTGGTTTGCAATCAATATTTTTAATCGTATTTACCCTATTAATGACGACTGGTATTGGGGCACGTTTGGCATATTTGCAAATTGTTGAAGGGCCAAAACTCCGGGAACGAGCCGAAGCAAACCGAATTCGGATGATTCTCAAACAACCAGAACGGGGCAATATTTTTGACCGAAATGGCAAACTTTTAGCCAGTACTCGCTATCCTAGCTCTGTATACTTATGGCCGATGGCACATACTAAGCCTTCCTGGTCTGTAGTCGGCCCGCGTTTAGCGCAAATTCTCAACATTCCGCAAGATGAGATGGAAAAAAAATTAGAACAAGCAGGTGCTAATTCTTCTTCACTCATCCGAGTTGCTCGTGATCTAAATGAAGCACAAATTACGGCATTAAAGGAGTATAAAAATGAACTCCCGGAAGTGGAAATCAATACCGATTCTGTGCGTTATTATCCCCACGGCAAGGAATTGGCGCATGTACTAGGTTATACGCGGGAGTTGACCGCCGACCAGTTAAAAGACAAGAAGCAGGAAGGTTATCGGCTAGGAGATGTAATCGGTCAGATGGGGGTGGAAAAGGCTTATGAGAAAATACTGCGGGGCGAATGGGGCGGTCAGCGGGTGGAAGTAGATGGTGCAGGTAGACCAATCCGGGTTTTGGGGGAAAAACAGGCAAAAGCTGGTAACGATTTGCACCTGACTATAGATTTAGATGTGCAAAAGGCAGCCGAAAAAGCTTTGGGAAATCACCGAGGTGCGATCGCCGCACTTGATCCGAAGAATGGTGCTGTTTTAGCAATGGTATCTTACCCCACCTTTGACCCAAATATCTTCTCCAAACAAAAACTCTCCCAGAAAGATTGGGAAAGCGTGCAAGGTAAAGATCATCCCTTGATCAATCGTGCCCTGAGTGCCTTTCCACCCGCCAGTACCTTCAAAATTGTCACTACCACAGCTGGACTCGAATCAGGTCAATTCTCGCCTGACTCAGTATTACAAACCTTTGGTTCCCTGACTGTTGGGGGGATGACTTTTGGAGAGTGGAACCACGCCGGATTCGGGCCATTAGGATTTCCCAGAGCGATCGCTATGAGTAGCGATACTTTTTTCTATCAAGTTGGTAGAAAAGTTGGTGGCCCAACTTTAATCGAATGGAGTCGCAAATACGGGTTTGGTCAAAAAACTGGCATTGAATTTCCCAACGAAGAATCAAAAGGCTTGGTTCCAGATGAAACATGGAAGCAGAAAGTTTTGAAGACGCCTTGGACTATAGGCGATACCATTAATATGTCAATTGGTCAAGGTGCTTTACAAGTAACACCCCTGCAATCGGCAATTATGTTTTCTGTCCCTGCTAATGGTGGGTATCGAGTTCAGCCGCATTTGCTCAAAGACAACGAAGAAGCAAAAAGTTGGCGAGAATCTTTAAATATGAAGCCAGAAACCATCAAAGTTCTCCGTGAGGGACTGCGGAAGGTGGTGAGTGAGGGTACAGGTAAGCGCTTGGACGTGCCGACAATTGCTCCAGCGTCTGGGAAGAGTGGCACTGCTGAAGCTGGTATTGGTCGCCCAAATCATACTTGGTTTGGTGCTTATGCCCCGAGTAATAAGCCGGAAATTGTGGTTGTGGCTTTTGGGGAAAATACTGGCGAACATGGCGGTACTGTTTGTGGACCGATGGTTTTACAAGTGCTGGAAGCTTATTTTCAGCATAGGTATCCAGGTAAGTATCAAAAACCGCAGCCTGAGCCATCAGAAGCTAAAACTCAGAATTCAGGACATGTGACTGGAGACTAGTACCGCAAGGCGGAAGTCAAAAGTCAAAAGTATTATGGAATAAGCTCTTTACGGCTTTTCAATGGTCTGCTTATTTACGCCGTGCTGTACTAGGAGAAGGAAGAATTAAAATAATTCGTAATACTCGCTAAAGGCGAGAAGCAAGCTACGTAATTCGTAATTAAGTTTTATAACGAGGATAAAGATAAGAGCCACAAAACTTGCCGTGACTGAGCGTTCGCCAAACGTCTTGTTAGTTGCTATGCAACTTAAACCCACAGAATTAGTTAAAAATACATTTTGAATTTGGAATTATTTTGTCTGGACATCGCCAAACAAAAATGAGGTGAATTGTGATTGACGACTATATTCGAGCCACAATAACTAAAAACCAGATTCCTGGACTTTCTGTTGCAGTGGTGCAGTCAGGTGAACCTGTTTTAGTTAAGGGCTATGGACTGGCGAATGTTGAACACTCTGTTGCAGCGACTGAACACACAGTTTATGAAATTGCGTCTGTCGGTAAAACTTTTACCGCTACAGTCACAATGATGCTGGTGGAGCAAGGGATAATTTCGCTAGAAGAAGCGATCGCAGACTATCTCGATCATCTACCCTTAACGTGGCAAAATGTCACAATCGAGCATATTCTGTCTCATCAGTCTGGAATTCCTAGCTATACCGATGCCCCAAACTACTGGGAAATTACTCATCTTGATTTATCTAAATCTGAAATTTTGGCTCTAGTTACTCACCTACCCCTCAAATTCCAACCAGGTGAGTTTAGCGCCTATGACAATACAGGCTACTATCTACTGGGTTTGATCCTAGAAAAGGTAACTGGACAATGTTATGGAGATTTGTTGCGCGATCGCATTTTTGCTCCTTTGGAAATGAATGCAACCGTAATGAATGATCCCAAAGACATTGTGCCGCACCGGGCTGCTGGCTATCGGTTGCCAAACAGCAAACTTGTTAACAAACCCTACTACAGTCCCTCAGTCACTTATTCTGCTGGAGGTCAACTCTCCAGTGTGAAAGATATGGTGAAGTGGGAACAGGCGCTTTGTAGTGCGACTCTGCTAAAGCAATCAACCCTGGATAAAATGTGGACTCCTCATTTTCCCAATCAGGGCGATGATTGGGAAAAGTTGAGATATGTTGCAGGTTTAGGTTGGTGGGTATTTAATTATGGCGATCGCCGAGTAGTTGGTCATAATGGTTCGATATTAGGATTCGCAAGTAACATTACCCGCTTTATTGATGACAAAATTACCGTGATTTTACTTTGCAATCTAGATAAAATTTCCCGACCAGATGCGATCGCTAAAAAAATTGCTGAATACTACTGTCCAGTTCTTACGGAAGTGGTACTTCAGCCTCCACTAGGAAAGAGAGGATAAAACCAATGACTCCTGACCGAATAATTTGTAAGAATTACGAATTATTTTGTCTCCTGTCTCCTATGGCGATATCTTAGCGGGTTTCAAATTTCTGGCTTTGTAGAAGGTTTCTAAACTATCGCGATCGCCTACAAAACGCCAGTGCCAAGGCTCATAACTCACACCTTGAACATTATCTTTAGGAAATGACATTTCAAAGCTAAAACGCGCTGCATTTGCTTGCAGCCATTGATAAGCCTTGGTATGGTCAAAATTAGGTTGGACATCAGTTGCTGGTACTGCTCCGTCTCCAATATCCACAGCATAACCTGTGTGATGTTCGCTATGACCAGGAGGAGCGCTGAGGGCAGCTCGTTCTGCTGGCGTCTGATTTCGCTGGGCACCGACAGCAAAAAACAACTGCTCCTGATCTTTAACTGAGCGAAAGCCAGAAATTGGTACTAAAATTACACCTGCACTCCGCGCTGCTGCTACCATCTCCTCAAACTTTTGGGCAGCAGCTTTTCGCATTCTAATTCTAATGCCCCTATTTGCGGAGATGGTTACAAGTTGTGATTCAGGGGCTTCTGGGTATGGAAAATGACCTAACACATTATCGCTAGAATTATTAGGTGCTGCGGTCGTTGCAGGAGCAGAAGTAGCTGGTAAAGGTTGAGAATCGGCGGTTTTTTTGGGTGCTGTGACGAAAAACAAAAAACCGCTAATTAAAGCCAGCAGGACAAATCCCGCTACTCCCGCAATCAGCACAATTCGGGGTTGCAACCACATTTTAGGTGTTGCATCAGGGGTATCGCGTACAGCCACTGGAATATCATCACCAAGGTCATTGGATGAGTTTTGCGGTTTTCCAGAAAACCCTGCCTTATTCAAGGGTAAACTCCTGTTTTTGTGGGATAACCATAACAGATTTTGCACTGGACAAAAGTAGACGGAACAGGTAGCATTTTACATCTGTGGTTCTTAGGCGCAATCTTGACAAACCTTTTAGAACTATACGTCAAGCTAGGAGGATTAGTCCTGGTAGATTTTATACTGGGACGCAAACTACCTGTGACAGTTCCTACACGTTTGGGACAGTTTCTTTTTTGGGTGAGAGTACCCATAAGCATAGTATCGTTTTTGCGTCAATCTAGCTTGTCGGGACAAATTTGGATTGCACCTGCGTAGACGTAGCCCGTCGTAGACATCGCTTACCTCGCCATTTTACTAGGAGCATTTTTAGCTTGGTTAGGAATTAAAGCACAAGCCTATTTTAAAAATACCGTCCCTCAACCACCAACTCAGGCTAGCTTGATATTAGCAGCAATGTTGGGTAATACAGGTTATCTTTGTTTTCCGATTATCTTAGCAATGGTAGGCAAGGAATACTTTGCTTGGGCGCTATTTTACGATTTGCTAGGTTCATTCCCAGGAACTTATGGCTTGGGTGTGTTACTAGCAGCGCGTTTTGGCGGTGGTGTGCTCTATAGGTAAGTTCTTTCTGCGCGATTCCTTAGCATTATTAGAGCGTGGCGAAGGAATTGATGCATATCAGTTAAACTTCTACTGGATGCTGCCCATAATATGGCAAAGCCTCTGACCAATTAGGACACTTGCCCTCTTGCCAATCGAGATTAGCTAGTTCTAAAATACTCGTCACTGTCGCTGCTAACCCAGATTGAGCTTGAATCAGCTGATAATCAGTGTTCCAATTAGCTAAAGTTTCTTGCCATGCTTCTGGTGTCAACACTCTATCTGGCAAACACACTTTTAATTTAGAAGTATCTGACTCAAATTGATAAATAGCAGCAAAAATTTGACCTCGTTGTGCTGGCATTTCCACAGCAAAAGTTTTTAGATTTTGACTTTTATCTGCTTCTGACCAAGCTACAGCAGCCAAAGTTGAAATCGCAAATACAGGAATATCTAACTGTTGCCCTAAAGTGCGAGCAGTGACAACGCCAATCCGAGTTCCAGTAAAGCCACCAGGGCCTTTTGCAACTGCGATAAAGGACAAATCTGCCCAAGTTTGCGGTTTGATAAATTCAATTAAATATTGATGCACTAAACTAGATAAATCACGCCCTAAATTCCAAATTTGAGCGCGAGTATCGCCTGCAAAGTTACTAATTGCTAGACCTAATTCGGGAGTGCTGGTATGCAATGCTAAAGCGTATTTTTTGGTTGTGAGGTGTTTTAGTTCCGTTATCAAAGTTATTTAAAATATCTATTTTTCTAAAGTTAACGTGATTTATTCAAGCATATAACATAGCAGTTATTAATTGAATCGATTACACTTTTTTCTTATGTTATGGACAGAATTCTCAGGGTAAACGTTTTGCTATTTCAACAAAATCAGAACGCGTAGGCTAGCAAGAACCGCAGGCATCGCAAATCTTCGCTTACTGTTCACTTTATCTGTGCAATCCTTGCTAGGATGGGGGATTTGGATTACCGCCTTGCTGTCTCAGTAGATAGTCCAAAACTCGGTCAATTCGCTCCAAGGCAGCACCCGTGGTGAGTTGAAACTCCTGAAACTGAGATTTTTGTTCGTCAAAGTTTCGGTCAAGCTTTAGCATGAGTGCTTCTAATCGCTCAGTTCGTGCCTTTGTTTCCTCTGTCTCATTGCCTGCCTTTGTAAATATACGTTGCGTGTGAGTGATAAAACTATCAACCTTATCAGAAAGTTGGTCAACCTTTCCCCCTACCTGGTCAACACGTCCCCCTAGTTGATCAAGGTGAGATTGGGTACGGTCTTGTTTTATGGTCAACTCATCAAGCCGCCTGTTTGCTGATTCGGCATAGCTAGCAGTAGACACTAGCAATCGTTTAACAGTTTCGAGTTCATCTTCTACATAGTCTAGTCGCTGTGCGTTGGTCATGCTGTTTTCTCTTGGCTGGCTTCTTTATCTTCTGCGATCGCTTTGTTGACATCTCGTTCGTATACCATGAATTCGTGAGCGTTGATGGACAAAATCTCATTACAGCAGAAATCATGTATTTGAACCACATCTGTCGTAAGGGCACAGCAATGCTGTGCCCCTAGCGCGTGGTCTATTTACCTGAAAATAGCTGTAAGATACACCAATCATTTTCTATCAAGTCGGCACTAATTCACCAGGACGCAACTTCGACCACTTACCCGTTTCCCGCTTAAAGCTCAGACAACCAACAACATCCCATTCCATTTCAATTACATCCTCCTTAGTCCGAATGTTGACATTGATAGAAGGTTCATTCGGATCAAAATTTGGTGTTTCGGTTAAGTGAGGCTGTTGGTGCTGCCCTTCTACGGCATGATAGGTCAAACAGCGGTCTACATAGTGGCAGTTCACGCAAATACACATAATAGAACCAACTCCAGGGGCCTTTATTGTTAATCTAACTTAAGCGCAACTGTTATTCATGAGTTGCTGGGTTGATTTTTATTACAATGCATAAATCAGTTCTTTCTACCCTAGCTCCGGAAAATTGGCCTTTTAGTTTAGAATTGCTGCCACAACCCGCTTACATGGTAGGTGGCGCTGTCCGAGATGCTATCCTTGGCAGAACTCGCGAATATCTGGATCTAGATTTTGTTATACCATCTAAGGCGGTAAACGTAGCCAGAGCGATCGCTCGTCATTATAAAGCTGGTTTTGTGTTACTCGATGCAGAACGACAAATTGCCCGTGTGGTTTTTCCCCACGCTACAGCTGATTTTGCCCAACAGGAAGGAAATAGTTTAGAAGTTGATTTGCACAGACGGGATTTTACAGTAAATGCGATCGCCTATAATCCTCATACACAAGAAATTATCGATCCTCTGCAAGGTTATCTAGACTTACAACAGGGCATTTTGCGAATGGTATCACCCGCGAACTTAGAAGATGACCCTTTGCGGTTAATGCGAGGTTATCGCCAAGCCGCCCAACTAGGTTTTACTATTGAGCCAGCTACCCAAGCCGCAATTCGTTCTTTGGCATCACATATCAGCAAAGTTGCAACCGAACGAGTTAGGGTAGAAATTGGCTACCTACTCAGCAATTCTCAAGGTACTCCTTGGATCACAAGTGCTTGGGAAGATGGTTTACTTGCCCCTTTCTTCAAAAACGCCACTCGTGAAAGCTTGCTGAAACTAGCAGCTGTTGACAATGCAGCTGCCTTACTTACCCAAAATTGGCAACAATTAGGGGCACAATTGCAAGAATATGTCCGCGATAGTATCAAAACCACTTGGTTAGGTATTGCCAAACTTGCTTGTCTTGTCAACCCAGATCCGGAATTAGCAGAAATAGAGCTTCACGAATTAACTTATAGTCGTGCCGAAATCCGGGGTGTAACCACTGCTCTGAAACTGTTACCGCAGTTTCAAGTAGTTAATATGTCCTTGCGAGAACAATACTTTTTGTTCCATGACGCAGATATTGTGTTTCCCGCTACGGCAGTGCTAACTGTAGCACTTGATAATTTGGTAGAGGCGATGTCTGGTGACAAGCCACTACACACAGCAGTCGCTACAACAGAGGAAACCAAAGCAAGACGTTGCCAAGTCTTGGCACCTTTGATCAACCGCTACTTGAACCCTGATGATCTGGTCGCTCATCCCACTCCACTGGTGAGTGGGAAGGAGTTGATTATAGCATTAGATATTCCAGCTTCGCCAATGATTGGCCAACTGTTGACAGAAATTGCCGTAGCACAAGCTCAGGGAAAAGTTTCAACACCAACAGAGGCGATCGCATTTGCACGTCAGTTATTTGAGGGTCTTTCTGCCTAGCTTTTCTTGGACAAGATTAATTGCTTATGAATGGACAGCCTTTAATTTTGGTTGTAGAACAGAGTCTACATGATTTAGAGCTATTTAATTCTCATCTAAGAATATTAAATTTTTCATGCATTTGTACCAAAAAAAGGGTGAGGGCTGTGATATTGACACAAATTCATCAACCAGATTTAATCCTGCTAGATATGATGCTATCTGATTTGAGTGCGAACCGAGTCCTTGATTACCTCAAACACGACTCAAAAACTGCTACTATCCCAATCATTGCAGTAACACCTCTAGCAATGACACAAGATGATAAATGCACTATAGCAATCCTATTTGATTTCGTTCAAATTCGTGGTGTCCAGCTCCCCGACTTTTTTAAGAAGTCGGGGAGCTAACTTTTCACGAATGATTTAGGATTGCTATATGCTCAAAGTATTTGATGATTGCGTTACTAAAGCTTATGATTTTAATCAAATAGAAGTAGTAATCATTCGCTACATCACTCAGCTAAATTTTTGACATTTTCATTGGGAATAGATTCGTGATTAAAAATCTGAGGTAATTGATTAAAAACCACAATAATCCCAGTCCGACCTGTTGCTAAATTTGTGTTGGTCATGAGTTCGAGGACAGGTTGACCAATAATTTTCTCAATTAAAATTTTCAATTCTGGTTTAATTATTTTCTCTAAATAGAATCGTACTTGTTCAGCTAAACTTTTATAACCTCCCTTCAGTAGAGTTTGTTCAGCTGGGGTCACAGAGTTTTCTAGAGAAATCACAATTTCAGTATCAAAAAAGTGGCAAATGATTTGGCTAGGATATTTACCTATTCTATCATTATAGAATTTGATGATCTGCTGTGATATTTCTATTTCTAATTGTCCAATATGAGGTTCTATCATTAGCAGTTACAATGTAAAATTTATCGTTCGAGTCACGGAGTCGAAGTATTCAATATTATAGTAGATGATCAGTAAAGAGTCCGATAAAATCAATATTGTATGTGAAGTTAGTGTATCAATGTGATGTATTTGCTATGGATTTATTAGAAAAAATTCCCAAATTTGACGAAGTAAAGTCAGTAAACCACAAACTTTTGAAAACCAACGTAAAAACATGGGTTTCAGGCATCAGGAATCAGGAGTATTGACCATTGGTTTTAGAGGGTTCTTCAAGCGAACGCTTGAAGGTAACTATAGGTATCGTCTCAAATGCTTAACAAAACGTTGTTTTGTGATATCTCTAACTTTTGCTGAAATGTCCACATGGTAAAGCTTCTAAAAAACTTTTTGTTTTACTGAAAGTTGTTAATCAAGGATTTGTGCAGTATTAGGTTAATTGCTGTATGTGATGATAATTTGTTGATGGGTAATCAACTTATTTTGTGCCAAACAAGCGATCGCAGCCAAATCACCAGGATATGAAATAAGAACAATATGCTTGGAAACGTCGTTTTGCTTTGCCATAGTCATTAATTTTTTGTGATGTTTTTGGGAGTTTTTAGTCACTAGGGATCTGTCAACTACCTATAATCAGTTTTTATTTTTAAAGTTTGCCATCCTAATGACCAACCACTTATAACTCTAGATGTCGAGTCTGGTATTAGTTGTATTACTGAATACAATAAATCACACAGTAAATTCATAATTAGCAATTAATCATCGCAAATTTAAAGATGACTTTAAAAATGATTTAATAGATATATTTTGTGAGAAAGTTAATACAAAGGTATATTCACTGATCTCAAATTCATGGATTCTTTATCTATCAATTCCTTACTTGAAGAGTTGAAAAACCCGGATGCCACAGTCCGCGAAAACGCAACCAGAAAAATCTGGCGGATCTGGTTTCAGCAAAAGGGAATTTATGGGCTGGAAATAATTGACCGCAGTCAAAAATTATTGGATGCAGGTGAAATTACTGAAGCCGAAAAAGTTCTGACGGCACTAATTAAAGACCAGCCAGATTTTGCGGAAGCCTGGAATCGCCGTGCTTTCCTCTATTACAGTATTGGTGATTATCAAAAATCTCTGGCAGATTGTCAGATAGTTGTGCAGATAAATCCAATACATTTTGGGGCACTTCACGGCATGGGTTTGTGTTATGCGGCACTAGGAGAGTATGGTCAAGCTATCCAAGCTTTTCAACGTGCTTTAGAAATTCAGCCCTATTCGCTAGTGAATCAAAAATTGATTCTAGAATGTACATTTAGATTTAGCTACAACGGCAGATAAAAAAGAGCATTATACTATTTTATGAATCCGTCATCACCCTCATCAACAGTAATTCATTGCCTTAGTCGCCGCAACTTTATTCAATACGGTTCTATCTGGATTGGTAGTAGCGTTATTGCTGCTTGTACTAACAGCAACCAACCCTCAACTAGCAATTCTCGGTTGGATAAAGTTACCTTTGGTACAAACTGGATAGCAGAAGCAGAACATGGCGGATTTTACCAGGCGATCGCCACGGGTATCTACAAAGACTACGGTTTAGATGTCACTATCAAAATGGGTGGTCCCCAGGTTGCCAGTGGTACTCAATTGTTGATGGGGGGTGCGGTAGATTTCTTCATGGGTTATGGCATTGATGCCGTGAATGCTGTAGCACAAGGTATTCCCAAAATTACAGTTGCAGCAATTTTCCAGAAAGACCCTTGGTGTCTTATTGCACATCCAAACCCAGCAATTAAAACCCTTGCCAACCTCAAAGACAAACCAATTTATGTCTCTGCTTCTGCTAACATTACCTATTGGCCTTTACTCAAAACAAAGTACGGTTTCACCGATGATCAAAAGCGTCCCTACAACTTTAATCCTGCTCCTTTCCTGATTGACAAAAACTCAGCCCAACAAGGTTATATTACGTCTGAACCCTTTGCTATTGAAAAACAGGGCGGTTTTCAGCCAGTGGTATTTTTATTAGCAGATTTTGGTTATCAACCATATGCAACTACTATTGAAACAAAAAAAGAAGTAGTAGAAAAAAATCCCGAATTAGTGCAGCGATTTGTTGATGCCTCAATTAAAGGTTGGTATAGCTACCTGGAAAATCCGCAACCAGGGAATCAGCTAATTAAAAAAAATAATCCAGAAATAACGGATGAGCAACTTGTCTATAGCATTCAAAAGCTAAAAGAATATGGAATTATCCTTTCTGATGCAGCAGAAAAACAAGGCATTGGGGCGATGAGTGATCAAAGGTGGACATTACTGTTTGAGAGCATGGTTAATACTAAAATTTCCAAATCCAACGTTAATTATAAGGACGCATACACCTTGCAATTTGTAAATAAAGGAGTGGACTATTACAAGAAGTAAACGACTGATTGAACCAATGAGGTTAGCAGATCCAGAGTCCCTGATCAAATGGACTTCTAAAAGTGTTGTAAAACTTGCTGCACTCAATCTTGGGGAGCACAGAATTTAGAATTCAAAGCTTCTCAAGAACAGGAAAGAAGAATGGAAGTGAGGTTTTCCAGATAAGAGTGAAAAGTCAGCTTTAATTACTGACTATAGCGGCGACAACTTAAGCTGTGTCTATTTAACTCTTAACGAATCTCCACTCTAGTACCTTGATGGGAGCTTCTTGTAGTGCTTGAGTTAGTTGGGTGCTGCTCTCAAATTTCACCTGGGAGAGGTCGCAAGCTTCGACGTTGACTGTAAATTTATCGTTCTGGAAGGGCCAGGGTTTGACAACAACCAAGTTATCACTACGCTGCATAATGTCATAGCGCTGACCTTCAGGGCCTTGAGCGCGATGATAAATAACTTCCCAACCATTTGGCGTAGCGTTAACAATCACAAATCAATCTCCTGATTCTTAATTTTGATTTGGAGTTAAATTAATTTCTGAATTCAGAAACATCGCAGCAGATATTGAAGAGGCGATCGCTCAAACTTTTTCAGTATAACTGAATATTTATAGCTATAGCTATTTTCAATTGAGTGTAATAGCCAAGTACTTAGCTGAAATTCCCGACTTTTTTAATAAGTCGGGAATCTTTTTGTTCACGAAATGTAGCTAAATAGCCCAACAATTCCTAAATAAGGTAGGCAAGTAACCCAAAAGATGATTAGAAGTTTTCAAGAATCTGTCAAAAATCTCTTTACTTCAAATCAACCTATACTCTAACTGCAACCTATACAATTAAGAGTGACTTTCTAGGGGATTAGCAATGTATTTGAATGTGGGCTCAGAATTCCAAGGGCCACGTTCATCTTTACCATCACCATTAGTTGATAGGTTGTAGTAGAGAGCAACAGTTTCATCTGGCTTAATATTACCAAAGAATGGATCTGTCAACTTACCCAGTGAATCTAGAGCTTTCATAAACATCTGGGTATGAGAAATTTCTCGTGTTAACAGATGGACTAAAGTCTCTTGAGTTCCTTTGTCAGTTGCTAACTTGATTAATGATTCGTAAGTCTGACGAGCGCCAGCTTCCGCTGCAAGATTAGCTCTTAAATCACGCACTACATCTCCACCCTCATTCAAGTAACTTGCAGTCCAAGCATTACCTTGACTATCTAGAAAATGAGGCCCAACCCCTCGAATCGCAAAGAGAGTACTCTTATAAGCCTCTGTTTGATCCACATTTTTGGTATGACCTTCGATTAGTTTGCCAACCATTTCTAAATGGCCGAATTCCTCGATCGCAATGTCTTGGAGCATGTCTTTAATTCCAGCATTTTCGACATGGAATGATTGAACCCAATATTGAAGTGCTGCGCTAAGTTCTCCAGTAGCTCCGCCAAATTGCTCTAAAAGTAACTGAGCAAAACGAGGGTTCGGTTCACTAATGTTAACTGCATGAATAGGGTCTTTCTTGTGAAAAAACATAGATTTACACTTCCCAAAATTATGATGTTACAAAAAGGAGCGGCCATTTTCTTGTCTCCTAGTATTTTTCCAGACTAAGCTAATTTGATGTTTGATAGCTTCTCAAACTGGTGAACTAGAAGACTGATAAAATACAGTAGTGATGTCAGTGTTGATAACTGCTAATCAGCGATTAGGCATTGCTGCCTCTTCTGATTAATTCCTATAGATAAATAGCAACTATTGCGCCGAGCACAGCCACTAAAATACCAGGAAGAGTTAAACCAGCGCCAGCCGCAGTAATTTGCAGAATTCTTGATTTGTAGCAAGGTAAACAGACTTCCACCAATGAAAGCACCAATGATACCCAAAATCATTGTGGAGAGAATTTCACCGCCTTGATAGCTAGGAGAAATAGCTTTAGCGTAGGTGTAGCCCGCCGTTGGCGTACCACTTCGTGGAAGCAAGCTACGCGCAGCGTGTCGCAGACAAGCCTCTGGTAGAGAAAGCATCGCACCTGCTAAAAGTCCTAAAACTACCCAAGCAATAATACTCATAACTGTCTCAACAATCTCTGTTATCTCTAAGTTATCAACTCTGACTCACAATTCTTTCTACCACATGGGATAAATGGTAAATCCAAAAGTTAGATAAAAAACTTTACATCAATATTTTGATGAAAATTTGCATTTTTTTATTTCTCAAGATAAAAATAATAAACGAAAGTTTTTCTCAATAAATTAGCAATTATTGACTACATCAGTCTAGACCTTATTTTCTGTAAAAATAGACACTGAAAAATTAATTAACTTGTTATATCTATCTTAAGGAAGGTGTAAAAATATTATCTAACTTTTTGGAGATGCGATGCGTCAAAATCTGACTCATAAAAACTTTTGACGGTTTCGCTAGCATTCATTATTGATTATTTTTAATTACAGATAAATAATCAACCAAGATTTTGGCGAAATTTTTGTTTCAAATATTGATTATTTTTAATTACAGATAAATAATCAACCAAGATTTTGGCGAAATTTTTGTTTCAAATATGGATGATCTGCCTAAATTGTAACGGGGGATGAGTTAAAATAATTATTTTAATAATTGCAACATATTAGCTCCCCTCAACCGTTATTTTCAAGCTAGATTGAGGGGAGAATATCTATCTTACCAACATTTGCAAAAGTGATATCAAATGGCACGTGAGAATTTTGTCTCTCGCGTTTTTGTGTGAGTATCAAATATGACGGCAATATTTCTGACTAATAATCTACCGATATCTGTAATCTGGATGTGATTTTTTGATAAACTAACCAAACCATCAGCTTCTAACGGCTGCAACACCTCTAATTCCTCACAGAAATATTCATCAAAATTGATATGATATTTGTTTTCAATATCTTGTTTTTGCAATTGAAAGTGAGACATAATGCCCATGATCACATCCCGTCTGATGATGTCATTCTGAGTAAGCTTAATACCTTTACTAACAGGTAAAGCACCCGCTGCAAGTGTCTGATAATAATCCTTTAATTCCTTGTGGTTTTGAGCATAAGCATCTTCTAGCATACTGATGGATGTAGCACCAAAGCCAAAAAGTTCTGTCTGAGCGTGGGTAGTGTAGCCCTGGAAATTGCGTTTGAGAGTGCGATTTCGTTGAGCGATCGCTAGTTCGTCATTAGTTTTGGCAAAATGATCCATCCCAATAAATAGATATTGGTTATTCGTCAATTCTTCAATGGTCATTTTCAGAATCTCTAACTTTTCCTCTGCTGGGGGTAGCGCCTCTTGAGGAATATTTTTTTGCGTCGGTTTGAGCCACGGTACATAGGCAAAGTTAAAGACAACAATTCGGTCAGGATCTAACTCAATAGTCTTTTTCAGCGTCTCCCGAAATGTCTCGCGGGTTTGATAAGGTAAACCATAAATTAGGTCTACATTTACACTTTGAAACTTAGCTTCTTTGATCCAACTCATGACATCAAATAGCATTTCTTCTGGCTGGACACGATTAATAGCTACTTGAACTTGGCGATTAAAATCTTGAATGCCAAAACTAATGCGGTTAAACCCAATCTGTCTCAAAAAGAAAATGTAGTTTTTATCGATATAGCGAGGATTAATTTCAATTGAGATTTCTGCTTGTGGATCGATGTTGAAATAGCGATTGATGTTTTTCCATAAAAATTCTACTTGGTAACGATCCAAGTAATTAGGAGTACCACCTCCCCAGTGGATTTGCAGCACTTTTCTGTCTGGATCGATTAAAGCTGCGGTGTTTTTGATGTCTTGAACCAAAGACTCCAGGTAAGGTTTAGCAATATTCTTATTGTTGGAAATTACCGTGTTACACCCACAGAAGTAGCAAGCACTTTGGCAAAAGGGGATGTGGAAATATAAAGAAAGAGGGGTTTTGCGTTGATTCGAGGCTGTGATCGCGGCCTTAAAATCAGTTTCAGTGAATGTTTCGCTTAACTCTGTAGCAGGCGGGTAACTGGTGTATCTGGGTGCGCGAGTGTCGTACTTTTGAATCAGATCCAGATCAAATTTGACACTAGGTAATACAAAAACCATTGAGTTGCTTTCCAATGAATGTGTGAGGGGAAGGGGAGTAGGGAGTGGTGGAGATGAGGAAATTAGAATAACTCCTAACTCTTAACTCTTAACTTAATTAGGCGCAGCTATTTCGGTGCTACCTGAATACTGGGAACGAGTGAGGTTATTAAACAGGACTTGACCGAGTACTTTGATTAAACTTCCCTCTAACTCCTGAGCCATCTGTAAATTGAACCGAAAGACATTATTAGCTTCAGCAACAATCCGTTCTGCTGTTATATCATCAATGGATAATGCATTTAATGCCTGACGATACTTATCCTTAAATGCCTTTTTGTCAGGAATTTGCTCAAAATTGTAAAAGCATGCGCCTTCGTAGCCAGAAAGCTTCAGGGCTGACTGAGCAACTTCTTATAGCATTTGACCCCCAGAAAGATCGCCCATGTAGCGAGTGTAGGCATGACCTAGCAATAAAGCTGGTTCGCACAGAGGTTATGCGAGGAATTCTGGAATCCCTTGGGGTGTCCAGCAAAAACCTCTTCTGGTGTCCACCCAAAATACCGAAGGGGTGAGAAACTAGGTAGGAGCGTTCGCATTTGCTATTTCGGCGAACTCATTTGCTATTTCGGCGTTCGCATTTGCTATTTCGGGGTTCGCATTTGCTATTTCGGGGTTCGCATTTGTTATTTCGGCGAACTCATTTGCTATTTCGGGGTTCGCATTTGTTATTTCGGCGAACTCATTTGCTATTTCGGCGAACTCATTTGTTATTTCGGCGAACTCATTTGCTATTTCGGCGACTGGGTTGTTTGAGTGGCTGTGAAATGATCTGCCGATTACTTGCAGCTTGCTTTTGTCTCAAATCATCACAAATTGCTTGTAAGTCGTAGTTGAAAGCCTTTGCATGTTCTTCTCGTATTCTATAAATCTCTTCAATAATTTCATCTTTCCACATATCTACTCTCCCATTAGTTCGTAGGGTGTACAAAGGGTTGGCAACTCGTATCCGGCATCAAGACTGATTTGGGCTAGCTTTTTCTGGATTTGAGCATTAGCAATATGCTTACAGTTCCACGTTAACAGATAGTCCAATCCGTAAACTGTAGCCGCCGCAATATGAAGCGCATCGTCAGCGGCTTTCGGTGGAAGGCTACTTTTTGCGATAAATTGTGCTGCTAAATTTTGAACAGCTTCACTTACTTCAAGCAAAGGAAAATCACGCACTATTTCAAGTCGCTTTGTTGCTATCTCTGTATCGCCTCGTGCTACTTCATCCAAAACCACTTGAGAAATGTAGAGCATAAACTGATCGCGACGTGTGTCCCACCATTCCCGCGTAGCTTCTAAATTAGCCATCAGGATCAAGTTGTTGCTGGGTCTAGCAGTCAAATAGCCAACAATACTGGTTTCGATGTAAACAGTTTCGCTCATCTGGTATTAAGCTGTTAACTTTCTCATGTTATCCGAAGAGATCACCTGTCCAGCAAAACCTCTTTTGGTGTCCACCTAAAACACCGAAGGAGTGAGAGGCGATCGCTCAAGCCCTTCGACTCACTGCGGACTAGCTGGCGCTTTCTGTTGAAGTTTAATTGGTGCAAATACTCAATAGCCCAATGGATGGCGGAAATCACCAACCACTTTGTCAAGTTCTTGAGCGATCGCCAACAACTCCATCTCGCGCCATCGCTTTCCCACAATCTGCATCCCAATCGGTAAGCCATTGTGAGTTTGCCCAATAGGAATCACCACCGCCGGATGACCACTGAGATTAAATGGCATAGTGTAAGCTCCGTTTGCCACCGCATGAGGATAGGATTTGCCCTCAATATCAATAGCGCTCCAAGCCGGACAATGAGTAAATGCAGGGGTTGCTGTTACAGGAGTGAGCCATACATCCCATGCTTCTAAGGCTTCATCGATTTGGGCAATGAAGCGATCGCGCTCGGTGAGTGTCTCAAAATATCCTTTTAAACTGGGATTTAAAATTTCTGGCAGAAAGCTGCTGAAATTCCCCAATTTTCGCAATTTTTTGTCGCCTTGAGTTGCGGTGCGAAAGAGTAACTCTAAACTGCGTAGCACATTATAGCGATCCTTGGGTTGGGCGTAGTTGTTGATATATGCTTCCATCCGCCCGCAGAGGTTCCACACTGTCGATAAATCAAAATCTTTGGGAAGCCAGCGTTCAACATGAGTACCTGCTTGAGCAAGTTTTTGCACTACTGTCTGTACTGCACCTCGAATTTGTGCAGCAACGGGAACCTCTACCCATTCATCAATCCAAGCAATTTTAAGATCCTGCAAAAACTTGCCAGATGGAGTATCAAGGGGAATCGGTGGCACATCTGGGCGACGCAGATCCGCACCAGCAATCAGTGAAAAACAAAGGCGAATATCTTCGAGCGATCGCCCAAAACAGCCAATAGTCAACATTTGTCGCAAGCATAGCGGCATTCCCGGTACTTCAGGGATACTTCCGGCGGTGGAAATACGGCGATCTGTTGGCTTTAAGCCATACACACCGCAGAAAGTTGCAGGCTGGCGCACGGAACCGGCAATATCGTTACCTATATCTAATGGTGAAAGTCCGGCTGCAACAGCAGCAGCGCTACCTCCAGAACTGCCACCTGCTGTGTAGTCAAGATTCCAGGGATTATTTACCCGGGGAAACAGAGAATTTGTACTTTGAAAATCACCAGCCAGTTCTGCCATGTTGGTTTTTCCAAGGATAACGGCTCCTGCTGTCCGCAGCCTTGCGACAACGGTGGCATCCTGTTGAGGAATGTAGTCCTTGAGAGGAATGTAACCTGCTGTAGTCCGGAGTCCTACTGTTTCAAAAATATCTTTGATTGTTACAGGGACACCGTGCAGAGCGCCCCAGTATTCTCCTCTGGCCAGGGCTTCATCCGCAAGCTTTGCTCTGGTACGAGCATTGTCTTCGTCTAACGTGCAAATCGCATTCAGCTTTGAGTTGTGTTTAGAAATCTGCGCCAGGTGAGCATCGAACACTTCGACAGCAGAGACTTGGCGATCGCGAATCATCTGAGCAAGTTGATGAGCGGGTAGAAAAACTAAGTCACTCATAGGTCGATTTCACCTCATTTGTCGGATTCCAAAGCTTGATCAAGTTACAGCTATTTTCAGGTAAATAGACTACGCGGTAGAGGCGCAAGGCCTTGCGCCCTTACGACAGATGTGGTTTAAATACATGAAAACTGCTGTAATTATATTTACGTGAACTAACCGCACTGACTTGGACGTGCCTTGTACAGCGTGGGCTTTCAACTTCACGGAGGAATGCCGCATCTTAGGCTTACGTCCGCGAGTTGCTACAACCAATATTTTTGTTTAGCATAGTAAATCAAAAGTTAGGGTCTGTTACGGCTTTAGCCTAACGCACCACGTTCTATGGCGGTACGTTAGGCGCTCATCTTATCTTTTTGGTTACAACTTATATCGAAATATGCGCCTAACACACCCTACAATGATTTTATTTTTACTTTATAAATAGTCTGTAACTTGATAGAAGCTACAACCAACGTTGTTTTTTAGCATAGACAATACTACCAATTACAATTAATGCCATCAAACAGATCACAACAGGATAAGCCCAAGGTTGCTCTAATTCCGGCATATATTTGAAGTTCATGCCATAGAAACCAGACATGAAAGTGATTGGTAAGAATATGGTCGAGAGGATAGTCAGGCGATTAATTCGTTCAGCGGTTTTGCTAGCAATATTATCGCGTTGAATTTCCATTAATTCTGACATCCAGGCTCTCAGAGCTTGATATTCTTGCCAGAGTTTATCAACGTGATGAACCAATTCTTGATTAAATAGTTCCTTCACTGGTTGGGTGAGCCATTGGAAATCTTCATGATCCATAATAACCATAAGTAATTTGATGCTTTGAAAATTACGGCGTCCGGAACGAGTAGATTGCCTCATCGTGGCAATTTTTTGGTACGTTGATTCATCACCAGAATTTTCTAAAACTTCATCTTCTAAATCATCAAGTTTTCTAGAAATATAGTCAAATACAGTATCGTAATTATTCAAAATATCTTTAAAAATGAGATAAAAAAGATAGTCTATTTCCCACTTTTGAATATCTAGAGTTCGCTTTTGCAGATTATTAGCTAGAACGCTTAAAATTTTTAGTTCAGTGATTTCAAAAGTGATTATAAAATTATTTCCAACCACAATATTGCCACGTGCAGCCTCAAGCTCATGATTTTTTATTTGAGAAGTTAGAATTTCATAGCTATCAAATAAACAATCTTCTACGTCTTCATCAATTCCTAGAGGGGAATGGTTGAAAATCATATCAACACGAGATGGATTGAGTCCAAAGTGCTTGATAATTCTAGCCGTTCCAGTGCGATCGCGGAAGTGAATGCAGCGCAACCAAATATTGTGAGAACCATCAATTCTTTTCAGTACCGTATCGACATCCCTACTGGTAAATAATTCCAGGTTGTCTGGATAAAAAGTGAGGAGAGTTAGCATATAGCAATCCTAATTGAGTCGTCAGAAAACATGGTGACTCATATTGAGTAATAATTTATAGCGTTTCTCAATCAAGTGAGGTACGTTTTTAAAGCTACTTGTTTTGATATAAAAGGTTCGTGTGTACTTCAGTAGCCTGGGAAACGCTATATTTGACTACAAAGATACATAAAATGTCAAAGTCTACGATTTTTGATGGTAATACCATTTCACACAAACCCTGATACATATAGATTTCGGATATATTGGGCTAATAGTATAAAAGAGATAGTCCTAAAATGCTATTACTATATTAAGTCATAGCTCAATTTTTTTCTCTTTTTCCAGATTTAGGGCGAGTAGTTGGTGCTGGTGCTGACTTATTTTGCAAAATTGCAATTTCTCTCTGTGCATCTTGATAACTATCTTTTTCTCCTTGCTGTTGGAATAGTTTTGCAGCTTTTTTGAAATCTGCGATCGCTCCCTGTTTATTTTTCTGCTTGGTGCGAATCACACCCCGGTTATAGTAGGCTAAGGCATTGTTAGGATTAATAGCGATCGCTCGTGAATAATCCTGATTTGCAGCTTTTTTATTTCCTAGTTCGAGATAAGCATTACCACGGTTATTGTAAGCTGCTACATTATTAGGATCTAGTTTCAGTACTTCGGTGTAATCTTCAATAGCGCCTTTATAATCTCCGAAAGAAAAGCGGTGAAGACCTCTGTGGATATAAGCTCCAATAAATTTAGGATCAATCTGTAAAATAGCGTTGTAATTTTCAGTAGCTTCGAGTTTATCTCCTAGATCACTGTAAACATCACCACGATTAAGATAGGCTTCTATGTATTTAGGATTGATGTTAATTGCATCCGTGTAATCTTTAAGTGCTGCATATTTTTGTTGATTGAGAGATTGAGTTAAACCCCTTTGATAATAAGCTTTGGCATCACTAGGATTAATCTTAATTACTGTATCAAAATCTTGGATTGCTCCAAGTCTTTGTCTGAGGCGACGGCGGAGAATCCCCCGCTGCAAGTAGGCTTCGGTATACTGAGGTTTGAGAGCGATCGCTTTGCTAAAATCTCCAATTGCACCTTTATTATCCTTCAGTTGGGCACGGGCTAACCCTCGGCCATAGTAAGCATATGCATCTTTAGAATTTAACTTAATTGCTTGGTTATAATCAGCGATCGCTTCTTTGTACTTACCTAATTCAGAAAAAGCAAATCCTCGGTCAAAATAGGCATTAGCATCTTGAGGATTGAGTAAAATGGCATGGCTAGAGTCTGCTTGTGCTTGCTCATAGTCTCCTAATCGATAATAAGCATCGCCTCGCCGATTATAAGCCAAAGCGTTTTGCGGATCTAATTCAATAACCTGATTGAAATCTTCAACTGCTCCTTCATAGTTTCCTGCATCATATTTATTTACTCCTTCTTGATATAATTTTTGTTGAGCATCACTTACAGGTTTTAGCGACTGTAAAAACCACACTCCAAAACCAAGTGTGATACAGCCAACTACCCCCGTTAGAAGTAGTAATAATTTTTTCTGATCCTGTTTTTGCTGATTTTGCTCAAGATTTGTTAACTTTTTCAGGTCGTCTAAAACTTCGGTTGCATACTGGTAGCGCTTACGATAGTCAAAACGTACCATTTTATTAATAATTTTTGCTAATTTTCTGTTAATTTTTAAATTTTTGTCACGCCAAACTATTTCACCTGTCAGCCGATTTTTATGACCTCGGAAATTAGATATTTCCTTTGCTGGTAAACCGATAAGTGCTGCGATCGCAACTATACCTAAAGCATATATATCGCTGTTGTATTTGAGGTTACCGTTAACTTGTTCTATAGGCATATATTCGAGATTGTTAACGGTATTAGTAATGGCTTCATTAACAATAGCAAAATCAACTAAAACTAACTTTTTATCTGACTCACGACGAATAATATTTGCTGGTTTAATATTCTGATGAATCACGCCAGAACTATGTACAATGCTCAAAATTTCTAGTATCTCTGATAAAAGAGGAATAACTTGGTCTTCGCTCAGAGGTTGTCCTTGGATAATTTCATTAGTTAAAGGATTACCAGGGATGAATTCTTGGACTATATAGAATTTTTCATTTTCTTCAAAATAAGCAATTAGCTTCTGGATTTTGTCGTGTTCCTGTCCTAGTTTTTCTAAAGTTGCTGCCTTGCTTGCAAACAAGCGACGCAGGATGGTTAAAGTTTGAGAATTGCTACTATGCGGACGTAACTGCTTTACTACAAATTGACTGCCAGGAAGATTAACATCTTTAACTAGATATGTTTTCCCCTTTTCACCATCATTAAGAACTTTTAGTATTCGATAACGTCCATCTAGGAAATGACTATTCATCAATATAAATACAGTTTTATAAATTGTTTGATTATAGCTTACGTGTTATTAATGTTAAAAATTAAAAATCAGATAAATGCATAGACTGCTACGGCTTGTCTCTACAATCTGCTTACCAGAACAACGTGAGTTCGACAAACCTCTCCCACCTAACCTGCCTCTCTTTGTAGGCTATGGTGGACACACAAGTCCTAAAAACCATCAAAATGGTATGGAGTACGCAGATTAACCGGACAAAATCGCACTACTAATGTAGCTCTGCGGGCAGAACGCTTGCTCGTTTCTCTTAGTTCAATTTCTTGCTTAAAAGAGATGGGTTGCGCTTCCATCTTTGCCCACAGACGTTCACAGTTTTGATCTAAACTACGGTTGTGAGCGGCACGTACTAAAACTCCCGTATGCTGAAGTTGACGAACTTTATCGAAAACTTCTGTGATATCGCCTTCTCTATCAAAGACATGAATCACGCGGTTGGGCTTGCTTACAAGAGTTTCTATAGTGGTGAGTGCCTCCACCCATCTGTAAGATTCTTTCTCCTCAAAGGGGCGTTTTCTGGCTAAAGAACAGGCTTGTTATTGTCCGGGTTTTACACGTTGCCCTGTGAAAGTGAACGTCCCAAGTACCATGCCATTATCCACGAGCGGATTTGCATTTAGGTCGAAAGACCTCACTTTTGATGTTGCTTGCACTATTCCATTTTTCGGCTCAAATGTCGCAGTAGTATCGGTTCTGCCGATTGCGCCAGGTGATGTCGCTGTTGGGTAAATGAAGTCGAGTGTCGTGACAGTAATCTCTCTGGAAGAGGTACACTTCCAACTACCCTGTATATGACCGTAAGGTGGAACTAAGGCATCACGACTTTGGTTTGAAGCACTGGCAAAAAAGTTGCCATCTTGGGAGAGCGTTAGAATCCCACGAAACGTACCGAAGTTACCAGAGTTTGTCGTCAGGTATGTGCCTGTTACAAGTTTGCGACAATCTGTTGTAGGTTGAGCTTCAACTTTGGATATATTTACCGCGTACAAAATTGTCACTGATAGTACACAAATCGCTAACGTGATTAAAGCTTTAGGAATTTTCATTATCAAACATTTGCTTATAAGTATATAAACCTGACTTTTCACCGGATGTGGAAAGTCAGATTTCAATTACTGTACCGTATTTGCTGTGCTGTTTCTTTAATCCTTTACCAGTAAGCTTTTCAAGACTTAGCGGGAAAAGTCAGTAACAATACAAGTCGATGTTATACGATTGCAGGTCGATGTTATGCCATCGTAAGTCGATGTTATGCGATTGCAGGTCGATACATTAACAATGCGGCCGATACATTAACATTGCAGGTCGATGCATTAGCAATGCAAGCAGAAAATAGTCTTTGTATCCACAACAAAGAGGCACTTAAAGTCAGCTTTTACGCTGGTACTACAAATTTTTCACTACCAGCCAGTCCAAAGGCTGCATGAATGGCTTGCAAAGCTTTAACACCTTGCTCTTGCGCCACGACACAACTAATTTTGATTTCTGAGGTAGCAATCATTTGAATATTGATTTGTTGTTGGGCTAAAGCTTCAAACATTTTAGCGGCAACACCTGGTTGTCCTACCATACCTGCACCGACAATACTTACCTTAGCGATCGCACTATCTAAAACAACTTCACCCCATCCTAATTCTGCCGCTACTTGGGTAAGCATTTCTTTTGCACTTTCTCCATCCATGCGCGAGACTGTAAAGGCAATATCTCGTCTGGGAACACCATCAATCACCCGACAGCGCTGAGATTGGATAATCATATCAACGCTGATATTATGTTGCGCTAATAGTCCAAACAGTTTCGCCGCCATCCCCGGCCGATCTGGTAATTGGCGAATAGCAAGACGCGCTTGGTTCAAATCGAGAGCAACGCCGCGAACGGGAGGAATGGGGGAAGAGTGAGGAGCAGAGACGCGATTAATCGCGTCTGTACAAGGGTTAGGAGTAGAGACGCGATTAATCGCGTCTGTACAAAGGTTAGGAGTTAGGAGTTCTCCCTTGCTCTTTGCTTCGATCTCAAAGGCAGTGCGGAGTGCGCTGACGGCGCGATCGCATTCGGCTGCATTTACTACGCAACTTACTTTGACTTCGCTGGTGGAAATCATTTGAATGTTCACCCCAGCTGCTGCTAAGGTGGCGAACATCTTCGCAGCCACACCAGGACGCCCAATCATTCCCGCGCCTGCGATGCTGACTTTGGCAATGTTATGTTCTACCATTACCTCGGCTTCATCAAATTTGGGGTTAGATTGACTCCTTAGCGCTGGGGCGATCGCTGCTGTTACTGCTTCTGCCCGTTTTAATATTGGTGTGGTGACCGTAAAGGCAATGTCATTACTATTACCTTCATGAATTGATTGAATAATCAAATCTACGTCTACTTTTTGCCGAGAAATTTCGCCAAATAACCTGGCTGCCACGCCTGGTTTATCGGGTACGCGCAACAAAGCCACCTTCGCTTGGTCAGTGTCAAATTCTACATTATCCACCGGACGGGCAATTTCTAAATTGATCAGCGATCGCCCTTGGGGTTTGGCTGATGTTACCCAAGTACCGGGATGATCCGTCCAGCTAGACCTAACCACTAAGGGAACACCGTAGTTACGGGCAATTTCCACAGCACGGGGATGCAGCACTTTTGCGCCCAAGCTAGCTAGTTCCAACATTTCATTACAGGTGATGGCATCCATCAACTGGGCTTCGGCAACTAAGCGGGGATCTGTAGTTAAAATCCCTGGAACATCTGTATAAATTTCACAAAAATTTGCTCGTAATGCGGCTGCGATCGCTACTGCTGACGTGTCGGAACCACCACGACCCAAAGTCGTAATTTCCATCTCTCCAGCGCTGGTAGTACCTTGGAAGCCAGCTACTACAACTACTTTACCTTCATTTATGTGGCGAGTTAAGCGAGTAGTTTCAATATGCAAAATCCGAGCGCGGCTGTGTTCAGCTTCAGTAACAATTCCTACCTGAGCGCCAGTCATGGAAATTGCAGGCTGTCCGAGTTCCTGCAATGCCATACTGAGTAAGGCGATGGTTACTTGTTCGCCAGTGGAAAGCAGCATATCCATTTCCCGGCGGCTAGGATTGGGAGAAATTTCATTAGCTAGTTTGACGAGTCCATCGGTGGTTTTCCCCATTGCCGAAACCACTACGACCAGAGAGTTTCCAGCTTTAACAGTTTTATAAACGCGCTGTGCAACAGCTTGAATACGTTCGACTGAACCGACAGATGTACCACCGTATTTTTGAACTATGAGCGCCATAACTTTTAGTCAATCAATTGTGCCTGCTTTCATTAACGCTTCCGCCAGGTCAGCTCCTTCCCTACGGGACGCTGCGTGTAGCTTGCTTCTCCATAGGAGTACGGGGAAGTCAAAAGTCAAAAGTCAAAATTAAGATTAAGAATCACCAAAATAAATTTAGGCGATGCACTGAGCGTAGCCGAAGTGGGCTTGTACCTTTTTCTTCGTGGTCAGGAAGCCTTCAAGGCTTACTAGTTATATAGTTTACTAAATATCGCGCAAAATACCTCATCATAATTAATTATTCAAAAACAACATCCTTGTAGAGTGATGCCTGACGGAAAGCCGCTTTGCGTGTACGCTGTTGCTCAAAGAAATGAACGTCAGGTAAGTGCTTAGTGAAGATTCGTTTTTTGCGCGATGAAAATTTGTCACCGCGTTTGAAAGTAGCTGTTCTTCGTCTTAATCGGCGATAGATATTTTGCGTGTGGGTGAAAGTAATGCATCAACATTGGGAACTTAGACCCTGATGTGTTGGGTTATCTGCAATTATCTCAACGGCTGTTAATGACAGATAACCGCGCTAGTATCCCGGCTTATTTAGAAGCATATTGGGCAGAAGGTGGACATATTTGGGGCTTATTCTGATTGCGTCCTAGAGTACCAATAGGACACGTAAGTATAAAACGTGAAATTTTAGAATGAAATAACCTGCTTGAATGAGTCTGTTACTGATGACAAATTAGAAGTCACAGTTCTTGTCTTGAATCAAAAGATTAAGGGTTGCAAGTAGGCGGGTTTGTTGAGGTGTTAGGTTTGATGCAAAGTGGTCCAAGCTTAGTTTGATAATTAGGTCGGCTAATAAATGCTAATGGACCAGCCTTGTGTTCACCATTAAAAGGGGTAGGTTTGCTAACATCAAAGCCACACGCGGCAGCATCTCTAGGGTTGTTAAACCAAAACCCTATATGGAAAGTGTTAGTAGGTGGTAAATTTACTTGCGGATCAAAACCGAAAATCTGATCTAGCAGGATAGTTTTAATTGTCACACGTCCAGGCTCAACGTCAGATTGATACCAAGCCAGACCAAAGTTCTTGAAATTTGGGTCTGGACTACCGAATGCTTGCTGAGGACTATTCTGTACAGTAAACAGATCAAACTTCAAACCAGGCTTGAAACCTGTCAGAGTCAAAGTCAGATTGTCATTAAGATTGCCACGCTTGACGATGGCTTTAACCCGAGGCGTGACTCCAGGAGTGGCTGCCATGCAGTTAATGAACTGCTTGTTAGGAAATAACTCAAAACTAGTTTCATCAGAACTTGAGGAAAACTGCGCTATGGCAAGCTGGTTGAACCCAAATACTAATAGCAATCCTCCTGCAAATATGCGAAGAGGTATTGATCCTGGAAATTTACGAAACATAAATTTGAAATTTTTTATGAAAGTATTTTCAGAAAGCAACGCACAGGTTTACTCTATTACGAACTTACGCAGATTCAAAACATTTTAAAATAATGTTACATAACCCACCTTTGTATGTTTCGCGTTGCTTGATGGCATATTGCAGGGCGAGTTCTGTTTTACCAACTCCACCCATCCCGGCGATCGCAGCAATGGCTACTTGTTTATTATCCGGCAAAAGTTGGTGCAGGTTTTGCAATTCTTCTTCACGTCCGACAAATTCCACCACCCCACTCCGGGGCAAATTTTGCAGTATTCCAGTCGGGGGATTTAACTTTACCCGTTCCCCTTCAGGCGACTTTAGTCAATCAGGGGGATGATTATTCATTTTTTTGATTTCCTGATTTAAATCTAATTTCATAAAGTCCTAGCAAACCCGTTGCTAATAGCAAAGGTAAGAAATAGTAGACTCCCCGATAAGCCAGCAATGAACTCAAAATTGCTGCACCAGAAACTTTTGAGGAGAGAATTAGCAAAATTATAGTTTCAAATACTCCCAAACCACCCGGAACATTACTAACAACACCTGCAAACATAGCTAGTAAATAAATTCCTAAAAAGTCTAGATAAGACAAAGGTGTATTACTAGGAAGCACAGCATAAAGAACTGCTGCCGCAAGAATCCAGTCAAAACTAGAAATTGCTATCTGTGCAAGGGATATTTTAAAAGTAGGAAATCGAAATTCTTGTCCCCGAATTATTAATGGTTGTTTAATAAGAATACTGCCTAACAAATAAGCAGCGACTAATAGCAGAAAAATCACACCGATGGGACGCACGGTGGCAAAAGGTAAATGTAGTTGAGTGGGAATTTGGAGGGGGTTGATGATAAACAACAAACCTGCAACTGCAAACATCCCCAACCAAAAGGTAAAATTGGCGAAAGCAATTACTTGAGCGATCGCTAATTTCGACACTCCCCAGCTAGAGTAAAATCGATAACGGATAGCACTGCCAGTCAACAAGGCAAAACCTATTGTATTACTAAACGCAGAGCTAATAAAGTTAGTGAAAGCAATCTTGTTCCAACTTAGGAAACAACCGATGTAGCTAAAACCCAAAATATCGTACCCAATCATCACTAGATAGCCCAAGGCTGTCAGCCAAATTGCCCAGCTTAAGCGACTTTTGGGAATAGCAGCTAGAGAGTTGAGGATATCACGATAATTATACTCACGCAATTCGTTAGCGATCGCCCACAGGGAAAGCACTAGCAGCGACAAGCCGAACAGCGTGCTGAATTTGAGTTGCAACTTTTTAAGCATTTTAAAAGTCCTGAGTGCTAATTAAAGAAACTTATCCTAACTCTTGACTTTTAACTTACTAGCAGTCGCAAAGTTTCCATCAGGTTGACACAGCATTGACATATCATTTGCATAAGCTTTTGAAGACAAACACCAGCTACCAGAGTTATTAGGACTTACGCATCAAGTACGAAATGTCGGGGCAATACCCTGCCTTAAGCCGATGCAGCGTCTACATGAATTGCCCCTACGGTAAATCAAGGCTTTCACTGCCTTTTTGCGTAAGTCCTGTTGTTTTTACAATGACAACTGATAAATGATAAATGAACTACAAACAATCTAAAATTCTCTTGCTAGTTTCAGTATTAACTATAGTTGGCTATAATTACTGTCAAAGTGTAACAGCAATACCACAACAGGATTTACAAACGACGCCTTCTCTTCTTCCAACCCAGCCCAATCCTAGCGATTTAGCTACTCCTTTAACTTACAAGATTGAAACCTACGATAGTCAGGTAATGGGTGCAAGTCGTACTTACGGCGTTTCTTTACCTCCTGGCTATGAGCAAAACCTAAAACAAAGCTATCCTGTAATTTTTCTTCTCCACGGTGGACATGGTAACCCCAGTGATTGGTTTATTCAGAACAAGGGACAAGCTCTTAAAACTGTAGAACAACTTTATACTACAGGTAAGTTGCCACCCAGCATCATCATCACACCAGATGGCAACGACAAACGTGGCTCTAGTCCCTACCGAGACCCTGCATATATCGATGGCCCTAACGGTAAAGTCTCCACAGCCGTGGGGGATGAGTTGGTAAAAGTTGTGCAAAGCCGTTATCGGACATTAACTAATCCAGATTTTTGGGCGATAGGTGGTTTATCTTCTGGTGGTTGGGGTGCAGTTAATGTGGGATTACACAACCTGGAGCATTTCTCGATTTTATTTAGTCATAGTGGTTATTTTCAGGATAAAAGCGGTCCAATAAATAGCCCAATATCTTATATCAAAACCATTCCTTTACAAGCTCAAAAAAGGTTGCGAATCTACCTGGATTCGGGGACATCAGATATTGATGAAATTCACGAAGCTGAAGGATTTACTAAAGTACTCAACAAACTAAAAATTTATAATTTATTTAGTCAGTTTCCTGGCAGTCACACTTGGCGATACTGGCGGAAACATTTAGCCGATTCATTGACATTTGTAGGAGAGCAATTTCGAGTTGCTAAAATAGCACATAGGGCTGATGATTTAAGTGTTAATCAGAATAAAAATACTCATAGCGGTTCTTGATTGCGTGAAGTACAATTTTGACGTATTGCCGAATGTATGATTCGACATCCTTGTGGTTTTTTTGTGGATATTCTGCTAAGTCGAGAATTTGGGAAGGTGCTTCTATTAACAAACCGGATTGTTTTCGCACGTAGGGACGGCGGGTGAGAAGGAAATAGACGCCACGCGGGAGATATCTAGGAAGATAAAAGAGATTTGAGCCTGGGGTTTGGTCGGTGGAGTCAACAGCATCTAAGGCATCAATAGCAATGATAAACTTTTGTTGAGGTTCTAGCTTGTCGCTGACTTGCTGAAGAAGGGAAGGTAAAGAGGTTTCTTGAGATGTCTGGGCAATTTGCGTGCAGATAGTAGTAATAAATTCCTCAGCGCGATTTTTGCCTGGGAGTTGGGCGTTGTAATAGAGAAGGTGGGGATTTTCTGTCACATACTTGGCGAGGATGGCACTTTTGCCGCTACCGGGTGCGCCAATTATGGTAAAGTAACCCCGGTCATGACGCTGGAGAAAGTTGGAGATGGCGGTGAAGACGAATCCACAACCAACAAAGTTTTGGCTTTTTTCGAGAATGACTTGTTGAAATTCTGTTGGGTAGGAGGGGGAATTGATTGGCGTTGGGGGTCGAGGTGAAGTGTTCATATTTTATTAGCTGAAGGGGTGACAAAGAGGCTATAAAGCAGACTGGATAAGAGCCATAGCACGTAAACCTTTATGAAAATAAGCTAGTTTACCAGACTTTAAACGCATAAATTCATAGGCTAAATCAGCCCAAAATTCCATCGCCCCTACCCATAAAATGCCATATAAACCAACCCAAAAAGCGCCATGTCGTCGGTGCGATCGCTTCACAGTATGAGTTCACCATTTAAACCGTGACTGTGAATGCAAAAACTCTCTTGAACAACATCGCTCTGAAACTGCTCCCATAAGTTGTGAAACTGCTCCCGTAAGTTGTGAAACTGTTCCCGTAAGTTGTGAAACCGTTCCCATAAGTTGTGAAGCTGCTCCGGTAAGTTGTGAAACTGCTCCCATAAGTTGTGAAGCTGCTCCTGTAAGTTGTGAAGCTGCTCCCGTAAGTTGTGAAACCGTTCCCATAAGTTGTGAAACTGTTCCCGCCATGACTTAGATAACTAACGTTGAAACATTGGTGAAAAACCTACGGTAGTTATTAATGTCAGCTACTCCCCACTCCCTATTTCCTACCCAAACACACTTGCTGCACTTTTTGGGGAAGTTGCCGACACATCTGCTGGAATCCTTGAGGATTAAATTGCCACCAAGCAAATAATCCCAGACTTGTACTTCCCACAAGCAACGCCAACACTTCCCCCAGCATTACCAAACGTTTACCCCGATTAGGTTTTGTAATTAAGATTGGTAGAATTTCTGGGCTGGTAAATGGTTCTTCTGAAAGATCCAAATCTAGATCCAAATCTAGCAGCGATCGCGAACTTTCTGTCAAAGAAGTTGGTTCCTCTTGTATTTCGGCTTCTATAATCTCTGGTGGCAACGCCAAAGTCACAGGTACTAAGTATTCTGGGGAGACACGGTAATAAGTGAGAACAACCGACGTATTATCACGCCCATTTTTTTCGTTTGCCAAGTTAATCCAGTTGCGGACAGCATCTTCAACTGTCAGTTCACCTGTTAACACGGGTATTGCATAATTTTGCCAAGATTGTTCCACCCAGTTATTATCACTTAAACCATCAGAACACAATAGCAAAATGCCATCTTCTTCCACAATAAATCGCTGAACCTTGAGACGCAAAGATTCTGCATCTCTTGTCCCTAATGCTTGAGTTAGGGCACAAGCATCTGGTTTAAGAAGTGCCTTTCGATACAAGCTTTTTCCAAAGCGGACTTCCCGCGTTGCCACATCATCATCTACTGTGAGTAGCTGACAATAATTGCGAGTAATCCAATAGGCACGGCTATCGCCAACATTAGCCAAGTAAAGTTCATGGGTATTATTTGATTGCCACCCAATACTCGTCTGCACTCGTTGTGGAACTTGCACCGCCATTACAATAGTTGTAGCCATGCGTTCTCTGCCTTGGCGTTTTTGTTCGTTATTGCGGGCACAAATCAGATTATTTACCACTCGTAAGCTTGCTTCTAGTTGTTCTTGCAACAACTCTGCTGGTACAAGTAAAGTTTGTTCTGTTACCTCTGTTAGTAAAGCGCGAATTTGCAACTTTACAGACTGCACTGCCAACTTACTGGCAACCTCGCCGCCTTCATGTCCGCCAATGCCATCGCAAACAATCGACAAGTGAGGCAATAAAAGTTCATCTAAGTCACTCAAAGCATTAGGGTAGCAAGCGTCTTCATTTTGCGCCATAACTGGGCCAATATCTGTAGAGCCTGTCACCTTTAGGACTAATGGCAATTCTGCCGCAGATGCTAGTAGTAAATTATTGAGTTGAATATTAATAGCCTCTAACTCCACCTCAGTTTCACACATCTGCTGGACTATGTTCTGTAACCCTTTGGCTACTGATGCCTTTGCAGACGCTACCCAAAACTGCCAACACTGTCCCAGATTTTGTAAACTTAGCTTTTCATCTGCTGGTGTTTGGTAGAGTTCCAACAGTCGCACACACCAACCTTGGACTCTCAAGTTGTCTACTACTAATAAACTGCGGCTAAATCCCAATTCTGATAAAGGTGTCCAAAGTTGGAGAATTTGCCACAGCCAATAAACTTGTCGTACTGCCGTTGCTTGCTCCCATGCCTCAACAATAGTTGGATAGATATTTCCTGTCTCATCTATCGGCACATTTTCCAATAACAGGATATCAGTTGTATCTTCCTGAAGGTGACGAGCAAACCCATAAACCTGGGGCAGATGCAACCGCTCTTGATATAGTCGTAGATAAGGAATTACTTCCTTTGGCAATTCTTCTGGTACATCTGGCGGCAGTCCCGGTTGAGTATCCAGCCAAATCTGGTGCTTAATTACTTCGTATCTATCTGCAACCTTTGTACCTGGTGGGATTTGAGCAGACAATGAGCCAATAGCCCAAAGATAGCGGTGAACTAAAGGAGTTTGACAACTAGCACAAACACTATCTCCCATAGGATTAATCGGGCTATTACAGCCTGGATTTATACAATAAATTATCAGTTGAGTAGAAATCATAAAAGTATAAATTTCAAAAACCAATCAACTCATGAACTTCGATTAACTTTAGCTGGCAATGACTTGAAGGCTAGAATAGACTGGATTTGTGTACCGCTAACTACACCTTGTTACTGAAATTAATCAAAATTATTGGTATAAATACCAAGTTTTGCTTTCTGTAAATAACTTACGTCTGGCTGTATCTAATCGTAGAAATGCATTTACGTCAATGTAGAGCTTAGGATGGCACTATGCCAAGTCTTACCTTAATCTGGTTTCTGGCAGGAGCAGTTTTGTGTCTAATGGAACTGTTCTTACCATCGGCGTTTGTCGCCTTGATGATGGGAATTAGCGCTTTGGTAGTGGCGCTGCTGTCTGGAGTGGGTTTGGGAAGTGTATGGTTGCAAGTTGTAGTTTGGCTATTATTTTCCACCACACTAGTTTTGCTTTCGCGTCGGTTTTTGCAACCGCGACAACGCAAATCTAAAATTCGGGATGCAGTTATAGCTGAAACCTTAACAGAAATTCTGCCTGGGAAAACAGGGCGGGTGCTGTATGAGGGAAATTCTTGGCAGGCACGATGTGACGATGACAAATTCACCCTATCACCTCATCAAAGAGTTTATGTGGTTAGGAGAGAAGGTACTACTTTGATTGTGATACCAGAAAATTTGTTGAATTCTTAGTCATTAGTTAATAGTCATTAGCCATTAGTTAAGAGTCAAGAGTAATTAGTCGTTTCTCTGCCTCGCCCCTGCCCCTTCTCCTTTCTAGTGACACCTATATAGTTAAAAATCAGGAGATTCACAATGGAACAGTTCTTTTTACTAGTCTTTTTAGCCCTTGGTGGTTCTGCTATAGCAGGGTCTGTGAAAGTTGTCAATCAGGGCAATGAAGCTTTGGTGGAAAGATTGGGTAGTTATAACAAAAAACTGGAACCAGGACTAAACTTAGTCATTCCTTTTGTAGATAGAGTTGTTTACCGAGAAACTATCAAAGAAAAAGTCTTAGATATTCCTCCCCAACAGTGCATCACCCGTGACAATGTTGGCATTGAGGTGGATGCAGTGTTTTACTGGCGCATCGTGGATATGGAAAAAGCCTGGTACAAGGTAGAAAATCTCCAGTCGGCAATGGTAAATATGGTGCTGACTCAAATTCGTGCCGAAATGGGACAACTGGAGTTGGATCAAACCTTTACTGCTCGTTCCCACATCAGTGAACTTTTATTACAGGATTTGGATGTTGCTACCGAGCCTTGGGGTGTGAAAGTGACACGGGTAGAATTGCGTGATATTATTCCGTCTCAAGCAGTGCGAGAATCAATGGAATTGCAAATGTCGGCAGAACGACGCAAACGGGCAGCAATTTTAACTTCTGAGGGGGAACGCGAAGCTGCTGTTAATAGCGCCAGAGGTAAAGCTGACGCGCAAATCCTGGATGCAGAAGCTCGTCAAAAATCGACAATTCTGCAAGCGGAAGCTGAACAAAAGGCGATCATTTTGAAAGCTCAAGCAGAACGTCAGCAACAAGTTTTAAAAGCGCAGGCGATCGCAGAATCGGCAGAAGTTATTGCCCAAAAAATCCACACTAACCCCAATGCGAATAAAGCGGTAGAAGTTTTGTTTGCTTTGGGCTATCTGGATATGGGCGCGACAATTGGTAAAAGCGATAGCAGCAAGGTGATTTTTATAGATCCGCGTTCCATTCCTGCTGCCTTAGAGGGTATACGCTCTGTCGTTTCAGATGGTCAGGTTAACTCTAACGAGTTGTTTTCTAAACAAATACCAGAATTAGAAAACAATCGTCCTAGTTAACCCTCTTCTTACCCCACTTTCTGATAGAATGTGGAACATTGGAACTACTCTCTATTACAAATGTGGTGTAAACCTTGGCGACTATTTACTGCCCGCGAAGGTGTTTGCTACATTGGTTTAGCATTTCGCCGAGCAGAAGATACAGAAAAAGGTAAAACAGCTTGTTGTGCTGCTCAAATGTTTTTAAATACGGGAGACGGAATAGTATTTCTCGGTGACTTTGGCCCCTGGTATTCACTAAAAACAAAACAATTTCAATTAAGCAAAGCCTCGGCATCCGACCTTCTAAATGGAGTATTAAGAACTTATCATGAGCTAGGAGGCAAAGAACTGACTGAGATTTTTTTACATTCACGCTCCACTATTAGTAATAAAGAATTTGAAGGTTATCAAAAAGCTTGTCCTAATGGTGTCAAACTTGTTGGTATTAGAGTACGTTCTGATAAAAGTAATGGTTTCCGTCTTTTTCGGACTGGTGAAATGCCTGTGCTGCGCGGAACATTTTTAAGGAGCAACGAGCGTTCTGGCTTATTATGGGGAAGTGGATTTAAGCCAAGGCTTGCTACCTACGATGGTTGGGAAACTCCAGCTCCTCTGCAAATTGACATTCAACATGGAGATGCTGTCATAGAACGAGTGGCACAAGACATTTTTGGGCTTACTAAGCTAAATTACAATGCGTGTCGTTTAGGGGAATCTCGGCCAGTCACCGTTGGGTTTTCTGATGCAGTTGGAGAAATCCTGATTTCAAATCCTACAGTTTCCGAGCGCAGGCCAAACTTTAAGTTTTACATTTAGTGATCGTGCCATTTTGCTAGCTTAAATCTCAAATAAAATTTCCTGTTTACATTATTGTAGTTGGATTGAGCAGTTCTCTATTTTATTCAGTGATATCTAAAAAATACGTACAGTGGAAGATTAGAGAAGAAACTTTGTGCGATATCTAACGGTAAGCTCGCGCGATATAGACATCGCCTCATATTTCATCTGGGCTATTTGATAAAATTACAATGTCTAGTCAGAGGAATGCAATGTCTACGACGGGCTACGCCTACGCATTAATTGTCGCATTCTTCTAGTGATGGAATAATCAAGTTCTGATAAGTTGAAAATTATGAAAATATCTATTCAGCCAAGCACAGTACTAAGTGTAGAAAAGTTCTTACAACTACCAGAGACAAAACCAGCAAGCGAGTATTTTAACGGGCAAGTATACCAAAAACCTATGCCGCAAGGAAAACATAGCACTTTACAAATTGAATTAGCTTCTGCCATAAATCAAGTTGCAAAACCACAAAAATTAGCTTATGCCTTTACTGAATTACGCTGCACGTTTAGCGGATTTTCGATAGTACCAGATATTGCTGTGTTTGAATGGCCAAGAATTCCCCTTGAGGCAAAAGGTAGTATTGCAAATAAATTTGAAATTCCCCCAGATTGGATAATCGAAATTCTCTCACCAGAACAATCACCCAACCGAGTTATTCGCAAAATTACATTTTCTATTCAAAATGGAGCAAAGCTAGGTTGGTTGCTCGATTCTGCTGATGAGTCAATTATGATTTTTGAACCCAACAAATTACCAGAACTAAAAGAAAACCAAGATATTTTACCCGTTTTGAGTATTTTGGAAAATTGGCAATTAACAGTTATAGACGTATTTAGTTGGTTGAGTTTTATTTGAATAAAGCATTGATTACAGCAGAATTCAGAATTCAAAAGTAAAACATGCTTTATTCCTCTCATAGAATTGGTATAACTATTAACCAATCTCAGTACCTTGATTTTCCTGGCATTGACTGCACAACCCAAAAAACTCAAGGGTGTGGTAAAAAACTTTAAACTTATGGCTGGATTCTAACTGGTCTTCTAGGTCATGAACGGGGCATTGATTAATCGGAATTGAAACACCGCATTGCAAGCAAGTTAGGTGGTGTTTGTCTTGCTGTGCTAGGCTATAGAGGGCTTCACCGTTAGCCAAATTCCGCACTTGTACCATGCCTTCGAGTTTTAAGGCATCTAGGGAGCGGTAAACTGTCGCTAAACCCATGCTCTGATTAGTATTACGTAGTTCTACGTAAATATCCTGGGCAGAAATGCCTTTTTTGACGGTTTTCAGGAGGTTGAAAATACGCTCTTGACTGCGGGTGCGTATGGCTCTCATAGACAATTATTTAAATATGCCACTGTAGTTGAAGCTGTTAGATGGGTTAATTGATCAATTAACTTTAACCGCTTCGTAATCTTATTTTCACTCAGTTGGAACAGAAAGTTATAGTATAGCGATCGCAGCATTCAGCAAAAGCCCGTGCAAACCAAGTATCTAGCCAAAATTTTCGTGACGCTTCGTGCTTCAGTTTTAGACCCCGCTGGTGTGGCTGTACAATCCGGTCTTAAGCAACTGGGATACGAAAACGTTGACCAGGTGCGGATTGGCAAGTACATTGAACTCACCATCACCTCGACTGAAGAGAAGAAAGCGCGTCAAGACCTTGATCGCATTTGTGACCAAATGCTATCAAATCCCGTAATTGAAAATTACCGCTTTGAATTAATTGAGGTCGAAACCCAAACAGGGGTATTTTAAGGACTAAGGAGTAAGGCAGCAGGGGAGCAAAAGGGATAATATCGAGTAAATCTTTCCCCTGTGCCCCTAGAGCCTCTTCCCATGACTAATGACCAATGACTAATGACCAATAACCAATGACTAAATTTGGTGTTGTTGTTTTTCCCGGTTCTAATTGCGATCGCGATGTTGCTTATGTAACCAGAGATTTGCTCTTACAACCAACTCGCATGGTTTGGCATCAAGAAACGGACATTGCTGATTTGGATGTCGTGATCATACCTGGTGGCTTTAGTTACGGGGATTATTTACGCTGCGGTGCGATCGCGCGTTTTTCACCCGTGATGCAACAGGTTGTCGAACACGCTCAAAAGGGTAAGTTTGTCCTCGGTATTTGCAATGGTTTTCAGGTATTAACAGAAGCTGGACTTTTGCCAGGGGTATTGACTAGAAATCGGGATTTGCATTTTATCTGCGATCGCGTCCCCTTGAAAGTTGAGCGGACTAATCTCTCATGGACGCAAGCTTATAGCAATAGTGAAGTTATCACTTTGCCTGTTGCCCACGGAGAGGGGCGATTCTACGCTGATGAAGCTACTCTGGCAGAAATTGAAGATAACGGGCAAGTCGTGTTTCGCTATGAAGGGGAGAATCCCAACGGTTCACTCAACAACATTGCCGGGATTTGCGATCGTCAGGGCAATGTGTTGGGGATGATGCCGCACCCAGAAAGGGCGTCAGACGCGATGCTAGGGGGTAGTGATGGCTTGAGGTTGTTTCAGGGCTTGCTAGAGAAAATAGCGGCATTAGCGTAGAGCAAATGTCGAGCGAGGATGTTGGGCCAGATAGCGATCGCGATCTGAAAGATAGATGAACAAGAAGCAGGGGGGAAGGGAGCAGTTCTTGCAGGAGGAATGCTCCTTCCTCCCTGCCGCGAATAAGATTTT
>NZ_JBALGC010000076.1:0-6152 GCF_036916575.1 Nostoc sp.
CTAATTTCAGCCATGCTCTCTAAGTATACAAATTTACATAGTACTTAAATACTATAATATTGCGATCGCCCTGTGCCAGTTGCGTAAGTCCTGAGAAGAAACCATGACGGCACTGACTGAGGTAGTGCGTCAGGGAAAAGCTCGTTACATCGGCTTTAGTGAATGGAGTCCGCAGCAGATCCAAGCAGCACTAAATCTTCCTGATGTTGAACGCTTTGTTTCCAGCCAGCCCCAGTATTCCATGCTGTGGCGCAAACCGGAAGCACAGGTGTTTCCATTGTGTGCAGCTAATGGCATCAGTCAAATTGTTTGGTCGCCGTTGGCTCAAGGTGTACTCACAGGTAAATACCAGCCAGGACAGGCTCCACCTCCAGATTCTCGTGCTGCCAGCGAAAAGATGAATTCGTTTTTGATGGAGGAGTTATTTAACGAGCGCACACTAACAGCAGTACAAAAGCTCAAACCCATTGCCCAAGATTTGGGGTTGAGTATGCCACAATTAGCTCTAGCTTGGATACTACGAGATGAGCGTGTGTCTTCAGCAATTATTGGTGCTAGCCGTCCAGAACAAATTGTTGATAATGCTGGTGCATCAGGAGTACACCTAGATACAGATGTACTGGCAGCGATTGACCAAATACTGGCATCGGTTGTTCAAAGGTAAGGAAAGTAGCTAGTTCTCGGAGCGAACCCAAAAGTTTTGTTGTCTTGCTGTCAAGGATATACCTTGAAATGAACTGCATTGCGCGTAGCTCGTTTCCACACCAACAATAGACTAGATTATGGCGATCGCTTATTTGAGTGAGCTGAAGCTGGGGATAGCTAAAAAATCAAATGTCCAAGATCGAGGCGAAAGTACTTTTCTTGTGAGTAAGTGCCTGACATTAGTAGCCTAGCAAGCAAACTCATCGATAAACAGAAGAAATTAGTTTTAGCTCTCTAAAAGCATTTTAAGCTATTCATCTATTGGTGATAATTTTGCTTGTAACACAGTTTCTATAGCTGTTTGTATTTGAGGATCTACTCCTTGGGCATATTCTAGAGGAAATGGAATATTAATGTCTGGTATTACACCTTTACCTTCTAGCCTTTGATTGCCGTTAACAAATACATTCGTAACTGCAACATAAAGCAAGCTACCATCTGGCATTAAATAAGGACGACCTGCAAGTACGGCTCCTGCCGTTTGAGTTCCAATCACTGAGCCAATCTTACTTTGTTGAAACCCAAACGCCAGAATTTCTTTACTACTACGACTGCCTGAGTTCACTAACATCACTACAGGTTTTTTCCATTGATAGTTATAGGTATAACGGCGTTGGTTTCGTGGAATGTTAGTGATTCTGAGATTATGTTTGGCAGTAAAGATGTTGAGATAACTAACATCTCCTCCACCCCATCCATCTCTTAAATCTAAAATTAAAGCATCTGCATTTTTTAAGCGACCATAAATCAGTTCATCTTGAAGTTGTTGCTGGTAGGGGTCTGCTGCATTTGACCAGATATGAATATAACCAACTTTCTTGCCATCTTGCTCAATTAGCTTAATACTGGCTGTCTGAGCTTGCAAGAACATCGTGCTAGGATCAAAAATTTTTGGGACGACAGCAATTTCTTGCTGGCTGCTGGGTTCAGGCGATCGCTGTATCAACATTTTGATGGTTTGTCCTGCTTTTCCAGCAAAAGAGTGTATTGGATCATACGAGTAACCATCAACATTTAAAATTTGATCCCCCACCTTGAAGCCAGCTTTCGCCGCAGGGCTTTCATCAAGAATAGAACTAATAAATGTTTTGCCATTGATATCTTTAGTGAACAAGCCAATATCAGTGTATTCAACTTTACCTTTAGGGAAGAACTTTTTTAATTGCTTATTTAATTCCGAATTTGGAGTTAAGAAAATTCCTAAAAGTTGATAGTAAGCAGGTTCATCTTGAGTATAAAACCGAGTATGAGAAGATTTGAGTTGAGAAAGCATTTGATTAAGGACATTAGCAACATCTTTAGTTAAGTTAGCTTTTATTAGCTGAGGTTGATATTGTTTTTTAATGGACTTCCAATCTACTCCATTAAAGTTAGGATCGTAAAAATTATCATTTATAGTTTGCCAAAATTGCTCAAAAATCTGAGCTTCTGATTTGGCAAATATTGGCAGAAGCGGCGAATTAAACCGCAGGATAAGCAAAATAGAAAAACTTAAAATAAATACTATAACTGAATTTTTTAAGAAAGCGAGATAGAATGTTCTCATGTTATTGTGTCTCTAAAATCAATAACTTTATCACCAGTGATGAAAATCCTTAGTTATTAGTTCCGCTTGTACTATTTTTAATTTTTGTCAGCTTGCTTTTTGAAGTATTACTCAAAAAAAAAGCGTAATTACAAGATTAGAAAGAAATAAAGTACTTTGCAGGTCAGTGAGGTATAAATACATGACTCACGCATCAAATAGAGTTTTTACTTTCTGCCTCCTTCTACCGACGCTCTCTACGAGACGCTGCGCGTAGCTTGCTTCTTTGTAAGAGTACGCGGACTTGCTACCGCTACGCTATCCTGCCTCAAAACCTGATGCATTTATGACTAATATTTATCAGACTTTGGATAGAAGCGCTAAAAGATGTATTTTAAATTCATTAATAGTATTTGACTGTATTAGGACTTACGCAAAAATCGCCAAAAAGCTTAATTTATCGAACCGCCAAGACCGCCAATAACGCCAAGAATCGTAGAGTGTGCGTAAGTCCTATGTATATTAACCAATGCAACAGCGATCGCAATTAGCTCAATGTGGTTCAGTTAAGAAAGTTCCTCTGTGAAGGCAAGGGAACAGTTACGAAAAAGCAAGCTGATTTCAACTGTATTGGTTTATCGCCCAGAGGCACAGGAAATTAGTACAATTTTTAGATACTAGAGTTTTCAGCAGGAAAAAGATTTGAGCCAAAGTCTACCTATAGCACCAAGCCGAAAACTGAAGATTACGATCCTAACAGTAGGTTCAAGGGGAGACTTGCAACCATACTGTGCTTTGGGTATTGGGTTAAAACGTGCGGGGCATAAGGTAAAGGTAGCAGCGCATGAAAACTTTGAGTCGTTTGTCAGAAAGTTCGATTTAGAGTTTGCACCCATAGCTGGAAATTTTCAAGAGTTCTTGCAATCTAAACAAGGGCAGCAATTGATTGCGGGAGAAAAGTTGAAAAAAGAAGAGGGAGATAAACTTTTGCTTCAACAGTTGGAATCAGCTTGGGGTGCGTGTATTGGAAGTGAGGTGATTATCTACATGCCGCTAGCTACCTTTGGATATCATATCGCAGAGAAATTAGGCGTACCTTGCTTTTTTGCATCAGTTCTGCCGTTGACTCCCACAGGGATGTTTGGGTTTTTGAGATTTGCTCAAATAGCTAAAAACCCGTTAAAGAAAGTGATAAACTATGGCAGCTACTTGCTAGTAGAGTTTTTGCACTGGCAAAGATATCGTCCACTACTCAATCACTTCAGAACAGAAACTTTGAAATTGCCGCCTTTACCATATTTGGGCAGACGCTTCAGACAGAAGACTCCGGCAAATGTATCGCAAATTCCTGTCTTGTATGGATTTAGTTCACATGTGATCCCAAAACCTGATGACTGGCCGCATTGGGCGTATGTGACTGGTTTCTGGTTTATTGACCAAGCCTCTGAATACGAGCCACCTCTGGAACTAGAGGATTTTCTTGGACGAAAGCAATTACCTTTATGTTTTGGATTTGGGAGCATGACGATGCCCAATCCAGAATATCTCACACACTACATTGTGGAAGCCTTAAAGAAAACACATCTTGGCGGGATTATATTGTCAGGCTGGGGAGATGTTGGAAGAACAGTGAATATAAAAGATTCGCTACGAGTGTTTGTGATTAAGGAAGTTCCTCATGATTGGTTATTTCCTCAAGTGTCGGCAGTAGTACATCACGGAGGAGCTAGTACAACTGCGGCAGTATTACGCGCAGGGATACCGTCAGTGACAGTACCCTTTTTTGCAGATCAGCCAGTTTGGGGTGAGAAGCTAACCCGACTGGGAGTAAGCCCACAACCAATACTATACAAGAAAGTATCAGAAGAAACCTTAGCAGAGGCGATTAAAGTAGTACTGGGCGATGAGAAGATGCGCTCAAAAGCCCAAGAGTTGGGAGAAAAAATCAGGGGTGAGGATGGGGTGGCAAATGCTATTGAAGCATTCCATCGGCATTTGGGGTTAATTGAGTAAGTTAATACAACAATTAAATAATGCAATAAATAATTTAGCTCAATCCAATACTCAGCAATCCCAACAGCCTCTAATTCAACCTTAGATTAGAAATATCGGAGATTTGTGTCACTTAATTGCAAAATCGAAGACAATTGCAGATGCCGCATCTTTACACCAGGTAATATCCAAAATTAAGGTTGATGAAGTTATCTATATTAAATTTCTATAGTACTGAATGAGATTACAAGCGTATAATGAGCAAATTGTATGATTAAGAAAGTGCCAAGCTGCTCAGTTACTAATGTCCAGTAGCCAAATTTGCTTGATTGACTATTGCACAGGTAGACTCTTTCCGTCAGCTCCAGAGGGAACAGTGCTGTATTCTAGTGCTAGCACAGGTTGGCGGAATATTACGGTCGAGTATCATCGCATTCCATCGACTGAATTTCCTGAACATTACATTCAAGGACATCGCTTGATGGTGCATATCGGCGTACCGACAATCTTTGAATGGAAAGAGGGCAATCAATGGCGGCAGACCCGATTACAGCCGGGAGATTTCTGCTTGCAAAGTCATGGCGAAATCAATACCCCTCGCTGGCATAACCCTTTAGAAATTCTGGCGATCGCCCTTGAACCAGAGTTTGTCAACCAGATTTTTCATGATACTGAAGCCCCTTTAAAAATTGCCTTTCAGGAGCAGCGGGGTGGATTTGATCCCGTGATTACTCAGTTTGCAACCCGGATGAGCCGGGAGTTGGAATCAGGATACGGTGGTATACTTTATAGCGAATCAATGGGGCTAGCCTTTGCGTTGCACCTGCTCGAACAGTATGGCGATCGCACGGTCAACCTGACTCGACCGCGCGGCAAACTGTCATCAATGCAACTGAGGCAAGTGCTTGACTTTATTCACGACCATCTGACAGGTGAACTGAATTTAGTTGATCTGGCAGCCCAAGCGAATCTGAGTGCCTATCACTTTGCTCGCCTGTTCAAACAGTCGATCGGACTGGCTCCCCATCAATATGTGCTGCAAAATCGCGTGGAACGGGCAAAGAGGCTGATTGAAATTTCAAGTAATCCAACCTTAACTGACATTGGCTTTCAAGTAGGCTTTTATGATCAGGCGCACTTTACTAAAGCCTTCAAGCAACTAGTGGGCGTTTCCCCTAAAGCATTTGCTAAAGCGATTAGCACTTCGGATAACTTTGCAGATGCAAACTGAGCAAGAATTTACAATTTCTCAAACGCTTGCAGATGCAAACTGAGCAAGAATTTACAATTTCTCAAACGCGGCTGCTTGTTACTTTGATTTCAAGTGGATGAACAAACTTGAGACAACAGTAAAGGAAAGCAGCGATGACAGACAACATGCGTCGTCGAATTTTGGCAATGGGAGCTGTGGGTGCAGCAAGTCTAGTAGGTGTGTTTACTTCTAGTAAAGCAAACGCCAACACTCAGATTCCGCCTGCACCAGAAACGACAACTCACTCGAATGGAAAATTTGCACAGAAGGTAGTGTTGATCACAGGCGCAACCTCTGGTATCGGCGAAGGTACTGCTTATGCATTTGCCCGCGAAGGCGCAAAGGTATTTTTCTGTGGTCGGCGCGAGAATTTGGGCAAACAGGTCGAAGCCAAAATTAAGGCTTTTGGCGGTGAAGCCACATATATGCGAGCTGATGTCCGACGAGAACAAGAGGTCAAGGCATTAGTTGAAGCTTGTGTGAGCAAATATGGCAGGTTGGATATTGCCTTCAATAATGCTGGCATTCTCAACCCGAAGTTTGCCAGACTGCATGAGCAGCCCACAGCAGACTTTCTCGACACTAGACCTCTTGCAAAAGTCCCAAATGCGTGGGACAAGTAAGTTAGAGTTGGGTAGCATTGATGACTTACGAACAAGTAAAAAGCTTAAAGCCAGA
>NZ_JBALGC010000077.1:0-59260 GCF_036916575.1 Nostoc sp.
CAGGACTTACGCAAAAATAACGTAATTTCGTCATTACGAGCGATAGAGAAGTAATCCGCCCTGACGCTCTTATTGCTTCCCTACACTCCGTTTCGGTCGCAATGACAATATCAGCGTTGCGTAAGTCCTAAAAATAAATGCCCAGCCGTCGCCAATCCCTTTTAGAGGTTGGCGTTCCGATGATTACTCGTGAAGTTCACGAGAACTGTATACGGCTAGGCATTTATTTCTTTGCAAAACATGCTAACCCTGGATTTCTCCAATTCAGGTTAAGTAGGATGTTAGGTAAAAAAAACCTAAAAATCAACCGAAAATACCCTGAGGGGGCATTGCATCTTAATATCGCAAAAAGGTCTAATTAAAGGTTGATCTTTTAATTTATAAGGCTTGAGTGTAATGAAGACCCTCCCCGGATTGGTATTTGTACTTAGCTTCATGGTAGTAGCTTGCAGTCCGTCCCCAGATAAAACGGTGTCTTCCAACCCTGAAGTCACAACCGCTCCAGTTCAAGTAAAAGAGCAAAAGACACAAAATAAGCCTTTAGTTGTAACGACAGTTGCTCCTTTAACCAATATTGTGAGTAACATTGCAGGCGATCGCTTAGAAGTTAAAGGTATTATTCCAGAAGGAACCGACTCCCATACCTTTGAACCTCGTCCTAGCGATGCTGATTTGTTATCCAAAGCTAATCTGATTATCGCCAATGGGTTACATTTGGAATCCCCGACAGAAAAACTAGCTAAAGCCTCAAAGCCCAAAGAAACTAAAATCTTTGAACTAGGCAGTAATACTATTACCAAAGAGCAATGGCTTTTTGACTTCAGCTTTCCGAAAGAAAAGGGTGATCCCAATCCTCATCTGTGGGTAAACCCCAAGTATGCTGAGAATTACGCCAAACTAGCTGCCCAACAGTTAACCACCTTAGATCCTGCTGGCAAAGACTACTACGCTACTAATCTCAAAAATTACTTACAACGTCTTGATGCCTTAGACAAAGCAACACAAGAAATTGTTGCTAGTATTCCTGCCAAAAATCGTAAACTTTTGACCTACCACGATTCTTGGGCGTATTGGGCCAGACAGTATGGTTTTCAAGTAATTGGTGCGATTCAACCTTCAGATTTCAAAGAACCATCCGCTCAAGATGTCGCAAAGCTAATTGACCAAATTCGGAAAACAGACGTCCCAGCAATTTTTGGTTCTGAAGTCTACCCCAGTAAGGTAGAAGAACAAATTGCCCGCGAAGCGAAGGTAAAAACAGCCAACACTGCTGATGATGAGTTACCAGGCAAGGGTTCAGCCAATGCAATTGAAAACACTAATCCTGAGCATACTTATATTGGCATGATGGCTAACAACATGCGAATTATCGCCTCTAATTTGGGAGGAAATCCTGATTTAGTGAAGAACTTGAACACTGGAAATGTTGTTGGGCCAACAGCAACCAAGTAGGCTACACAAAATAAATGCAGTAGAACTCAGGAATAAAACACGCTTGATATCTAGTGCAACAGACTTAGTACAGCATTTTATTAATTTGTCGCAAATTAAATTTGGCAATACCTTGCAATGCCAATGCGTCCTCTTGCGATGCCAATGCATCCCCTTGCAATGCCAATGCATCCTCTTGTAATGCCAATGCATCCCCTTGCAATGCCAATGCGTTCTCTTGCAATGCCAATGCATCCCCTTGCATTAAAAACACTATGTTTTTACGCAATGTACTTAGTTTATATACCTCACTAACTAAAATCTGCTGTATATGCAACCAATACTTGAAGTTAGAAGTTTAACCTGTGGTTATATAACCCAGCCAGTGTTTAGGGATGTTAATTTGACGCTTTACCCTGGTCAACTTACTGGCTTGGTAGGCCCTTCTGGGAGTGGTAAAAGCACTTTAATCAGAGCGATTTTAGGGCTAGTTCATCCTTGGGCTGGAGAGATTTGGTTTCGAGGAAAGCGCTTAAAGCCAGGAGTCTCACCAAAGGCGGTGGGCTATGTGCCACAGGTAGAAACAGTGGATTGGACTTTCCCGGTTACAGCTCTGGAAGTGGTGATGATGGGGCGTTACCAAAAGCAGAAGATATTGCCTTGGTCTTCGCGGCGCGATCGCCTTGTTGCTAGCGAACTCCTGGAGCGCGTTGGGGTTGCCCATGTTGCCCATCAACCAATCGGTAATCTATCTGGTGGGCAACAGCAAAGGGTTTTCATTGCCCGTGCTTTAGTAGGAGAACCAGAAATAGTTCTTCTAGATGAACCCACCAGCAGTTCAGACTTGCACGTTCAACACGAACTATTGCACCTATTGGCTGATTTGAACCAGCAAGGCTTGACGATTATCCTCTCCACCCATGACCTCAACTCAGTAGCGACTCATCTACCTTGGGTGGTATGTTTCAACCACGGTTTAATTTGTCAAGGTCAACCTATCGATGTCTTCAGTCCCGCAAATCTTGAGCAGACTTTTGGTGGAGAAATGGTGGTTTTCCACCAACAAGACCGAATCTTAATCGCTAGCGGTGGTACTTCCCTGCGTCATCAAATGCAACACAACTTGCCGGAAGTATTGCGTGCAAGATAGTTATCACTGAGCCATATCAGCTTGCTTTTACAAAGAAAGGCAGGGGAGCAGGGCAGAGATTAGGACAGAGCTTGTACTCCGCCCGCTTATCAATCGTCCTAGAAGGACGGGGCCCCTATGTTCCGATCAAGCTTCACAGAAGAGTGAGAAGGGCTTGCTCCCCCTGCCCCCTGCTCCCTTCCCCCCTGCTTCTTCGGTCAGTGGTGCGCGGCTGAAGCTGGTAGTGATCAGCTACAGTTACTAGAGTGTGAGTTCAATCATCAAGTATCAGAAAATTATCAGGAGCAAATGATGGCAGGCAAATTAGACACCAAGGTGGCAATTATTACAGGTGCATCTTCGGGAATAGGGGCGGCGACGGCGATCGCTCTTGCAGAAGAAGGCGCACAGGTGGCGATCGCGGCTCGTCGAATCGAGCGATTGAACGAAGTTGCACAAAAAATTGAAGCGGTTGGTGGAAAAGCTTTACCGATTGTCACGGATGTCAGCGATGAAACCCAAGTGAACTCACTGGTGCAAAAGGTCAACACAACTTTGGGACGAATCGATATTCTTGTGAATAATGCAGGCATTGGAGGATTGGGAACGATTGAGGATAGCGATCCAGCGGAGTGGCGGCGACAGTTTGACCTGAACGTTTTGGGATTGCTGTATGCAACTCATGCGGTTTTGCCTATCTTCAAAGCGCAGGGCGTTGGGCATGTGGTCAATCTTTCATCCGTTGCCGGACGGATTACGCGGGCAGGCATGGGTGTGTACAGCGCCACCAAATGGGGCGTGAATGCGATTTCAGAAGCTCTGCGGCAGGAAGTTCATAAAGACAATATTCGTGTCACCATTATTGAACCCGGTATGGTTGCCACCGAATTTATCGACAATATCACCGATCCCGCTGCGAAACAGGCGCTCGAAGCCCGGTTCAAATCCGTCACTCCGCTGCAACCGGAAGATATTGCACGGGCAATCGCCTATGCCGTTACCCAACCGCTTCACGTCAACGTGAATGAAATTTTGATCCGACCAACGCAACAGGAATAGGACTAGCCCTTTCAAGGTGGGTAAAAATTTTGCTCAATAAACTACTCTTTAAGCTCTTAACTCTGTGTTTTCTATGTCTGGAGTGGTTAAATAAAATGCTTTTGAACCGCACAGACGCGGAAGGCGCACAGAGAAAAAAAGAGATTTTACTAGTCACCTTGAAAGGGCTAGGAATAGGACTTACGCGTTGACAAAAGCACAAATTTCTGCTGAGTATGTCTCTTGTCTTCTGTACGCAGGTATCGAACGCTTCAGTTCGACCACCAAGCCCTCTGCTGAATGTGACCGGGGACGCATTTTAAATGATTATTAGCTGATCAGGATAAATTATGGCAGGTGAATTTGAAGGCAAAGTTGCAATTGTTACAGGTGGAAGTTCTGGAATCGGTCGGGCGACGGCGATCGCCTTTGGTAAAGCAGGCGCAAAAGTTGTCGTTGCGGCTCGTCGTGACTCCGAAGGCGAAGAAACCGTGAGTCAGATTAAACAAGCTGGAAGTGAAGCTGTGTTTGTCAAAACAGATGTCGCCCAAGAATCAGACGTAGAAGCACTTGTCAGCAAGACGGTAGAAACTTACGGTCGTTTAGATTATGCATTTAACAATGCTGGAATTAACGGTGGAAACGCTCCTCTCCACGAACAATCGATTGAACAGTTCGATCAACTTATGTCAATTAATGTCAGAGGATTATTCCTGTGCATGAAGTATGAAATTATCCAAATGCTCCGTCAAGGTGAGGGCGTAATTGTCAACAACTCCTCAATGGGTGGACTAATCGCCTTCCCGAATTTTGGGTCTTACAATGCAAGCAAACACGCTGTTATGGGGCTAACAAAGTCAGCAGCCCTTGATTATGCCCAATCAGGTATCCGTATTAATGCTGTCAATCCAGGCATCATCGATACAGATTTGATAACCCGTCTGACAGAGAAAATGGGTGATGCTAAAACCGCAAGTCAACAATTGACAACAATGGTTCCAATGGGACGAATGGGGAAAGCTGAAGAAATTGCTTCAACTGTTGTTTTCTTATGTTCAGAAGCAGCTTCGTACATAACTGGTCAGTCTTTGGTTGTAGATGGCGGTTATGTAGCTACTTGATACTTTATTAGGACTTACGCAAAAAACCTCTCAAACTCTTATTCCTCCGTGTCGCGCCAGTTGCTAAAGAGCGGGAACGCTAAGAGCGAACAAGTCGGGGAACCCGCCCAACGCACTGGCTTCTCTGCGCCCTCTGTCTTTTGCCTTTCTTGATAAAAATATGGATTTTTTACTAGCTCCCTTTCGCTATGACTTTTTTAGCCGTGCCATTTTAGTAGGCATGATGGCGGGGCTATTATGCGGCATTATGGGAGTTTATATTACAACTCGGAGAATGAGTTACATTGCCCACGGTTTATCTCATGCGATTTTGGGGGGAGCCGTGCTGAGTTATGTGCTGGGTTTGAATTTCTATATTGGCTCTGGGATTTGGGGTTTTGCAGCCGCCCTGCTGATTCAATATTTGACCGGACGCAAAGTCTACTCGGATGCAGCTATTGGAATTGTGACAACTGCTAGCTTTGCTTTAGGAGTAGCTGTGATCAGTAGCCATCGCAAGTTTAGCCAAAACTTTGAAGCCGCTTTGTTTGGCAATGTGTTGGGCGTTTCCCCTAATGATTTGTGGGTGGTGACGGGTGTGACGATTGTCTTACTCAGCCTGGTTTTCTTGTTTTATCGCCCGTTGCTATTTTGGTGTTTTGACCGAGAAGTTGCTCAGGTTCATGGCGTACCCGTTTTTGCAATGGATACTTTATTTGCTTTAATGTTAGCGACTTTACTGGTGGCGACACTGAACGTTTTGGGGGTAACTTTGATTATTTCAGCCGTGGTGATTCCAGCATCAATTGCCCGATTAGTGAGCGATCGCTTTGGTTATCTGATGATTATTTCCGGGATTTTAGGAGCTGCGATTTCATTTGTGGGTATCTACCTTAGCTACTACCTCGACATTGCCTCTGGAGCTAGTGTAGTGCTACTGTCAACTGCTATATTTGCCTGCGTGTTGCTCACCAAGAACCTGCAAGGGCGATATAAACGCCATCTCCCTCCCCTCCAGACAAAACACCTCCCTTAGTACAGTTTTGCGTAAAAGCGTAGCTTTTTTAATGCAGGGCGACACATTAACAATACGCCCGATGCATCGGCATTGTATCGGGATGCATTAAGATTGTATCAGGACGCATTAAGATTGTATCGGGACGCATTAAGATTGTATCGAGATGCATTGACATTGCAAGGTATTGCCAAATTTAATTCGCTACAAATTAATGAAATGCTGTATTTAGCAAGAGTTAGTTTGGATTTAATGGCGAACTTTTATTTTTATCATTTGGCACATAAACCTCTCTAATAGGAAAGGGAATTGTAATCCCTGCTTGCTGATAGCGTTTGTGTAATTTCTTGACAAATAAATGTTTACCAATACGTTGATCAAAGTATTCACTTACGCGCATATAAAGCGTAAAATCTATACTAAAATCATTAAAAGTATGAAATCTGATATATGGTTCATTTTGTTTTAATTCCGGTGCAATTTCTTGCATGACTTCTTTAGCAACTTCTACAGTCACCCTTTCAACTTCTTCCAAATCGCTATTATAACTGACACCCACATCCATTGTTAAAGTAATTTCCTTTGCGGGTAAATGATAGTTTGTAAAAATCGCAGTAGATAACTTAGAATTGGGAACAATAACTACATTATTAGAAATTTCTTTAATTGTTGTATTCCGCCAAGAAATATCTGTAACATATCCCTCATGTCCAGCATCTAATTTAACATAGTCTCCAGTTCTAACTTGCTTAGAAATGATTAAGTAAAAACCAGAAAATAAATTTGCAAGTGTGTCTTGAAGTGCCAAACCAACTGCTATACCACCAACACCTAAAGTTGTGATAATCGGTGTAATTTGAACACCCACTGTTTGCAATATAATTAATGTTCCCAAAACGAAAACAGTAGCTTTAGCAAAGTTAGAAATTAATGATGTAGGAACCCCTTCTGTTTTGCGGATAAATAAATTAACAAAACCAGCAGTTAATCTGGCTAAGACTAGGGTTACTGAATACAGTAATGCGATCGTCAGAATTTTTTGCAGTATGATCGCAACATCTGGCTTGAGAGGAGAACTCAGAACTGCCCAAAAAAAACCGGCGATGACAAACCAAATAAAAGTCATCCGGTGCAAAGAGCGAAATATAATTTTACTTCCAGCTATTCGTTTATTAGTAACGAATGTTTCCAGTTTTTTAAAGATAACTTTTTCACCAATTATTCCAGCTAAGAAGCCAGCTAGAATAAACCATATCGGCGTAATCCATTCCATCATATAAATTTTAAATTTGGAGTTTTACATTTAGGATAACAGCACTGTTGCTGCGATTATGGCTAAATTTTACCTTGTTATTTGCCGGATTACCTGCTTGAGATTTTCTGGACTATGGACTTGCCAATTATTTACCACCCAGATTACATTGCTCCCCTGCCTGAAGGACATCGCTTCCCGATGTCTAAGTTTCGACAACTCTACGAATTGCTGTTAGCTGATGGTGTAGCTAATCAAGAACAATTTCATACCCCCGAACGTCCGCCGCTAGAGTTGATAGAGTTAGTCCACACTCCAAACTACGTTCAAGCTTACTGTGAAGGAACCCTAGATGCCAAAGCACAGCGACGCATTGGTTTGCCTTGGAGTCCAGCATTGGCGAATCGTACCTGTGTAGCTGTAGGTGGTACAATACTCACTGCAAAACTGGCACTAAGTCAGGGTTTAGCTTGTAATACGGCTGGTGGCACTCATCATGCCTTTCCCAGTTATGGATCTGGTTTTTGTATTTTCAACGATTTAGCGATCGCTTGCCGCGTCTTACAAAAACTTGGACTTGTGCAGAAAATCCTAATTGTGGATTTGGATGTTCATCAAGGAGACGGCACTGCTTTTATTTTCCAAGACGACGACAGCGTTTTTACTTTCTCCATGCACTGCGAAGTTAATTTCCCCGGTACTAAACAAAACAGCGATTTGGATGTTCCTTTGCCGGTGGGAATGGAGGATGAGGCTTATTTACAAACTTTGGCGAATTACTTAGCAGATTTATTATCTAAAGTCAAGCCAGATTTAGTATTTTATGATGCAGGTGTTGATCCTCATATAGGCGATCGGTTGGGAAAATTAGCCTTAACCGATGTTGGCATTTTTCGCCGAGAAATGCAGGTTTTGAGTACCTGTATGAGTAGCGGTTATCCTGTCGCCTGCGTCATTGGCGGCGGTTATGCTGATGATATGAAATCTCTTGTCTGGCGGCATTCCCTGCTGCATCGGGCAGCTAGTGAAGTTTATCAGCAGTACAAATTATAGTCATTTAGTGGGCAATACTACCCAAAATCGTAGAGTTTTAAACACTATTTTGTCGGCAAAGGCAGTACTGGATGAACAACGGCAAACTCAGAATTTACGAACTAGCAAAAGAATTGAATTTGGATAGCAAGAAGCTATTAGCAATTTGCGACAAACTCAACATTGCAGTCAAAGGCCATACCAGCACCATTTCAGAATCAGAGGCAGAACGCATTCGTGTAGCGGTAAATAAACTAACAGCAAAATCCTCAAAAACTAAAACATACTTTGAAGATTGGGGCTATATGTTTATAACTTCAGCAATTGATAGTTTTATCCGCCATCTTGAAGGTGAAACTGCTCTTCAATCATATCCCGAATTTAGGGAGCGGCGCGATCGCGCCAATAAGTTAATCTATGAATGTGTCGGTCAAAAGCCTTCTTTATTTTATGTGCGTCGCAAAGGTGCGGGGAAAGAAGCAAGAGAAGAAATTTGGGATTTGACAATAGCAACAGATAGTGATGATTTTCAGTTACCTGCAAGACTTGAGAAACTAAGAAAAACTTTAGGATTCAGAACGGCTGTACAAAAAGATGGACACGGCGGTTTAAAAATACTATCGGCTCAGTTGTTACAACCTTCACGAGGACACGCCGATAGCTATGCTATACCTTGTAGCTTGCGTTTATTGCCTAATCATCAACATCATCTTGACATTCCCCCTGCAACATTGAAACGCATCGCAGCCGCGCCAGTTTGTGGCGACCATGTGCCTACAGAAGATCAGCTTAAAGCTTGGAAAGCGTTTTTGCAAATTGAGGAAAAAATCGCTAAAGCACGTCAATTTTGCGTGCGTTACGTAAGTCACAACTATAACTTCAAAAGGCGGATCAGTTTTGAAATAGATGTAGCCTCAGCTACCCTTGACGGCTTTTATCAAAATTCCCTCGACGTGGAAAACTTCTGGGAACGAGCAAAACAGGCAAAAAACGAAGATTTGAAACTGTTTGAAACTGCTCCCATCGGAAAAAATTGGCTTAATGGTCGCCAACTAGGGACTGTTGAAGAAGTTGATCCCAACCGTTGTATTATCAGCATCAGACTAGAGCGCGACTTAGCTGAATATATGGCAGCAGAGCGTTACAAATTACCTGCTACTGGATTCTTATGTTTCGAGGCAGTTGGTGATATTCAGCAGATTCAGCGTAAGAAAAAAGCTTTGGACGATTTGAATAATGGTTACACCCAAAATCCTTATTTAGGCAACTTTTTATTCGATGCTTCCCAGGCTAGACAAATCAAAACAACTATCGAACTTCAACCACAAGATTTGTTGTTATCTTCTGCTAATCCTGGTCAGAAAGCAGCAGTAGAAAAGGTACTTGCCGCTAAGGATCTTGTTCTCATCCAAGGGCCACCAGGTACTGGTAAAACTACTGTAATTGCCGAGATTTGCTATCAAATTGCGCTTCGCGGTGGACGCACTCTAATTGCATCTCAAGCCAATTTAGCAGTAGATAACGCCTTGAGTCGATTAGTTCATAACCCAGTGATTCGGGCTGTACGAAAGGGAAGAGCCGAGAAAGTTGGGGAAGAAGGACAGCCATTTCTCGAAGACCAAGTGATTGGCAGATGGCTAGAAAATACAGCGAATGACTGCGAAAGCAATCTTACTCAACGCCTCGAAAATATCCAAACTTTCAGTCAATTACTCGCATCATCACAAAGATTTACAGCCTACTTCCAAGCAGAGGAAGAATTCAATCAGCAACAAAATAAATTCAATAAAAACAAGGTAAAATTAGAGGCAAACTTTAAAAATCAAGAAAAATCTTACAGCGAAACTGTAGAAAAACATAACGAGGTTGAATCCCTAATTGCGGGTCTAAAAAATATACTAAATGCTGCAAAAAATGTCAACTGGGAAGCTCCAGAAGTTACAGATTTTTTGCCACTTATTAAACCCTACACAGAAGGTAACAGTTTAGTAGAAGAATTTTTAGCAAATGTTCGTCAAGCCATCAAATATACTGATGAACTTGGCATTGTGCGCCCGGCGCTTGGTGCATTTGGTTTAGCAGTTTGGTTGCGTCAAACCGTAGCAACAGAAATTTCTGAATTTAAAACTGCTTTTACTCATGCTCAAGATGCAAGTCAAGCCATGTCAAAAGTCGCGGCGTTAGTGCAGGTTGTCAAACAAAATTTTGCCTCGTTAAATCAGCTACAACCAGATTATCAGCAATATCTTACTAAGCTGCAAAACCTACAACAAACAATCCAAATTTGGCAAAACCGCAAACGGGAAATTGATTATATTATTTCAGCAGTTAAGGAATGGAAGTCTACAGCATCTTCACATCTGTATCAAACTTTGAAAGATTGTCATCAATCAGGTTTACCACTAACAGACAATTTAGTAGATTTACCACTAGGTTTATTGATGTTTGCCAATACATTAAAATTACCAATATTACCAAATATTTACAAAATTCACCTGCCAGATTGGCAGCTATTGGCAAAAGCGATCGCCTATGAAATAGACGGATATTTTACTGACAGGCGTGGGAAACAACATAATTTTAGCTATTTTTTACAACAAAATTTTAGTCAGATTCCAATGGTGTTATCAAAGAGCGATCGCACCCAATGGCAAGAAACTTACCAACAGTTTAACAATTATCAATTACTTACTGCAAAACAGCGAAAATTATTGGTTGAGAATACCCAGGTTTTTTTAATTAGAATGCAACGGACTTATGGTGCATCATGGGAATGGAATAATATTGATTCTACTCTCACCCGCATTACACAAGAATTGCTAGATACTATCCTTGCAAATGCACGTCAATGCGTTTTAAAAGTCAAAACTGAAACTGAACAACAGCTTCAGCATCTACAACGACAATTAAATGAACTTCAAAAAAATGAAATCAGCCAACAGCAAATATCCATTACTCAAGCTGAGGTAGAAAAAGCACAGCAAGATGCTAATTTGCAACTTGGACGAGTTATAAATATTTTACAAGAACTTCATCAACAAAATCTATCTGCTCAATTACGTATTCTAGCTGACAAATATCTCGCAACACAATCAAATATTTGGGAACAACCCGAAGAATTCTCAAAGCAAGTGCATACTTGGGTAACTTGCATCAATCAGCTTGAAACTTTAATTTCATTATTAGAACCTTTTGCTGTACTGGAGATGATCAAAAACTCTCTAGATGAGCACTTATCAAAACTAAAACAAGAAACTGAAATTTCTTTACAGCAGCTTCAAAATTTACAAATTAACCTCCGCGAAATAGAACAGAAATCACAACCACAGCCATCAGAAAATTTAATTGTAGAAAGAAACTGGTGGTTGAGAGAATGGCAAACAATACCTGATAAATTTAAACTAGAAAATTCTCCTGCTGACTTTTTTAATTTAGAGTTTTTACGCAGCATCAATACTCAGTTTGAATTTTGGCAACAGCAACTCCAAAAAGAAGAAAATTATCTCAATAAATATCAGAATTTTGTACAAGATTGGATCGGAAAATTAAGACAACCAACTGAAGGCGATGCCTGCGGCGGCGGGCTACGATCACGCGACGATTTAAGGCGCATATATTTAGATAATGCCAACGTCGTCGGTATCACCTGTGTTCAAGCTGCAAATAAAGGTTTTTCTGAAGAATTTAAATCCTTTGATGTCGTGATCATTGACGAAGTTAGTAAGTGTACTCCCCCAGAGTTACTAATCCCAGCTTTGAAAGGCAAAAAATTAGTCATGGTAGGTGATCATCGGCAATTACCACCCATGCTTGATACTAGCACTTTAGAAGAAGTTGCTCAAACAATTGGCAATACACGAAACGAACTACAGTTTTTAGAAGAATCACTGTTTAAAGGTCAGTTTGAATTTGCTGATGAAAGTATCAAGCAAATGCTAACTACACAGTATCGAATGCACCCATTTATTATGGGAGCAATCAATCAGTTTTATGACGGGAAACTAGAATCTGGTATTTTAGAGCCTGACAGAAAACGTGCACATCATCTAGCAGGCGAAATCATCCAAGAATCTCATCATCTTCTCTGGGTAAAAACGCCTATAGAGAATCAGTTTTTAGAGCAACGAAATGGAACTTCTTACTTTAATATTCCAGAAATTGATGCGATTGAACGTCTATGTGAGCAATTCGAGAGTGCTTGGGCTTCTAAAGTTGCTAATAGTGAACCAAAAAAAGAAATTGCCGTAATTACATTTTATGGCGCTCAATTAAGAAAAATTGATGAGCGCCTACAATCTGAACTTTTCCCTTCATTGGAAATTCGCACTGGTACGGTAGACAGATTTCAAGGTATGGAACGAGCTGTTGTGATTGTGAGTATGGTTCGCAACAATAGTAAAGGTGATGTGGGATTTGCCAAGAAGCCAGAACGGGTAAATGTTGCATTTTCTCGCGCTCAAGAACTTTTAATAATTGTGGGTTGTCATAATTTATTTACACATCAATCAGGCAAAGTTGGAAGTATGTATTCGGAAGTTTCAAATATTGTAAGTCTTCATGGAGGTTTTGTTGATGTTTCTTGCCTTTTTAGCTAAACCGATTGATGACAACTTCAAAAAGTTGATAGCGATAATAGTAGATTCAATAGGATGCGATCGCACGGTTTTTTCGATGCTTTCCAGGTTGTTTAATTGGGCGGGGTTTGTTTCTTCATATAAACCAGTAGATTTGGACACATTAAAAACAAGCTTTCGATTAGAGAAATAACCTTTGTACTAAAATTGAGATGTTAGCCTCTGTTGGAGGGTTAGTCTATGTCTTTGCAAGAGTTGAAAGAACAAGCCTATAAGCTCTGTGTGAGCGATCGCCTCGCCCTTGTCAGTGCTGTTATTGAATCTCTGCAAGATACGCCCCAACTGGAAAACTGGCAATATCTGGTTGCCGTCCTCATCCTTGGCGTAAACAACTCTACATTAAAGGGCGTAAGCTACTTGCCTCAACTGTTAGGCAAGACATGATTGTTAATCAGATGTCGCCAGAGCAAGCAGCCGAAAATTGGGACTTGCCGCTATCTACAATAAACGAAGTGATTTGTTACTGTCAGAGTCACCAAGAACTGCTGAAATTAGAAGCACACGAGGAACGCTATCGCTTGGAAGAGAAAGGAGTCCCATTTGAGTCTACGAATGCTGCTTGACGAGGACTCTCAAGCAAAATATCTGGTCAATCTTCTTCAAGTAGCAGGGCATGATGTAGTCACAGTTAATTTGGCAGGTTTAATGAATCGTTTGGATTCAGTTGTGCTAGATTACCCAAGACTTAATCAGCGAGTATTACTCACACGTAATTGCAATGACTTTCATGAGTTGCATCAAGTGAACCCCGCACATTCAGGAATTTTGGCGGTTTATCAGGATTTTGACGCTGCTAAAAATATGAGCTATCAAGCAATTGTTAAGGCGATTGCAAATTTAGAGACAGCAAAATATCCACTTGAAAATCAGTTTATCATTCTCAATCAGTGGAGTTATTAGCCTATCAGTTCAGCAAGATACAATGAGCTGGACTTGCTTCGGCGATCGCATTAAGCATCTACGAGATAAAATGCTGGGACGCTAAACCTAATTAGCGCACACTAACTTATTCTGTGAAGCAGCTTTCTGAATGACATAGTTGTTGCTTGTAAAGACCTGAATACCCGGAACAACACTATAATCAAGGGAGCATCCCAATGCAAGCCAAAAGACACAGGACTAGTACAAAAACCCTGTACAAACCTCTTTGGTTTGTGTTTTTCTTTACGAGACGCTACGCGTAGCTTGCTTGGACGTAGGAGTATGCGTCCTTTGCGGTTCGTTATTTCATTCTTCGTCTAAGTCAAAATATCTTATTAAAATAAACTTGCACATTTGGGATGCTCCCTTGGTAAATAACAGCAAGGCAACTCCAAATGGTTTTTATTCTCTATAATTGTGAATAATTTATATAAATAATACCCCAAGCTTAAAAAGGCATTCTTTAGGACATTAATACTCGACTATATCCAGCCTCGCAATTTTTTATGTACTTGTGCCAAATACCACATGTAATCATCAATTTTGTAGTTATCAGCAGCTTTAACTATATATTCCTGAGCTAAATCAAGATTATTTTGAGCTTCGTAATATAATCCCAAGTAAAGATGACTGTAAAATTTTCCGCTTTCTGCTTCTGATTGACCAACAGTTAAAACATCATCTGGTGTACAATCTCCCGCATAGAAATCATATACGCGCTGCATAACACGTCGAGGGTCATTTTTTACAGTTAGTAAAGAACTACGTGCCTCTTCAACACCTAACAAACGAGCTATGCAGAGATATCGCCATACTGTTTCTTCTACATCTTGAGCATTCACTGTCAAGTCTATTTCAAATTGTTGAGCGCCCTCAGCAAATCTTTCTGCATAATAGTACGATAATCCACGTTGCCAGAGGTAAGCTTTGATACGAGCATCCAATTGCTCTGCCATATCAAAATCTTGAATAGATTCATCAATCTTGGCTAGCTGAAAGTTAACCATGCCCCGGCGAATGTAAGCAGTGGGATTTTTTGGTTGATTGCGAATGGTTTCGTTCCAGCGCTGGAGTTGATTTTCCAGGGAATTTGAAAAAAACATGAGTTTGTAAGTGGGTTTGGTCAGCTATTGAATTGGAATCAGATGTGGTGAATGGTTTAGGGATTGCGATCATCTAGATTACGACAAAAGGCGATCGCATTTAGCACCTGCAAGATAAACTCTTAAGTTATTGATAGCTTTAAAATAAAAAAATCCGCAGAATTACAAATGAGCGATGCCTACGGCGGGCTACGCCAAAGGACTCGCTCTAAGCGAACCCAACAGCGTCTTTTGGAGTTGCCATGCCGTTCACAAATGCGAACAGCGTGTCGCAGACAAGCCCAAGGGACGCGAACAGCGTCTTACGCCACTTGCTACTACTCTTAGAACCCCCCTCCGGGTTCGCCAGTCGCCTACAGCGCTGGACTCACCGCAACGCAGTGGCTCCCCTTCTCCCATCCGTGAGAGGCTAACGCCTGCCGTCGGATGCCCAAAAGGGCTGTAGGGAGAAAAGAAGGCTTTACGCTGCGCTATCGGCGGCAAACGACGCGATACACTTTTCGCTGCGGCAAGCCGAGTCAGCGTCTACGTTTTTTCATTATTTTACGTAAATTCTGTAAGTCTGAAAGCGAGATTTATCCACGAGGTAGAAGAAACTACTTGCATAATTCAGTATTGTAGAGTTTGTGTCTTAAAATCAGGAAAAACGCCCGTGGTTCCCATTAAAGATAGTATTCCTACAAAAATCACACCTTATGTGACTTATGGACTGATTGCTACCAACGTCCTCGTTTTTCTTTATGAAGCAAATCTTCCCCCGCAAGCATTAAATGGGTTTTTACACCTTGCGGCTGTAGTTCCACGAGAACTCACTTTAAGCTTTGCTGGTACTTCTCTACATCAACCAGTGCCAGAGTGGGCAACTTTGATTACCTCGCAATTTTTGCACGGTGGTTTTTTGCATTTAGCCGGCAATATGTTGTTTCTTTGGATTTTTGGCAACAATGTTGAAGATAAGTTAGGTCATGCCAAATATTTGCTGTTTTATTTATCTTGTGGTGTTTTGGCATCCTTGACCCAGTGGTACTTCGCTCAAGATTCTAGCATTCCTTCTTTGGGTGCAAGTGGTGCGATCGCAGGTGTCATGGGAGCTTACATTCTCCGCTTTCCCAACGCCGAAGTTCTCGGAATAGTGCCTTTAGGGTTTTTCTTCCCAACTTTCCGTGTCCCGGCATATTTCTTTTTGGGATTCTGGTTTCTCGAACAAGCTTTCTACGGATTTGCTAGTCTCGAAACACGTACTAACATCGGTATGGAAAATGGCGGTATTGCTTACTGGGCTCATGCAGGCGGGTTTATCTTTGGGGCAATTCTTGGCCCACTATTAGGTTTATTTAGTGATAAATCACAGGAAGAATATTGGTATAAGTAATTACTCAATGTATGATTGGGACTTTTAATCAGACTAATTGATTTAATAGGTTAAATTGCCTAAACTTCGCAACTGTCAGCCTTACAGGCTATATTGCAGTTAGTCAATAATTTAGGAAAAACACCTGTGTTTCCCCTGTACGATGAAAATCCAACGCGAATTACCCCGTATTTCACCTACGGGTTAATTGGCATGAATATTTTAGTTTTTATTCACGAGGTGAGCCTGTCACATGCACAATTGAATCAGTTTTTAAATCAGTATGCAGTAATACCTCAAGAGTTAACCACCAACTGGGGTGGAGAGTGGATAACGTTATTTACGTCACAATTCTTACACGGCGGTTGGTGGCACTTAATCTCGAATATGCTGTTTCTCTGGATTTTTGGCAACAATATTGAAGAGCGGTTAGGTCATTTCAAATATCTGATTTTTTATTTGATGTGTGGTGTTCTAGCTGCCTTATGCCAATGGTTTATTGGCATGAATTCTCAGATTCCTTCCTTAGGAGCAAGTGGTGCAATTTCTGGTGTTTTAGGTGCGTATATTATCCGCTTTCCCCACGCTAGAGTGATGACCTTAGTATTTTTGGGGATTTTCATCACCACAATCAGAGTCCCAGCATTAGTAATAATTGGACTTTTCATTGTGCAAAATGTGATATCTGGTCTTGCTACCCTGCAAACAAGCGCTAACATGACTATGCAAACTGGTGGAGTTGCTTACTGGGCCCACATTGGTGGTTTTATTTTTGGGGTAATTCTTGCTCCCCTATTTGGGTTATTTAGACACGACTAAGCAATTCAAAATTCAAATTTTCACTCTGCAACGTCGGCAAAACAATTACCAATTCACCATCTACCTTTGCAATATTTGAGAAATTATTAGTTTTTCCTGGCACCCGCTGAAACTTCTTCAGATTCTTCTACCTTAGATGTAAATCTTGATGATTGTGTAACTTCTTCAGGTACAGAAACAATGATATCAGCGCCATTGATAATTGCTCCCAATAACCCCAGTTCCGATTCAACCAATTGATCAATAGCCTCACCTAGCATGTTCTCTTGTGTATAGTGTGGTCGCGCCACTAGTACGATACCATCGCTGTAGGGTTGGATTAACAAAGGGTCATTGGATATGCTGAGTGAACTAGTGTCTAAGATAACTAAATCAAAACGTTCACGGACATCCTCCATTAGCCGTCGCATTTCGCTAGATTCAAGAATAGCAGCAGATTGCCGTACAGGGCCAGGGCTGGGAAGAATGTACAAGTTTTGTACATCAGGAACTAAACGAATACATTCACTTAAATTAGCGTAATAACGCAAGGGTTCAATAGTGCCGTCGGGATCAGGAATTACTTTCAGGGATGTACAACGGGAAGACGATCGCAAATCTGTTTCGATAATCAAGGTTCTTTTACCAGCACGGGCTGAAGCTATACCCAAATTATATGCACTTGCCGTTTTACCCTCTTGGCTACTGGTGCTAGTAATCAACACCACCTTTAAGTTTTTGCCACCAATCCGGCGCAAATTACTGCGGAATTTCTCATAAAATTCTAAATAAGGAGAATCCGCAGAAAGTAACACCGGCACTGCTTCAAGATCCAAATCATCAACTGGCATTAAAGGCAATTCTCCCAACAGTGCCACTTCCCGTTGCTTGAGGCTCTGGCGGATATCTTCCCTGGTTTTGAAAGTACCTTCCAACGCTCCCAACAAAAATATCACCCCACCACCAATCAACACACCTAAGAAACCACCCACAGCAAGGGTAATAGGCACACTCTTGGGAGGTTTAGGATCGATCGCATATGTGGGGCGTCTGGCAATGCTAAGGCTGCTGGTAGTTTCTGCTTCTGCGGTTTTAGCATCGGTTAGCTTCACCTGCATTTGATCATAGATGGCTTTTTTGAGTCCCACCTCCTGTTCTAAACGCGATCGCTCTAATTGCTTATTGGGTATCAGAGAATATTCTCGCCGTAGTTGCGCTTCTTGTTGGATTTCTTGAGCTAGTTGTTGTTGCAGTGTCTCGCGTTGGGTTTGCAAAGCCACCATTTGGTTTGCCAACTGCTGGCGTGCTGGATCTAAGCTACTTTGGGTGCGAATACCTGTAATGTTACCCTGAAGCGGAGCCGCCGTTCCCTCACCACCTAACACCTCCGCAGCACGTTGTTGCAGCAATTCCTCAGCAGCTTGTTTCTGACGCAGCAACTGAATCATTGTTGGGTGTTCCGGTCGCAAATCTTTTCTGAGTACGGCGATTTGTGACTCACTTTGATAAATTTGCGATCGCAAGTTACCAATAATTGGATCGGCACTCAAAGCAGAAGAAATATAAGCCTGTCCGACTGTTAAGCCTAACTTATTTTGTAAACTGCGAACTTGACCATCAACCCCAGAAATAGTTAACTGAATTTGCCGTTGTAGATTTTGGCTGGCAGTAATAGCACTTAACAAACTGCCATTTTCTGCTGCCAATATTGCAGTTCGCTCTACGCGATCGTACTGTTCCAGCTTCTTTTCAGCAATTTGCAGTTCCCGTTTAGCTTGTGGTGTGCGATCATTAATCTTTTCAATAATTGCTTGTAATCGCCCAGTATTTATATCACTGCTCAACTTGATCATTGCTTGCATCAATTCTGTCAATACCTGTATACCTCGTTTGGCGTCAGTATCTACATATTTCAATTCCAAGATACTAGATTCCAATTCTCCACTTCTAGGGTTTTTTTTAGGTACAGAAAGGACGACACTGCTACCGAGCTTATTCGGTTTGACACCGACTTTTTCTGCCACTGTTGTAATTATCTGGTTTGATAGTAAAACTTCCTCACTCAGTTCCTTTCCTTGCTGTTGGATTTCACTACCAGTTGCGGAGAAAGAAACTGGTGGGCCACTATAGGTAAGTGCGGCAGATGCTATATAGCTAGTAGGTGGCTCTGGTTGCATAGCCACCACAGTTGACCCTGCTACAACTAAAGCAAAACTAGCTAGTCCAATCCACTTGTACTTATCAAAGGCAATAAGATAACGCTTAACAATTGGTGGGGTCATGGTCGCTTCGCTCCAATTCAAAATTTAAAATGACGCTCTCTACGAGACGCTGCGCTAACAAAATTCAAAATTAGGAAGCACCAAATTAAAGATAGTGGCTTTGATACAAGAACGCTATCAACTTCCTATTGTATATATCGGTTGATATCTTTAAGATTTTTCCATTAATGAATTCAAAGATAAGTTGGAGATATGGCTTCCTCCACTCCCAACTATTTCCAGTTTGCATCCTTCTTCTAAAGTTACTAATTTTAGCGATTGCCGAAGTCGTCAAAAAACCGAAGAAAGGATTGGACATTGAAGAAAGGTTGGGTAATAGTAGTCAGTAAATTAGTAATCTTACCAATGAGATTCCGACCAACAACAATAACATCATTATCTTGAAGCGCCACATTTTGAGACGCATCACCGCCTAGAGCTTTTTTAGCATCAAGTTTTTGGGTAACAGCTTTACCTTGTTCAGGATCAAAGCGAACCAGAGCGATATCTCGAAGGTTAGCAGTGTCGAGATTTACTCCTCCCAAAGCATCTACAAATGTACTGCCATTAGGCAAAGCTTGAGTGAAAATACCTCCTGCTGCATAGTTTAAAACCCGGACTTTAATCTGTGGTACAGCCAAGGATGAACGTGCTACCAAATTGCGGTCATAACCGTCATCATTACCAACTTCACGACGGGGCACGAGTATCGCATCTCCGTCTTGTAAGCGTAAATTAGGAATTGAACCCCCATTTTGCAGTGTTACATATAAGTCAATAGTTTGTGAAATCACAGAACCATCAATTAACTTCCGGCGTACTTGCACTTGTCGCAGGTCTGCATTCGACGTTGAACCACCAGATATTAGTAAGGCATCAGCAACGCGGGGTGTTGATGAATTAATCGGATAAATTCCTGGTCGAAATATTTCCCCGCTAATAGTAACTTGAACTGGTCGCGTCCCTGCCAAGGATACTACCACGATTGGATCTGGTAAAATGCGACTCAAACCCAAACGAATTTTTTCTTGAGCTTCTTCCAAGGTTAAACCTTGTAATGACACCGTTCCCACTTGCGGCACTATAATGTTACCTTCTGGACTAATTACAGCTTGAAAACTGATGTCTTGACGCGGCGTTACTAAGGCTAAAACTATTACTGGATCAACCACATAACGGTTTAAACCCAAGCGAATTTTTTCTTGAGCTTCTTCCAAAGTTAAACCTTGTAACGAAACTGTTCCCAGTAACGGCACTGCAATATTACCTTCTGGGTTGATTAAAGCTTGAAAGCTCAAATCTGGAAAGCGCTGAACCGAAACGCTAATTCCATCTCCTATGCCTAAGCGGTATGGGCCAGGAGGACGCTGAAGCACAACGCCAATTGTATCTCCTGGCCCTAAGAGATAGCGGCTGAGTTGGGGGGAAATTTGATCATTTGCACCTGGAGGTACAACCTCAGTACCTGGCACAGGTGAGGGGGGTTGCCTTGGTGATTGTCCTTGCAGTGGAAAAGGCTGGGCAACAACAAGTTGGATAGGTGTTGTTAAGAAAACTCCTACTTGAAGACTGACAAAACACAGGGCGCCGAATGCACGCATATAAGAACTGGGATCTATGAACATCAGTGCAGGAAAATTGATATAAGAATTAGTCGCGCCGAGGGGTTATTCTACTCTAAAAATGTCCTCAATGTCTCTTTTGTCTGCAAGTAGTTACCAAAAAAAAGAGAAAAATTTTGCTAAATATAATTTCTAACTTCATATTGTTAACATCTTTTAGCTGAGTTTCAGCCTGACGCAATTATAGAGATCCTGTTGATGAATCTCTGCACAAACCTATCTGTAACAGACTCTATAAAGGGCCTGCCATTAATACAGCTTGCACTGTTTCTCCGATAGACTGTGCTAAAGACCAAGATGTTTCTACCTGCCCCAAAGGTTCCATTGGAATTAGAATGCTCACGCCTACCCAAGGAGTGCGTTGCTTACGCCACTGTGCCAATTGATCTGCCAAGAACCAGTGTAAAGGTGATGGATTTCCGCCGTCTGGCATAGCATACCATTGCAAGACAGCGAAGGTTTGCTGTGGTGTGGAGGCGCGAAAGAACCTAGCTTCTACTTTAGTTTCGACATTAGATGTCTTTGCAGGCGGTTTCACAGTAAATTCAGCAGGGCGATATTGAGCTACATCCCACTTTCCCCAGCGTGACCTTCCCCAGCCGTTAACGTCTGTCCACTCTACTTCTGGTTGATCCATAGGCCCATTTTGCGGCAGCAAAAGTAAAATTGCCTGGGATTCGGAACCTTCTTTTTTAATTACCTGCAAAGACCACTTATGTTCGCCAATTTGCTGTTCTGCTTGTTCAATAGTTTGCCAACCAGCAAGGGCTAACCCAGTCTTGCGGATATGTTTTAATTCGTTGAGGGTAGTAACAGGTGGCGGCTGTTTCCATTGCCAGTGTCCTGTCAGGTATCCAGGAACCCCTGCCATTGCTAGCAGCAGTAGCAATAACAAAAGTGCTGCTACCTGACTTAATTGGTTTTCCTTGAAAAACTTAGAGAAGGAAATCATCAGTAAAATTTGCAATACTTAGGCAAAATTTTACTTTATAAAAGAACATCGTGAGTTCAGTAATATTGACAATCTACCCAATACTTTTCAATTATAAAGGCTATTTATCCGTGAAAACCTTGATATATAGGCATTGAGCATTGGTATTTCCCGCCTGCTCCCCCGCTCCCTCATCCCCCTCATCTCCCCCAGTCTCCAGTTCAACTTTCTCCTTCTTGCTGAGTTTCTGGAGATGCCGAGAAATAGCTATTAATCCAATTCAGTAAGGGCACTAATGACACCAGCATACAAGCAGAGTAGAGGTCACCACCCCAACCCTCATGCAGCCATTTAAAAGCTGCTTCTTGACCTGTGCCGTGAAAGAAAGTCAGTAAAGTATTACGAATAATATTGGCACTAGTACTAACGATCGCAGCAATAGATAAAAACGATATAGTTGTGCGGCGTGAAGACAAACCATCTGTCCAATAAAGCAGCATCAAGCCGACGTAAAAAGTAGTAAACAACATTTTCAGCCCCGCACAATAGGGGGCAACTTCCACAATCCGTCCTCCCACGTAGAGATTTATCTCATCCACGGTTACTTCCATACCAAATTGATTCAGTATGAAGCCTGCTGTGCCAGCAATGAAGCTTTGGAGAGGCAAGGTATAGGGAGCAATGATATAGGGTAATGCCGTTGGGGTTGCCAGAAATACTAGTAGGAGGGGGAATCCTTGCAATCGCAAACCTGATATTCCCTTAAACCACAAGCATAATCCTGCCAGTATAACGGGCAAGGAAAGGTTAACCCACTCTGTAACACCGCTAAGATAAAAAACTGCTCCTAGTAACAAGAAAACAGCGCCCAAAGGATGGCTGGTATCTGGTAAACCCGTCCACTTTTTCCGGTTCATCCAGCCTAGATAAGCAGCAAATGGTAAACCAATAATTCCGTGGCTGAAATATTCGTGTTCTGTACTGATATTTTTGTGTAGCCAACCATCCAACCAGTGTAGCAATATAGGAGCATAAAGCAGTAGCAAAACGCCTAAAATAGCCAGATTTAATAAGCCAGAGGCGTTTCTGTTTTTAACCTGTTGCCGGAGTGCCATGATTTTCAGTAATTCTAAAACTTTGGTCATTGGTCATTGGTCATTAGTCATTAGTAAAGAATAAAGAACAAATGACACTCTTAACGAAAAATGTGTAATCTTAGACGCACATTAAGCATGAATTAACTTTAGGCTACTATGCTGCCAAGGTCAGCAGGAGATAGGTTATCTGCCTTAGAAATTGTTGAGACTGCATGAGCGATCGCTGCTACAATTTCTTTGATTTGGCTACTGCTCAAACCAGGATACATCGGTAATGATAATATTTGCTTTGACAACTTCTCTGCTTGGGGAAAATCTCCAGGTTGATAACCTAAGTTGGTGAATGCTGGCTGGAGATGACAAGGAATTGGATAGTGAATGCCAGTTTGAATTCCCACTGTTGTTAGTTTTTCCTGAAGTTGCTGGCGTTCTATTGGGCAAGAATCATCTACTTTAATCACATAAAGATGATACACATGTCCTGTACCACTTTGGTTTTCTATAGGGATAATGCCAGCAGTTACTAAGGGTGCCAGTTCTTGATCATACTGTTGGGCAATAGTCAAGCGATCGCGATTCCACTGTGGCAAATATGGTAGTTTCTGGTGCAAAACTGCTGCTTGTAAAGTATCCAAGCGGCTATTCGTACCTGCTTCAGTATGAAAATACTTTTGCGATGCACCATAATTTCGCAAGCGCCCCATCTTCTGGGCTACATCTGAATCTCGTGTCAGTAACATTCCTCCATCCCCAAATGCTCCCAAATTTTTGCTAGGATAGAAACTAAAAGCTGCTGCTATTCCTACTGAACCAGCGTGATATCCTTCTCTTTGAGCGAGGTGTGCTTGTGCTGCATCTTCAAAAATTAGTAGTTTGTAGGTATCGGCAAAGTTCAATAGTTCACATGGTGATACCATCTGACCATAGAGATGCACAGGGATAATTGCTTTGGTATGAGGCGTAATTGCCTTTGCTGCTTCTCTTAAGTCAATTAAAGCTGTTTGGCGATCGCAATCTACCAGAATTGGCTTGGCGCCAGCGCGTTGCACTCCAATTAAGGTTGCGATAAATGTGTTTGCTGGTAAAATCACTTCGTCGCCAGCACCAATATTACACGCTTGCAATCCGAGAGCGATCGCATCTGTTCCTGATGCAACACCAACTCCATATTCTGCTCCAGACACTGCCGCAAATGCTGCTTCAAAATCTGAGAGTGCTTGCCCTAAAATAAAATCTCCCTGCTCCAATACAGATTGGATTGCATCTTGCAATTGCATTTGAATTGGTTCGTGTTGTAACTTCAGGTCTACAAAAGGAACTCTAATAGTCATTTTATTCATTACCAGTTGTCCTCAAAAAAATATTTCCTCGTATGGAAAAAATAGAAAAGCCTACACAATTTTCGGCGTGAAATTGTAATAGGTTCAATCTATCGGATGGAGAGTTACATAAACTATCTAGAATTGTCAGCTCTCAATGCTAGCTATTATCAGTATCAACTGTTATATATATAACATTAAATAGACTTCAATAGCCAGTAAATTTACGTTAAAAATTGTCATAGGAATTTTCCTTTTTGTAGATAAAGAATGACAGACCTTTGGTATTGTATCCTTAGCGTTAGGTTACCCTGACTGAATCCAAATCTAACGCAGTCTGATTGCAAAATCTCAAGCAATGTGAGACACACCAGTCCTAAACAGAGAACATTCAGCACCAGTAACTAGTAACTGGTAAAGACTACGTTGCCAACTTAATGGAAGGGGTAAAAAATTTTTGCCCCAAACTTGTTTGTCAGAGGCAAAATTAGGGAATGCTTAAAAATAGCAATTGATAACCTAGAAATAGACTTGTATCAATTACAGTATCGAGAAATTATTAAGGTAGCAGTGGCAATGGTAGAGCCTGAAAATAAATTATTTGCCCTAAAGGATGGTTGGGATTCTCCTGAAACAAGAGAACAACAACGCCTCAAAGCTTTGTCAGATTTAGGTTTGCGGCAACCAGAAACGATTCCGGTTTTTGAAGAAGCCACACAGACTGCTGCCCACTTTTTGGAAGCACCAATTTCCATATTGGGATTTGTGGATCAAGAACGCCACTGGTTCAAGTCGGCGGTGGGCTTATCTAGGTTGGGACTAATGAATCATTTAGCACAAAGCCGCCAACTGTCACGCCGGGAATCCTTTTGCACTCAGGTAGTAGAAAGTTCCCAAATATTTGAAATTAATGATACACATAAACTTACAGATCCAGTCCTTGCTAGCAGCAAGTTGGTGCAGGATTATGGTATTCGTGCTTACTTAGGAGCGCCACTGATTGATGCTGAGGGACATTGTTTGGGTGCATTGGCGGTGATGGATTTAGTGCCGCGCAATTTTACAAACCGAGACATTGAGTTTTTACAAATCATAGCTCGTTGGAGCATGAGTGAATTTGAGCGTAACCGACTCCTGCAACGGAAACTCGAATCAAGCACTCTCAAGAGCGCTCCTATATTTTCACTCAATGACCAACGTAACACTGAGATTAAAATCACCCCACCCACTAAAGATAGCGACTCTGTTTCAACCAAGCAACTGAAACTGGAACTTTTGGGTCAGCTAACTCAGGAGTTACGTACGCCCTTAACATCTGTACTCGGTATGGCTAGTGTTTTAGGACGTGAGATTTATGGGCCTTTGACGACTAAGCAAAGAGAATATTTGGAAATTATCCAACACAGTGGTCGGTACTTACTTTCCTTAGTAAACGAAATTACCGAGTTAGGAGCTATGGATGAAAACTCAACTGTGCTGAATCTAGCTCCTGTGGATATCGAAATGCTATGCCAACAAGCTATCAATACCCTAGAAGAAGTGGCTAATCGCCGTGAGCAAGATATTCGCCTCTCTATAGAACCAGGACGCAATCGTATTTTGCCTTTAGATAAAGATAAGGTGCGGCAAATCCTCTATCACCTGGTTTTTAGTGTGATTCAACTTTCGGCTACAGGTAGTGTTGTTCGCATTCATGTTTCTTACAAGGAAGATACGCTCAACATTACTATTTGGGTTTCCCATCCTTGGCTAGGGGACGGCATAACTGAGGTTGATCCGTACTTCCGCCTCAATTCTTTATCGCTGCTAGAGTTGACAGGTGAGGTAGCAACTTACAATACTCGTGCAGAAAGCCAGCAGCAGCCCGATACTTCATCAGTAGCAGTGGATAATTCAAAAAACTTGAATGATTCCCAATCAAAATTCTTTGCTGCTAATTCAAGTATAAATTTAGCTAAATCACATGGAAGTCTTTCTCGTGAAAGCTTGGGTCTATTGCTAAGTTGTCAACTGGCAGAGTTGCACGGTGGACAAATTTTGATTCAAGGTTCACCAGAATCAGGATATCGTTATGTGCTTTCTTTGCCACTGCAATTGGCGACTCCCTCACAAGCAATTAGCGATGTCTGAGTCACAATCTATAGAGAACAGATAACAGGTGATAGTGGATTGGAACTGGGAAAGAGGTATTTTCTATCTATTTGTTGTGTACTAAGTACATAAAGAGCTATCTTAACTTAATATTGGCTGAAGTGGTTTCGGATTAAAGGTAGTGGTTGATGGCTGGAATAAGAGCGCCATCACGCGATGTGTAATTTCTGTTATTACCTTTTTATAGCCATAGGCATTATGATCAATTCCAAGTTCTGCGTCGGCAGGCTAATTGATCGCAATGTTTTTTATGAATTTAGTCTGGCAACGATTTACTTTATCATCTTTACCGCTCAAAGAATATCTTGCTACCAGTTACGTACATCGTTCTCTGGTCGGACTGTTAAGTTCTTGGCGGCAAACAAGTGTCTTACTCCAGTGGGGAGATGCGATCGCAGCGGCTTTACTTAGCTTAGTATATGCGCTTGCACCTTTTGCTTCGAGTACATTGGTGGGCTTGTTACTGGTGGCTTGTGTGATATTTTGGCTATTGTTGACTTTATCTGATCAAGTAACACCAGCAAATGTCTCGTCAGTCACTCCCATTCACCTGCTGGTATTGCTCTACTGGGGAATTGCCGCAGTTGCAACAGCATTATCACCAGTGAAAAAGGCGGCAGTTAACGACTTGGCAACGTTGACCTTGTATTTGCTACTATTTGCCCTTTGTGCCAGGGTACTGAGGTCGCCTCGCCTCCGGTCTTGGATTATCATCCTTTACCTGCACGTATCGTTAATTGTCAGTGTATATGGATTGCGGCAATGGTTTTTTGGAGCCACAGCACTGGCAACTTGGGTTGATCCAGAATCTCCTTTGTCTAAGACTACAAGAGTCTACAGTTATTTAGGAAATCCCAACTTATTGGCTGGATACCTCCTACCAGCAGTAATTTTTAGCTTAGTCGCAATTTTTGCATGGCAAAGTTGGCTCAAAAAAGCTCTAGCATTAACAATGTTGATTGTCAATACTGCCTGCCTGATCCTGACTTTTAGTCGTGGCGGTTGGATTGGACTAGTGGTGGCAGCTTTGGCTGTGATGGCATTGCTAGTTTATTGGAAAAGTGTGGAAATGCCTCCTTTTTGGCGTACTTGGTCGCTACCGATTGTATTGGGAGGTTTGATCGGCGTATTGGTGCTAGCAGTAATATTTGTAGAGCCAGTCCGCCTGCGGGTGTTCAGTATTTTTGCTGACCGCAAAGATAGCAGTAATAATTTTCGCCGAAATGTGTGGGATGCTGTCTTTGAGATGATTCGCGATCGCCCGATTTTTGGCATTGGCCCCGGTCACAACTCTTTTAATAAAGTTTATCCCCTTTACCAACACCCTCGTTATACTGCTTTGAGTGCCTATTCGATTTTATTTGAAGTGACTGTAGAAACTGGCTTTGTTGGTTTAGCCTGCTTTCTCTGGTTAATAATTGTCGCATTTAATACGGCGTTTTTGCAAGTGCGACGATTGCGACAAATTAGAAGTGTAGAGGGATTTTGGTTAATTGGAGCGATCGCTATTTTGTTGGGTATGCTAGCTCATGGCACCGTAGATACTGTCTGGTATCGTCCTGAGGTCAATACCCTCTGGTGGCTGATCGTTGCTTTAATTGCCAGCTACTGGACACCTTTAGCTCAAAACCAGACAAATTCATCTAACTCAGAACCAGCAGTAAATTAACATGAGTAAGTTGTCAGTTGTTTTCGCCATGACAACTGACAACTGAGATTTTTTGAATTCTGTAGACGGATAGCAACTTGCCAAAGGGTATTTTGAGTTGCTTATACCGATTTAAAAAATTATTCCGACAGATGGATTTACAAAACCTAGACGTAGAAGATAATTCCCAATCCAAAATCCCAAATCTTCGACTAAGCGTACCCCTACTCTTAAGCAAGCTACGCGTAGCGTCTGGTAGAGAAGCCGAAGTCCAAAATCCAAAATGGTATTAGTCTCTGTAGGTAGTGCTGCTTGGAGCGTTAGAGTCGCGATAAGCGGTCGGTTCGTCATTACGTTTTTTGCCAGCCAAACCAGCCAAACCAGCTAGACCAATTAATCCTAACCAACCCCAATCAAAACCGTTGCGATCGTCGTAAGTGGTAGTTCTTGGAGCAGTATTGGCTCCGGAGTCAGTAGTCGTTTGAGCTTGTGCGGATAGAGTTAAGGGTAAAATTCCCATACTCAAGGTAAGAACGCCAGCGCCAACAGCTTTAATGAAATTACTTTTCATAAGTCTGATAATTCCTGATGCCATCCGAAGTTACTCACCACTGTATCGAGTCTCAACCTGAGCAAAATCAATCTGCGGCTATAAATTAGGCATTTTCATAACTCGCGCTGTGGATATACAACATGCTTTTACAGAAATCTATTTCTCACTCTAGTGTGGTAGTTTGGCGACACTGACCCTTAATAGTTTTTCATTGCCCGTTGAATGTCACGCTGGTCTTGGCGTCGTTTCAGGTCTTCTCGCTTATCGTGGAGCTTTTTACCTTTGCCAAGAGCTATACTCACTTTTACCCAGCCTCGTTTAAGATACATTTTCAAAGGGATTAAAGTTAAACCCTGCTGCTCTACTTTGCCAATTAACTTGCGGAGTTCTTGGCGATGCAACAGCAGCTTGCGTGTACGCCGTGGTTCATGATTGAAATATTGTCCACTAGCGTTATAAGGCGAGATATGTATATTGATCAACCATGCTTCGCCATTGCGAAGCAAAGCATAGCCATCTTGGAGATTAACTTTACCCGCACGAATCGACTTAACCTCGGTTCCTGTCAATTCAATTCCAGCTTCGTAAGTTTCCAGAATTTCATACAAATAACGGGCTTGACGGTTGTCGCTAATAACTTTGTAACCTTCGTTCTTGTCGCTCATTGATAATTTTGTGTGCTTTAAATGTACCTAAAAAATTATTTAGATTGCCTTGTAAATTATCAGGTCTATCTTATAATCGCCATAAATGCTGAACTGTATATCACTAATTTAACTTTTCTAAGTTCATAATTAAAACTTTTCTGGCAACATTAAGTTACTTAGAGTCAATAATCATTAGTGATTGGCTAAGTACTAGTGAAAAACAGAGAAATCTGAGCGCAGGCTTCCGACCATCAGAACTTCTCCTTCTCCTGTCAAAGACGCTGCGCGAACAAAGACGCTACGCGACGAACAGAGGCAAAGAATAAAAGATATTGATACTTACCAAAGAAGACGCAAAGAGTAGCGACGTGGTGAGGAAGTCGGAGTCTTCTCCCAAGTGGTCTGAGACGTTAAGAGCAATAGCGCAGTCTCAATTCTTGGAGAGGCTGCGCCAACGAGTCCGCGTACCCTTACAGGGAAGCAAGCTACGCGCAGCCTCTGGCACTAGAGTGTCTGGCAATTTCTGTCGAGTCCGTTAGCGCACAGCGACGTTAGAAGCGTCACTTCCGAACCCGAAGGGTGAAGTAGCGCTGTAGGCGGGTTTCCCTATCTAGGTGAATGGTGTTAACGTAGCGTTAATGACTGTGCGTAACGTAACCCATCCCTTGCGCGGCGACCACAGAACAAGGACAACGCCCAGAGTCGCCAGTTTTCACATCTCAATTAGCTTTTGGGAAATTATTAATTGTGTCAATATTAATTTACACTCTAGTGAGCATTTATTCTGCCAGATTGATCAGTTGTTACAAATTACAAAGCTCTCTGTGCCTGCCAAGCACAGAGAGTCAAAGGTGAGTTTAACTTCGTAAACCCTTCCTAAGGATTTAAGATTTTCTTTGTAAATCAACCCTGAAGCCATTTCTTAGCTGGTAATCCTGTCATAGTATGAAACATAAGAATACTATTTTTGCCTGTGTTCACTGATGAAGCGCGTAGAAGCACATTTCTGAGTAAAAAAATGCTAGGGGTGTATTGTTCATGCCCTTGACGATCCTTGTAGTGGATGATGATTTGGGCACTCGTCTGTCTGTTAGCGACTATCTTGAACTGTCTGGCTACTCTGTGATCACGGCTAATGACGGTCAAGAGGCTTTGGTTATGGTGGATGAGTATCATCCTGATTTAATTGTCACGGATATCGTCATGCCACAGATGAATGGCTATGAACTGGTGCGCCGGGTGCGTCAACAACCAGTATTTCGGTTATTGCCTGTAATTTTATTAACAGCCCGAACTAAGACGCAAGAAAGAATTATGGGTTACCAGTCAGGGTGCGATTTATACTTACCCAAGCCTTTTGAACTAGAAGAGTTAGCAGCAGCAATCCGCAATCTTTTGGAGCGATCGCAAATCATTCAATCGGAGTACCGCTTTTCTCATAAAGAAAATTTGGGCATTTCCGCCTCGACAAAAGCGATGGACACCTATAATTCTCTGTCCACTCAAACTCAGAAATCCCACTTGCACTCATCCTTAACTCATAGAGAACAGGAAGTCCTAGAGTTATTGACTCATGGTCTTTCTAATGCCGAAATGGGTCATCAGCTACACCTGAGTCCTCGAACAGTGGAAAAGTACGTTAGCAGTTTATTGAGAAAAACCTCAACTAGCAACCGAGCGGAATTAGTGCGTTTTGCGATTAAGCATGGTCTGGTGGAATAAATAAGTGAGGAGTTAAGAGTCAAGAGTGATGAGTTAATAAGAGAAAAAGTAACTCCTAACTCCTAACTCTTAACTTTAGCTTATTGGTTTTTGGCTGGTAACGTATGTGAGCAGACCTTCACAAGCATCGATCAGTAAATCAATAACCCGATTAAATCCCTGTTGACCACCGTAATAGGGATCTGGAACTTCCTTTAGAGTGTGTCGAGAGCAAAACTCGCAGATCAAACGCACTTTCTGCTGATAGTGCTTAGTTTGATCAAGACTGAGGATGTTCTCATAATTTTCTTGATCCATCGCCAAAATCAAATCAAAGTCTTGAAAATCTGACTTTTGAAACTGACGTGCTCGACCACGCAGTTTAATTCCCAACTTTGTAGCAGCCGCAGCACTCATGCGTTTGTCAGGTGCGCTACCAATGTGATAACTAGATGTACCAGCAGAGTCACAGAGGATATGTACACCTTTGGCGTCGGCACAGCCATTGCTCAAGCCAGCCTGCTCAATTAGATGATTCATAATGTTTTCTGCCGATGGCGATCGGCAGATGTTACCTAAGCAGACAAACAGTAACTTGTAAGGCATAAATATTCCGTTTCACGGAGTCCATAGCCCAAAGTCAATAATCTAGAGTAATTGATTTTTTGACTCTTGACTTTTGAACATCAGGTGCTTCTCCTGTTCAAAGAGGCTCTTGCTAGCAAGCTTTAAGAGTAAGAGTACAAGTATGGGCATCACCCGCCCACCCCACTAGCCACTGTTCACTAAAATCCAGGTAACTCCAACCCACTGGTTAATTCTTCCATACGTTCCCGCATTGTTGCAGTGGACTTGGTGTAGGCTTCTTTCATTGCCACTGTCACAAGATCGGAAAGTACTTCTGCACCTTCGGTTAAAGCATCTGGAGAAATTTCCACCCGCTTGGGTTCTTGGTTACCACTGACAATCACCTTTACCAGACCACCGCCAGATTCTCCTTGAATCTCCATTTGCTCCAATTCTTCTTGGAGTCGCTTTGCGCCTTCTTGAACTTGCTGCGCTTTCTTAAAAGCTTCGGCCAGTTCCTTCATTTTTCCTAAGCCAAAGCCAAATCCCTGTCCTTTTCCTGTCATAATTATTTGTACGCGTCCGCGTTGAATAACAAATCAAATTCAATTATAGATGCGGTAAGTAATTTGCCTCTTTTTTTACCAATAATTAATGCATCATAGAATGGGGAGTAGAGAGTAGGGTATTGGGCATTAAGCATTGGGCATTGGGCATCGGTTATTTCTCCCCCTGCCTTCCCTGCTCCTTGATCCTCCACTCCCCACTCCCTATCCACAAGCACCTTGAAACTCTCCGAGCATTTTGACTTCTGGTTCTAACCGAATAGACCAACGTTCTTGTACCTGATGTTGGATGTGACGAATGAGACAGAAGATGTCATTAGCTTTTGCCCCACCACGGTTAACGATAAAATTAGCATGAAGTAGTGCTACTTGTGCCCCACCAATTTGGTAGCCTTTCAGCCCAGTTTGTTCAATTAACCAGCCAGCACTGTAAGGTTTAGGATTGCGGAACACACTACCACAACTGGGGAAATTGTATGGTTGGGTGCTCAACCTATGCTTTTTGTGTTGTTTAGTGATTGCCACAACTCTTGCTGGGTCTGCACCTGGTGCAAGTTGTAAGGTGGCTTGGGTGACTATGCGATCGCCACCTTGCAATAATGAAGTCCGATAACTATAACCTAACTGTTCCGGGGTAAGAGTTTCCAGCGTACCATCGGGTGAAAGTACCTGAGCGCTAACTAACATATCTGCGATACAGCTATTATGTGCCCCTGCATTCATTACCACGGCACCTCCTGCTGTTCCAGGGATACCAACAGCCCACTCCAATCCTTGCCACCCTAATTCTGCTGCCGCCCATGCCAAGCTAGGAATTGATTCTCCAGCAGCAACGGTTAATTGACCTGTATCTGGGTCAAAGTTGCTGAAGCGGAGATGACGAGTAGCAATGACTAAGCCTGATATACCGCGATCGCTCACTAGCAAGTTAGAACCTGCTCCCAGTGTTGTCACCTTTAAATCACGTTCTTTTGCGTATTTAAGACTTGCTTGCAGTGCTTCTAAGTTTCGGGGGGCAACGTACAAATCAGCAGCTCCCCCAACCCTATAGGAAGTAAACGCTGATAAGGAAGCCTGGGACTTAATTACACAATCAGTACTGGGTAAGTAAATTACTTCACTCTCCACCGAATTAATTGTTTGGTGTTTCTTTGTATTCAAAGCAGAAACTGTGCAGACGTTTCCAGCTGCCTGGGAAATGGTCATCTTTACTTTTTTTGGTAAAATTTTTACATTTATTTACCGCAAAGATACGGTAATAGAGTTAACCTATGAAACCGTTGCTAAGGGGCGCTTTGCTCAGAAATAAAACTTCGCAAAGTTTCCACTTAAGATGTGGCTTTAGCAGGCTCACAAAGTGTTGTAATTACTTCAGGAATCACCTGGTTCAAGTTCCCAGCCCCCAAAAACAGCGCCAAGTCTCCTGGGCGTAATGTTTGCAGCAAGTACCCATACACTGCGGGTAAAGTTGGTTGATAAACTACCTGCGAATGCTGTTTAGCGATTTGCGCTGCTAGATGTTCACCACTAATTTGCCCTAAATTGGGTTCGCCTGCACTGTAAATATCAGTCAGCACAACCAAATCAGCATGGGTAAAGGACTCGGCAAATTCTTCTAAAAAGGTCAGTGTCCGGCTATAGCGATGGGGTTGGAAGATGGCAACCACTCTTTGCCCTGGTCTTGCCTGTAAGCGTGCTGCAGCCAGAGTAGCACGAATCTCGCTGGGGTGATGAGCATAGTCATCGATAAAGGTAATACCATCAACTTCACCTCGGAACTCAAAGCGTCGTCTTGCTCCTTCAAAGGTGGCGATGCCTTTGGCAATTGCTCCAAATTCTAAGCCTAACGTCCGACCAACAGCCACCGCTGCTAGAGCATTGCTGAGATTGTGCCGACTTAGGAGCCGCAACTTCAACACACCCAAAGCTTTGCCTCTTTCCCAAACTAGAGCCGTGGTGCCATCAGCACGATAATCAATATTAGTGACGGTGTAGTCAGCGTCGGTATCTGAGTGTAAGCTGTAACTCAGGTTGGGTTGCAAGCGATCGCGCACTGTAGCACAGTCAATGCTACCTATTAACGTTTTACAACCCTCAGCAAATGTCTGGAAGATGTCAATGACTTCTTCTAATGTATCGTAATGGTCAGGATGATCGAGTTCAATATTGGTGATGATCCCAATTTCGGGAGCGTGTTTTACCAAAGAACCATCAGATTCATCTGCTTCGGCCACTAAATATTGGCTTTGTCCCAATCGAGCATTACCTTCCCAAGCATTGACTTCACCACCCACTAAAATTGTTGGATCTAGACCTGCTTCCAGAAGCATATAGCCAATCATGCTACTGGTTGTAGTTTTGCCGTGTGTTCCTGCCACTGCAATACTGTAGTAATCGGAAATTAAGGCGGCTAGTACATCTGAACGATGTAAAATTGGACAACCTAATTCCAGCGCTGCTTTGTATTCTAAATTATTCGTGTTAATTGCTGTTGAACAAATGACTTGAGGTAGTTTTGACTTAGTGGCAGTAGGTAATTGTTCTTGTGAATTTAATACTACTGCATTCGCCAATACCTGAGGGCGAAAGAATTCCAGATTGCTTGCCTCTTGTCTACCAAAAATATGAGCACCAATAGATTCCAATTTGTGCGTAATGTGATTGGGACGAAGATCCGAACCTGATACTGGAAATTGACGCTTGGCAAGAACGTATGCCAGAGCAGACATACCTATGCCGCCGATGCCAATGAAATGAAATGGTCTACCACTAAAATCTACAGAATTAGTCATTTATTGCTCCTTTTACACCACACCACACCATAATCACAAATGACACGCGTATCATAACAGGAATTTGATTTTTACCGTAACTGCTCCTATCTCATGTTCATGTTTAATGCCCAGATGACCTTTGCACTCTGGTTTTGCTGGTTCAGAATGATTTTACCTTGGTTGGAGGTTTTTGCTATTTCTAAATTGTTCTTAAGATTATTCTCAAAGTTTTGGTCACATCGGGAAAGAAATTCTTGTAATGTCAAATACATATTTTTGGCTACCTTACTGGAATTGGCTACATAATACATTGTTTAGTGAAACTGATTTTAAATTGCATCAAGTTTAGGCATGAATTGACTACAATAGTACATTGGTAATGAAACTATTTTTCAATTGCATAAAACCCAAGCATAACTGGATGCAGCAACTAGCAATTTTTGGTGGCACATTTGATCCAATTCATTGGGGACACCTGCTCGTAGCTGAGACAGCAATCCAAGAAGTATCCGTTGAAAAGGTAATTTGGGTGCCATCCCTAAATCCTCCTCATAAAGAAGCAGCTTTGTTTGAGCATCGTGTGGAAATGCTGCAATTAGCCATAAAAGACAACCTAGCGTTTACTGTCTCACTAGTGGAGGCAAATCGCTCTGGGACTTCCTATGCCATTAACACCCTGATCGACTTATCTGCTTCTTACCTAAATACTCACTGGTACTGGATTGTAGGCTTGGATACTTTCCAAACCTTACCCCGTTGGTACCGTGGACACGAACTAGCACAAATGTGTGATTGGTTAATCGCACCCCGACTGCTAGGTGGTGAGACTATAACTCAAAGCAAATTAATCTGCAAGCAAGTGGAACAACAACTCAGGGAGCAGTCTTTTACCATTCACTGGCAACTCTTAAATATACCTTTAGTAGGAGTTTCGTCAAGTCTAATTCGCAAACTTTGCCGCGAACACCAGTCAATTCGTTATTTAGTGCCGGAATCGGTCAGATCATATATCACTAACAACAATCTCTACTCGAATTAAATCTGAATAAATTATGTGTTTTTTTATTGATCTAACAGTTTATGGTTATTATTATTCCCCCCCTTTGCGATATGATTGGGGTCAACGATATCAACATATAAGCATAAATACAGAGGGCAAGACACTGTGATTAGAGTTGCAATCAACGGTTTCGGGCGGATTGGGCGTAACTTTGCGCGTTGCTGGGTGGGTAGAGAGAATAGTAAAATCGATCTTGTAGCTATTAATGACACATCAGACCCTAGAACCAATGCTCATCTGCTGAAGTATGACTCGATGCTAGGGAAGATCAAAGGTGCTGAGATTAGTGCCGATGATAACTCTATCATCGTTAACGGTAAGACCATTAAGTGCGTATCCGATCGCAACCCAGAAAAATTGCCTTGGAAAGATTGGGGAGTTGACCTAATTATCGAAGCAACGGGGGTATTTACTAGCAAAGAAGGAGCGCTCAAGCATGTGACTGCTGGAGCTAAGAAAGTTCTGATTACCGCTCCTGGTAAAAACGAGGATGGCACTTTTGTGGTTGGTGTCAATCATCACGACTATGACCACAACAAACACAACATTATCAGTAACGCTAGCTGTACTACCAACTGCTTAGCGCCAATCGCCAAGGTGTTGAATGATAAGTTTGGCATCATCAAAGGTACGATGACCACCACCCACAGCTATACAGGTGACCAGCGCTTGCTAGACGCTTCTCACCGGGATTTGCGACGGGCGAGGGCAGCAGCGATCAATATTGTACCCACTTCCACTGGTGCAGCAAAAGCAGTGGCGCTGGTTATCCCAGAGCTTAAAGGCAAGCTAAATGGTGTTGCCTTGCGCGTACCTACCCCGAACGTCTCAATGGTAGATTTCGTAGTTCAGGTTGAGAAGCGTACTATTACTGAAGAAGTTAACCAAGCTCTCAAAGATGCTGCCGAAGGCCCACTTAAAGGCATTTTGGACTATAGCGTACTAGAACTGGTATCGTCTGATTATCAAGGTACTGATGCTTCTTCGATTGTTGATGCCAACTTGACTTTTGTCTTGGGTAATGATCTAGTGAAAGTTATGGCCTGGTATGACAACGAGTGGGGTTACAGCCAACGAGTTTTGGATTTGGCAGAATTGGTAGCCCAGAAGTGGGTTTAACTAAAAAGTTAGGAGTGAGGAGTGAAGAGTTAGGAATCAAGAGTGAGGAGTTAAAAAACTTTTAACTCCTAATTCCTAACTCCTAACTGGAGCTTCGGAGTCTCCGGCTTTGCTCCTAACTGTTGAAGTGTTGAAATCCCTGGCTAAGATTCAGAACTTGGCTGGGGAATTTTTTTTGTTCGTCGTGTAATAGTACTGTTGATCCCGATGTAATGTTGCCGATGATCGCAGCACCTTCACCAAGATGTTGTACCAAGGCTAATGCTAACTCTTGTGGTAGGCACAGCACTAATTCAAAGTCTTCGCCACCGTATAGAGCATATTCCAGGGCTTGCTCTTGTGGCAACCAATGGTTAAAAGTTTTTGGTAGGGGAATTTGTCTGCGTTCTAGGACAGCGCCAACGCCACTGGCGCGGCAAATTTGGATAATAGCATCTGCTAAACCATCGCTGCTATCCATACCAGCAATGGAGAGTTGAGAGTTAGGAGTACAGACGCGATTAATCGCGTCTGTACAGGAGTTAGGAGTTAAGATTTTCCAGAGGATTGGTAAGACATCTAATCGTGGCTGTGGACGCTGGTGTGCGTGGATTAGAGCCGTGCGTTCTGCATCTTTGAGGTCTTGCTTTAATTCGGGATGCAAGAGCAGTTCTAAGCCAGCTTTTGAGGCTCCATGAACACCTGTAACAACGATCGCATACCCTACAACAGCAGCAGAACGGCGGATAATTCGATTAGGCAGAACTTGACCAAAAGCGGTAATTGCCAGAGTAGTCACAGGCGATCGCACAATATCACCCCCGACAATTGAGGTATTGTATTTTTGCAGGCATTCTGTCATTCCCTGGTATAGTCGCTCAACCCAACTCACCCTGACTTCACCGGGGAGTCCCAACCCGACGGTAATACCTAATGGAGAAGCGCCCATTGCTGCTAAATCTGATAAATTTGCAGCAGCAGCCCGCCAACCGGCATCTTCTGGGGAAGTGGTGAGGTTGCTAAAATGTACGCCGTCAACTAGCACATCTGTTGTCACTACCAAAGATTGTTCTGATGCAGTTACAAGCACTGCTGCATCATCGCCGATAATTTCTGGAGGACAGAAGCGCTGCAATCTTTCTAAAAGACCTTGTTCTCCAATATCTTGTATTTGTTGAGAAGATAACTCACTGTTCACAATCGGTTTTCCGTGTTGCAAAATTACTAAGAAAACTGATGATTTGTTTTACTGTTTAAGATAAGGGTATCGTCTATGAGTCAGTTGGAATGGTAACAACACCAGTAACCAGCATTACATTTGAAGAGTATTTAACCTATGATGATGGTAGCGATTTCCATTATGAACTGGTGGATGGCAAACTAGAGCTAATGAATCCACCTACTATTGAACATTTCCTGATTGCCAAATTTCTTGAGCAATTAATAGATGCAGAAATCAAACGTTGTAGCTCACCTTGGTTGTGTTTTCGGGAAAGTGGGGTGAGAACGGGTAGAAATAAATCTAGGTTGACTGATCTGTGTGTAGTCACACTGGAGCAAGCCAGAGAATTATTGAATGCCTCAGCAGTATTTGAGTCACCGCCGTTACTAATTATCGAGGTGGTTAGTCCTGAGTCGGTGAAACGGGACTATCGCCATAAGCGCTCCGAATATGCGGCCTTAGAAGTTCCTGAATATTGGATTGTAGACCCACTGTCAGCAAAAATTTCAGTGTTACTACTGGAAGATGGATTTTATGAGGAAACAGTTTTTACTGCGAACCAGCAAATTGGATCACGGACTTTTCCAGAATTAGCGATTGCAGCTGATCAAGTGTTCACTGCCGGAAATTTGAGTCAGGGGAGACGCGATTAATCGCGTCTGTACAGGAGTTAGGAGTTAGGAGTTAAATATACCATTAGGTGCACTTGATACAAAACGCTTTTGACACGAATATGTTACCTCGTGAGCGCGATCGCACAATATCACCCCCAACAATTGGGGTATTGTATTTTTGCAGACATTCTGTCACTCCCTGGTATAGTCGCTCTACGCAACTCACCCTAACTTCACCGGGGAGTCCCAACCCGATAGTGATTCCCAATGGGGAAGCGCTCATTGCTGCTAAATCTGATAAATTGGCAGCAGCAGCTCGCCAACCAGCATCTTCTAGGGAAGTGGTGAGGTTGCTAAAATGTACGCCATCAACCAGTACATCTGTAGTCACCACCAAAGATTGCTCTGGTACAGTTACAAGCACTGCTGCATCATCGCCGATAATTTCTGGAGGACAGAAGCGCTGTAATCTTTCTAAAAGACCTTGTTCTCCAATATCTTTTACTTGTAGAGAAGATAATTCACTGTTTACAATCGGTTTTCCGTGTTGCAAAATTATCAGAAAACTGATGATTTACTTTACTGTTTAAGATAAGGGTATCGTCTAGGAGTCAGTTGGAATGGTAACAACACCAGTAACCAGCATCACGTTTGAGGAGTACTTAACCTATGATGATGGTAGCGATTTCCATTATGAACTGGTGGATGGCAAGCTAGAGCTGATGAACCCACCTACTATTGAACATTTCCTAATTGTCGATTTTTTGGATACTGCCTTGAAAGCAGAAATCAAACGTTGTAGCTCTACTTGGCTGTGTTTTCGGGAAAGTGGGGTGAGAACGGGTAGAAATAAATCTAGGTTGACTGATTTGTGTGTAGTGACACTCGAGCAAGCCAGAGAATTATTGAATGCTTCAGCAGTATTTGAGTCCCCGCCGTTACTAATTGTCGAGGTGGTCAGTCCAGAATCGGTGAAACGGGACTATCGCTATAAGCGATCTGAATATGCAGCTTTAGAGGTTCCTGAATATTGGATTGTAGACCCATTGAAAGCAAAAATTTCGGTGTTATTACTGGAAGATGGATTTTACGAAGAAACAGTTTTTACAGCTACTCAGCAAATTATATCACGGACTTTTCCCGAATTAGTAATTGCCGTTGATCAAGTGTTCACTGCCGGAAATTTGAGTCAGGGGAGACGCGATTAATCGCGTCTGTACAGGAGTTAGGAGTTAGGAGTTACTAATTATTCTTCCTCATCTCCCCCTGCTTCCCCTGCTCCCCCTGCTCTCTTTTTATGCTGCTTGCGGCTCAACTAGATTTTCTATTCCCTGAACCACAGTTGCCGATTCAATTTTGTCACCCGCCTTCAGTTTATCCAAAACTTCTCTGCCTTCGCTGAGATAGCCAAAAACGGTATAACGACCATCCAAGAGGTTGCGTCCGGCGGGGGTGAGTTCTGGTTCAAAGAGGAAGAAGAAAAATTGCGAAGAACCTCCATTCACTTCACTTTCGGGACGAGCCATCACCACTGCACCAAAGGCAGAGAAAGGCAGAACTGGCATATCAACGTAACGACCAGCTTCTTCGAGAGTAATGCCATAAGTAGGTGCTTTATCGCCCTGAACTAAGATTTCTAAAGGTATGGCGCGATATTTGCCCGTTGTTGGGTCAATGAAACCCACCTCTTTTCCAGCGGGATCTCCAGTTTGCAGAAAGTAAGATTCTTCAGAACGGGTAAATTCTAAACCATTATAAAAACCCCTCTGTACCAAATCTACAAAATTACCAGCAGTGACAGGGGCGCTGTAACCGTCTACTACCAGGGTCAAATCGCCTTTATTAGTTTTGAATTCTACAGTGGCACGACCTTTAAGTTGTGGCAGGTTACTGTACTGGGCAGGCACTTCAAAGGGGAATTTCTTCACCATTGACTCTTCTAGCTGAGTGACGAGATTCAGCAGTTTAGTTCTCTCTTGCAGAATTTGTTCTTTATCTTTGCTGTTTGACAATTCTTGCAGTTTACCCACCCCCGATTTTAACTCGGTAATCCAAGCTTCAGCTTGGGGTTGGCGTTCTTTGGGAACGCTTGTTAAGATTTGGGAAGGTTTATCGAGAATGCGGGATGCTTGGCTGATGTCTTTGGAAATAGCACCCCACCGCCGATTCGCCCGCAGTTGGGCAGAGATGTCCTCTAAACTGGCTTGTAGTTGACGCACAGGTTTGTTATCAATCGGGAGTGCATACCGCAACAGAGCGTTGCCGTCGGTAATTGCGTTGCCGGCTGGCAGTGCGGCGCTACTGGAGGGAGTCCACCCAGCTGTAGTTATGCCTAAAAATATTGTTACCAGCAATATTGCCATTAGGCTGTTCTTCAGCCAGGATTTTAATAAGTTAAGCATGGGATAACTCAAATGCAGCATTAAATTGTTGACTGGACGTAACCCATCAATAATCTTCCCACGTTAAGGGCGGAGGATAAATGACTAATGACTAATGACAAATGACTAATGACTAATGACAAATGCCCAATGACGACCCTAGAAGGGTACAATAAATGCCGATTGTCTTCCAAAATTTGAAAGTTTCATGATCTCCAGTAACGACTTTCGACCCGGTGTTTCAATTGTATTAGATGGGTCTGTATGGCGAGTGCTCGAATTCTTGCACGTCAAGCCAGGCAAAGGTTCCGCCTTTGTACGAACTAAGTTAAAAAATGTCCAGAGTGGGAGCGTGATGGAAAAAACGTTCCGAGCCGGAGAAACAGTGCCGCAAGCTACCCTAGAAAAAAGCACGATGCAGCATACCTATAAAGAGGGCGATGAGTTCGTCTTTATGGATATGGAAACCTACGAAGAAGGCAGATTGACACGAGCACAAATTGGCGATCGCGTCAAATACCTCAAGGAAGGTATGGAAGCGGAAGTGATCCGGTGGGGCGACCAGGTGCTGGGAGTAGAATTGCCTAAATCTGTGGTTCTGGAAATTATCCAAACAGATCCAGGTTTAAAAGGTGATACTGCCACAGGTGGCTCAAAACCAGCAACTCTGGAAACTGGTGCAATTGTAATGGTTCCTTTGTTTATTTCCCAAGGAGAACGCATCCGAGTTGATACTCAGGAAGATAAATATATCAGCAGGGAATAACTTTCATATCTCCGGAGATGCTTGCTCCCGATTGAAATCCCTACATAGGGATTAAATCCCTGCCACACTTAAGATGCTAATTTACGGATAGGTCGAGGTAATAAAAACTGTGCCATTGGACTTTAATGAAATCCGCCAACTACTGGCAACTATCGCACAAACAGATATTGCAGAAGTTACGCTCAAAAGCGATGACTTTGAACTAACAGTCCGTAAGGCTGTGAGCATCAGCAATCAGGTGTTGTCGGGAGGTCAAGCGACCTTAGGCGGTGTGGTAGGTTCGGGCTTGACATCGGGTTCATCTTTGGGAAACCAGGTGGCCGTAAGTCAGGTAACGGATGTGTCCACAGGTCGCGTGTTTGAGAATACTGGGACTGGCACACAATTGCAGTTGTCAATAAATCCTCCCTCAACCATTGACCAAAGATTAGTAGAGGTGCCTTCCCCAATGGTGGGAACGTTTTATCGCGCTTCTGCGCCGGGTGAAGCGGCATTTGTGGAAGTGGGCGATCGCATCCGTAAGGGTCAAACAGTCTGTATCATTGAAGCCATGAAGCTGATGAATGAAATCGAAGCCGAAGTCTCCGGACAGGTGATGGAAATTCTTCTCCAAAATGGTGACGCCGTAGAATATGGTCAACCTTTGATGCGAATTAACCCTGATTAAGTATTAATCTATATATGAAATGAGTCATCGCAAATGAGTCATCGTTAAAACTTTCAGTCCTTGCGGGTTAATCCTGATGAAACAAACGTTGCCTTTACCACCAGAAGTGGTGCAACAAGTAGCTGAATACTTCAGCCTGTTAAGTGAGCCAATGCGCCTTCAGCTACTACACTTACTACGGGATGAAGAAAAATGCGTGCAAGAGTTGGTAGAGGCAACACAGACTTCTCAGGCAAATGTGTCAAAACACCTGAAGGTAATGTGGCAAGCAGGTATCCTTAGCCGCCGCAGTGAAGGAACTTGCGCCTATTACCAGGTGGAAGATCAAATGATTTTTGATTTGTGTAATCGGGTTTGCGATCGCCTCGCCACAAGGTTAGAACAGCAAGCCCGTAACTTTCGTGTGTTAAATAGCAAACGGTAAGTTTAAGAGAGTTATGAGTTATGAGTTAAAACTCTTCACTCCTGCACAGACGCGATTAATCGCGTCTCTACTCCTAACTTTTCTAAAGCGGATAATTTTGTTGAAAGCTTTCACGAGTTAATGGCTGTTGTAACTCTAAACCCTCACCGCCTAAAACATCCAATGGTTTGCCGTTAACGTCAATGTACACCTTGGCTTTAGGATTTAAAGTTGTCGCAGTATAAACAACTTGTCCTACACGGCCCATCATTGAGGTGCTACCACCACCACTGGTAAAATCTTTGGATAAATTAACGTGAACCTCATCATTTTCCGCCTTCAGCCCCAACAGCTTGGTTCCTTTGGGGATAGTTGTCGAATTTGTCCCTTCTTTTGGTGGGCCTGCTAACAAATTTTGGAAAGCTGCTTCTAAAGCCTGGTTGGGTTGTACAGAAGCTACTTTAACAGGCTGGGGAACCAAAGCAACATTTTTCTCCTTTGGTTTTAGCCAATAAACATTAGGCGTTTTCTCATTACCTGGCTGCCTAGTTGATGGCTGTGGTGGTTGAGCGATGCGTGCAGAGGGGTTTGAGGGTGTGGGAGTATTGCTGGAGTGTGAAGTAAACCAAGCCACACCGCCACCCACCGCCACAACCGCTGCTGAGACGGCTGCAATTACGCTTGAAGAAATACGATTAGATCCTTGTTGGTCTTTCATGTTCAAAACCTTCCTAACTGAGGGCTGATATGGTAGTTATGTGAGGAGCAGCCTGGTTAAAGACGATACTTACAAGTGGAGAGTTTCCCACAACCTGGAGAAGACTTTATCCCTCAAAATGCGATTATTTTTAATTCTGCAAGTCCGTAATTCAATTTTAGAATTTTTACTTCTAGTCCGTCACCTACCAAATTATGTAAATCTCATTGTTTTTAGAGATGATTGAAAATTAAATTTACAACGCAGAGGAACGCTGAGTATTCCTCACAAAAGTCCTGAGTGAAGAACCCTCTGCGAATCTCTACGCTTACCTTTGCGCCCTTGGAGCGTTTAATCTTTACCCTCTATTGCGGCGGTAATCCACTTATGAAGTGTTGTTGTAACTTCATCAATGACGATTTCTTGAGATTTACGGGTGGCTCTTTCTACAACTTCGACTTTGCCATTAGCGATCGCTCGCCCGGTTACAATCCGATAAGGGATGCCAATCAAGTCAGCATCTTTAAATTTCACTCCCGCCCGTTCATCGCGGTCATCTAGTAAAGTTTCAATTCCCGCTTGATTAAGTTCTGTGTAGAGTTTTTGGGCGATTTCGATTTGTTGAGCATCCTTAATGTTAGGAATTGTGACAATCGCGTGATAAGGTGCGATCGCAACTGGCCAAATAATCCCATCTTTATCGTAAGATTGCTCTACGGCAGCTTGTGCTAGTCGTGACACACCAACACCAAAACAACCCATAATTAGTGGCTTTTCTTCACCCTGTTCATTGGTATAAGTTGCTCCCATGACTTGGGAATATTTAGTACCTAATTGGAAGATGTGACCTGCTTCAACTCCACGGGTGCTTTGTAAGACTTGTTCCGGGTTGTGGATGGCGCGATCGCCTGGTCTTGCCTTACGGATATCTACTACTAGTTCTGGTAACTTAAATTGCTCACCCCAATTAGCACCAACTACGTGATAACCAGATTCATTCGCACCTGTAACAAAGTTTTTTAAATCAACGGCTGTTTGATCCACCAAGCGTAAAAACTTGGGATGAATCTGTTTATTAGCGGTAATATACTCATCTGCGATGTCTGGTGCAATGTAACCTAAAGGTAGAGATTTCGCTGTCCATGTTTGCTGCGCTTCAACATTTGGTACATTCAAACTAATAATAGTTTTAGCACCATATTCAGGAGCTAATTTGGTCAATTCATTTTGCAACTTGACTTCATTAACTTCCTGATCGCCTCGGATGTTCACCAGAACCAACACCGTTATACCATTATCATAAACTGTCTGATAAAGGACGTTTTTCACTAATTGAGTGGGAGAACAGTTGAGAAGTTGACACACCTTTTCAATCGTTTCTGTTCCAGGTGTATCGCGTTTCTCATAGGTTGTAAACCGTGAGGTTTCGGCATCAATTGGTAAAGAAACAGCCTTTTCTACGTTAGCAGCGTATTTGCCATCTTCAGTGTAGAGAACTTCGTCTTCACCAGCTTCTGCCAGCACCATAAATTCTGTGGAACCAGAACCACCAATTGCACCAGAATCAGCCTCTACTGCCCGAAAAGCTAAACCAGAACGCCGCAGGATATTGCTGTAGGCTTTATACATATCTTGGTAAGTTTCTTTGAGGCTGGCTTCATCGGCATGGAATGAATAGCCATCTTTCATGATAAACTCCCGTCCGCGCATCAAACCAAAGCGGGGACGAATTTCATCACGGAACTTGGTTTGAATTTGGTAGAGGTGCAGTGGTAGTTGGCGATATGAGCGAATCATATCACGAGCGATCATCGTGATTACTTCCTCATGAGTTGGGCCTAATCCTAATTGTTGCTCACGGCGATCGATTAGGGAAAACATAATCCCTTCAGCTTTGGTGTAAGTGTCCCAGCGTCCCGATTCCTTCCATAAATCCGCAGGTTGTAATTGTGGTAAAAGACATTCTTGTGCGCCTGTAGCGTTCATTTCTTCCCGCACAATCTGGGAAACTTTTTGCAGTACCCGCCACATCAGCGGGAGATAAGCATAGATACCACTACCGATGCGACGAATGTAGCCTGCACGCAGTAATAATTTATGGCTAGGAATCTCAGCATCAGCCGGATCATCCCGCAGTGTAACAAATAACATTTGTGAAAGTCGCATCGTTTATTTCCTTTCCAGAATCTCTAATTTGTTTATAAACCACAGACGACTAGAAATCGCGGCCACGCAAACAAAGTCCGCCCAGGCGGACTAAGAAAAGCTCTTCAACAGAGAACATTGCCCTATATTCTTCTGTACGAAGTTCAATTTCGCGTTTCTACAGGTCAAAAACCAGTAAGCTGTTCCAATAACCTTGTATATATTGGGCGGGTGAGACGCCCACCCCACAAGAAATGTACAATTTCAGATTATGCAAACTAGATGTGGTTTAGCTTACCAAAAATCCTTAACTGAACCGTATTGTGTAATAGACTTCTTGCATAAATGCTTAAATTGTCATGTTAAGCAAATTTTTCATTTTTAATTACCAAAACTAAGTACAGTTTTGCATAAAAGCGTAGCGTTTTTAATGCAGGGGAACGCATTGGCATTGTAAGCCGACGCATTGCCATTGTAAGCCGACGCATTGGCATTGTGAGCCGACGCATTAGTATTGTAAGCCGACGTATTGGCATTGCTGGGTATTGCCAAAATTAATCGCTACGAATTAATGAAATGCTGTACTAAGTTTTTTATCTCTTCATTAGTAAGTCTGCGTAGGTACACTTCATTAAAATAAGCTGCTTACAGCAGTTTTCATGTATTAAAACCACATCTGTCGTAGGGGCACAGCAATGTTCCGTAGAGCGTGGTCTATTTACCTGAAAATAACTGTAAGCAGGTTTTGTGTGTCGCCGCGACTTCAGGCGTCAGGGCATTTTACAGCCGTTAAGATATCTTAAAAGAAATAACTACCGGGTGATTAGAAATCGCGGCATTTTTAGGAGAAACTACCTTGGCAGATGTAATTTATCAAGCACAGGCGCCCTTAGAATTTATTCCTCCAGCGTTTAACCCCTTATTTCTACGAGTTGTCCATCTGTTGCTACCCAGTTGGATAAACTGGCAAACAGCTATTACCCAAATTGAAGCAGACAACGTAAAGGCTCTGGTGGATCTCTATCGCCAGTTTCAGGAGGGTAAAATTCGTTTTATGCTGGCATTTCGCCATCCTAAAACAGATGATCCACTTTGTTTAGGTTACTTGCTGTCTCAACTCGTGCCAAAGGTAGCGCGATCGCAAGGCACAACGCTACAATTTCCAATTCACGCTCATTTTATCTACGATCGCGGTATTCCTCTATGGGCAGGTTCCTATGTAGGTTGGATTGCTTCTCATTTAGGTGGTACTCCGATTCAGCGGGGTAAAGCTGACTGGACGGGGTTACGTTCGGCGCGTGAGTTGTTTGCCAATGGTAAATTCCCGATGGCTGCTGCGCCAGAAGGTGCTACCAATGGTTTATCAGAGAATATCAGCCCCCTAGAACCTGGTATCGCCCAATTAGGCTTTTGGTGTGCTGAAGATTTGCACAAAGCTGGACGCGACCAACAGGTTCTAATTGTACCAGTTGGGATTAAATATAGTTACGTTGATGCTCCTTGGGATGCGATCACCAATCTTTTAACTGAATTGGAAGCGGCTAGTGGTTTACCTGTGAATCCATCAGAACAAGGTAATCATGCTTCTGTGGATTCGCTTTATCCCCGGTTGTTAACTTTGGCAGAGCATTTACTTTCGCTGATGGAACAATTTTACACGCGGTTTTATCATCAAAAGCTGCCGGATGCCAAAATAGTAGCAGGAGAAATCAAAGATAGAAATGAAGCGTTAGCAGTTCGTTTGCAAGCTTTATTAAATGCAGCGCTACAAATATCAGAACAGTATTTTGACTTGCAGCCAAAAGGTAATTTAACTGACCGCTGTCGGCGAGTAGAACAAGCTGGCTGGAATTATATATTTAGAGAAGAATTTAAAGATGTTAAAGGAGTGTCTGCTGTCGAAAAAGCTTTAGGCGATCGCGTTGCTGAAGAAGCCAATGCACGGATGTGGCATATGCGTTTAGTAGAAAGTTTTGTAGCAGTTTCTGGTAATTATATTCGTGAAAATCCAACAGTAGAAAGGTTTGCTGAGACAACTTTAATTTTATGGCAGATGATTGCCAAAATCAAAGGCAACAAAGCTGTACAGCGTCCACAATTGGGTAAGCAAAAAGTCAAAATTACTGTGGGTGAACCGATATCTGTTTCTGAGCGCTACCCAGCGTATAAAGAAAATCGTTTGGGTGCTAGGCAAGCTGTTGCTGAAGTAACGAATGATTTACAACACGCGTTGGAAGGATTGATTTGATTAGGAGGGTCGCATCTTTAGCTAAAAAGCAGAAGAAAGGTGTCAGTCGTCAGGAGGCTTATTGATTTCGACCCCTTGGCTCCTGGCTCCCTTAACTAGCAAGAGTGCAATGTAAATGCCCAAGTGTTCATCCGAATCGGATATTACTTTCTAAAGTAGATCAATGCAGACAAAAAACTTCCAGCGATCGCAGGTTTAGATGCCCTGTACGGAGATGCTAGCGGGATATGGTTTATTAAACTTATACAAACCCAAAAATTTTTCAAAACTATCTAAGTAAAAGGGTGCAAAAAACCTTAGGCTACTAGGCCTACTTGGCTTTACTCCTATTTTACATTGAAGACAATTAGGTAAAATAAAAATAATTTCAACTAAATATGTAATTGGTTATTTGAGTTTTATAAAATTACCGTTAAGTTATCCAAATTATATTTTCAGCAGAATCACGCTTTTTTGTTTTTGTAATTCCACTTACAAATAGAGAAGTCCAGGAAATTGTGATTCCCTAAATCAATCAAGTTATAAATAATGAAAACTCATAGCTTACTCAATTTACTGAAGATTGGCATTACCACTTTTGGAATCTTCTTTGTGGCTGGTCAAGGAGCATATGCCTCCGACTTAAAGGGAACAGCATTTAACATATCTTTGGAGTGTCTGAACGACACTACTGGTCTTTTTATGGGTAAAAACTCCACTGATGCTAGCGGCTGGCAGTATGCATTTGATTCAAACACAGATGGAATGAACGGGAACTATTGGATTGGGGCCGAGCCAGGGAAAGTAAATCCTTACGATATCTCTGGTATGGCTATCAAAGAGACTGCTACCAGCGTCATTGTGGCAATCAATGGCAATATGAAGTTGACAGGAGAGGCTGAAGGGGGTGCAGCAGGTGGTCAGATTGGATATGGTGATTTGTTCTTCAACATGGCAGGTAAGACCTTTGAAGATGCTATGAGCGGCGGAGATTTGTTTGGTATTCATTTTTCCTCAGTGAATGCTTCCGGGGTACAACAACTAGGTGTTTATAGTGGTGTTCAGGCAAAGACAGTTACTGATAGCAAAGAAGGCTACAGTGTTGGATATGGTGGTTTGGCAGGAGATGGATGGATTTCTTACGAAACTCAGGTAAAACAAGGTGGTGGTGTTGTCAGTTATGGTGATTTGACCAGTAGTTATTTTACCAATAACGGCAAGGACAAAACATTTAATCTCAATGTGATTGACTCTGGAAAATATCTTAGTGGGATCTCGTTTCTAGCACAGGGTGATGTAACGCAGCAGTTGCTAACCACTGGCTATGATGCCAACAAATTCAACGGCACACAAACCATTGCATTTGAATTCAAGAAATCTGCTATTGTCAAATCTACTCCTGAGCCTGCTAGTCTCACTGGTTTAGGAATCGTTGGTCTGGCCTTAGCTGGCAGCAAACGGCGCAAGAGGTCTATTGTAGCAATTGGGTAGGGACTATTCGCAATACAGCTTGATTTATCTTCAGTGATTATGGACACGAGAAAAGACTACATTCTCCTCAATAAAATAATAGCTGGAGTAATGGAACTTTGGATAAAGTTTAAGCGAAAAGTATCCTAAGCTGTATAGATTTTCCTACTAAACATTAAATAAGTAAATTTCAATGCTCTTACTAGAAAGTAAGGGCATTTTCTCTCTAAGATAGTTATCAAATACAAAAATTACTCAGGCAATTTTCCAAACAATCTTGGTAAAGCTCATAATATTCGTTAAACACAAGCAGACGAGCCACTAGTTATTCTGCAAGCTCTAGATACACTTCTGTCAAACTATAGACATATCCGAAAAAGAATGTATAAACGTAGCAGTGCTACGTTTATACAAGGGTTCTGGATAATACATAATTAATTTACTTTAACTTTTTATCCGACAAAGCATCAATCGGGTAATTCACCAAAAAGTTTCCGATAACGCTGCAAAAGTTTTCGGCTAATTGTCGTTACTGTCGTTACAGCGTCTACAATTGGGTAAACAAAAAGTCAAAATTACTATGTGTAAACCCATATCTATTTCTGAGCCTTACCCAGCGTATAAAGAAAATCGTTTGGGTGCTAGGCAAGCTGTTGCTAATGTGACGAATGATTTGCAACACGCGTTGGAAGGATTGATTTGAAAAGGAAGATCAGGGTAAACCTCACCATTAGGGTGTAAAAATTAGCTTTACCTATTAATTGCTCAGCTAATCGTCATTAATTTTTCAAAATAGTTCGTTTGTAGTAAGCGACTCTAGCCGTCTTTTTGGGCAATTTAAATGCTTATTAGCTTATATTCCTTACGTTGTTTTATAATGCTTGGACGTGAAATCTTCCCCTTAAAAGGTTGTAAAACTTAATTGACTAGCATTGGCTCCTATCAGGTAAAAGTCCAAATCCAATCTACGGCTGAGGAAATAGCTTGTCTTTCCCCAGCTAGAGAAAATGATATGCCAAACGATTGGTCTTGTAACTGGTTAAATTTCTGGAAAAATACCAGTTTTGAGTGTCAAAACATAGTCAAACTCGTTTATGGTGGCAAAGTTTGGGGATTAGTGCAATATCGTCTTTATCCCCATCCTGGATATCCCAGTTTTCTAGAAATAGAACATATAGAAGCTCATCGTACAAGTCGAGGAGATGTAGCTGAACGGTTAATTGAACCAATCGGCAAATGGTTAATCTGGTATGCAACCAAGGTGGGTCTAGAATTTTGTCAAACACAAGCAGACGAGCCGCTAGTTATTCTGCAAGCTCTAGATACAGCTGTGTCATACTATAGAGATAAAGTACAGATGGAGTATCTTGGGTTCGCACGTAGCACTCCTGGAAAAGATTTATATGGTTTCAGATTTTCACGAACAGCAGCAGCAGAATTCTGTCAGCTACACGAAAGTCAATGGGGAGAAGCAAAGCTATATGAGCAGTGATGAAATAAAAGTAGGGTCAAGTGAGATGATGACTCACGCTCAAAGGCAAGCTTTTCTAAAAACATCTCTTTTAGGAAAACTATTTGGTGTTGCACATTTACTCCCTAAAGTCGAAGAAGCTACAAACATAGAGTGTGCTCAGGGAACTAATGCAAAAGTAGAGATTATATTATCAGTTAGTGAAAAAACATTTCTACAAAATGTTCTTAAAATCTCCCATTCCTATTTCGGTAAATTTTACTACGCCTTGATTTGGCCTCTCAAAGGAAATTTAGCTCAATAGTCCTTGGTGCTTCATCCTGGAAATACCTTTAAAAGCGTTAGAAGATTTCCAGGATGATATGTAATTTGGTGCTATATTCATAAAACTGCTATCAATTATTTAGGAGTGGCGAGACTCATAACGGCTACAGGATTGCAAGGTTATTTTTATTTTAATTGAGTTATGAGTGATTTAACTCACACGATGAAGATGATAAGTTATCTATGTCTTCTTCGTTCTCTATTTTTGTAGCTTCTTCTATACTTACACCCTTCCAAGGGAAGTTAAACTCTGTCCGAATATTTTTGAGTTCATGAATAGATTCCAAAAAGAAATTTTTAATAGCAGATAGCTGGTTTTCTTGAGATAAAAACTCTTGTAAGCTTTTTCGATAAAATATACCTGACCAGGCTGGCAAAACTTTTAAATTAACATGAGTCCAAATATTAGGTTTATCGTTAATTACTTTCTGCATAGATTCAATAATTTTTGGACGTTCTCTAAAACCAGGAGAAACGTGCAAAAGTATACCTAAATATGGATAATCAGTTACATTACTTGGATTTAAATTGAAGTATCCAAGACCACACCAGAAGTCCCATGTGGAAGAAGAAAGGTGGGTGTAGATAATATATCTTTCATACCATTTCCATTGAGTCCTACTTGCTGCGCCTTTAATAACACCTCCAAAAGCTAACTTAAATTTTTCCTGTACTTCTTCGCTGAGAGTCGATTCCATAAGATTGAGAGTTTTGTTAAAATTAACCATTGTCAATAAGTCAACTGATGAAAATTGATTTATGGTAGACATTCCATTTTTCCTCATGAAAATTAATATTTCTTGAGCTAATATATCAGTCGCATGTTGTTGTAAGTGAGCATAAAATTGATGCCACCTCAATTGATAAAAATTCACCTTTGGCTCTAGATTAAATCCTGGAGTTTTGATTTATTCTTTTGGGTCATAATCACGGGTGATGTAAATGAAAATTCGATGTCTAACATTTGGTAATTTACTCAGAATCTCAGCATATTTTTCTAATTGTCGCCATCTTTCTGTAGAGCCAATTTTTGATTCAATAAATATTACATCTGTATTTAAACCATTCGACAGTTCAACTACAATGTCCAATCTACTATCTTCAGTATGGGTTTCAAGTCGTTTGTGTTCTTGTTGGATTGAAATATTGATGCTGGAATAATTCTCATCAGTAAGAATTGAGTGATATTTTAACCAATTAATTAAAATATGATTATCGGGACTTAGACAAAAATTAAGCCCAAATAAAGCCCAAACTGGCTTTATAGGCAGCAAATACGTCACGATTGAAGGTCAACCAATCGAAAAATCGAAAAGATATAGCTGTTCTAAAAGCTTCTAACGCTTCAGGAAAAGTGTTCAAAGTTTTATTTGCCCACCTTCGTCTTAACCCCCCAGTCATCTGATGCCAAAGAATAAAAGTATAGGCACAAAAAACCAAGATAAAATGCCGAATTAGACTTCTTTTATCTCGGACTTGATATTCTTTTAGCCCTAACCACCCCTTGGCTTCTCTATAAAAAACTTCTACCCAATTTCTTGAGCCATAAGTATCAACTATCCATTTTGGTGTGGTAATTGATGAGGGAACATTGGTGATAAAATAGTCAATATCAGTGGCTTGAGAGAAAGTTGCAGCATTCATAACGATAGCAATCATACGCTTTCCAACAAGTTGTGATATCTCTATTTCTTTAGCTACTACCCATAGTTGTTTCGGCTTATCTAAGTGTAGTTCAACTTCGCTAAAATCTTCTTGGGGTAAAGACTGTGCTAGCTCATCCAACCTAATTGTTTGCTGAATATTATCTTTATAAGTAATAGTTACTTTTCGGTTTTTCGCTAATCCTCCTAAGTATTTTAATCGCCGATTCTCTAACTCTAATAAAAAAGATGTATTGTTGCCATATCCCGCATCTACAATTACTATCCCTGGTTGATATTTTCTCTCTATAGTTTTGTCTATTAACTTGAGCGCTAATTCCGGTTTTTTTTCAAATTCTGAGTCTTGTTTACCTTCTCTTAAAGAACTGGAGTGCTGATATAACTCTATATCTAGTGGTAAGCTTTTCCTCCCATCATATAAATGAGTTGTTACCACTACTATCCCATTATCCGTCTTGCCAATTTCTCCAATATATTGCCTTCCTACCCCAGCAGTAAAATTACCACTTTTCCTATGACCCGAATCATCAATTATTAAACTAAAGCCTCTACTGATTTTGGTTTGACTACACCTGTCCATGATCTCTAAGCGACGTTCATTGATCTTTAACCCAGACCAAGGTGCTTCGGTTAAAAAGTGGTGTAAACGATGGTAAGTCACCCCTATAGCATCCTCTGCCATTTGAAAGAGGTTTTTTCTCTCACTTTCTCCCAATAATCCCCCTAAATAATGTCTAAACTCTCTTTTTTGAGCTTTATGAGTAAACACGTCATCAAACCGTTTACACCATTTTTCAAAACACGGAGGCATGGCTGCGGGGGTTGTCTGTTTCATGTTAAAGTTACTTTAACGTGAAAGCTATACTAGTAAAGCATTATACTGTCTTTTTGTTCACTTTTTTGTTTAAGTCCCATTATTCAGAGATAAAAAATAGGCAATAATCTCAGTAAAAAAATCTTCACGTGGTTTGGTTGCTGAATGCAGATTGAGTAAATTGCTAAACAAAGACATTTATTTTTAAGTATTTAAGGTAATTCCAAAAAAGTTATACACAATGACTAAGCTTGTAGTCCAGCTTGAACAAGACTACAGAAAATTTTTATACGTGCTGCTTGTATTGAGTATTACTAGCAGTGCAGCAGTTATAACTTAGTTGATCGCAGTTTGACAAGAGTGCTACACAGACGATACCAACAAAAAATAGGGGTAAAATTTTACCCCTACAAAGTTGTGTATTCTTTTAAGAATCGCTAGAGAAGTTTATTACTCTTGAGTTAAGTGACTTTCTAGCAAAGATGCGATCGCTTCAGGTTGAATATTCTTGTATTTCTTTTTACCAAGTTCTAAAACACAGTTGGGGGCGCTGCTACAGCATTTTTGGCAACTAGTATGTTCAATGGTAACTTTGTCTAATAAATCGCGATCGCCCAAAGTTTTTTCTAATTCTGATAAAAACCCTTTACCACCACGTTTGAGACAACCTGACTTTTGACATACCATAATCCTCGCTTTGGTTTCAGGCGGTAAATCTTGATTTGGACACGCATCAATTGGTGTCACCCGATAGGCTTTGATTTTAATTTTACTTGTGCGTGAGTCTACCTTACTATGACCACAAACGCGAATTTGCTGGCCAGGAACTAAGGATAAACTTAGAGAACGGCGTAACTCTTTAGGCAATTTAATTTCCACATTTCCAGATGGAACTGCCAATTGCAAGTATTTATATTTTCCTGGTTCACCACCAACAAAACCTAGTAACTGTCCCTCAAGGTTTAATTCTGATAACGTCAAATACTTGTTACCCATGATTGATAAAAAGTTATTGGGGATTGGAGATTGGGGATTGGGGATTGGGGATTGGGGATTGGGTACTGAGAAAGTATTCCTAAATATTATTTATTTCCTAGTCCCTAGTCCCCAGTACTCAGTACCCAGTCCCCTTACGCGAGGCGTTTAGCTTCTACAGTTTGAGGTAAATTTGCTATGTCTGGCAAATCATGAAATTCCAATTCCCAACCATTTGCTAGGGTGAGAATCTTGCCATCATTTCCATCGGTTTGTTTGACGACTTCTTCTTCAAGGTCTTTTTTAGCAACGTAGACTACTAAGGTGCCGGCGTCATTCATGCGTAGCATTACTTTCATGAGATTCCTCAACAGATTCTAGTTCTTTTTTCATACAGCCGACGACGAACCCTGTTTCTAAGAAATGCACAGCATAAATATAGGAAGTCTGCAAATATGTGCCTATACTTGCTATGTAGCCGATATCTCCTTTGTTTACTAAAACTTGGCCGACTTCCTTACCAGGAAAAGTACCATCGTTTTTGAGCAGTTTCCGAACTCTGACTTTTTCACCAATTTCAAAAGCAGGTGGCAAGTTTAGCTCTAATTCATCGCGTTGCATGAGAGTACCTCTGTTCTCTGACCAAATTCAATAGTTCTTCTGTCGTCAGGCTACGTTTTTTCTGTACTGATTGATGGCGCACTGCGTCTAAAACAGACTGGGTTTCTTGTGAGTTTAAGAAAATGCCATGCTGCTGTAGCAAGTTTGAAACTAAATGTCGTCCAGAATGTTTGCCAATTACTAAACGCCGTTCCCAACCAACTTCTTCGGGAGCAAATGGTTCGTAGGTAATGGGGTTTTGCAGTACTCCGTGAGCATGAATGCCAGATTCGTGAGCAAAGGTATTTTCGCCGACGATCGCTTTCCAGGGTGGTACATCGGCACCTGATGCAGCTGCAACTAGTTGAGACAGTTCCAGCAAACTCGGTGTGTCAATGCCCAAATCAACGCCGTAGATGCGTTTGATAGCCATGACAACTTCTTCTAGAGCTGCATTTCCTGCCCTTTCACCCAATCCATTAACTGTGGTATTCACTGATGATGCTCCGGCTTTGATACCAGCAAGGGCGTTGGCAGTTGCTAGACCAAAATCATTGTGGGTGTGGATTTCTAGGGGAATCATCAAAGCTGAAACCAGCCTTTTGACCTTTGTATAAGTGCTGAAAGGGTCGAGAACTCCTACGGTGTCGCAGAATCGGAAGCGGGATGCACCCCATTCTTGAGCATAAAGCGCTACATCTAATAGGAAGTTTTCATCGGCTCTGGAAGAATCTTCTCCGCCGACTGCTACCCAAAGACCTTGATCGACTGCGAAGCTGATACAGTCTTTGAGTTTTTGCAAACTTACCCGCCATTGACCGTGAAATTTGGCAGCGATTTGGATACCAGAGACGGGAATGGCAATATGCACCCTGTTCAGACCGCAGGCGATAGAAGCCTTAATATCTGACATGACAGCGCGGTTCCAGCCCAGGAGTTTTGCTTGCAAACCTAAGTTAGAAATTGCTGCGATCGCTCGTGTTTCTTCGTCACCCATTGCCGGTATACCGACTTCTAATTCAGGAATATTAATGGCATCGAGAAATTTAGCGATCGCTACTTTTTCTTCTAGATTAAAGGCAACACCTGCTGCTTGTTCGCCATCACGTAATGTAGTGTCATTAATTATGATTTGATTCATTGCAAATATCCCTCTCTTGGAAGTATTCTTAATATCCCTTCTCTCTACAATCCCTAGTTACAGTAAATGCTAAAAATATCACAATTCATAATGCAGGATATATGATCCTTAATTATTGCCCTATTAGTAGCATTACATCTGTATGGCAGGGAACTAAAACCAGGTATAATTTACTAACCGTTTTTACCGATGTCAGTTGAATTTTCTTCGAGTAGCAATGAACTAATATAACTATTAGCAAATCCGGAACAAAGTAATACACAAAATCCAGCAATTAAGGATGTAATCATCTTGGTTACCTCAGATTTTCTAGAGCATTCGGGTATAATTTAGGTTGGTAATGCTACTCAAAAGTAATGGAAATTAGCTAACTTTGTTCTGCTAGCCAGTCAAAAATCTTTTCTAGCTGCTCCAAGTCAACTAAACCATACTGCCAGAGGAGCATCGGTAGTGGACCATTTTCTAATTCACGGTGTCGCAGAGCTACAGCAATATCGGCATTTGAAAGTTCAAGTTCATTGTGCAAAAAATTGAGGAATTTTATATCTCTGTTACGAGTCGCCATAATCGAACTTTCAATTTCTTAATTTGGGAAATAATTAAAAATCAGAAATTCCAATTTTTATTTGGTAATTTCGTCTTCTTAATTGTCGCTAGATGTCAGGAAAACTTCAGATTTAGTAGATTAAACAAAATCTAAAACTCGGCTAATCTATCTCAGTCTGCAACAAAATCTGCTAGCGTACAGTAACTTCAACTTCTAAACCTATTCGAGCTTTGTGCATCTATGAACAAAAAGTATGAAGTGTAGTGCTTGCGTCATGAATTCAAGATTAATAGTGTCTTGAACAGACGCGATTAATCGTGTCTGTACCGCTCACTGTAATTCCAGCAACGCTCTAGCCACTCCAGTAATTCGTGACGAGAAGCAAGAAATTGCATAACTGTACTGCGAATTAAAATTGCTTCTAGCAAATTGTTCACTTGCACTCGTAAAGAACCATCGGGGGGACAAGAACTGTTAATTTTTAACTCTTGCAAACGGTAATAGATTCGCCAGCGATCGCTCAAAGGAATTTGCAAAACTTGATCGCTTAAAGTGTGATTTGTCATTTGTCCTTTATCCTTTGTCATTTGTCGGTTGTGCTTTGTCCTACCCTGCGGGAAGCCCTTCGGGTGACGCTCGGTCCTCTCTACGAGACGCTGCGCGAACGCTAACGCTGCGCTAACAGCAGTCGCTCATGGGGGAAACCCCCAAGACCGCGCTGCTTCACCGCTGGCGCGTCTATGTCAGTTGTCAGTTGTCCTTTGCTAATGACTAATGACCAATGACCAATGACTAATGACTCTTAACGCTTAAAGTTTGCAGTTGTTTTTCGAGTTGCTCAATGCGCCAGAGCAAAGAATGAATCACAGTTGCTTCCACATCGGGTAGCTTTCCATGTTCTAAAGGAGAAAGACTGACGCTTTGATTTCGGGAAATAATTCGACCGGGAACTCCCACAACTGTGCAATCACTAGGGATATTCCGCAAGACAATCGAACCTGCACCAATACGGACGCGATCGCCAATTTGCAGATTACCTAAAACTTTTGCACCCGCCCCAATCACTGCATTTTTACCCACTGTGGGATGACGCTTACCAGTTTCTTTACCAGTTCCGCCAAGGGTGACGCCCTGATAAATCAGTGTATAGTCGCCGACGATCGCAGTTTCGCCAATCACAACACCCATTCCGTGGTCGATAAACACGCCCTGACCAATCTCTGCACCTGGGTGAATTTCAATTCCGGTCAAAAATCGCCCCAAATGAGAAATTAAGCGGGGAATAAAACCCACACCTCGACAATGTAACCAGTGAGCAAGACGATGCAAACATAGCGCGTGCAATCCAGGGTAGCAAAACACTACTTCTAGCCAATTACGTGCTGCTGGGTCGCGCTCAAAGATAATGCGAAAATCACTCAATAATGGCTCAAAAAAAACGCCAGAGAGGAGATTTTTCAGCAGGGATGTATGTGCAGAATCCCGCGTTTTGATAGTCTGGGTATCGCTGATACTGTCTAAAGACTGTTGCATCGGTAATGTCTATCTGGTTGAAAGAGCCTTGTGTTATTTTTATGCTTATATCAGGCGACTTCCAACTGCACAGGAAACCCAATGCTGATTGGATTTATTGGATTGATTAAGGTTGTACTCAAATGCCAAAACCCCGACTTAAGATAAATTGAAAATATGTCTTGGGGTAGGGGCGCTAGTATTTAATGATAGGGGTACTAGTATTTTTGGGGCAGGGTTTAAGAATTTCTGTACTCGCTACAAGAAACTTTACCTGTAAGAGTTTGCTAAGATTTACTCAAGAGATTTTGTAATATATTAAGTTGTACTCAGATGCACTCAAATATGAGTTAGATGAGATTACAAATCAATTTTTTGTATATGCTACTACTATTAGTATCCTATTATTTGGTTAAGCGAAAGACAAGTTTCTTTATTTTCTTTTAGGATTTGCTGTCTGTATGTACATATACCTTTCAAAATCTAGTTATAGCTCATAGTGACTAACTTATTATATAGATGTGTGGAAGTTGCGCTCGCAAAAACCTTTAAAAATCTCGTTTCCAGGTAGAATCTGGAAATGTACTTCATTGGGCTGCTGCCGCAAATTCGGGAGGCGGAGCCTGCCAATAGGCATTCCCAGTCAGAGGCTGGGAACGAGGTATCTGAAGATTCGTTAATGGAGTTCAAAGGCTCATTAATGGAGTTCAAAGGCTCATTAATGGGGTTCAAAGACTCATTAATGGAGTTCAAAGACTCATTAATGGAGTTCAAAGACTCATTAATGGAGTTCAAAGACTCATTAATGGAGTTCAAAGACT